>CAMHFN010000001.1 GCA_946184615.1 uncultured Bacteroidales bacterium
ACGATAGAGGCCGCACCTTTTACGCATGGCTACATCAGTGTGATCAATCCGCTGCCGGGAATGAAGTACGAGAAATTCGAGTACATCAGCGAAAATAATTATAACAGCTATGGCAAGCAACCCATAGAGGAGAACTTCCGCATCGAGGTCAACGAACACGACAAGGTGTCTTTCTACGGCAACAGCACAGACTATAGCGGTACCAAGATTGTCAGCGAAATCAATATGTCATTGTATGGCAACATCATGAGTTTAGTGGACGAGGAAAACTTTGCGACGATCACCACAATGGAAGGTGCTTCTTTCGCAGGTCTTTTCGCTGGAAACACATGTGGCTTCGAGGCAAGCGGTCTGCTGCTGCCAGCCACGACGCTGAGCGAAAACTGCTATTCCGGCATGTTTGCAGGGTGCTCCCAAATGTCGGACACCCCCGTCGAGTTGCCCGCCTTAACATTGGCCCCTGGATGCTATTCTAACATGTTCGAGGGGTGCGACATGATACCGGCTACTCCCCATCTGCCCGCCACGGAATTAGTCGATAGGTGCTATGCTTCTATGTTTTCCGGATGCGGTACCATCGAACAAGTGACCTGCTTAGCCACCACCATCAATGGCTCTGGCTGCACCACAGACTGGCTCAGCGGAAAACCTTACGGCACGTTCACCAAGGCCAAGGGTGCAACCTGTTGGACCTGGGGTCCCAGCGGTATCCCCAATAACTGGACGGTCAACGAATACTAACCCTATAACAATCGTCTAACCTGAATATGAAAGGCAGCCTTCGTTTGAGGGCTGCCTTTATTTAGTCCCGACAATCTTTAGCCCAATGTAGCGAGCCTGCACATTTCCGGCAACGAACATAGCGGCCACAAAAGCCACGATTGCTATTGCTTTTCTCATTTTTAGAATGGTCTATAGAGCGTTGGCATGACACAACTGATTTTGACTACCTTTGTCCCAACATTTAATCGCATGAAAAGACGAGAATTTATCAAAGGCGTTTCGGCAGCAGCTTGTGCCATGACCTTGCTCCCCGCTGCCGGTAGTTTGGTGACAGGATGCAGCCATCCCGCCATCTCCGAAAAACCGATCCTTGAAGAATGGGATTTCGACGAACTGGTTGACCGGTCCGGAACCTGGAGCATCAAGTATGGAAGGGCTTCTGAAGGGCAGATCCCGATGTGGATTGCCGACATGGATTTTCGGACGGCACCAGCGGTGTCAGCAGCTTTGAAAGAACGGTTGGACCGGGATGTGCTGGGTTATACCTCGACCCCCGAAGCGTTTTATCATAGCATCGTCGGTTGGGAAAAAGAGATGCACCAATGGCAGGTCGAAAATGAATGGGTCGCCTATTGCCCAGGCGTCATCACCTCCATCAACCAAGCCTATCTCACCTTTACCGAACCAGGTGACAGCATCGTCGTTATGCCTCCCGTTTACAACCTCTTCCGGCTGTATGCAGAAAGGCTGGGGCGCAAGGTCATCGACAACCCCCTGCTTTTCGACGGCGAACATTACCAGATGGATTTCAACGGATTAGAGAATATCCTCTCCACTACCGATGCCAAGATCCTTGTCCTTTGCAATCCCCACAACCCAGTTGGCATCGTCTGGGACCATGATTCACTGGAGCGGATCGCCTCGCTCTGCCGTCAGAAGGGTGTGCTCGTCATCTCCGATGAGATTCACGCCGACCTCACCCTATCAGGCCAACAACACATCCCGTTTTGCAGCGTCAGCGAAGATGCGGCTTCTGTCGGCATGGTCTTCGCCAGTCCCAGCAAGTCATTCAACCTGGCAGGACTTTCCCCGACCGCTTATTGTGTCATTCCCAACAAAGCGTTAAGGGACCCCTATTTGAAGCATCTGGAAGACCTGAAACTCGACGAGGCTCCCATTCCTAGCGTGGTAGCGACCATCGCCGCCTATACCCAGGGGGTGCCATGGCTACAATCACTTCGGGAATATCTTCAAGGCAACATCCAGGAGGTCCTCGATTTCTTCTCCACGAACGACTTGGGCATCAAGGCCATTGCGCCCCAAGCTTCCTTCCTGATTTGGTTAGACTGCCGTGCCCTTGGCCTATCCCAAGAGCAACTCATGCGTTATTTCACTGACGAAGTTGGGCTCGTGTTAAGCAACGGTGCCGCCTACGGTCAAGGCGGCGAAGGGTTTGTCCGCATGAACATCGGTTGTCCCCGAAAGATCGTGAAGGAGGCGTTGGGGAGGATTTCCTATCCACTTGAAAATGAAAAAACGAATCACAAGGCTAGCAAAAAACGTAACACTTCACAAATGACTTAGAAAGTTACCAATAAGCGTATGCCGAACTGTGATTCTTATCCATGAACTGCTTAATATCGGCAGGAGAGTAGAAATACGTTGATCCCACCTGAGTATAACCCAGATAACCATTATTCCGCCACTTCTTCAATGTGGCAGACGACACATTTAATAACTCTAGCAGCTCTTTATTTGTATAGATTGGCTTCCTCTGTAAGCCTAACTGTTCTTTGAGCTCTTTGATTTCCTTGACTAACTCATTGAGAGTCTTCATGACTTCTTCATCATTCTGCATAGCAAAAAATTAAATCATTTGGCACTACTATCTGGCGCAAAAAAAGCACTTTTTTCGCAATCTAACAAATAAAAATGGGCATCAGAAACAACTGACACCCAAGTTTATAAATGCCTCTTTGTTAGGGAATAAGGCGGAAAAACCGCTTAATACTCATCTTCGTGGAAGAAAAGAAAGAACATTGAAAACCAATAAGTTACAGTCGCTATGTACAACTTTAGGTTAGCTTTAATTTACATCAAATTACATTTTTTTGCATCATGTCTTTTGATGTTTATTCTATTTTAATATCGAGGTTGATTCTGATTTCAAATGGACAATATAGCGTTATCGAGTCCAAATATTAGCATAATTCCTCATCCTGTTACTAACATTTTTGCAATTCAATCTTAAAAGTATGCAAAAAATGATTACTTTTGCGATCGTATTGCAACAATCAAAACGATAGTTATGCGAGGTAACGAAAAAAGTCTTGGGGAATGGGTCACTGGAAGAGTGTTGAGGGGAAACTATTTGTTCACCAAGGAGAACTTGACAGAAGCCTTTCCGGAGGCAGGCCCGGATTATTTAAAGAATGCCATCAGCAGACTGGTAAAACGTGGTATGGTTGTGTCACCATGGAGAAATTTCTATGTGGCCGTGCCTGAGGAATACCGTCTGAAGGGGCAGGTGCCTCCAATGTTTTTCATTGACGGACTGATGGCATATCTCGGGAGACCTTATTATGTGGGACTGCTTTCAGCTGCTTTCTTACATGGCGCCGCCCATCAAGTGCCACAAACCTTTATGGTCATTACCGAAGGAAAGACTTTGCGGCAGGTCGAAAAGAAGGGAACGAGAATCGCCTTCATATCACGCAGCGAGATCCCAACGAAGCTTTTGGAAAAGAAAAGGACTCAGAACGGCGATGTCAACGTATCATCGCCGGCACTGACAGCCATCGACCTGATTGACCATGAAGGCAACTTCGGAGGAATGAGCCGTGCAAGTGAAGTGTTGGCCGAGCTAATGGAGACCGTAAACTTTGACGGCATAGCGCCGGAGTTTTATCATGTTTCACAAACTCCAGTATATCAACGTCTTGGTTTTATCCTCGAAGTGATTTTGGATGAAAAAAGACAGGCCGACTCACTTTATGAAGGGTGCCAGCAAGCTGGACTGAAGTTCAGAAAGACCCCTTTGAAAAAGGGCAAGGCCAGTGTTGGATGTGCGTCTGAAACACGATGGAAAATACAAGTCAATGCAACTATAGAAATGGATGAGTTATGATACCCGAGGCACACATAAGAGGCTGGCGTGAAAACGCTCCATGGACGGATGACGCGATGGTTGAGCAAGACCTGCTGATTTGCAGGGCTTTGGCGGCCATCTTCAGCGATGAATTACTATCGGAGCAGTTGGCATTCCGAGGTGGCACAGCTTTACACAAGTTGTATTTGCATCCACAAAGCCGCTATAGCGAGGACATTGATTTGGTACAGGTTCACCCTGGACCCATCAAGCCTATCATATATAGGCTTGGAGAAGTGCTGTCATACATGCCCGACAAAGTTGTCAAGCAGAAACGCTACAACAACACCCTGCTTTTCAGGATCGCCTCGGAGATGCCTCCTGTGGTTCAAATAAGGCTCAAGGTGGAAATCAACTGCTTCGAGCACTTCAATGTGTTGGGACTGAAACGGATGCCGTTCTCGGTACAATCCAGATGGTTCTCAGGAGATTGCAACATCACCACATACGAGTTGAACGAACTGTTGGGCACCAAGATGAGGGCGCTCTATCAACGCAAGAAAGGCCGCGACCTGTATGACCTGGGATATGCGTTGACACATACTGAGGTGGACGACAACGCCGTGCTTCAATGTTTTGAAAAGTACATGTCGTTTGTCGTCAATCACGTTCCAACCTACAAGGAATACGTTCTGAATTTGGATGAAAAAATGAACGACAAGGATTTCCTAACTGACATGAACGCACTTTTGCATCCCAACCTGTCATACGATCCTCATGAATCCTATCTATTAGTCAAAGAACGACTGATAGACAAGCTTCCAGGAGATCGATGGCAATAACGTTTATGTTTAGTTTTGGTAACTCATTCAACCCACTCCGGCAGGAAATCGAAACCCAAATCCGTCATCTTCTCCCTCAAAGTGGAAGTGATGTAATCAGCATACACCTTCTCCGTGGTCTCTGTACTTGCATGTCCTAGCAACCTACTGACCTGGTACATGTCGAGTGGGTGTTCCTCATCGTTCAGTGCATTGATGGCAAAGGAGTGTCGGGCACAATGGAAAGTCAGCGTAAACGGCAATCCCACACCCTGACCTACTACTTTCAATGATTGGTTGACCTTCCTGTTCACACTATTTCTGGCAAAATACAATGCGATCGGGTTGGTGATGTCGAAGGTATCGGGCAGCAAACCAAACACGAACTTGGTGGTTCGGCCCATCCGTCGCCATTTCCTCAACAGTCGTTCCACCGGCTCTGTCATGGGAATCACATGGCGCTGCTTCCGGCTTTTCAGCGTTTTGACAAGCACCTTCCTGATCTCCTTCCTATCAAAATCCACATGGACCCATTGGAGCGTCATCACATCGACGAGACGCATCCCTCCCGCATGAAAGGCAAACAAGAACATCTCGACATACTCCCGCCGTCTGGCTTCCTTGTCATTCTCATAGAAGGCCGTCAATTGCCTCAAATCATCCTTGGTCAGGTATCTTCCGTCAAACCCCGTGTCGTCAATACTTCCGGCATCCTCAACCAGCTTGCAGTCCTTGATGCTGGCATATTGCTTATCCGTGATATAGCCGTTGTCTCGGGCACGTTCGCAGGCATGGATGATCGGAATAAGGTTGTGGTTGATGGTGGCGTTACTGTTCCCTTTGACATGCTTTCTATACTCAATGTAATGGTCCAACAAGTCGCGGTTGATTTCACCAAGATAGATGCAGTCATCCCTGTAGGTACCCTTGCCTTGAGTCCTTAGGAACTCTTGGAAGAGGTTCATTCCGCACAGACCGTTTTCATACCGACTCTGCTTGATCTTGTTGGCGTTGAGTCGATACTTGAGATCCTTTTTCACATACTCCACGAAATCCAACCCATCGTCATCGCGGGTGACAGGCACGCCATTCAAGATCGCTTGAATGATTCTTTTGCTCAACATTCCAGGGTACTTCAATACGTAAGCCGTGATTTCAGAGTCGTATTTGAACAAGGTTGTGATGAGCTTGGAGTTTTCGTGGATGTAATCCACACCGTAACTTGATCTCAAGGCGCCTTTCTTTTCGTTTCCGTCCTTGTTCCAATCCTTGACCCGGACCCTGTAGCCAGTGTCCTTGCGAATGATTGCTCCATCGAAAGAATACTCAAAGTTAAGAGCATATTTCTTGTTTGCATCAAATGAACTGACAGGGTATATCAATCTCAGTTTCCCTGTCGGAAAGTCTCTTTTTGTTCTCATGGTACTTAGTTTTTAATATGTACGAGGATAGCACAAAGGAACAAAAAATAGACAAAAATAACAGGAGGATTATTTTTAATTTACTGTATTTCAGGTAATTACATGTTAATCAAGTAAGAACGAACAAAAATATAAGACCTGAACAAAATAAAATAAGCAGGCTTTTCTCCTGCTTACTTTATTGATTTTCAATAATTTGATTACTCAATTATTCCCTTACGAAGGTCAATATTCATCCTCGTGGAAAATTAACGTCACTGATTGATAATCAATAAGTTACGTCAGCTATGTTCAAATTTATGTTCACTTATTTTTCCATAAAATTATGGAATTTTCTACGAAATGAAAAATAAGTTAACCTAGGCTGTTTCAATTGTTTAAGTGTCACTTAATATCCAAAACAACAAAATTAATTGTTTGTAGAAAGAAATTGACGGTATTTTTTTAGAAGGATTTCTTCTTCGAGGAAGACGAATATCTAAGGTGGCCATTCGATTATTACGGAGGTATACTTTTCAATTATTATTTACGAATCCCCTTAGCGCTTCAGAAATTTCTTTAATGAAATAGTGGTTATGCCTAATATCTTTGATTTAAGCTGAAGGCCATTATCAGAAGTCAGCATGATTGGGTTCTCTGATTTGTACTTTAATGCAACCGATAGTATCATGTTATCTGGTGAACGCTTGTCAAAATCGTCTGGCAATAACGAAACATCAGCAAACTCATACAGAACTTCATGTTCACTTTCGTTATTTAGGTTTCGCAGTGCCTTTTCTGCATTTTGTTTACCTTGTTCATCCAACTTTATCTTCATGTGGTCAAGTTCATCCGTAACTTTCGCAGATAAAATGACAGGGTACTTTTTGTCAATTCTTCCAATAATATCAGGACAATTGACAAACACATTAGTGTCAATGATGTAATAGTTTCTCTTGTCAGCTTTCAATTCTTTCTTCGGTCTTTCAAATTTAGAAAGATCTATTTTCCCAACAACCTTGACACTTATCTTTGGGATTTCGGTTTTTGTTATCGCTTGCTCATCAGAGACCTTGTGCTCATCAGCAACAACTAAATCGTTATTCTTCACCGTCTTTGCATCAATAACAGTATCACACATCCCAACAAATTTGATGACCTTTGGCGGAATTGTATGGAAGTCTTGTAATGCGATGTCAGAAATGATAAGCGTGGTGCTTCTTGAACGACTTGTTGCAACATTAAAGCGTCGTTCTTCTAGGGCAAACCCCGGATTCCTTCCTGGGATATAGAGTATTGAATAATCTACTGTCATGCCCTGTATTCGGTCAATAGTTTCAATGGTCAAATCCAATTCTACGTCAGAAGTGGAAAACCGTTTTTGCAGTTCTTTTACTGTTTCTCGGAAAGGTGTCATAATAGCCAAACTCCTTTCTGGGTAATTGCTCTCCAATGATTCAACAACGGTTTTTATCAAACGGTCTGCCGTTTCGGAATACAACCCATTTTTACAGTCGTTTGTACAGCAGAATAAGACACCTCCCTCATTGGGAAACAAGGCGTTCTGAATCGATGAAAAGTCTTGGTATTCCTTTTTGACAGACAAAAAACGATTACCATAAAACAGCTTTGTCAAAGCAGCGCTCTTTTCAGTAAGTCGGAATGTTGTGACAATACGATATGCCTTTACATTAGAACCTAATGCAAAAGTGATAAGACCGTCAACCTGTGTGCTAACATTCCATGTGTTGTGTAGCGGATTGTTTGTCTTGACAATAGGAGGAAGCTGCATTGGGTCTCCTACAATAAGACATTTTTTCCCCAACTGTTTAAAAGCTGCTATTGCCGTCAGGAAAGCTTGGGAAGCCTCTTCTATTACAACAAGATCATAACTTGGAAGTCCATTCAGTGTCATTTTCTTCTCGCTGAACACACTCGAAAGAACATAGTTTGTTGCACATAAAAGCTCACCATCTGGAACCACCAAGTCTGAGCTGGCATTTTTCACGCCTTTAATCTGCTTCTGCTCATCGATTGACAAATTAGTCTTACTGATTTTACCTGAAGAGACATAATCCTTTAAAGGATCTTGCTTAATCAATTCAGCCAATCCTTTGTTCGCCATAGTGGTCACGCATACATTCTTACCACCGTTAAGATATGTGGCGACAATTTTGGCTATAGTCCAACTTTTACCCGTTCCTGGCGGTCCCTGCAAGATGCAGCAATCTTGCTCATCCAGCGTCTTTAGAATGGTATCTGATATACCTGTTGGATTATTTGCATCAAATGCAAGTTCTTCAGGCTGCCATTCTTCATACGAGGTGAGTGGCTCCATATACAATTCCTCGTTGTCTGGAAACACATCCATGTATCGACAGAGATTCTTATAGTAATCTACAGGTGGGAATGGGTCATGTATGATAACTGTTAATGATTTGCCTTCCGAGACAGACTTGTCAAGAATGTCATACAATTTGAAGCTTAATCCGCAACACGCAACATAATCATACCCATCGCTTTTCCCATTAACATAGTACATTGGTGTAATGTCCGAACCAGGCGTGTGATGATATGGATTACTGCAAAAGTCTCGCCAGCTGCATGACCATTCTAAAGGCTTGTCACCAAGTTCGCGAAAGGCGGTTTTTGTAATGACAACGATGTTCTTTTGAACTTTCAAACGCGGTGCCATTCGCTTGGGGAATTTAAGGATAACCATACCTGTTTCCCTCTGAATGGTATCTACATACGCCAAGGACAAGTCACCCGCCTTGAACAACTGGCACATCTGCGAACGGTTTACCTTCTGCTGTTCGTCAATGGATTCCTTAATTTGATCAGCAAATAAGGATTTGTAGTTTTCAATCTTTGTTATCTTATTCATGGTTTATAAATCATCATTATAGTCATAACCATCGTCTTTCTCTGCCATTGCTCCAACATAGTGAGCAAAGACAGCATCCATATTTGTTCTTGATGCAACTCTTATGAGTGTATAAGCCGAGCCTTTCACACCTTCCAACAATCCAGAGTATAATTCATTAACGACATCAACCTTTTCTTTACCCGTGATTTTGATAACGACATCATCCTTTTCGACAAGTTGCAAAAACTCCTCCTTGCTATTGATGTATTTGAACTTGCTGCCCTGCCCGTTGAGATATACGCAGATAATCCATTTGTCATCCACCATTTTGTTCCAAACAGAAGGCGATACATACATTACGCCTCTTGCTGCACTGCAAGCATGAATGTATTTGCCTCCACGGAGTTTATGCACAGTCACATCATCGGCATTGCGAACAAAGTCCTCAATCGTCTCTTCTGGCTCTTCGCCCAATTCATTTGTCAAATTATTGTACAAACGAAGATTAGCAAGATAATTAGTGTCCGCAACTTGTTCGGGAGTTATGCCACACTGACCCAACACGTCCAATTCTTCTTGTGTTGGTGGAAGAGATTCCAATTCAAAGGGTGTGCCATGAGAACGCATCCTTTCTAATTCTTCACTCGTATATGGTTTGGCCAACTTTCTTGCTCTTGGCTTGCGAGGTCTCTGGCCGAGTTTATCATAATCACGATCATGGTCAACATTTCCAACAAAATCATCGTCATCCTCTTGCTCACGCTTCCTAATAACAGGTGTAGGCTTTGGCCCTTCTTGTGTCTGTCCGTTTTCCTCTGCTTCTGAATCGGAAGAATAACTGGTATCGCCTAACTCTCTGGTATGAGGTGTGACATCAGCATCACTTCTCCAATGTCCACTAACATGAGTCCCATCTTCTCTCCAATACTCATTAACCCAACACCCACTTCTATGATGACCCTCAACCTCTCCCGGAACATGCTCCGTATAATCTTCTTCTGACTCCTCTTCTTCCTCTTCGTCGGTTTCTTCGGCTGCTAGTCGACTCGTTGTTTTAGTTGAACTGTCAACATTTTTCCTTCGGTCACTTGTCTCTGTCTCATCTAACGTTTCTGTCTCCTTGGCTGCAATTGTCTCATCATCCTCTTTACCTTCAGAAGATGTTGCCGTGATTCCTCTTGTTGATGTTTTTGGTGTTTTAATTGATGTAGGAAGTATCGGCTTTTGCTCGTGTTGTTCTATTTCATCTTCATCTTCTTGCTCATCGTTAACCTCTTCTTGCTTATTCAGCTCAGGAGCAACCATATCGCCATCCGCTTCTTCAATTTCTTCTTCTGTAACTGTGTCAGAATAGTAATCGTCCTCCTCCTCTGGTACATACTCCTCCTCAAAATCAGCAATTGTATGATTCAATTCCTGAAGATACGATCTAAATGATTCATCACGCAAAAACGATGAGCAATACTTTTCGATGCACTCATCGACTGATAAATTACTATCCAACACATCCTCGCACACATCGGTATATACTTCAATCCCTAGGAGGTTCTTTATCTTACTACAGAATTTTGTATAGGTTCGATTATGTTCCCATGAGTTGACATAATAGATATGCTCATCGTCTGAATAGATTCGTTCAATATCATTATGGATGCTTTCATGTCCTAAATCTATCTTATCACAAACAAGGAATCTATATTTTTTGATTTCTTCTGCATATTTCTCATACAAAGGCTGATACTTTTCAGGCTTTTCAATTGCAGCCAAAACCAGAATTTTAGGCATTATTGCCTTCAAAATATCTACTGTCTCGTCTTTTGGGTTTATCGGCGTAGTCTTAAAGTCCTCCCTCTTTAAACACTTGATTCTGAAAATATCACAAGCCAGTTCAAACTTTTTGGTATCAAGCGGGAATATGCTTGTTGCTCTCATAACATGTTCATCACCGACAAATATATTACTTTCCTGCCTTGCCTCTGGGTGAATCACATACAAATCTTTAATATGTGTAAGTTGTCCTTTACCATTGCGCCATGTGGCAGACGGCTGCTCCCTATACCATGTTATTAGTTGTTCGTCCCTATCTGTATCCTCCAAGATCCAGTCAACTATTTGAGCGCGATTTCTGTATTCATCACCTGGCCTTTCTTTTGCGTTCAATAGATAATTTAAACAATCCTCAAAACTCAGTTTCTTTTTGAACGGCAATCCAAGAAAGATTCGCCGCGCACTATCTTCTCTGATACTGTTTACAACAGTGGATGAAGGAACCTTGCTTCCCCAATTATTAGTGTATTTGGCAAAATGGTATATTTCTGGAGAGTATAGCTCTTGTGGCGAAACCACGTTCTCATCAGTTGGTATACAGGCGGCAGTATTGAATCTTCCTTTTTTAATCCATTCCTCAAACTCTCCCAAATGACGGGGGAAATATTTGCCCCAGAAATACAATGCAAACGATTTATCTGATAACAACCGAACATCCCTTATTTCAAATGACTGATGAATGCCCATTGCCTTATCTTTAAAGAAATCTCGCATGGTATCCTTGTTATTATCTGTCAAATACTCCTCTGAAAGATAATTCAAATCCACAATGCCATTTGATTCAAAATCGCAATAAGGTTTATATACTGTTCCCAAGGTAAGACTGGCGATATTCAGATATCCATCTTCCTTTCTTTTTGACTTAAATAATAACTTCTTTAAGGAGCTTTCTGTAAAAGTAAAATCATTTGAAATCAACGTCGCCAATTCTCGGATAAAATCCAAATGGATTGTCTCTCTCTTTTCTTCATTCGGTTGAATGGATTCAATATACTCATCCAATTTAGCTTGCGCCCATTGCTGTTTGCTTGTATATATACAATTGCGTTGGAACTCAGCAGCAATAAGCTGAATGATGTCTTTGTTGGCGGATAATATCTCAGGTGCAATCTCTCTTTGCAATTCTACATCTTTGAATGGCTCAACAATATTGTCTTCAGCTAAATTGATGATGATAGTCTTATCTAACGTTTGAAATTGTCCTGAGCGTGTCCTAACTCTTAAACGACACAACCTATTCTTACAATTTGCCCAATTCTCTTTCAAATCCTTTATATGCTTGGTCAACATCGCTATAACAGAATCGAGCGTATCGTCTTCTATTTCATACAAATGTGGAATAACTGAATTAAAAAGTATATCTTTGTTATCAAAACGCAACCCTAACTTCTTGAACAACTTGTTCCATTCTTGTTTGTTGCTATCTGAATCATCTTCTAAGTACTTCTTTGAAACAAAACGAGCATGCTTGTCATACTTCCTAACCAATGACTCTATGCCATCCTTTTGATATAGGTCAGATATGTATAGCTCTTTGGCATCAAGATAAACACCGTCGTCGCCATCTGCTGCCAATTTAATAATGCTGAACGGCTCTAAAGATTCAAAAGACCGTAAGTTGTCTTTAATATACCTCCAAAAATCAAAACTATAATCTTCAAACTTAGTAATAGCTGTAAAGCCCTTTATCCCTAAAAGGCTTCCCATTATAATTGGCAGATTAAAAGGCTCTATTTTAAGAAATTGCAATGTGCTGAAGCTAAAATCCGAATAGGATTTATCCACAACAGCAAATACTGTATTATAACACCATTTTTTGTTTTTCAACTCAATAGCCGCATCACTAAATTCAATTAATCGCCTTTTATCTCGTTGTTCAACTACAGTTCCATCGAAACATAATAAAGGCATATCCTTTATATCGTTGAACGCCAAGCTATCATCAAAGATGTCTTTTTCATCTCGCTTCAAATAATCTATGAAATTCTGAAAATAATTATTTTCTTGTAATATGGCATATATACGCTTTTTATTAGCGATAACAACATCAAAGAAAAATGATTTATTAGTAAATGTTTTTATGCCAAACGATTGCCTAAAGAAACTTTCTAGTTGCTTCCTCTCTTCCGTAGAAAAAAGGTCGAAATACTTATTGTCAAGGCAATACATCATACCTTTAGTTAACCACGGATGATGCTTGTTATCTGCAAATGTAGTATTCCCAGCATAAGATTCCTGGGAAAAGTATCTAAGGCCATCAGCACACATGTATTGTTCACTATCGTCTATGTCTAAACAATTTAGCACATAGCCCTTCAACTGACCTTCTTTTTCTTTCAACAGATCCTTCCGTGAATAAACATATTTCAAGAAAGACACATTTACCTCAAAATCGTCTGTTATGGCTTCGTTTACCTTGTTGCAAAAATCCAAACAGCCGACAACGCTTTTTTCGATAAACTCTTTTTCGTCAAAATCAACAAAACCTAAACTTTGAAAGACTCTCTTGATAGCCTCATTCTTATCATCTTCCAAATACCTGTGTGACAAGATTGTGAGAGAATTATCTCCTATCCACTTGGCCTGTGAGACATTGAACGCTTTCTCGCTATAAAAATACAACAATCCTTCAAACCCTATGTTTACATTTTCATCTTCATCAAAGTACGGGAACTTGTCCGTCCGATCAGTCAAATCAACCAAGTATTCCGCAATGAATTTGATGAAACATTTAGAGTTCTCAATATTTTTAAGTTGAGTAACGGCATCTTCACAATCAAACACATAAGCATCTAACATTTCATTGGCATCAAATTCCATGAAATATTCATCAACAAAGGTCTTCCAATCCTTGTTATCTTTGAAAAACTCTCTAGTTGAATCTGTCAGATGAGGAATAAAACAGCGCAAAAAGGGTATGTCGCTGCAGTGAGAATCAAAATCATAATACAATTTACCCGCAGTAAACAGGTCACCCTCATATTCTATAAAGATTCTCTCATCAGCAAATTCCTCAAGATTTTTATGGGCAAGCAAATGGTTGATAAAAAGGTTGTTATTGTCAGCATTTTTCAACCATTCGACAAACTTATCATTAGAGCATTTTTTCTTAACATCATCAAGATCAATATCAAGGTCAGACGGAGAATACTTGAACAAGAATTTCATAAAAGCTTCCGATTCACGCAATTCTTGTATTGGCAAATATCCATCTTCCAACTCCATTACAGTCATAAAATCCGTGTCACTCATCACCCCATCTCTTGTAATTCCTGTTTGGTCATTGATGATGCAATCTATGGGAGCCACATACCTCTCTCCTTTTGAGTTTAACACGGGAACAAAACATTCATTGACAATTAGTTGCTCAAACTCTTTCTTAAATTCCTCGATGAAAGTTTTATAGTCGGAGTGTCGCTCTATACACTGATTAAAATCAGGTATAAGAGAGAATATAGAATCTAACTCATATTCCTTTGACCCAATAAGGGATCTAATCCAGAAGAAAAATTGTCGTCCAGCAATTTTGGCAATCACATGATTAAGCTCAATGTCTTCAATGTCATCGCGTGCTCCATTGGGAATCATATCGGTATTCATGAGGAAATCAAATCCCCAATTAGCCCTCTTTGCGGGTAAGTAGCAATACAGATTTGCATTCTCTACAGGAAGAAGTTTTCGCCCCTCCTTTCTACATGCAAAACGAACCGCAGTCTTATTGAAATTCAAGTATTTCTCTGGAATTTTGTCATAACCATTGGATTTATCGGCATTGTTGTTAGTCAATACTTCGTTTATTCTATTCCTAATCGCCTCAGGAATATCATCGGACATTGCCTCAGAAACATACCAAGTATCATTGTCTTTGGAGCGCTCTATAGGAGGAACGTTTGTCCCTTCAAAGAATACACTAACCTTATGAATGTTCGGTATAAACAACATGACACGCTCCGTGTCAAAAACATTATTGAAAAGATCAATATAATTGTCCTTCCTGCTTCTGTCCAACAATATCTTTTTGTCTCTCGGCTTAAGCGCAAATTTTACTCGAAAAACATCATTAGGATGACGACTAAAAACATTTTTAACCACAGGTGGCACATCATAACCATCAGTCCAAACAGGCAGAATTTGCCAAGGAGTGTTGATTATGTCAGTAGCGGATTTATCAAAACGAAACGAATAAGTTCCTGTACTAAGGTAAACATAGTCATTATCCAAAAAAACGGTTTTGAACCCAATGCCTTTATAGCCTATCGCTTCAACATTATCTGACTTTTCGCCATCGTTTATATCACAGATAGCTGCAATGTTCTTTGCGTTAAAGTAGTCTCCAGTATGTTGAAAGGTAAGAAATTCATCGGTTATATGAAACTCTACATCAACTGGTATTGGCACAATTGATGATTCGTCTTTTTGCTTTTGTGGATAATCGTTTGCATTTTGAAGCAATTCATAGATAAAAACCTCTTTTCCGCTCTGAGTTAACTGCTTATTGAGTGTATCTAATGTTGCAGTTATCTTTTTAGCTGCACTGGCAGGATAATGAACTATACTGTCATAAAGACATTTTACAATGTCTTCTGACATAAGGATACTAATCTCTTCTCTTAAATCAATTCCAAATTTCATAGGTTCCTTTTCCAAAAGAACCCATGTAAATTTATAATAGGCGAAACGATTAAATTCCTTGTCTTGGCTTCGAAAAGAAATAGTTAAATCCTTAATTCCTCGTTCCTTGTCTTCTATTTTTGTAAAATCCGTATTCCTGATGTCAACAATCTTATACCAGCCTTCAGTTTTTTGTGGGATGAATTGACCAATAAAGAAGTTGTTATCTAGCCTCAACCTTCTTTTGATTTGTTCTACTTCTTCTTTGTCAAAAGCCCTCCTTGTTCTTTGTGTGTTACCTCTCGTCTTATAGTGCACATATTTCACAGGAGGAGCAATAGATGTGTCTGTGAATACTTCTAAAAAATCTAAATACTCAACAAATTCAGCCAACTTTCCAAAGCCGAAAGTATGAAAATCAATACCTTCTCTTTTTATTGCTAATCCAAACTTAGCTAAATTAACCCCTTCCTCGCCTTCCCCTGGGATAGTTTCCTTTGGTAACGAGCGATAGATCATGACGAGTTGATCCTTGGTTCGCTTATCTATTGCTTTTGTATTGATAGTATTCATGGCGTTGTTTATGGCGTTCGAAAAAACGGCAGGATTAGAGGAATCTCTGGCCTCTTCTTTTCCAAACTCTTTAACGAGCAGAGCATACATCTCATCGGTCAGTTTTGTGTTAGGTGATGAGTCCACTTGAAATCCTTTCTTAGAAAGGAAGTCTCGAATAGTACTCATGCCCACATTCAATTCTTTAGCTGCCTTAGATAACCTAATATGATTATTAGTATTTCCCGACATATTATTCTTCTTTGTTTTACCCATTGCAAAGATAGTGAGAAATACAACGTCCCCAACAAAAAATGGATGGTTCTATATGAGATTACATGGGTAGTAATCAAATCTTTATGATTATCACAACGAAACCTCAATTCTGTTAGAAAACTTTTCATCAAACAACATGAGCAAATATTCCAAGAAACCGCTATCTTCGCAACTAATATCAGACATCTTCAACCCATGCCCACTTACAACATCATCGGCGACATTCACGGAAGAGACTAATGGAAACGTCTCGTTGACGAAGCCTGCGTCAACATCTTCATCGGGGACTACTTCGACCCCTATCTGGATCTCACCGTTGAGGAATTGGAACGGAACTTCATGGAGATTGTCGAATACAAAAGGAAGCATAGGAAAAACACGGTACTCCTTTACGGCAACCACGACATGGACTACCTTCCCGGCATCTCCGAGTACAACAGCCGCTATGACGAAGAAAACGCTTTCTGGATACAGCAGCTGTTCACCGCCTCGGAATGGCTGTTCCACGGCGTGGCATACGCCATAAACGACGGTTACCTGGTTATCCACGCCGGTGTAACCAAGGAATGGAAAGAAACCTACCTGCCAGGAGTAAGGAGCATCCGCCCTGCCAACATGGCAAAGGCAATCAACAGCCTTTGGAAAAAGGACAAGCGCCCCTTCACTTTCGAGCCCAACTCAAACGGGTTCGACCACTACGGCGAGGACACGCGCCATTCACCGCTCTGGGTGCGTCCTGGGTCGCTTTGCTTTGACAACCTTTACGACGGGACATCTGTCAAACAGATTGTCGGCCACACAAGAGTGAAAGAGATTTGCGAGGTGGCGGGGGTAATCATGGTGGACTGCCTGGACATGACGGAACAATCTTACAAGGTGACATGTCCTTAGCGCTGGCATCCGTATCCAACAAACCGAATCCAATAATCCTTCTGTATTTTGGAGAACAGAAAAAACTGGGAGAAACTTTAATAAAATTCAAGTTTCAGCCCGATATACTCATTATTACTAACAAATATTGCAAACTAAAAGATAAAGAAAAGGTTAAACCTCACATTCAAAGTAACTTCGTATCTTTGCAACACTAATACGAGGGGATTCGAAAATGAAAAAAGATACTATTTATAATTTAGCAACAAATTGCAAAAATATCTCTGATAGCGAAATAAAGATAACAAAGTTCATTAATTCAACCAGCATTTCTCGACTTGTAACCGGTAATATATCTTTGTTTGAAAAGGCATTGGAAGAACTATGTGAAGCAATCAGAGAAAAATACCCTACCATCCATTCAGACTTAAAAAAGCACATGGATGAATATGATTCGAACAGATTATTACATCAAGGTGCTATTGACGCTACTCTGGATTGCTTAATAGCCATTGAAACGCCAAGCGCTCAAAGCACCGGGGTAAAAAAAATCTTTATCAGCCATTCATCTAACGATTCAACCATTGTCAATGCTTTTGTAAAAGAAATACTAATGCTTGGATGCGGCTTCAAACCAAATGACATATTCTGCACTTTGGACCACACTGCTATTCGAACAGGAGATGATTTCAGAAATGAAATTATAGCAAACATGAAATGCTGCGATTTCATTCTATGCTTCATTTCAGAAAACTATAGGAAAAGCGAAGTTTGTCAGAATGAAATGGGAGCCGCATGGTCTTTGGAGGGAAAACGAGTGATACCCTTTAAATTCCCAAACTTGTCATTTAATGAAATAGGCTTTCTTAATGTTGTAAAACAAGCCGCTGATATAACAGACAAAGCCAAGTTAGATGAATTGTACAAAGAACTCTGTGAGTTTTACAACATAAAGCAAGAATGGATTAGTTTTAACCAAAGAACTACTGATTTTTTCAAAACGGTTAATGAGAACCAATAACACGACCTTTCCGGCATATTAAACCAAGCTAATAAACACCCAAGGCGACATGATGACATACCATGGAATACTAAAGCAGCTACTTGAGCACGCAGAAAACGAGATCGTTGAGTTTAAAACAGCACATAACAACTATGACATTGACGAACTGGGAAAATACTTTTCCGCCCTTAGCAACGAGGCAAACCTGCGTGAACGTGAATTCGCATGGATTGTGTTTGGGGTGGAAAACAGAACGCATGAGATAGTTGGAACCAGCTTTAAGGATAGTGAACAATCATTGAACAAGCTGAAACACGATATGTCGCAACATACCACCGACAACCTGATTTTCCGTGAAATTGAGCCGATAACGGTTGAAGGCAAACGGGTTTTGATGTTTAAAGTACCCGCATCGCCCCGCAACACAGTGATGCACTGGAAAGGCATTGCCTGGGCTCGCGATGGTGAAAGCCTGAAACCTCTGAATCAAACAAAACGAGACGAAATACGAAACCAAGCTCCCATTCCCGATTGGTCCGCACAACTGGTCCCCAGTGCTTCCATCAACGATTTGGATGATCTTGCGCTTGCCACTGCCAGGGTAATGTACAAGAAAGTACATGGTTCAAATATCTCCGGCGAAGAAGTCGATAGTTGGAGCATGGAAGAATTTTTGAGCAACAGCAACATGATGCGCGACGGTCAGATTACACGTGCAGCCATATTACTGCTTGGCAAGCCCAAGGCTCTCGACCAGATACACCCAGCCGTGGCACAGATTACCTGGACCCTACAAGATGAAGAAGACATCGTAGAGGACTACGAGCATTTCACTATCCCATTCCTGCTTACCGTGGATAAAGTGTTGGCGAAAATCAGGAACAAAACCATGCGCGAACTGCCTGGAGGGACGCTATTTCCCGACACCATGAAGCAATATGACGACTACACCATCCGCGAGGTCCTGCACAACGCCATAGCCCACCAAGACTATACTCTACAGGAAAGAATCGTTTTTGTGGAAAGTCCCGACCGTCTGTATTATGGCAATGGAGGTTCATTCATCCCCGGAACTATTGAGAACGCTCTCGAACATAAAGGCCCGCAACTCCACTACCGAAACGACTGCCTTTGTAAGGGCATGGTTCATTTCAACATGATTGACACCGTCGGAAGAGGCATCAAGAAAATTTACACCGAACAACGCAAGCGTTATTTCCCCATGCCAGACTATGACATCGACAATGAGAATCGCACAGTTGGGGTGACAATATACGGAAAGATGCTGGACGAGAAATATACCGCATTGCTTAAAAGCAGTGACAAATTAACTCTTAGAGAGTGCATCTGGCTCGATGCCGTTCAGAAAGGTCGCCCCATCACCAAAGAAGCTGTTGAACATTTGAGAGAACGCAAGCTCATAGAAGGACGGAGCGGACATTTCACTATTTCATTGGGTGTGGCAAAACTCACTCGTCAAATTCCCCAATACACCCGCAACAAGGGACTAGCATTCGATGCTCTGCGCAAGTTAATCCTGCAACTGGCTCACAATGCCGGAGAAGTGGGTTTTAAACGAGCCGACGCATACGAAGCGTTGGAACAGACACTTCCCGCAGGAAAAACCACTAAAGCCAAAAACGACTATTTAGGAAGAGTTTTGGCAAAATTGGCAAAGGATGGTTGTCTTTTGTTGATTAACCGGAAATGGTATCTCACAGAGAAAGGAAAGGCAGAATTTCGTGCGTAATTCGAGTATAATTCGTGTGTGGAAAAACAGCTTATCGAATCACAACAAACTGAGTATCTATTATTTATACAAAGAAAGCGTGTGAAAAGAGAGTGTAATTCGTGCGTAATTCGAGTATAAAACGTGTAAAATGCAAGGTCAATCTATGATAAAGCAAAATCATCATTTCTTATTTTAACAATCTGTCCCACTTACTAACACGTTGTCAGCGATTCTTCATTGACATTGTGCAATACCCTTGTCCTCTGTAATATGTTGAAGTTGCGTATTGCCTCAAACTGCCGTTCTATGATTTGTGTTTTGTTTAACATAGTATTAGAGTCCTTGTTATAAGATAACGCTCTCTCTTAACAAATAAGCGTGAACGGAATTGCGTTCTATCATAAAATCAAGAATTGGAATAATTTTGTTTCGTAGGTTCATTTCTTTTTTGATCTTTTGTTTGTTCGAATAAACATATCTTCTAACAAAACTCTCCATATAGTGTATTGTATTAGACTCTAAATCGGCAAGATTCATAGTTCTATTGTTTGATACTATTGTAAACACCCACTCTAATCCCTCTTTATCAAAGTTGACTCCAATACTACATAATACTTTTGCAATAGAATACAAAACAGGCGGATACTCACCTATATCTTCAGAAATTGTCATATAAAACGGTAAATGTTCTTTTTGCAAAGAATGCCATCCGGTAACATCTTTTTTCCACCAATTCCATGCTAGTAAATAGTCAATTATGAGATTCTTATAATGATAGTTATATGAGTCCCTATATACCCCAACAATTTTAGGATAAAACTTATTCCAAATATACCAAAACTGTTTTTGATGGTTTAAATGGTCTTCAGCAGAAATAAACTCTTCAATAAATTCTGCTGCCTCTTTTGATGAAATAAGTGATTCAACTATTGGTTTTAGAAAAACATCAAGTTCAAGGACATCTCTTTGTAACAAAAAATAAGCAATTCTTTTTTGCAAATTGTGCTTTACCCAGTACCATTCACTATCTATGCTGATTATATCTGAAGTTATTCTATGCTCATCTAATATTTGGGGCATTACATAAGGCAATGATCGAAGTATTATTTCACAATTGGTGCTGTCTGTTGTATCGGAAGGAATGATTTGATATACTATTTCCAAAGCTTTTATATCAAGACTTTCAAGGTCTTCTTTGCTTATTGAAAGATTCTCGAATTCAAAATCCCCTACTTCCTTATCCAACTCATTTAATACTGCACTTTTGGAGACCGCTCCCCGGGCTTTTTGGCTTCTTTTCCTTTGTTCGACGAGTATCTTATTATAAATGGGTTGTATTTTTATATAACCAAAAAGAATCTTTTGTGCGACATTAAAATTTGACTCCCATATATTTGCTCGAAATAAGGATTCTATAGCATAGTCACAAATCCTTTTGTATGAACCCAATTGGTGTTTGTCCAACAAAACCAAAACTAACAATAAAAGCAAATCATTGGTTTCATCGGGGAATTCATCAATTAGAGCTGGTATTGCTTGGACAGCAGCTTCTGTTCCATCTGAAATTTGGCAATAATAATCATCAGAAAACAGCCGAGCGATAGATGAAAGAATTATCTCCTTGCAAAAAATCTTGTCTTCTTGAGACAATACTTCTTTGTGTTTGATGAACAACTTTGAGCATGAAAATGCAGGTATCGAGTATTCAAGGAAATCGGCAGATCTTTGACCTCCATTTATTTCTTCAATTAGATGCTTGGTGTCTGTAAGTGCCAATAAAGGATTTTTTTCGTATTCTTCATATCTGGGGCCTTTCGAAATATGACTAGCTTCACTTACAAAATCGGACCATATTCTCAATGACGAATATTTAAAGGCCGTCTCATATAATGCCTTCCCATCTTCAATTTCTTTTTTTTGCTCGTCAGATAACTCTTTTGGAGTAAATTCTATAATAAAACTATTGTCATCACGTGGAGTAATATTAGGATTTAGATTTCTCCTGTCCATTCTGGCCAATAACAATCCATATTTATTGCTAATTTTCGAGTCTAATTTGTATTCATCAAGGATGTTGTATAGCTTATAAATGAAGTCCGAGTTTTGTTCTTTTGTGAATCCGTTTATTCCAATTAGCTGATATTGCAAGAATAGTGATTCTAAACATAAGCTTCTATGTTTTTCATCACATGTTTTCAATCGCTCCTTGGTATAAAACATATTTTTAAACACATCAAGCATAGTGGACATTGAATATAAGGATTTTGCCTCAAATTCGTTTGTGCTTCTAAATGCATCATAATGAAACAAATCAATGGTCTTAAATAGAATCATAGCTGTTTCATAGAATTGATCTGGGAAAGCCAACACGACACTACAGACAATGGAAGTCAACGATGCTGATTTTGAATTTAAAAGTATATACTGAAGGATTCTTTGAACTGTTTCTTTTTCATACACCTTTGAGGCTTCTAATAGGTATTGCTCTAATGCCATGTGTACTGATTGTAACACATAGGGCACAACAGGGTTTCCAAACCCGCGATACATACACCACAAGGCATTGCTTATGAGTTGATGGACTTCTGCTTTATTTATGTAAAGGGAAATGGTTTTGACATCTTCAATTCCATAATCAGATTTGCTATATGATTCAACACAGTCATTTGTAAAACGAATAATGAAATTTAATGCGTTTTTGAGATCTGAGCGCAACAACCATCTAATCGGAGTCTGATTGGCACTTGGGGGGAAATAATCAAATTCAAAATGGTCTGTTAGTCCATATCGACTTTCCATATCAGAATTAACGTTAAAGAATTCGTCTTCGTCGGCATGTTTTCTCCAAAATGAATCGCATAATTGGATAACATATAATGGAAGCGTATTTATTGTTTCATAAGCATAATATGGTTTTGATAAGATTGCAGAACAAAGATCGTAATAGGGGCTACTATGATTAAACCATTTCTTTGCAATTACTTTATCGAATATTATCTTTAATTCTGATTCTAATTCTCTTGAACTATTGAAAACTATTGACATCAACTCATCTTTAGTTTTGGAGTCAATGTAAAAATGCTCTTTTGTTTCTTCATAGTTTAAAATGGCGAGAGAAAGCAATCCTGCGTACTTTGTTGTCGCACCAACTTTATTTGAAACACTCCATTTTGACAAAATGGGAAGAACCAGTTTGATATTGCTTTCAAAAAAGTCAAATGCTTTGTTATATATGAATGAAATTGATGTCCCCCAACCATTCCCTTTTGGTTCAAAAGAATCAAAAGTAGCATTTGATGAAATATCCGTACAGGCAATATTCAATAAGAATAGCATCCGTTTTAGCATTTCATAATTGTTTGCCTTTATTTCATTTTCATAAGACTCGAAAAACAAATCAGAATAATCGGATAATAAAACAGAGATCAGTAGTTCATCTTTCCAGAATTGTGGAATATCTTTGCTAATAAACGCTTCATAGATATAATCCTCCAAAGTATTATTGTTCTCTAATAGTTGATCTGATAACCACATTCTGTATGCACGGCGCATGGGCAAGGAATTCCCTAATTGGTTGAAGAAGTCAATTGCATCTGAACAATTTGCGAAGCAACGGTCAACAATTTTGTTTAATGACCATTCCTCATAAATGTCATGAGCAAAATAGTAACCATTGTGAGTAGTATCATAGACAAGTATTTCATCTTGTGTTAGTCGGAAAAGTGGTGGCTGTGGCAAATCGTCAGCATTGATATAAAAATGACCACTTCCACTCCTTCTCCTTGCTATGTCAATTACACACTTCTCTCGTTCAAGATGGATATTGTCTTTTTGATCAGTACTTTGAATCCTTTTTTTCCATAGTAAGTCAACAAAAGACCTGTAATTTCCCTGCTTGTCAATATCTTTGTAATGTAGAATGAACTCTTTAAGATAGAATAAATTCCTAAGTCGTTCAGTAAAATTTATATTATTTGGAAGGTTGAAACTACGTTCGTTTGCAATTGAATAAAGCGTATCTAGGTTAATAAGAGGGATGTCAATTGTTTTATATGGTAATTGGTAATTTTCTTTTATGTAAAATAGTAAATCGTTTAGATATGAATATCTAGAAATAAAAAGAATGCTCCATCCATTTTTCTTCAATGTTTGAATCAATTCATATACAATTTCATTATTGGAGATTTCCGCCAACCTTTCAGCAGAATCTATCACAAATACTTTTTTTGCCTCATCAGTAAATGCTTCAATAAATTGTGTCATCGAATACGAATGGTCAAATTGAAATACATCATTGATACGATTCACGTTAAGTTCGTTAGCCTTGAAAACACAAATTGGAAATCTCTTTCTATTGCTATAATAAAACTCTTTAAATACAGCTGTCTTTCCACATCCACCTTCACCAGTAAGGACTATGTTGATTCCATTTATTTCTTTTGTCAACTCTTCAATTATGGATGTTCTATCAATTTTAATGGAATCCTCGCCACAGGTAATCTCAGTTTGAATAACTTGTAAATAACTATCATTATGCTTGTACAAGTCATCAATTAGATTGCCCTCGTTGGGGTTCAAGTTGAAAAAAATGTCGAATATATATTTGTTTTCTGGCAATGACAACTGACGTTCTAAATGACTTAACACTTTCCATTGTAAAGTCATTCCAACATTTTGAGCAGCTTTTTCTATGTCTACTTGATACTGTGGTTTTTTCTTATTCTTTTTCGAACTCTCCGATAGCTCTTGGTTTAAGTACAAAAAGAATCCATTCAGTTGGGGATTTTTGGATTTTGCTTTTTTGATAGAATCAATAATATCATCTTTGTTTTCATCAATAGAATTCGTGTAGTATTTTGATTGAAAGCCGTAATACTTCCCGTCTTTTTCAATGGGTTCAGTTTCAATTCCTGTTTGATTCTTATACCGGAACAAACCAATACGATTGTTGAACTCAGCACAAAAAAGCAAGTAACACAATTGCTCAAAAGCCCAAGACTCTCGTTTATTATATTTGGCACTAAAAGCCCCCCAATTTATTTGTTCGTTCATATTGTTTGTATTATTCCATCGCCTTATTCATCGACTCAATAAAAAGAATATTTTAATTTGCCAAAAAGGCGTGCTGGCTTTTCTGTTTGCAAAAATAATGTTTTATTATATTATCAGCATCCAATATCAGGCTCGCCAGAGGTCGTGTTTTGAATTAGTGGCCTCACATTCCACAGGAATAACATGCTATTCTTTAACTTAGATTCCTAAAAGTTGAGATGCCCGGGTTAATCTACAATCATCACAACACACTAATTTTCAATAGATTATGTTACAAATTAAGCGCCTAAACCCCTGTTTGTTTTCTTAAAGTTTACTCACAAACTCGGCCAACATTATGTTTCTTCCAACTAAAAACATAGTTGATTCAAGGTGGAAACAGCCGAAAAATGGGGCGCTCACCGCAGGGAAGATCGTTGCGGCGCCCAATCATCGGAAACCCGTGTAAATAGACGGAATTCCGTGAAATTTGATGAAAAAATAAGTTAACCTGGCCTAAAAATGGAATACACTCATTACCAATGCTTTACAAAAATTTTTCTCTAGTACTGTTCTTCCTGAAAAAACGTACAAAACTATGTTCAAATTTAGGTTAACTTATGTTTCCATTTAAGTTTATATTTTTACTTATTTGAACACAAAAAAGGCCGTTAGTTAACCTAACGACCTCTTTAATTTATTGATAATCAGTTGATTATCAGATTAATATTCATCTTCGTTGAAAATTAACATTACTGATTGATAATCAATAAGTTACAATCGCTATGTTCAAATTTATGTTCACTTATTTTTCCATTAAATTATGGAATTTTCCACGAAATGAAAAATAAGTTAACCTAGGGTAGTTCAGACAATTAGCATAAATTTTCATCCGAATTTCTCAAAAAATGTTATGCTCGAAAACAAGGTATTCGTCTTCCTAGAGGAAGAAGTATACCGACATTTATGAACAACGTTTATATCGTATTTCAATTTTCTTTTTTATTGGATGATGAATTATAGTCCCGTCGAAATCCCACGTTGATGATCGTTTTTCCCCGAGGAAGAGGTGTAGTATCATGGATTCAGAGATACTATTCGTCTTCCTCTCGGATGTGATTCTTCCTCGTTTTTCACTTGGCCAACCTAAATCAAAGCAATACTCTAGCGATCCAGGCACAGGCTTCGGCATCAGCGAGAGCATGGTGATGATTGACAAGATTATAGCCACAAGCCTCTGCAACCGTGTGAAGTTGATGGTTAGGAAGCTGGTTACCAAAGTGACGTCGAGAGGCCCTGCATGTACAGTAGAATTGATAATCCGGATAATCCATTTGATAACAGCGCATCACTGCTTTCAAACACCCCTCGTCAAAGGGACTATTGTGCGCCACCAAGGGCAAGCCTTCTATCAATGGTTCAATCTGCTGCCAAACGTATGGGAACACTGGAGCATCCTCAGTATCTGATTGGGTAATCCCATGAACCATCGTGTTCCAATAAAGATAATAGTTGGGCTCAGGTTGGATAAGAGAGTAAAACGAATCAACGAACTCTCCATCCTTTACAATAATTACGCCCACACTACAGACGCTAGTACGCTCGTTGTTGGCGGTCTCAAAATCGATGGCGGCAAAATCCTTCATTTCTTGTCTGGTTTGTATAATGAACCCATCCTCTTCACAACATCTTTGATCTCCCTTCGAAGCCATTGCGGTTCCAAGACCTCAAGGGTGTCTCCATGCTTGAGAAGCTCCTGTTGGAGATCAAATGTAGGACGTACGCGAAGCGTAAAGATGCTATACTCGTCGTTGGTTTCAATTTCCTCTTGTGAGTGATGCAAAGGCAAGGAACGAAGATAGTTGGATTGGTCGGCATTCACTTTCAGCTTAACTGTCTCGACTTCTATCTCATCGTCCCGAATCACGCCAAAGCATCCCTCAAAATAGACTTCCGGGCAAAAATCATCGGGGTATTTGAACGGCTCGCCTGTTAGTTGGACATCCAAGATTCGATCCAACGAATAGATACGGATCCTGTCCTCATAGACGCTGTTGGCCACCATATACCACCGTTGCCGGAACAGCTTCACGCAATAAGGCGCCACGGGGAACGTATGTTCATGTTCACTCCAATAGCCTTTATAGGTTACTTCCAGCACCTTGCTTTTCTTCATTGCCTCCAAAATGACGGGAAGAGAATCCTGCCCTGAAGGGATATTTTCCAACAGGATTCTGTCGCTCATCGTCTTGTTTTCCAACAACGTGTTGTTAACCGACATCGTATTGAGCAACCAACGTTGAAGGCCATCGCCCTCAAGATCTTCACGGTTCTCAATATAGTAACGGTCACCATCACGCTTGTCACACATAATCACGAGCCCAAACATATCCTCAACAGCGTTCTTCCAGTTGTCGAAGGTGCGACGAGGAATCTCCAATCCTTCACTCAAATCCGTTTCCAACCATTTGCGGTTGATTTCCTTTAAGGTGATTTTCTTGGCTTTGTAGAGAGTCTCAACGAGCCAGACGTATTTGTTGATTTGGTTTTTTGACATAAGGTTTTAGTTCTATTGGTTATTATAAAGAATCTCTATAATGCTCGATGTCATGAATGATGTCATTCAAATACTCTATTTTTTCCGCCTTTGACAATTGGCCCATGGCATTATCCATAAGGTAATCTATTGAATAATCCCAGCCACGATTATCTTCATCAAATACGGTAATTACCTGGTACTCATAATCATCTTGTATCTTTTTATTATCTTTTTCCATTTGGGATGTTGTTTTAGGTTTTACTTGTAATACATCAAACTTTTCATTTTATGGAGCAAAGATACGAAAAGCCTGTGCCAAATCATAGCACAGGCAAAAATTTATGCCACCATTTTTTTCTTTGAATGGACATGGCATATCCTGTCAACTCATTTCTAAGCTCCGGTTGTAAGGAAGTATATCTGATACAGCCGGTAAGCCAGGCAAGCATAACCAAGCGATACTCCTCACCTTTATATCTGATTTGGTTTTCAGCTTCGGGACGTTTGTCATCGAGAATCAGACTTAGCCTGTTCCTTTTATGTTTAATAGCAATACTTCTCCCCTCTTTATCAACCACTGACAAACCAGGTCCGTCTATGACCTGTGCCGAATCGCAATCGAACGAGAACGGCCTTTTCTGCCGTATCACTTCATTGACGAAGGCGTACATGAAAATGCGTCCCATGCCGTGCTCATCAACGTGATTGAGCAGACGGGCGATGGTGGCCGTGTCAATGGTTTTGCTGTGCTTCATTACGGAACTCAAATTTGATTTCGTAGTAAAACTCACGGCAATAGATGAAATCAGTAATGGCAAAATCCGTGTGGTCGAACAGGTTGTGGAAGGCATCAATCAGATGCAGGTCTTTGGTCAGTTCCTGGTCAAGGCCTTCGTTCCAGTTGGGCGGCGGACACTTCATACCGATGAATTCTTCAAAATCGTTGGAATTAGGGTCGCCGTTCCCTCTCAATTGGAGAGGAAAGGCAACGCCGCCTTCATACAGCAGGTTCCATCCAGAATCCTGCAAAGCATTCCAAAGATCTTGACGGTCCTCGCCTTGCACGGGGTGTAATGCCGGATAGTCATTGCTGAGGTAGCAGCAAGCCTCAACCTCTAAATCTTCACCAAAGCCTTTGTTGGCTTCATACACGGCGTGGGCTTTGTCGAACATTTCACGTAAAGCCTCGCGCATCGCGTCATTGAAGGCTATGATGTCGGGCAGTAGCAACTCCTGATGTTGCAGCACACGATGGTTGATGATGTTTTGCCTGACCTGGATAAGACTACGCTCGTCGGTGTAGTCGTGGTCTTTGCTCCAACATCCTTCAAATGACATGATGATTTGGTCTTCAAGTGCCATTAAGGCATCGTCTTGTAATAAGTCTTTAATGTTCATAGTGCCAAGTGTTTTATACATAAAAAGCAATGTTCATTCTTAATTCCTGGCCTAAATGCTCATCGGTCTTGATCATGTAGGTCATCTTGCCCGGACATAACGCCGCGATCTGATTCAGCAAAGCGTGTTCACTTTCGGCAAAGGGATGCTCAGGAGCGACCGCGAGGCAAACCATCACATTGGGAAGGACTCCATTGTCGAAGGCATTGTATTTGGCAATCAAATCCATCATCCAAGAGGTTCTTTCCTGATAGTTGCCTGTGTAAGACTGGTATTTAAAGAAGTTTAGATGAGGGGAATAGAAAAGCTTACATAAGTCGGTAATGGAAACGCCATCGCATTGAATAGGGAGACAGGCTTTAATGAATGTCCCAATTGAGACAATCCTTTGCCGATAATAGCGATTGGATTTGTTACGTTCGATCCCCTTCGTCTTTTTGGGATTCTTAACAAATGGCATTAAGAGTCGCGCTCTTTTTTGCCTCGCTATATCGACACGGTATTCCTTACGAAAAAACTGAAACATTTCGCTTTTGGAAGGCACCTTTCCACCAGCTTCTTCAATCAATCGGGTTAAGCGGGTTGCTTTGTCTCTGATAATGTCGGTATCGAGCAAGTCTCGAATATAGTACTCATCCTTCTCGTTGAGCTCATTGACTTGTTCTCGTGTAAAGCCAAAGAATGAAGTATGCCACAGGCAACACATGGCGATTTCGGCAGGAGAGGCAACCACATCTGGCGCAATGACGAGTTCTTTGGCAAGACTAACCTCCCATAAATCACCTTCCAATGGAAAACCGTCGAGATGCGGCACCTCCCAATCGTAGTCAAGTTCGGCATTGGTGATGTCGGCGGTGGCATTATCGCCTTCTTCCCTATACGGGGTGAGCTGTCGAAGCATGTCGTAGTGCATCTTATAAAGGGCGGTGCATCTTGTGTGGCCGTGGTACTTTTCCATGTACGGCAAGATCTCGTCGAAACTGACGGAGTGTAACAATTCGCTGTAAGTCATAGTTCGCAGTTTTGATGATTTACGCTGCAAAGAAAAAGAAAGCCTGTGCCAAATTGAAGCACAGGCTGAGATTAAAGGATATTTTTTACTCAAATTCACTTTCTCTCTGTTTGAAGAAATCGTAATAAAACCTAACGTTGGGCAGCTTGGTCCATTCGGTAATAGTAACTGGTACGGCATCAAGATTGTAAACTAGCGCATTGTGAATGGATTGCATGAAAACCGAATGTGTTGAAATCACAAACTGACAGTTATAGAACCTTGCCATGAGTTCGATGTATTCTGCCAGTTTAATTTGAAATTGTACTGAAAGCGAGTTTTCTGGTTCGTCTAAAAGATAGAGACCGTTGGGCTGAATCGCATCCGTAAAATACAAAAAACCGCTCTCACCATTCGAATACAGTTTTTCGTCCATGCCGAGGTGTTTCTTGATGTATTTCGATTGGCTCATACTGCGAGCTTCATAGTGTCGATTAAACTCTTGAATGCTTTCAGGATTATCAAAATTGATCTCTCTTGGTATGTTACCCGCTTGTTTGTATTCAGCTATTTTGCTAAACATTCTCTCTCGCATAAACCCCATGCGCTCATTTTTCTCCCTTGAAAGCAACATGTGGTTGAAAACATCATCGCTAGTGATGATTCTTCCCATGGATTGAGGGTCAAAATCGCATTTCACTGATTCAGATAGTTCAATGTCAGTCATATCAACAAACGGTTTCATGAACACCGTAGAGTTAAAGGCCGACATCCTTTCAAGTTTTAGTTTCTCTGCTATTACATTAAGCAAAGTGCTTTTGCCACTTCCGTTGCTACCACAAAATAAGGTTATGTCATCAAAACTTATTGGAGACACCCCTTTTTCCCTAAATACGCCAAAAGGATAAATGGTGGAATAACAGGTTCTAAAAACATTGTAATCCGTATAATCAATTATTTCATTAGTAATAGCGTCTTTGCCATGAACTTGCCCCCGGTTATAGCCAACGAAGAATCCATCATCCTTATAACGATCAGGTATTATTAGTTTTTTGATATATCGCATGGTTCATCTTTCTTTGACTAGTATGTGCAATTCTTTAGGCAAAAGCCCTTTGAAATAGTCCGTCATTCCCGATGGCACATAGATAACTTCAAGCGCATCACAGCCATCAAAAGCCAATTCCTTGATTGCTGTTACAGATCCAGAAATGATGACACTTTTCAATTGGGAACAACCTTGGAATAATCCGCGTTTAATTTCCGTGATGGAATTGGGTATCTCAATACTTGTTAGGCTCGTACAATTAGCAAAGGCATAACCATCGAGATAAGTTACTGAATTAGGGATGTTGATGCTCTTCAAATTCTGGCAGTTTTCAAAAGCTTTGAATCCGATTTCCGCAACCGAGCCCCCCATTACGACTTTGGTTAGTGATGTGCAATTCTCAAAAGACCTAGGCCAAATGTCAATCACGGAATTTGGAATATAGATACTTGTTAAGTTAGCACAATCACCAAAGGCTTTTGTTTTAAATACTTTTACCGAGTCGGGAATGGTTGTGTTTTTGCAACCAGAAATCAGCGTATTGGTATAGGTCTCGATAACAGCATTGCAGTTCTCCCTTGAATCATATTCTGGGTTTTCTTCAGCAATTGCAATGCTACTTAGGTTGGTGCAACCATGAAACACTTCACAATCGATTTTGATAACCGTTTTGGGAATTTCGATTTTGGTTAATCCAGTACAACCTCTAAAGGCTCCCCAGCCTATTTTTTCCACCGAATCCGGAATATCTATACTTGTCAAACCTGTGCAGCCCATAAAGGCTTCGCCTTGTATCTCCTTCACGTATGAAGGTATATAGGTTGTTTTACATCCGGCCACTAGGGTTTTGTCTTTCTTCGTTATTACCGCATTGCATTTTTCTTTTGAAACGAGGTATTCGTTTTCTGGAGAAACGACTATTGTAGATAAATTGCTGCAATAGGCAAAGGCAGCCCAACCGACCTTCTCAACAGCAACCGGGATGACTACTTTGGTCAAATTTGCACAACCCGAGAAAGCATACTCGCCAATTTCAATTACAGGATAATCTTTCCCTTCCATAACAGCATGTGAGGGTACGATCAATTCATCACCAGTAAAGGCATTGCCTTTTTTCAAACTGACTCCTATTTTTCTAGGAAGCAGCTCAAATTCAAAAACTTGCAAATTGTTTTCCATTTTCCTCTATGTTTTAAATTACATCACAAAGAAAAAACAAGCCTGTGCCGAATCGAGGCACAGGCTGTTATGGAAAACAGTTTTAGAAAATGAATAATTATTGTTGGGGGGCACCATGCCCACTCAAATAATCAACAACAGCCGCAATCTCATTTTCGCTAATATCAACCCCTTGAATACGGAAGATTTCATTCCCGTTACAGAACAACATGTCTCCGGCACCGAGAAGATCTTGCGCTCCATCAAAGTCGAGAATGGTAGGAGAATCCGTTTTTGATGCAACCTTGAAAGCTATGCGTGCTGGAAAATTGGCCTTGATGTAACCTGTGATGATATTGACCGATGGCCGTTGGGTGGCCATAACAAGATGAATACCAACCGCCCGAGCCAGTTGTGCCAAAAGGGTAACGGGGGCTTCAAAGCCACGACCTTTCGCAACTATGATGTCAGCAAACTCATCTATGACAACGACGATATAAGGCAAATAGCGATGTCCCTCCGCGCTTGAAAGTTTTCCAGAGTTGTACTTTCCGTTATACTCTATGATGTTGCGGCAATCAGCGTCTTTTAACAAATCGTAACGGGCATTCATCTCATCACCCAAAACAATGAGGGCTTCACTAGTTTCTCTAATATCCGTAATTATAGCATCCTCAACACCTGGAAGTTCAGCAAGGTATTGTTTCTCAATAAGATTGTAAAAAGCAAATTCCACTTTCTTAGGGTCGATCAGTACGAACTTCAGTTCTGTAGGGCTTTTAGAATAAAGCAAGGATGTAATGATGTAATGATGGAATGTAGCAGCGTCGATTTCCCCTGTCCAGTGGCTCCTCCAATTAGCACATGAGGCATTTTGGCTAAATCACAAACGAAATATCCATCTATGGATTTCCCGAGCACGTATGGGAGCGCGTAATTAGCTTTGATGAATTCATCGGATTCAAGAGCCTCTCTCATAAGCACCAGCTCAAGGCGTTCATTAGGTATTTCTATGCTGATGATCCCTTTCTTGGCATCAACAAGAATCCTCGAATCCAACAACTCTATCGGAGGGTCTTTTTTTAGTTCTGTAACAGCAGACAATCTGGTAGTCGAAGGGATTTTTACACTGAACAGACTAACCGAAGGTCCGGGTTTGACCGTGATTTCTTTTACCACGATGCCATAATCAGAAAGGATTTCGGTAATCTCTGATTTCTTTTGCAGGATCTCTGCAGCCGGAAGACCTCTCTCTTTGAGTTCCAACGGAGCCCTCAGCAAATCGAGGGGAAACCCTTTATAGTTTTTGCCGTTTTCACTTTCCATGTTGTTGACAATTAATCCAATGCCACATAATTGAAATCCGACTGGTAACAGTTAGCTTTGTTATAGTCGAACTGATAGATTCGCATGTAGGTTTCTTTGATTTCTTTAGCACCATTGCTGAAGGGATTGGAAACATGCATTGAGGTGGTCACGACGATAACCATTTCGGGTGTGAGCACTGTTCCGTTCACTCTTTTGACCCGCTTAGGCCATACTTTAAATACTTTACTCATAATGTTTTATATTTGTTAGGTGTTCTATTAGTAGGTTTGTTTCGTTTACGAGCCAAATAAACAACGTGGACAACAGCCACGCCTGCAAGATAACAATAAAAGACCCATTGTAAAGGCTCATTTTGCCACCCGAACCATTGCCATACGACTGCTGAAACAATCAGAATCTCAATGGCAAATAGGGCAATAATACTAATCCAACAATTCATAGAGCTGTTGTCAATTCTTTCTCAGGGTTTACTACATTTTTGTTTCTATTTGCTGAGAACTACTATCATTTCGCATTTGTTAATGTTTTTCCATCGATAAGCATAACCATAAGAGATTATTCTATTTGCTTCTTTGGAAACAGGCAATTCATTTAACAGGGACAGATCATCCTGCTTAATCGGACGCCTCTCATCGATGCGTAGCTGGACAAAACAAGAAGTATATTGACTGAAATCATAACGATCATCCGACTTCATTCTTTCAATACAATATCCAATTCTGTCTTCATCATGCTTCACTCTTGAATCATATAACAAACACAATACTTCCTTCTCCTTCTTTAGGTAAAACAACTCATTCTTTTTACAACCAAACATCGGCTCTGCCTCAAATACATAATGAATGAGCTGGTTCACAAATAATTGCTGATAATCGCCATGTAAATACATAGGCAAGCTACAATCTTTGAAACGAGGACGACTAAACATCTCTTCAAATTCAGGTCGAATCTCCATATAGGGATATGGCTCATCACGAATCATAATATTCTCGAATACTTTACTGCGAAATATCTTGAATAAACCATTACGCAAGGAACCTCCCAAAAATGCAATTTTATTGTCATTTTCACTTTCGGCCAGCCCTAGCTTTTTTAAACTTCTTTGATATAGTTGTTGAAACCTGGAACCTCTCGTCTTAATGTGTTTGTTTTGGCACAATCCAAACACTAATACTTTCTGAAAATCAATATAGTTTTTGCAGGTAAACAAAGAACAAAAATTTACAATGACCGGATAGCTTTGAATTCTTTGGTAAATATATAGATTCCTGTTATTACGAAGACATTCCAACCAAACATCTCCGGGAAGCAAAGAAAGTTCATTAGCAAGACGATACGTTTCTTCTCTAACTAATTTATCGGCCTGGCAATATAGAAATGCAAGGTCTTTAATTGGAATGGATTCAACCTCATTTCTTGTCATAGTTGAGAGATCTTGGCAATATTGCCATAATTCATAGCATGTATTAAAAACTTTCATCTCTTTCATCTTTCTAATTTTTTTGTTTTATATCGCAAAGATGGGAAAAGCCTGCGCCAAATCGAAGCATAGGCTCAATGGTCTTTACATTTTTTATTTGAAACCGATTTTATGGCCTTCTTTTTGTTCAAGGCGTTCGCCGTCGCAATGGGCAATGAGGGTTTCTAAAGAAGCGTTACCATGTAATACGGTGTCGATGGCATAATGTCTGGCAACGTTCTCAATCTGCCCTCCGCTAAAGTCGTATCGCTCAGCCAAAACCTTGATGTCAGCCTCCTTGAGCTCGGGGAGCATGGAATGCCATATTTGCATTCTTGCTTCAAGCGTGGGTTTATTGAACTTGATTTTGTAAAGGAAACGACGCTCGAAGGCTTTATCCATGTTTTGGGCGAGGTTGGTGGTGGCGATGAGGATGCCGTTGAGAGTTTCCATCTCTTGAAGGATGATGTTCTGTATGGAGTTCTCCGACTTCTCCACGGCACGCTCCGCCCCTTCCAGACGTTTGCCGATGATGGCATCAGCCTCGTTGAAGAGCAGAATAGGTGCCACGGGGGCCTTTTCAACCTTTGTGCGGTATTGGTCAAAGACGCCTTTAATGTTTTTCTCGCTCTCTCCCACCCACATGCTTTTGATCTCAGAGATGTTGACTTGAAGTATGTCGCGACCCGTTTGGCGAGCCAACTGTAACACGGTTTCAGTTTTTCCCGTACCAGGCGCACCATAGAACAAACAAGTGAAACCGCTGCGATAGCCTTTATCCTTTAAGCGTCTGCAAACATCGTTATAATGGGTTTCCTCCAAAAGTTGCCCCAAATCAGAAATCTGATCGGCGACCTCTTTGTCATAGAAGAGTTGCTTCGAAACGATGCCTTCATGCTTTATGACATTCTTCCTGTCATTGTCTTGATTCATCGAGGCAATGTTCAGTTCGAGGAAAAGATCTTTTTTAGCCTTCCACGTCATGCGGAACGACTCACGATCCACAAATCCATCATCGTTGTTAAACTCAATCATCTCTACCAACTGGAGATAATGCGTCTTGCGATTCAGCCTGTTTTTGATAAGATTCCATTGGGATTTACGGTCATAGAAGAAATTCAGATCGTGATAACCGATGTTGTCATCATTGTTGTTTACAAACAAATGGCTAAAGATGATCAAAAGGATGGTATCTTCTTGACAAAAGTCATACTCTTTCAGCTTTTGAACAAATAACAACTGTTTGTTGTTGTCAAGCAATTCAAAGATTCTGCGTTCAGCCGTCTCAGTGTTTATCTCATTGTCATCACGCATTTCCATGATCTCCTCTAATTGACCGAACAATTCATCGCAGCTCAATCCAGAACAATCGTGAGGCACATATTTTTCGTTACGCTTGAAGGCATCTATCACATCCATCGGAACGCGATAGGTAATCCCGTTACGTTCCCGACAACAATATACCAGCCCTCTGTGTTCCAGCTCATCGATTTCCTTCATAAAACGGATGATTCGTGTGGTGCTACATTCAAGGTGGGAAGTAAAGTCACTGATGCGGATATTCGAATCGCTACTATGATCTATAAAAAGCGCCATCATCACGCTTTGCTCCTTGGTAAGTTCAAGTCTGTCGGCAAGATATTTTAGCGGTCGTGCTGCTTTTTTGAAGAAATCCACATCGAGATGTGAGCCTTTAGAGAGTTCTATAACTTGCTCAACAGCGGTCAACAAATCAAGTTTACGACTCGTCTTTTTCTTGGTTTCCATAGCAATCCTTTCTTTCGTTATTTGTTTACGCTGCAAAGAAAAGACAAGCCTGTGCCAATTTGTTGCACAGGCTTGAGAAAAGAATAATGTTTTTCGAAAAAGGTGTAATTATTCAAAACAAGACAATCCACAACGGCTTCTCCAATACCCCGGATTACTTGTCTCAACCTCTTTTATAGCAGTAAATAATTCCAATGCATCTATCAATACATTTTTCAACGATGATGGATGGCTCATATCAATAAAAGGGAATTCCTTTTCGTGAATTTTCAGCGTATATACATTAATGGTTCCAGGCTTATTGTATAAATCCATTCCAAAGTCATCCATTACCCTCTCTATGATGCCATCAAAAACATTACCGCCTACAATTACGGATGGATTGAAAAACAATATTTGTTTTTCGATAATATCTTTGTTTATTATCAAACATTCTCGAAGGTTCTTGATTCTAGATTTTGGTTCTCCATCTGATTTTTTTATATTACAATAAGCAACTTTAAGCAAGTCTTTCCTAAAATCTTCCTCCGAATATAAATCTAAACATTGTTCAAAATCTTCATCAGTAATAGATAAAACTTTTTTCTCAAGCAAAGAAAGCGTCTTGAGCCTGTTCTTTAATTTGTTTTTAATCGGCTTATTCTGAAAAACAACAAGATTATTATCTATCTGTTCTTTTAATACTTCATTGATATTATAGTCATCTCCGTATGCTTCTCTATTCAAAAACATTACCTTCACATTTGCTTTGTAATAATCTTCAGGAGAAATCACCCCATCCCAATTAAAGCATTTCATATTTGGCCATAAACACTTATACTCTCTTTGAAGTTTATTATCCCAAACATTGTATCTGTCAATAATATTCATATCACAATAATATTTTCTTTTTTGCAAAGATATACAAATAATCTCACAGCGTAATTAGTTCTCGACCACTCCTATCGGATCCCCACAAAACGCTTTCCGTTTACAGGACTTGCAGTGTTTGCCAATCCAGACGGCATCGAATTGGTTCATGGCTTGCTCAACCAACTCGGGGTTGTCAGTAAGAATGCCGGCCTCAAAGTTTCGGGTACCTTCACCTTTCATGCCGATTCCTGCGCCAGTGAGATTAGCACTGCCAATATAGGCCACACTTCCATCAAAAACCAGTATCTTGAAATGAACTCTCGGACAAAGCGCCCTTTCCAGACCATCAAACAAAGCAGGATATTTGTCAAAGTCCTCACGGAATGCAGGGCCTGGTTCCTTGGCATGGATAAGTCGCACCTCGACATCCTTTTTTATAAGCAGAGCCAACACTTCAAGGAATGGTTTTACCTGTGTCCCAACTTTGATATAAAGGTCTTTGATATCAGCGGTGCCTATCCATAAGCTCCGCTTGACCTTGGTGACACGGGTGAGAACTTCAGTGTAATGAGTTTTATCTGTTATGAGTTTCAGCATACCTTTTTATTTGTTGGAATAGGTATTCTACCTGCTAAGGATTTCGATCGCGGCTTGAACTTCTTTCAATGTCAATCCATCATTTTCGTTAGTCTGAACCAAGTGCTCTTGTTGGCTTTGAAAGAAAACATTCTCATCATCAATGATGACATATTGGAAGGGCTCAGTGGCATACTCTTTAAGCCAAGCGTTTATTTCTAGAGCTTTCGCATTGCGTTCGGAAACGCAAAACATCTCACCACTTCGAGCATCACGATAGGTAGTACTAAGCAAAATCGGTGTCATGGAATAAAAATCACCCGGGAGATTACGGTCTTTCCATAAAGCCTTCATTCGCATCAAACCCTCATTCCGCCAAGTAGAAGAAAGAACTATCTTACAATCCGTTTGATCGACGATGCTTTTCAGGTTCTTGATTGTGTTGGGATCGAACATGGCGCCAAACTCATCATAATGGTCGATGCCTTCCTTTCTAAGAAGTTTGGCATACTTAGCGGTGTTCAACACACCATCAAAATCAAGGAAGAGGTATTTTTCCATAACCACATAATCTATGCAATAACAGAAGAGAAATCGAAAACAAAATTCATTATCTTTTCAGTTTCCTCAACTTTTCTCTGAACAGCCTCCTCGGCACCCCATCGCGTATAGGAAGCTATTTTTTTTACTGTTGCGTAATGGCTGTCTTGATAACTTAAATGACCTGGAACTCCATGTACCTTTTCATAGAATGTTTCTGCCCCTATTGATCTATTAATATCAAATTCAAGTAGCATTAAGTTCCCTATGCTATTCTGAAGGTCTTCGTCCATATTGACATTTTCATCAGCGTTGGCATGAATATGTTCAATGTCATATCCCCAGGATAGTTTTTCCTCTAGTTCAACCAGAGGGATTGAGGAATTTATCTCATCAAAAAAAGCCGATAAGCAGCAAACTAAATCTTTACACACCCTGTTATAAGCGATAGTCCATCCAATATTATTAACCATTTCTTCTCTGCTCACCGAGTCAAGTTTTTGCACTAAATAATTTCTTGTTTCCTTTTCCGACTTTTGGATTATCATTTTATAGGCATTATCCATTAACGAATGTATCTCATTAACTTGTTTTAAATACTTCAAACTATAGCAGAAATAAATCCTACAAAGAATTTGATAATAATCCATTGCTAGATTAATGCGATTATCTATTTCAAGATCCCTATGGGCTATCATTATCTGATATGCAAAATCAGCATATCGTGAGTATCTCGATTTTTCTATCAACAACCCTGCTATCATTTGATTTGCATTCTTGTACTCGCAGGAATTCCATTGATAACAAGCATCAATAACCATATTCAGGTCCTCAATAGACATTTCCAAACCATTAAGATTCTTTATCTCTTTATGATCTTGAACGTTTAATATAACATCAAAAAGGCATTCATAGAAAGTATCTGTTGCCATTCTGAACAACTGATTTGGCAATCCAAACTTTGCAATGAGATAATTTTTATATACCGTTCTAATCAAATTGATGTCTATTACATCATAATTATGATTTACACGCCATCTATCATTGATTTCCTTAACCTTTTTGTAAACTTCACCAATCTCATTAAAAGCCTCTTCATCAGCTCCTTTCTTGTCTCTCAAATACTCGTAGAAGCGCACTTTAAACAAATCATCTCCGCCCAAATCCAGGCCCGTCGTATTAATGGTGTTAAATATTTGAATGGTTTTTGACAGTCCAGCTACGGTTTCAACAACTACAACAAAAACATCGTTTAGGACATAAGAGATAAAGGTTTCCAAATTATCTGTAAAAAACGGATTCTCTTTTTCATGTCCTTCATCATCCCAATAAACAATCTCCCTTATCGTTTCATCTATGACAAAAAGATTATCAATGTATCTATTGCCTTCGCGTCTTTCTCTAACCACAGCATCATCCATTGTGCTTAACGCCAACATCTCATTCAATAAGGCGTCTTCTTTACCATTATTAACCCTCGTTTCCAACCAATCAATCGGTATGTTTTTGATTGCCGTGTTATTAGGATAAGTTATCTTTAAGTATTTGATGAGGCAGAGGAATGTACTTAATCTTTGCTGACCATCAATAACATCCTGTTCATACTCATTACTGCTGATATATTTCTTAAAAGACAACTGCATAGTCCCTATGAACATGGGTTCTGCTAGAATTGTCTTTTCTTCCTCCGATCCCCAAAAACCTCTAAAAATATCTCTAATAAAACGTGAGATTTGATCGTAGCCCCATGAATATTCTCTTTGATAAACAGGAATAATGTATTTTGTTTTTCCGTCCAGAAGATTTTCTTTCTTATATCCTTCTTCGTCTTGAATCTCAAACGTCTGGCATAATCTATATGTTTTTGCTGAAATGTCGAACGCTCTACCTACATTGTTTTCATACAATTCTTTGATTTTATCCCAATACTTATTAGCACTGAAAAAAGCACCGCTTTTCATATATTGGAATTGCTCTACCTGTGGAAGATCGACTATTTTAACACGAATTCCATAGCAGCCTTCAAAATCCTCCGAAACATCAAACGGCTCACCCTCCTTAACCTTAATAAGTTTGTTAGCAATCATTTGATTTAAAGGCATTACTTCACTAATAGATTTCGCCACGGCAGCAACAGTGTAGCCATCCGCAATTGCGAAATAATCGCCAGAGGTAACTTCATTCTTGAATTTCTCCGCACTATCACCTCCAACAAAAACGACTCCACTTCTACGAAAAATAGTTATTATTCGAGAGTCCCATGTGCCATAATCGCTCCAACGAGAGCCTATTTTCCAAACGTTATTCATAAGCCTTACAATACAATTAACGATACAATTCCTTTTTTACATCTGCTATTTGGCTATCCGTCATACGTGTTTTGTTAACCTTTTCATAATCATCAAGTATGAGATGAAGGTAAAAATCGCGCTGCCAATCTTCTTTATATTTCCTTGAAAACTCGTTTAACCTTAACAACAAGTTTCGGTCTGCTAACTCTGTACAAAAATAACCGAACATGTATGCATCGTCTTCATTCATGCCGTGTTTAATGGCAAGTTCATAAGCTTCAGCATGTATTTCACAGAACTCTTCATAATAGCCCTCATTGACCATCTCGGCATAAGCGCGAGAATAAACTTCACTTTTGCCTTCTTCAATGCATTGATGATATGCATGGCAATAGTCTTCTGCCATTTCTCTAGCATCGCAATCACCTTCTTTAAACAAATACCGGTATCGCTCAATGAAAACGGAATCTTCGTTAATAGATTGGGCATGGATTTCAAGCTCTTTGCCCTTGTCAACTTCTCCAACAGCATCATAAGCCAAGCGAGCAATCCAATACTCACTTTCGCCCAACACACTGTTTTTAGCATAAACATCTGACCATTGGGGGCAATGTCCTTTCTCTATTTCTTCTACATAGATAGCGATGTATTCATCAGTTAATTCCAGACTGCAAATTGCATTGCTTTCGTCTTCGGGGGTGTCCTCATAGTCTGGATCATCTTTTTGAAGAGATGCATAGCGACGTTTCACCTCTGCTTCATATTGCGGATAATACTTGGTGTCTATTCCTGTTTTAGCAAATGTGTCTCGTATGAGTTTTTCTGTTAGTTCTTTTATCATATTGGCCTGATTTTTAACGAGTATTGTTGTTCGCTATGGATTATATTTTGCAAAAATACGGTTTTTCCTCGGAAAAAGATTTCCCTACGCTTAATCCCACCATCCTTTCATTCTACTTTCCAGATAGCGGAACAGCACACACCAGGCTTTTTCTTTGCGCAGTGTAAAGGGCGAGTGAATATCGCCAAAACGGGAAAAGTTATTCATGTTGACGTATGGTTCCTCATCTCTATCGAAATAATCACGCCCATTGACAATGTCTATCAACTTCATGGCCACCGCCATCTGTTTTGCCTTCTTCTTGGCACTTACCGTGTGGGCTTGGTTGCTGAGGAAGTAGTTTTGCATTCGGTCCAATTTGTAATAAACCATGTCCAACAAATGGTGATAGTCGTAATCGACCAACTCAGCTATTTCTTCGTTGGTTAAAGTGGGCCTCTCAGAACAGTCTTTTACACGACGTTTCTGCCCTTTTACTTTGGCGGCTTGTTGTTTCAGTCTGTATTTCATAGTTCATGTTTTGATGCTTATGCACTGCAAAGAAAAATAGAGCCTGTGCCATAATACAGCACAAGCTGCAAATATTTTTGCGGAAAAGTAAAAGAGTCACCATGATTAAACTTCAAGAACAATTAGAGCTAATCACTCTGAAAGAGCGGATCGCCAGTAATGACAAAATGTGCAATCGCTTGATTAACCTACTTGGGCAAAGCAAAGGTTGGGATGAGTTGGCCTCTGACTGGAAACTGTCACGCTCAATGGTCCGTGGTTTGAAAGACATGGCTATTTGTGAGTTATGTTATACAAGAAGCGGTTTTTCCACCCTACGCACGCAGGCTTACGAGGAAGCAATAGAAAGACTGATTCACGCAGACAGTCAGCGACCAATCATTATCATCATTGCTCCTAAAGCAAATGTGGAATTGCAATACTTGGCCACTAAACCCATAGTGATTACGGCTGTGGCACAAGGAAAGTTCATTGACTATTCTCTTGAAGGGACAGGCAAGCTTGAAACAGTTCAAATAAAACACGATTCAAATTCTCCTATATTCATTTTTGGCGATATTATTTCGATCGACCTTTGCGGTCAAAGGGTGACTGAATGCTATTTCCTGCAATGTCAACACCTTGAAAGCATCTGTCTTAGCTATAACAGAATTAAAAGGATGGAGTTTCATGATTCTACAACCAAATTGAAAAACGTGGATTTGACAGGTGCCCCCATCGATGTTCAAGTCATCATCCAGATGTTATCGCAAGTGCAGCCCTACACCAAGCAAGACTTGTTTGACGAGGCTCCCATTCTGCACATATCATTAGACTCTCCCAAAGAAGTTTACTCAACGGCAAAGCTTAAAAGATGGAGGGTGATCAACACGAATAATGAGTAAATCCATATTTACACTATCCATATTTTGTCAAGTATATCATTGTATGGGTTTTTCATCTTGCCAATCTGAAGCCCGTAGAACCTTGTACCTCTCTTATGCTCGATACGCATACTTTCACAAGTGGACGGGGTCGGAAGGTTAAACTCAAAGTCGCTGATGATGAGTACATCGGCCATGGCAAAGTCTGCCGAATATAGCATTTTCAAAGCAGCGTCAAGCATTTCTTCACCATTGGTGCCTCCACAGAAAGTCTCGTCGAGAAACGCATCCAGCTTTCTCCAAGAACCGGGACGTGACAAATCCAGGCATTTGGCTCTAACAGAAAAGGTGATAAGGAAGCATTTCCTCTTTTGCTTCTTGGCCATACGGAGCAGTTGCAACAACAGACTCTTTGCTAACTGAATTGGCCTGCCTGACATGGATCCGCTTGTGTCAAGGCTGACGATGATAGGTCCTTTCTCCAATCGGGGCTTCAATTGTTGGATTTGTTCCTGCTTTTCTTGACCATGTTCTTTTATTCTGTTAGCGAACAACTGTAGCTTTTGGGTGGCATACTTCAAATAAAAGACATCTTCCGTTTGATGGTCAGCCAGAATTGCGGTCTCGATGGGCAACATGTGTTGCAGGTCGTTGCCGCTCGAAACCTCGTCAATTTCAATAGCCGGTCTGGGAGGAGATGGAAGCAGAGGAAGGTAATTTCTGACAGTGTCATCCAGTTCATCTTCCCTCTTGGGCTGTTCACGTCCCATGATTTGGATTATCTCTACTAATGCCGGGTAAGAATAAACAATCTGCTCTATTTTTTTGTGCTGCTCAAAATCAGCCATACTATGGTCTCTGACTCCTTTTTGCCAGTAGGGCTTGTTCAATTCCAAAAGTGCCCTCCTTTGACGTTCCAGTTGGTTATCGCAAGCTCGGTTCCAATCCTTCACCATCGAAGTATAAACCGCCTCATGGTCTTCGGTATTGAGCTGTTCCAAATAGCCGTCGATATTCACCTCCTCTGCCTTGTACTTCCCTTTGACAAGCTGATAAACCTCATCCCACATTTGCCGTTTTTGGCTCTCGGCAGCCTCGGCAAAAAGCCTGACAAAACCCTTTTCTCGTTGATAGTTCTGTTCGATGGGACGAAACAGTTGAAGCATCGCTTCGATGAACTTCATCATCTCATCCTTCAGTATTTCCAGCCAAAGAGGATCCTGACTTTCCAGTTGCGGATTGTCGGCAATGGTCCTGCTAATGAACATGCCTAGCAAATCCCCTTGGGGAATGTTGTCGGGCAAACGGCCTTGATCAATATAGAAATCAAAAGCCTCCTCGTATTCCTGAAGTGTCCTTGACAGTTCCATCACAGTAGCTTTTGAGTGTTCTGAACCTTCACCGACACCTCGGCAAGCCGTTTCTCACACTTTGTCAGGTATTTCTTAACCAACTTGATGTCATTGGCAGAGAGAAACAACAGATCGGGATTGGCAAATCGTTCCTGTAATTTCTTCAAGGCAGGAGTCAACTCCAGATTTAGGATATCCAAAGCCAGTGTTGCCGCATTGTTTTTGCCAAACAATCCCATGTCAGAGGTTGTGTCATCCTCCCTTACCCTCTCAAATCCGTATGGAATCCTGCCAATGATGATGCCGCCCTTCCACTTCTTTAGTTGGACCTTCCTGACATTGGTAGTGTCGTTCTTTTTGTAATCGAACGGAGCACCCGTATAGATGGCACGGACTATCCAGGCTTTCTTTTTCTCGTCTCGATACATGATGCCATCCGTGGCTTTATCGATGGAGACATAATCATAATCTGCTTTATAGAACAAACACTTTCCGTTGGGAAAATCACGGACACTGTAGTAGAAATAGTCACTCAACGAGAATCGTTCGTTTGACTCTTGTTTACGGCCAACTGGTGCCGATGCCTTGTGTATCGCTTGATCCACTTCTTTCTCTATCTTGTCCAGTTGATTATCTATAGTGCAGGTCAGACTTTGACAGACGGCATCAATAATCGTTGGAATGGCTTCGGACTTGTTCCAAAGGCAATGCATCAGCAATGGGATGTCAGTCAAGTCGATGGCTTTTCGGCCATTGAGGAACGCAGAGGCTTGAAGCAGGTGGAAACACTTTTTCCAGCGACGGTCTGAGATGTAGTAATCCATGGCGTTCACCTCCTCTTTCTGCGATTCTTCCTTCAGCTTTTTTCGGACATGTGATACGACAGTGCAAATCTCATCAGGAATCTGAACCGCATTGATCTCTTGTTGCCATTCTTCGTACTGTGTTTCAGTAATCAAAAGCTCACCTGGCACAGTGACTTCCGTAACAATTTGCTTACGGATCATCTTGAAGAACTCGGCTTCACTCTGAATGCAGTTGGACACCATGCGAACCAAAAACCTATCCCATAAAGCCTCAAGACCTTCGTCTTCAGCCGGCAACTCGTTGCTGGCAGCTATCAAAGCTTTCATTGGCAGGTGCAAGGTTTTGTCGCCATTTTGGAAGATGCGTTCGTTGATGGCAGTAAGCAGAGCGTTCTGAATTGAAGGGCTGGCCTTCCAGATTTCATCAAGGAATACTATGTGGGCTGTAGGCAGGAATCCTTTCACTACCCTTTCATAACGGTCTTCGTTTTTAAGCAGTGATATGGATACAGGACCGAAGATCTCGTCGGGAGTGCTGAATCTCGACATTAGATATTCAAACGACTGGCCATCCTTGAACGCCAATTTCAACCTTCGAGCGACAAGGCTTTTCGCCGTCCCTGGAGGGCCAAGAAGAAAGATGCTTTCGCCGGCGACAGCACTCAACAAGGCCATCGCTATGATGTGCTGCTTTTCGTAAACGCTCTCGGATAAATGCCTAAGCAATGCTGATATTTGTATCTTTGCTTCCATATAATTTGTTTTGATGGCGCGAAGAAAAATAACACCTGTGCCAAATTGAAGCATAAGGTTTAATTCTTGAAGGAAAGTAGTCAGCCAATTGGGGTCTGACCATCTTTTCCTAAACCAATTGTGGAAACAAGGCTCGATTAATTGATTTAAGGATTTGATTTACAACTCTTTATTAAATAATAAAGAGTGGCAACGGCACAAGGTCGATACCACTCTTTGCGTTATATTGAAAAAGGATGCGTTTGCTTATTGATTATTAGTTAGTTGGCGACTGTAGCATTACAGTTCCCCTTTTGAACCATTCTTTGATACGCAGCCTTGCACCATGCTTTGGGTTCCAGAATACGCGTTAAATCACACTTCTCATCTCTTACAATGATAACGTTGGGAAGCTTGACATCAATTGCAGTTGCCGGTGAACCGTACTTCTCGACTATCTGATTGCCATAGAGTCGGTTGATGGCAGCTTCAATCTTGGCGAGGTTTGTCCTAACGGAGCTTTTCAATTCCCCCGTGTTTGTTTTTTTGCCGTGCCGTCCCGGAACAATATAGCCGATCTGCTCATCTCCCGGCAGGTCGATAAGGAGAACGCTCGCTTTTCCAATTTCATGTACCAGACAATCTGAATATGGAATATCCGAATATTCAAAGCGTCCAATCTTTGAGTCGGATATGAGATCGACAAGGTAGGCCAGCTGGTATTTTACCTCGTTGAAGCTAGAGGTACGGTACCTGTCGCTGCACATCAATGATGACAGGCGCTTGTCTTCCGCTTTTAGCGCAACGTATAAGATTTCGGCCGCCTTGTCCCCTTCACTGGCTTTGTGGGCAAGGAAGTACTTGACTCTTTTAGTACCGATGCCGCACATTGTAGCCCTTTTGACAAACAACTCCTCTAGCAGGTCCGCCTGTTGGAGGGCAAACGTGTTCTTGGTCCAAAACAGACGGTCAAACATCGCCTTCGTTGTATCATCATCAGAAATGAAGTGGCTCTCTGCCTTTGAAGAGAAGACCGCATTTAAAACCATGTTTTCAGAATTGTTTTGCAAATTATTTTGAATGAATTTTTTCATTTCCAGTAATAATTTTTTGATTAAACTAATGTGAATTAAACACTTAAAACTTAAACTTTTTGAACCGCATCCTATATAATACATGAAAGAACACTTTGAAACTGTCCGCCCCTCCATGGAGGCGGACAGTATGGGCAGGTTTAGCCCACCACTGAGTGTAATTCCCTAGACCTGTCTTTGACCAAGTTCTTAGCGAAGACCAAGAAATTATTGTAAGCACACTTCTTGGGGTGCTGCTCCATAATATACAGTATACCGACATCCTTACCATTACGCAGCCTTTTACTAGCGTGCGTAAAACAATAGTACAACACCTTGCCCGTTATCACATACTTGAAGCACAAACTATTTTCCTGCCCCTTATAATCCATATACAACCTACCGAACTCCTTACAATACTTCGAGCCCTTCCGATCACCCAAACCCAACTCATCCACCTCCTTTATTCTTAACAACACATACCAATACTCCTGACCATTAATATCCAACTTCTCATACCAAACATCATCTTCCCTTACAATACCCAAACTCTTTATTTCAAAACTTCCACCTCCAAACACCTTATACATTTTTAACATTCTCAAATTCACAAAATTCTTTTCTCTTTTTACATTTTTACCATCATTTTCAATCTTCATACTAAATCTAATTTCTTCATCAAATTTTTTTAATTTATTCATAATCAATTTTTTTAATTAATTAATTATTTATTTTAATTTTATAATTTTATAATTTTATATTTAAAATATTTTATTATTATATTTTCCATATAATCAATTTCATTCTATTTTAAATATATGAAAAAGAAAATTATTCAGAAAATGAATCGGGTATTATCTTGGAAAAAAGTTGGCATAGCACCGCTAGGGGAATCCGACCAATCGTTCCGGATTCCCCATCGGGGCACTAGTTAACATCACCTCATTGGTATCCTCTACTACTTCATGAACACGCTCTCGAACTCACCCTTTACCGAGTTCCAGATTTCACTTGCCGCACGGCTGTCTTCTTCTGACACGTACACTGCATCGTGAAGCCATTCGTAGCGGATGTTCCCGGCGGAAAGTTTCTCGCAGACCCGACTCATGAAGTCAGTTTCAATCCACGCCAATCGGTTCTGCATCTGCTTTTGGCCAAGCATCCAGTCACGTACCGCAGGGAACTTTTGCTTGAAGTACAGGTCAATGTCCTCGATTCGCTTCTTGTTTCCGCCTTTTCTGTTACGGTACCGCTGGAATTTTTCCTTGATCTCCTCTCTTGATGCGCCAGGCAGTGTGTCAACAGCATCGTCGTACAGCCTACCTGATTTCACCAGCCCGTAATACGAGGTTTTGTCGGCTTCGGAAATGGTGTCGGGAAGCAGCGCGAGCATGAAGTAAAACATGGCGTTGTGCATATCCAGCTCATGTGTCAAGCCAAGGGGCTCAAGGTAACTCTTCCTTTCGCCCCCTTTCTTCGAGCAGTGGATGGCACCGCCATACCACCTGCCTTTCTTGAAATACGCCCTGCAATCCGGATGGCGAAGCCAGTTAACCGGATAAACGCTACTCTCCGCATTAAAACCAGGCTCGTAAATCGGATTGTCGAAGTGTTTGAAAATAATACTACTATCTAATTGTGTATCAGTGAGTAAAGAATTATTTTCACCCGTATAAAATGCCGTATGGGGGGAGGGGGAGGAATTATTATATACCTTATTATTAATATACACAGGAGAATTTTTATTGAAACACTCAACCAAGTAATTCTCCATGTCAAGACCATCGTATCCGACACTGAACCTCACCCAGAAATCTCCCCGGGACTTTTCAGGGACACCGTCGAAACACTTGAAGGCACGCTCCAGCAACTCGTAAGAGTTGAAAGAAATGAAGTTTGACTTGCCATCCAGGAACCGGTGCAGCGAGTCAAGATGGTCGGCGGCGAGTATCAGGAACGCAAAGTTGCGGTACTTCGCGATGCACTTTTTTATCGTCCTCTCGCAAACGCCAGTGAACTTCGCCATGTCCGATACACTGAGCGCGGTGATCTTGTCATCGAAACCCGAGAACACCAGAAACAATGAAACGAGCCTGGCGAACGTCTCACCTCCGATTCTCCTCAAGTACCAATACAACCTGCAGTTGACACTGAGCACGCAATGCTCCTTGTACAAGTTCAACTTGACATACTCCTTCAGCCGTCTCAACCACAGCGACGACGGTGAAAGATAGAATTCCACTGGGGCGTTCATTTACATGAGCGGTGATTTTTACGCTTGGCGCTCCTACCGGGACCAACGTTGTCCGGATCACCCGCCCTCATGCGGTTTAAGTACCGGTCCATGTCGGTATTCTCAGGAAGCCCTAACTCCTCTTTCATCACATCTCGGAAATCTCTTACCAGAAAAAATTTCGCATCTATATTTACACTTTTCTCTTTCATTTTCAACAAGTTAGTTTTTGAAAATACATTCTCGTTATTTTTCATTTTTTTATTTGTTTTTTTGATTAGACGAAAAGGACAATCTTACGCCCTTTGCGCACATCGACCAGCAGAGCGAGCAAAGCGAACCTTACTGTTTCACCGGCATGAAGGTCAAGAAGCTCCGCCAGGACATTCTCATCCAACGCGTATCCGTCTTTCCTCTTCACGCAGCTATTTGTAATCCGATCCGCCCACTCCTCCGGAAGATCAACACAGTCTTCCCACCTAACCTTGTTAGCCGACACTCTAGCCACTCTGTATGTCTTTCTCATATAAGTCAAAGTTGGGGTGCGGCCTTGGGAGCCGCCTCCCCGAACAGTTCTATTTGCGTACACGACGCTTTTACATGTCGTCGTATTTCTGATTGCTTACAAACAACTTGTCTGAACTGAATATCTTTTCATTATTCAAACAGGTGACTTCTTCCGTTATAGGGCTAAACATGCGCTTCTCGAGATCATCCAAACTGGGGCCGATTATCAAATGACACTCGTCATCTTCCACACCCAACATGCATTGCAACTTCTCAAAGGTCCATGCCAATCTATTGTCCGGTATACAGTCTTCAAAGTCATTATAGAAGCGCCTTAGGACCCGTCTAATGTACTGGTCCAATACCAGATCTCCAAAAATTTCGTCAAGCGTAATGCCGCTTGCCGTGAGGTGGTTCAGCCTTTCATTGAGCTGGGCCTCCATCTCTTTCCATTCGGGTAGGAACCCCGAAAAATCGCCGTTCTCGTCTGGCTCGCTGTTTTTACACTTGCCAAATGGGCATAAACAAAAGAATGACTCAATGCGGTTGCCTTTGTAATAGATGTCTGCATTGACCTCATAGAGGGCGTTCTCACAATGGTTGGTTAAAGTGTTCACAGAGCTCTCAACCCTTAAAACTTTTACTGTAAAATCGGACTTTTTTACTTTGTCTGTTTCGTAATGTCTTTTCATACTTTTGAAATTAATTTTTAATGATTAAATGCCATTCTTACATATTATTATTTGAATTACACATAGGCATAGGCCTCATAGTGATTGTGTTTTAAAAACTCCTCAAGATCCTTGGCGGAATAATAATAGGTGGATCCCACCTGTGAATACCCAATGTATCCGTTGTTACGCCACTTCTTCAATGTCGCAGACGAGACATCCAGCAACTTGAGCATTTCCTCATTCGTGTACACCTCTTTTTTACCCAGCTTCAGGCTCCCGACTTTCTTGATTAAACTATCGAGATGGGCCAGAATAGTTTCTTCGTTGGTCATATACTCTTTATTATTTTTAATTTTTTCACTCATTTTATTAATTATATCGCCCGGCATGCATTTCGATTAAATGAATGATTCGCTAGTCATCAATCTTTTATGGCTTCCCAAAATTCTTATCGGAAATATTTCATTCTTAAGCGTTTACGGTATCCGTTTTTCTCTTATCTTCACGGAGACAAGACAACAAAACTCATGTGATTGGAAACCAAGCACTATGGCAAACGTAAACGACTACCGTAACATGAACCCGATCATCGCGGGCGCCCTGGCGGAGAGGAATTTCGAGCTCCTGATGGAAGAGTTGCAGCCCGGCTACGAGCGCTGCTCCACCTTCGCTGCTGATTTCGCCATCGCGGACTCCTTCGGCAAGGCCGGTGTCAAGGACACCTTCTTCCGGGCCTTCAACGAGTGGAAGGAACACTCGCACATGATGGCCGAGATGGCGCTGGTGCTGAACCACAACATCTGGCGATACTACGAGACGGACCCCGGACTGGCCCAGGTCTATGACGAATGCTGGAGGCAGGCCGACGAGTACTGCATGGAGCATTACCAGGGCGACGACCTTGACTGGTACATACGGGTCACCGACTGACGCCTTCCGCATCCGAGACAGGCGATTCCTACCTTATGACAAGCCCCTACACCCTTCAACAACAAATCGAGAGGGTGCAGGGGGTGATCTTTTTAATAAAAGCAACTACAAATATACCCCCAAAAAGTCCCGTTGGAATTTTCAATGTTTTTCCGATCCGGAAAATTAGGTTCGGATCGAAATGGATATCAGTTTCTTGCAGCTTCCTTCGCGATTAATCCAAGCAAAGCTCCGCTGGGACTTTCCGCTGCGAAACAGTGTTTGCGCAGTGTCCGGACCGTGGAGTATAGTGAAATTATTTTCCACGGTTTCCGCCGATCGGGAACCAGAATCTGCTATATTCGCCATGAAACAACAAGAACACGTGTTCAAAACAAAACGTGTTCAAATAATATTGGAAAGAGTATGAATACACAAGAAGAAACGTTGCCGAATCAGTCTTTGACTTATTTGAGCGCGGTTATCTTTGCCAGGGTGTCTTCGGAGTCGGACAGGCAGAACACCGACAGGCAGATCGCCGAGCTCATGGACTATGCGGACAGGAACCGGCTCAATGTCGAAAAGGTTTTCAGCGAGCACATCTCAGGTGCCAAGAAGAACGAGGAACGCCCCACTTTGTGCGAATGCCTGGAGTATTGCCGGGTCAACAAGATCCACACCTTATTAATAAACGCCCTCGACCGCCTTGGCCGTAACGTTGACGAGGTGCTGGCCAACGTGAAGTACTGCAAGGACAACGGCATCAACATCTACTTCCAGAAGGAGAACCTGAACATCTTTCAGCCTGACGGGACCAAGAACCCGTTCCTCAACATCTTCATCAGCGTGTTGGGGACCTGCGCCGAACTGGAGAGAAGCAGTATCGCCTACAGGCTGGCCACGGGAAGGAAACGCTATGTGGAGAACGGTGGCAAGCTCGGTCGCAAGTCTGGGTATCGCAAGAGCCATGAAAGGAAGATGGAGGAGCACAAGGACATCGTCATATACCTGCGCAAGGGCTACCCAGTGCGCGACGTGGCCAAGCTGACCGGCAAGGGCATCAGTACGGTAATGAGGATCAAGAAGGAGATGAATCTGGAACCGGCAAGCGGCAGAAAGGAGGAGGCATGATGGATCCCAAGAAACCGACATTCAAGTGCTGCATCTGCAGGAAGGTCAAAGAGGGTTACGGCAACAACCCTAATCCCTACCTGTTCCGAGGCCGCTGCTGCGACGAATGCAACAGGCGCTATGTGATCCCGCTGAGGTACATGCTCTTGACCCAAAACAGGGACCAGGAAACCCCAGATAAATAAAAAAGAGCGCTGATTTCAGTTCTCGTTGTTTTTCATATTACATATATAATTTCACCGGCATCGCTCAGGCGGCGCCGGTTTTTTTATATACCGCCCTAATCCAACAAGGTATTTTGCTCCCCTTTCAAAAAAGAATCCGTGGATGATTTCCCAGGAAAAAAGCAAAAAATTCCATCGGGACTTTTCCAAATAAATTTCGGATCCGTTGCTGCACAGAGTTTGGCTTCCGACATCGGATCCGACAGAAAAAACGACTGAAAATCTGTCGAAAAACTCGAAAAAACCACAAAAAACCACAAAAAACCACAAAAAAACGTCTGATTTCCGCCGAAACCGCAACAATCTATCAACCTATCATTTAAACACATGTCAATCAATGAATTATAATTTGCTTAAAACCAATGGCTTACGATTCCAACGGGACTTCCTTCCCCCGATCCAGCTTATGACGGCAGTATCGACGGTCACCGGATCAAGCCCAGGGGGTTTAACATACGATTGAAAACGCGGCGCTTGTGATCCAGTTTTTCAATTAATCAATTCCAAATCACACGATATAATAATAAAAACGGTTGTATTTTTTGACGAACTTATTTCTAAAGACAAAATGGTATGTGGAAATTGAATAACCTAACGAACGAGCCCAGGACAACTGGTTCTGCTCTATTTCCCCTTCATGACAAACAAAACAAACTAGAAACCAAAAACAATAACATGTTGGAAATGAATAACTTATTAAGAATCGAGCAGATTAATAAATCTGACTTCACCGTAAAGGTGATGAGTGCAAAGAAAAACATGACAAGCACCATGAACAATCTATTCGGACTGGCAGTATTCGATGTCAAAGCCATTGTCGATTACAAGGGTACACCTGTTGACATTGTGGAAACCAAGTGCAGTTTCGGCCGATACGATGGCTTTTTCCCAGAAGAGATGTGGGAAGATAAAGACTTCCATCCCGACGAGAAAATGGTGGCCGAAGCCATAGACTGTGAACTGGATTGCGCATTGAACGAGGGCTACACTTATGAAGAGCTGTTTGGCGAGGAGTTGTTGTATCGGTACGCTAGTAAAACGGTATATTATGCCTACGGTGAAGAATACTATGAACATCTTGATCACGATGGAAGAGAAAAGTGTTTCGAGGATCTGTACTGCGTACTTGTTCCTGAAGACGAACACTTCACATTACTGTTCGAGAAAGAAAAGTACGAGCTTGCAAGCAAAACACTGGATCTGCCTTTTTTCACCAAATACTACGACATGAACACCGAAAGAGAGGTGTATGAATACGGCGGCACTTTCTACAACCATAGACTTGAACCAATCAGGGTCAAGCCTTATGGGCGAGGCGTCTTCGATCTCTTGACTACCACCCAATACCCAAGGGGAAGGGTCGTGGTCAGTTATAACAAGCGAATGTAAACTTGGATAGAAAGCATCTAGCCCGGGCTTAATAGTCCGGGCTTTTTTATTATCAGATGAAACAGTCCTCCAACTTGACCATTTCGTTGGCCACGGTCTCGTCGAGGAACTCGGCATAGGTCTTTTCAGTGGCAATTATACTGGCATGGCCCATTAACTGACTCACCACATGCAGGCTGACACCGTGGTTCAATGCCGTCACGCAGAAGGTATGCCTGGCGACATGCATGGTCAAAGGGAACTTGAACCCTAGCTTCTTCCCTATCTCGCCCAACGAGACATTGAATGTGCCGTCAATCGAGTTGATCCGCATCTTGAGCTTGCGCTCCGATGCCTTGTCGTCCCCGAACTTCCACTCCTCAGGTAGCAAATCAAATACGAACCTCTTGTTCCTGCCCTTCGCCTTCCACCTCTCAAGGATGTCTATCGCCTGCTGCGGAAGCGTCGGCGGGACTTTACCCTTGACCTTCGTTTTGACTTGTACCTTGTCGATCTTCCTGCTGTTAAAGTCGATGTTCGACCATTCCAGTGTCACGATGTCGGAAACGCGCAAGCCGCAGGCGTAGTAGGCGAACAGGAAGATGTCCATGATCTCCCGAGTGCGTTCCTTCGAGTTGGAACGCGGCTTGTAGTCCATGAACTGGCGTAGCTGGTCTTGTGTGAGGTAGTGTATCTTTTTTTGACTGGCGGATTCCGGGTTGTACGACCTGTCCTTGACGCTCAGATAACCGTCATTGATGATGGAATTGGCGGTCACGTTATCTATCAATCCGTTGTCCCTGGCGTACTTCACCGTCCTTATGATGGGTGTCAGGCTGTGGTTGATGCCCTCAATGCTCTTGTTTCCCATGCGGTTTCTCTTATAGTCCACGTACTTGTTGATGATATCCATACTCATCTCGGCCAACAGCAATTCGGGACGGTCCAGTTCCTGGGTGACGAACCTGTCAAACTGGTTGAGGTAACAGCTGTTGTTGTAGAATATCGAATAACCGTAGGTGTTGCGCGAGTACAAAAGGTCGTTAAGCTCATCGGCGTATTTCTTGAACTGAATCGTACCCTCTTGGTCATTGGGATCGCCTGTCCCATTCAGTATCTTATCCACCACCTTGTATGTGATGGTGCCCCTAAAAGCCAAAAGCTGCTCGTCAATATTCTGTTTGAAAGAGTTCAATTTGGCATTGAGCACCGTCGCCTGCCTGTTCCTGCTCTTCACCTCCTGCTTCTTGTTGTCCCAGTCACTGGGGTTGACAAATACATTTGTGCTCTTCTTAATGTACTTGCCCTGCACATAGTAGCGCACATAGACCGGGGTCTCTCCTTTCTGGTTTGTGGACGGTCGCAACCAGAAGTTGCCGGCCGGAATCGCTGGTTTGGTTCTTCCCATATAATTTTTGATTATCTTTCTATTTAAATATATGAAAAAAATCCGTAATCAGAAAATGTCAGGAGAGAAAACAATAGAGATACTACCAATCAAGCTCTTCCTGATTGCTTAGGTATGGCTCGAAGTCATCACCATCACCATCCCTGTCCCTGTTCTTCTCGCCCTTCCTCAGCACCTCCACTATCGAGTGATGTCCTGTCTTCTCGAACCATTTGTATCCCTCTTCATCATCCCTCTTCACGCCACGGCCCAGGCAGTAGTACCACCCCAACATGTACATCGCATCTTCGTCGCCTTGATCTGCGGCTTTCTTGTACCACTCGAATGCCTTCTTGTGGCTCTGTTCAACGCCGTTGCCAGACTCGTAGCAGTCGGCCACGAGGTACTGGCCCCACACGTCACCCTGTTCGGCGGCCTTCATGAACCACTCGAATGCTTTCTCGGGACTCCTCTTGACCAGGCCACCTTCCGAGTAGAAGAAACCCATGATGACCTGCCAGTCAGCCCTGCCCTTGTCGGCGAGCAGCCTTGCGAATGATAGGGCTTTCTCCTCGTCCAATTGAATGTTCCACTTTCCTGAGTCGTAAAGGATCGCCATGCAGTGTATGGCGTCCTCGTCGCCCTCCTCGCTCGCCGGTATCAGCAGGCTCTTGATGCCGTGTTCCAGCTTCTCCTCCGTCTCGGGTGCCAGATACAACTGGTTGTTCCAGCAGTCCATGAGGAAGTCCACGAACTCCCTGAGCTCCTTTTTGCTGTTGACCATCTTGGTCTGAGTCTTTTCCATGATTCGTTTTCCTTTATTTATAAGGTTATTTGGATCACCTTTCCATGTCGTCGGCTTTGTCTCGTAGCCTACCCGCTATGACGGGCGAGTCAATGCGGTAGCCGTTCGCCTCGGCCCAGTATTCGATGACGGCCTCCAAGGGTACGCCCCGAAGGAATGACCGTATCAGGCTTTCTACCTCCTCCTGGGTGAATTGGCGGTTCCGCTTGCCCATGCCGTAGCCCAGCAAACCGCAGAGCATGTCTTCCAAGAACTGCGACATGGCCTATCCTTTCGCGATACTTACTATTGAAACTATCAGTACCAGGATACCGACCACGGTAATGAATCCGTAGTAGCCGGCGCCCTCGAAGACTTGGCGGAGCAGGTCGATGAAGAAACTGATCACCCCGAAGATGGCGCCTGCGACCAAGAGGGTAAGGAAGATGAAGAAAGCAAGTCTCATATCGCTGTCAATTACAATGTTATTTGACGGCGAGTATAGAAGATTTTTCAATACCGCGGACGAAAATTTGGGAAAAGTTACTAACGGTTTTTGATTTTTTGTTTTATCTTTGTCACACCATCTCATAGTGTCCCAATCACTACTCACGTTGGAAAAAAGCCTGGAAGTAAGAATGCCAACCTATAACGGGTTGGCATTCTTGTTTTTATTCTTGGTTTTGTCAAAATTGGAGAACTCTGATTTCTAAAGCTGTTTTTTTGTATTTTTGCAATCTGAGATAATTTGCAAATTCAAATACTCCATCCCGTCATTTTAGGATAAAAAACAACGTCAAAATGCCAAGAAAAAAACTAAAGATAGGACTTGTGGATGCCGATCTGCTTTGCAACGGAACGAGGCACCCTAATCTTGTCTTGATGAAATTGGCAGGGTTCCTTAATGACAACAGGATTGATTTCAAGCTGATTATTGATCAAGATGAAGACATCAGACACTACAAACTGATATACATCTCCCGTGTTTTCACATTCACAAAAATGCCAGCCTTCTATGAAAATGCCAGTGAAACTCAAAAACTCAAGTTTCGTAATGGCGGCACCGGTTTTTATGCCAATGAACTAAATGTGAACCTATATCGTCAAAAGCGCGACAATGACATGGCTCAATTGGAGCGCGATGATTTTCTGAATGGGTATCCAAACCATCGAGGTGGTTCACGCATTCATGGTATAGATCTAGTCAGGCAGATGCCCTATTACCATCTTTACGACGAGTTTGTTGACCGCAAGGTAGCAGAAGGCTTTAAACGAGACAAGTATAAAGACTATCAACAATATAGTATTGGCTTCTTGACTCGGGGCTGTATTCGACATTGTCCTTTCTGTATTAACAAGTTGGAGGATACTATTTTTCCGTATTCTGAACTTGAATGGTTCCTCGATGAAGAGCGGGACGAGCATGGTCATCTGGTTCGCCCGTATATCTATCTTTGGGATGACAATTTCCTTGCTGCTGATCCCGATGTGTGGCGCTCCAAATTGCAGCAGTTAATTGACACAGGCCGTCCGTTCCAGTTCCGTCAGGGCCTCGATGAGCGAATGCTTGCTGAAAGTCCTCATGGAGAAGAAATGGCAGAGATGCTTTCGAAGACAAAATACCATGGCGATTTCATCTTTGCTTTCGACAATTGGAAAGACCGTTCGCTGATAGAGCGAGCCTTAAAGATTTGGAAGCACTATAATCCCAATAAGGGTACCAAGTTTTACCTTTTTTGTGGATTTAAGCAAAGTGAGAAAAACCGGGACAAGTTCTATAAGGACATTTGGGAGATTTTTCAACGCATTAAGGTGTTGATGACATACGGCTGCGTGGGTTATCTGATGCGCCATGAAGACTACAAAAAGGCACCTGTTTCAAATCTTTATATCCAAATAGCCCGTTGGTGCAACCAACAAGCTTTTTATAAAAAGATGTCATTCTGGGAATACACGTATCGTAATCAAACCTACTGGGAACAGAAGTCGGGCTTTGATGTGCCGAAGGAAATTATAATGTTTGATGAGTTTCAGAGGGATTATGAGACTGGTTATTACGAAAGAGAGGACTCGCGTGGTAAAGTGCGCAAAATATGTAAAACTCTACAGTCGTTGTTGGATGTGCTAGATATGTTTCCCGAACATCGAGAGGAGTTACTGGAGATGTTTAATTATAAGATGTCTGACTTAAAAAATCCCAGTCTTTGGGAATAGAATAAAAATATGCCAATTATCAGCCATGACTATAAGGACTTAAACAGTTTGGAAACCATTATAAAACACAATGATGGTACACCTCTGTATGGTGAAATAGACATGTATCGAAGAATCTGGACGGATTGCGAAAAGAGCAATCTAACATGGCATTTTTGGCATGATTTGCGGTTGCCGATTGGAAATAATAAGCAATCAGAAATCCAGATTGATTTCTTTTTGGTTTGCAAAAAGGGTGCGCTTGTTGTTGAGGTAAAAGGTGGGAATGTGGGAATTCAAAATGGCCAATTTTTCTTTACCAAGGGTGACGGAATAGCTATGGACAGGTCTCCTTTCCAACAAGCAGACGATTATAAATACGCTTTGATGAATAATAAAATCATCAATAGCAATCAGATTTTTATTGATACCGTGTGCGCATTCCCACATACTAAGATGGCGCATACACATCACTTGCCCAATTTGGATATGGGCTATAAACTATGGTCCGCTCTTCAACAAGAAAACCAAGAAGATTCTTTTGCGGACTTTTGTCTTTCCGTATTAAGCACGGATAAAGATAAAAAGCACTGGGTTGGTGAAGATTTAAAAGTTGGTGAGGTAGATATTGCAATTCATCATTTGGTCGCAAACATACAACCGGATTTTAATTATTCGGAAACGAGTTACCAAAGTATCATAGAGTGGCTAAACATTCAGAATTTAGACACATTCCGAAGCTTGGAGAAAAACAACCGAATTATCATAGAGGGAGGACCAGGTACTGGAAAAACAACAATAGCAAAAGCGTTCATTCGTAGATACAAAACACTACGAGGGGTTTATCTTTGTTGGAACAATTTACTAGCGGCCACAATACGCAACCAACTTCTAAAAGTTGGCTTGGAGAATTGTGAAGTGTACCAATTCATCTCTTTTGTCTTAAAACTTGATTCGAATCAAAAGTTCGTTTCTTACGATGATTTTCAGCAGGAGTCATCATTGGTTGTTGAAAAGTTGACGAAGTTATTTACCAAGCTTCGAGAATCGGATGATTTCATGCCCTACGATTATATTGTTATAGATGAAGCCCAAGATATTTTTGACAAAGGTGCAGCTGAAGTTCTCAATTTACTAACATCAATAAATGGGAACGGTTTGGGAACGGGAAGATACCTCGTTTTTTTCGATACCGAGCAAGGATACCGAAAGGACATTAGGGAATTAGACAGCTATGCTGAAGACATTTCCCGCTTTGGAACTCATTTTGTTTTGAATGAGAACAAACGAGTGCCAAACAACAAACAGATTGTCGACGAAGCAAGCAAGTTATTGCAAAGCGATAACGAAGTTCAGGCTTATGAAATAATCGAGCGAATTGAAGGAAGAAACGACCCAGCAATTAAAGTGTTTCATTTTCAGGGTTCTAATGAGTTAGTCAAACACATCAAGCCTCTTTTGTCTAGCTTAAAAGACGGAAAAAAGAAGTGGATGGATTATGTGGTTTTGACGGACTCACACAACAAGCAACTATTTGAACGGCTATCAGATATTGAGCTAATAAAGGAGCTTAAGCCTGAGAATGTCAAATACGAAGAGAACAGGCTTGGTCTTACGACCATTTTGTCCTATAAGGGATTAGAAACGAAACACGTTATCTTAATCTTGAACAACAGAGAAACGATAGACAAGTTTGAACTCTATGTAGGAATGACTCGTGCAATGTATGACCTTGAAATACTACTCCTCGATAAACCCAACTCCTCTAATTGATTATTTCCCCCATGACATTTGAATTTGAAAATATTGCGAGCCAATCAACGGCAGAGGTCGATTCCATCATAAATGCTATGGTGCATTCAAAAAAGGAATCGGCACGTCGTTTCCTTTATGTTATGAATAGCATTGTGGACTATTATCTAAACCTAAAATCAAATGAGGGGGAAATCTGTTTTCCAATCATTTATATGCCACATGCGCCAGAATGGGCTCGCGAAGTGTGGCTGAAATTCCTCGTATTAAAACTGTCATTGTACTACAATAGCGACAGCAGGCTCTTGTTAAAACAATACATAAACGACAATCAGCACATAGTGTTAAAAACCGATGAGGATGTAAAACGCTACAAAAAATACATAATTCCATGCAAAAAATATATCAGAGGAGTGCTTCGTGAGATAACCGACAATTATCTTGGAGAGAACGGACACAAGAATATGATAGTGTGCACAGAGAACGACGTTCGAGTGTCACGGGAGGACAAAAACAAGTTCATCACTGAGTTTTATGGCGATGTGGACGATGTTTTTACAGAGAAGAATCTGATAATGAGCCACAATCTTGACGCTGATGAAGTTCGTTCGCAATTAAGGGAGCATCGGAAAGTAGAGAATGCTTGCATTGATAATCTATTCGTTTTCTATACAAACAATGACAAGGTCAATTCATTAGAGTCATCTGCGTTAGAGCGATGGAACAGTGCTTATCATGTTGGACTGAAGAATTGTTTTGTGTTTTATTTTTCAGAACGACCATTCCGACTAAATCATATTTGGCGCAAAGGGGTGTCGTTGTCTAAGAGGTTTCCCATGATACCTGAGAAAGAGTTCTCGAACTACGGGCATTTTATCACCTTTGATGAATCTGAAACAAATTATTTGTTTGATTTGAAGAACTCGTATGAGCACAAGTTTTTACCAGATGATCAGTTGATGTTCACAGATGTTCTTGGAAGTCTGTTGGACGAATCTGAATACAGGATACAAGAGCGGAACCGCTTTGCATTATGCCTAAGTCCTGAGCTTGAGACCATATTCAAGAAGTATTTGAAAGAATCGTATGGCGGTTTTGATGAAGAGAATTACCAACTGTCGTTTGATTGGCAGAAAGGCACAAACGCTGTTGGAGTAAATTCTGTCCTTAACGAGAGCGTGTCATCAATCAAAGACTATAAAAAAGAAATTGCCGTTGTCGTTGATAAAAGCACTAGCAAAGAAACGAAGCGAGCTTTAACCCTTTTGTTTCGATCGTTTAATCCAGATGTTTGGGTCAAGTTTTATGATTATTCAGCATTAAAACCGACCAAGGGGGTTAGTAATAGCATAAAGGAGAACGTGGTTGTCGTTTTGCAATATAGACCGCATTATACACGACAGCTGTTTGCCAAATACCCTAATTCATTCGACCCCATACCGGTTCGACCAGGCCAATACATATATGATATCATTCAAGGTTTTGTTTTCGATGATATGTATAAGTGGGATAGGTATGATTATGACAAAGTCATGTGTGAATTGCTCGGTGGTGAAGTTCGACAGAAACTTTTTGGAAAATTGAGACAACCCGTAAAACCAGATGTGAGAAGAGTCAATGGTGAAACGGAGTTCTCAGATGAGCGAAGTACTTCCAGAGGTATTATCTATGTTCGTGGCCTTTACGAAAATGGACAAACATTCAGCTTACCTGAATCAAGCTATGTAATTTGCGAGATTGAAGGAGATACTATGATTTCACGTCTGAGTGATTTAAAGCGGCAAGGTCTATTGAGCTCGGTCGTTAAAATGCAAGAACTTGATGAAATTGCCGATGAGCTTAAAACGATTATCGAAAAAAAGACCCAAGCTGAGGATGTCAGAGAGAAGTTTGTTAGACAGACACAGTTTAATTTGGGGAAAATAACAGAGCAAGAGCGTGATTCGGACACAGCATTGTGGAAGATCTTGTTAGCAAAGAGAATTGAAGCTGAAGGTGTTGAGCAAGCATACAATGCCGTGATGGAAGGCTTGAAGGATAATGATCGTATTCAGATATATCAGTTTAAGAAATGGGCTGATTATGAAAACAACATGATCTTGCCACTTTTAAAAGTATGTCAAAGGAAGCTGTTTGAATATCTTGGATTTGGCTTAACATCCCCATATCTAGCCATTATGAGAAGAAAAAAATTGGCTGCCACAAATGGTACAAGACAATACAATAGCATGACCACCTATTTCTTACAACAAACTCTATTGGCGGAAATAGACGATGACGTATATGACACATTCCAAAATAGTGAAATCAATGAATTGTTGATGCTTCAGAAAAAAGGAGATTTAAGTGCACTGGTTTCGCTTCTTAGAGAAAAGATCAAATTGCAAACTATCAAAACCATTGAATGATATGAAAAACTTAATACAAGAAAAAAGGGATTCATTGGAAGTGTTCATTCGTGAACAGATGGTTGGCCCCAATGGGTGCAGAGGGAGGTTTTCCCTTGAAATGGAAGGAAGCAAAACCTTTGATGGCGAAATAATAAACACCACACCTGGTTCGATTTATAGTACAGCGGTGCTCTTTCCTCGCAAAGCAGTTGGATTGTTTGATGACATAGAAGCACCTGTTAATCCTGATGCCGAGGAGGATGAAGATATTTCAACAAATGGCGAGGAAGAAGACGAGCAACTGAGGTCGGATACCAATGAGCTAAATGGTGCTCTTGGGAATGATGTTGATGACGAGGACGTGTATTCATTGAGTCGTAGATTTCCTAATACTATTGGCATATCTTGTTGTCTCATTCCTGAAGCAGACATCACCAAAGATGTAAAAATTTCGGTTTCCGGAAGATATTACACAAAGATTGTCAGAGATGACAAGCAAAGAGTACAGGTAATAATAAAAGAAGATTTGAAGGAGTTTGAGCAATTCTTTGCAGAGCATCCTATATTACATCAATACTTTGTTTATAGTTCAGGCAAGCTTAAAATCAAGGCAATTCCAGCCAATGATGTCTCGAAGATAAGAGAAATGCTCCGCTCAATCAATATGGATTGTGCATCCCATGTTGCAATGATTGATGGAGCAGCTGATCCAATATTTCTTACAATACCTGAAAGCTACAGATTCTTGCTTTCGTATCGCGAAGTATTATTTAATAAATGGCTCAATCGCATTCATTTTGAAGAGGATGGCCAAGGCAATGAAATAGCATCGTATCTTGATGAAGAAGAGAAAAAACAGATAGAGAACCAACTTAAGAAAGTCGAAATATATGAGACCATTATGTCATATTTTGACAGCCTTACTGAACTCTATGACTATAAAGGATTCGGTTTTTGGCAGTCTCATGATTTTAATACAACAATTGATTTAGCTGGACTCGAAAAGGATAACGGCTTTTCAGCGAAAAAGATATATAAGCCTTCAGACCATGAAAGCTTAAATCATTTCTTTTCTGTACAGGTAGCAGACAAAGTTAATCTGGCATTATCTGCCTGGCTTCAGATTACAAGAAATAGTAAAGACAAGACTGACAAGAACCTGTACTTAAAAGTTCTTGTTGTTAACGACTCTACCCCTTTCCGAGAAACCAACAAAAACCATTTTTCTATCGTTAATGAGGAAGTAAACAAGCTTTGCTTTTTTGGCATAAGAATTGATCTGGAAAGCGATGCTTTGAACTCGTATCATGCAGACAACACATACAATGATGTCAATAAAGACGAGGATAAATTAAACTTTCTATATCGAAGTATTTATGACTACGGCGTTGGACATCTTTGCTCTGTCGATTGGGAGAAGAATTCAGAAGACAAAGTTGATCACATTTGGTCGGAGTTTCTTCCTTCTTTTGAGACACCAGACATCGAGCCGGTACCAAGGAAGAAACATGCAGATTATTTAGAAGAAGGCGACAAATGTATACCCCAACCCTATTTGACCGACGACAAGTGTCTTCAATTTAAATATCTGTCGACTTTTTCGGACGCTTCAGATGCAGATATTATTTCCGGACTCAATGAATTTATCAATTTATATGAAGATTGGATATCAGAGAACAGGTCGCGGATAACAGAAACGAAGGACAAGATGTTTGCTTCGGAAAATCTTTCCAAATGCGAAAACGATATGCAACGCATGAGAGCGAATGTCGAGAACATTCTGACGGGCAATAAAGAGAACATGCATTGTTTCCGCTTGATGAATTCCGCCATGTTTATGCAACTATGGCACAACAAGAAGGATAATCAGAGAATTGTAGTTACAGAAGACCCATATTTGGACGAGGATTTTTATAAAGATGCAAACGACAATATTTTCCCTTCCACGCCACATGCGGCTTGGCGTCCTTTCCAATTAGCATTCATTTTACTAAACTTGGATGGTATCATACAACACCCTGATGATACTGGGTGGACAAAACGAAATGATTTAGTTGATTTGGTCTGGTTCCCTACTGGTGGTGGTAAGACGGAAGCTTATCTTGGAATTATTGCTCTTTGTATTATCTATCGCAGAAGGAAGTTTAAAGAGCAGGGTTCGGGTGTGGCTGCAATTATGAGATATACACTGCGCCTACTGACAACACAGCAATTCCAAAGGGCTTTACGTCTGATTTTGGCATTGGAGCAGATTCGAAGATGGGGGAAACATCAGCAAGAATTCAATCTCGGCAAAGAAGCAATTTCTATTGGATTGTATGTTGGTGCTAATTCTTTACCCAATAATGAAAAAGACTTGGACGAGGAGTCAATTAAGTGGAATAATAGAGACGATGGGGAAAACAAGACCAAGATTCCATTGGACAGATGTCCTTGGTGCGGTTCAAAGCTGAAGTATTCATCTAGTAAGAAAAAATACTTCTGTTCGAACGAAAACGATTCTTGTACCTTTTCCGATGAGTTACCAGTCTGCTTATGTGATGAGCACATTTACAAAAACCCGCCAACTTTGTTGTTTGGCACAGTTGATAAATTTGCATCGATAGCTCATCGTGTTTCTACCAAATCTACTGAAGAAAACAAAGATTCGCGCCGCATTTTTGGGCAGGGCATTGACTGTCTTCCTCCAGATCTCATTATTCAAGATGAATTGCATCTGCTTCTAGGACCGTTAGGCTCGGCGGTTAGCTTGTTTGAATGTGCTATCGACCAGTTATGTTCGCGGGAGGATGGCACAAGACCAAAGATTATTTCTTCTACAGCAACTACACGTAATACCGAATTGCAGATTCGGGCATTATATGATAGAGGTCTTAACATATTCCCGCACAATGGTTGCGACTATGATGATTCTTTCTTTGCCTTCTATAAACGAGAAAAGAAAAATGGTCATGTGGAATATGTGTCAAAACGTAAGTATATTGGCATCATGCCTACAGGAAGAACACAGATGACTACACAAATGCGTTTGGCTGCAATCCTGTTGGTTCACAGGGCCATCTTTGAGGCTGAGCACTCAAAGGATTCGGGTTTTGAGTTTGTGGCAAATAACTATTACTCTATCATCTCATATTTCAACAGTCTGAAAGAAGTTGGCAAGACGGATGCCATGTTCTATACAGAATATTCAAAGTATGTGCGCCGATTGTTCAAACGAGTTATGCACTATGGAAATCTTTTGGAGTGTTTCTATTCCATGAACGAATTGAAAGAGGCTGAACTCTCTGGACGATTGACAGGCGCAGAGGTAAACGAAAAGTTTGCTGAGGTTGGACAAGATTGGAGCATAGAGAAACGTCTGCCGCATAAAGAGAAAGGATCATGGGTTAAGGGGTCCACTCCTCCAGATTATATCTTGGCAACCAATATGATTTCAGTAGGCTTGGATGTGGGGCGTTTCAACACCATCATCATGAATTCTATGCCAAGAAATATTGCCGAGTATATTCAGGCAAGCTCTCGAGTAGCAAGAGAACAGAAAGGATTAGTGTTGACTTTGCATAATCCATATCGTTCAAGGGACGTATCGCATTATGAGAAATTCAGGGAGTTTCACGAAAAGCTATATTTTTATGTGGAACCTATTTCCATAACGCCGTTCTCGATGAAATCTATCGAGAAATACCTTGCGTTGTATCTTGCTGCCATAGTTCGCCACTCTTTCAACAAGCTTGCTGACCGAAAAAGTGCAGGCAGAATCAATGAAGGAGATTTGAGCAGACAGATAAAAGAGATGGTTGTTGAGTACTTCGACAAGAGGTATGAGAGGATGCAGAGACCAGGTATTAGCCTATTGGAGAGAGGACTACTCACGTCGGAATTAAAGGACAACATTATCAAGTTTGTTGATGAAGCTTTGCGGCAGTGGGAAGAAAAGGCAAATGAAACTGAAGGACTGGTGTATTACAACACACAGTACCAGAACACCTCGGCGTTATTTAGCGTTCCGGCAGACTATGATGATTCAAAAGGAGAAAACCTGTGGACGGTCCCACAGTCCCTCCGTATTGTTGAACCCGAAGCAGTGCTTCATGTAAAAGTGGGAAACGATGGAAATTAAGACAGCAAAACAATTCAATCAAGGCATCGGAAAGTACAAGGTGCTTTCATCAAATGCAGGCGTGGGTTCCATAGTAGCAACAAAATGGGGCGGGTTTGTGATGCCTCTAACGTCTTCAAAATGGGGCAGCGTGTTTGCTGTCAATGATTATCTGAGAAGAAATAGCACAGAGTTGCTTAATGCAGCAAAAATAATGGACGAAACAGGGGTTGAGATTGTTGACGACAACAGATTCGTGAGCTTTCTTAAAACAACTGAAGGGATGACATCTCTTCGCTGTCTGGTAGCCATCCCGCACATATCGCTTAATGCTTACAATGAATGCAATGTGGAAGAACATCCCGTGAATAAAAGGTATAGAGAGCTGCATCCAAGTAGCAAAGGAATATCTGAAGATATATTTACTGTACCAGCTATCGTTTTTCCTCGTTGGTTCTTTTCGCGAACGAAAAAGGACTTTAAGTCGGTGGAAGAATGGCAGCGGATATGGCAAAAGAACAATTGTAACGGGGGTGATTTGAGATACTTTGCGCCGCCAAGAGATCCATATAAAACAACTGGAAGAAAGCAGTTTGGTGATCGTTTTCCGGAAGGAAAGGATAAGATTCATGAGTTGCTTGAACAGGTGTCGATGGTGCTGATTTGTCCTAATGGTCACATATCCGATATTCCATGGCAACAATACTTCTCTGCAAAACTTGAATTGGGCAAAAGAGTGTCAGAAAAGGGCTTTGACCTCTTCCACTATGAAGGGCAGCCATGTCCAGACAGTAAGACTGGTGAACATGAATTGCAATGGCTTGAAAACCGTAGCCATGCAGAAAGCTTTGGAACCCTTAAATGCAAGCACTGCGGCCAATCTGTTAGTTTGGAAGGTATTATGAATTTGCAACCTCTATGCCCAGGTGATAAGCCTTGGGAGGGAGTTGGCAAGCAAGACTATGCTGCTTGTATGCAAAAGACTGAGCATACACCAATGAAGTGGACTTTGGTGACGAGTAACAGCGTCTATTATGCTGAGAGTTTCAGCAGTCTTTATATCCCAGATGATTATAGAAAAGGAGTAAACGTCTTGGACGAAAAGCTGCAGAGGGTGCTATCACTAATGATTGAAAAGTGGTTTGATAAGTATGCTAAGAAACATCCTGGCGCAACACGCAGGGAGTATTCGGAACGTTGCTTTATTGAGGATGCTAATAGTTTTGTCGAATACGTTATTTCAAAAGCTGACGATAGCGCTTACGAGCTAACATCTGAAGAAGCACAGAAGGTAATAAATGCTTTTCTCGCAGAAGGGTTAGAGGAGATAGACGGTGATGTGCGAGAACAGTACAGGTATGAAGAATTTGAAGTGTTTCAAAAAAACAGCAAATCTTTAGGAACGAACGACAAGTTAATCTTCAACGATATTGAATTGCCGAAGTCCCTACAACCTTATTTCCATAAAATACAACAGGTGACCACACTGGGTATGAGCAGCACTCAAATTAACTTCTCCAGAGTTTCTATTCCACAGCCGGAATTGAAAGATGATGGAACGATAGAGTATCCGAACAAGATGAAGATTTTCAGTGAAGCACCAGAAGACGTGTTGGCTATGCCTGCAATACAGAGTTTTGGAGAAGGATTGTTTTTCAGCTTCAATGAAAATACAATGAAAGCATGGGAAAACAAGTACGACGAGTTGTTCACAAAACGATATGCAGGGATGGATTCACATGATGATTCTTTCAACAGCATTTATCAAGAAATGAAACATGGTGGTGTGGCAAAGTTTTTAGCTCTTCATACATTCTCCCATGTGCTGATGAAGGAGTTGGAGTTTTCTTGTGGCTACCCTACTGCTAGTTTGAGTGAACGTCTATATTTCTCAGATAGGATGTGTGGTGTTTTGATATATACGACAGACGGCGCGGAGGGAAGCATGGGGGGATTAGTTTGGCAGGGGCAACCCTCTTTGATAGAAGACATCCTTCGTAAAGCAATGCAAAGGGCTTTGAACTGTGCATCAGACCCAATATGTTGGGAAAATGAAGATCAATTAAACTATGCAGCTTGTTTTTCCTGTGCCATGGTTTCTGAGACATCATGCGAGAAACGAAATGTTGGTTTGGACCGAAAGATTTTAGTTGATGCTAATTATGGTTATTTTAAAGATTTGATCTAACGTGTTAATAATATAGTTCCAATTTGGTTGCTATGCTTAATTCCAATGTAAGCCAATAAAAATAGGCGACTGACTTTCACAAGGGAGCCGCCTAGTTGGTCGAGATAAATGAACCATTAGTTCCACGAAGATAGCAGTATTCTCGGAACCATGGTAGCAGGTGGAGAAAAAATTGTTTCTGGCAGGCTTTTCGCCTCCCCTGTCGCATCATCAACCCATAACCCTATAACTTTACAGCCTTCAAAAAGAAAGCTCGCCAGAGGTCGCGAATCAACTTAGGGGCCATAAACTAGGCCAACATTATGTTTCTTCCAAGTGATAACATAGTAAATTTAGGGTCGAAAAACGCCGAAAAAAGGGCTTTTACCGCAGGGAAGATCATTGCGGCGTCAAATCATCGGGAACCCGTGTAAATAGACGGAATTCCGTGAAAATTGATGAAAAAAATAAGTTAACCTGGCCTAAAAATGGAATACGTTTATTTCCAATGCTTTACAAAGAAATTTCTCTAGTACTGTTCTTCCTGAAAAAACGTACAAAACTATGTTCAAATTTAGGTTAACTTATGTTTCCATTTAAGTTTATATTTTTACTTATTTGAACACAAAAAAGGCCGTTAGTTAACCTAACGACCTCTTTAAGTTATTGATAATCAGTTGATTATCAGATTAATATTCATCTTCGTGGAAGAAGAAATCATCCTTGGTAGGATAATCCGGCCACAAATCTTCTATGCGCTCGTAAACGTCGCCTTCGTCTTCGATCTCCTGAAGGTTCTCAATCACTTCCTGCGGGGCCCCGGTACGCAAGGCCCAATCCAAGAGCTCATCGCGGGTGGCAGGCCACGGTGCGTCTTCCAATTTCGATGCTAATTCCAGTGTCCAATACATAGTCTTTCGGTTTTGAATTTGAGGGTGCAAAAATACACCTTATCAGTAAACTAACAAGGTTTTTTTAAAAAAATTTTAAATAATTTTATTTTGCTGAATCCCAACAAGTTTCATGCCGATGTTCTAAATAATCGAAATATCGGGCCAAAACGAAGAAATAATCCGAAAGACGATTCAAATACTTCAAATCAATGGCATCCACTTCCTCGTGAGATGCCAAACGCCATCCCTGTCGCTCCGCCCGACGGCACACGGTGCGGCATACATGACAATGCGAGGCCTTCAAGTTGCCACCTGGAATCACAAAAGCCCTCAACTCGGGCAACTCGGCGTTCATTTGGTCGATTTGTTGTTCCAAAAACGCCACATCGGCATCTTCCAGCAGGGGAATCATCTTGCTCGCCTCTGAACTTTTGTCCAGAGCGAAATGCGACTCTAAAGTGAACAACTTCTGCTGAATGACAGCCAACACCGCACAGATATCCTCTCCTACCCCTTCTTGATCACTCAACACGCCAATAAACGCACTCAGCTCATCCACCGTGCCGTATGCCTCCACACGGTCGTCATATTTCGGGACCCGCTTACCCCCAATCAAGGAAGTCGTACCCTTGTCCCCTGTCTTGGTATAAGTAATATTCTTCATCTCTTCTTACTTCTGTCTTCTATCTTCTTAAAATAAAGTCTTGCTTTTCCATCCCTTCCCGGAAAAAAAACAAGCCTTTGTGATACAAATCAATCGTCAATGTAACGTCAGAACACGCACAAATCGTATTCCAATACGTCTCTTTCTTTTTACTTCCATGAATATCTTCCACCTCATACATCACCGAACCCTCTTTCTTGAATGGCATCCCTTCCGTTACCACCTCCACACGCTCGATGCCCAAAGTCTTCAACACCCCTTCATCTCCTCCCTTTATCACCTGAGTATAAAGCTGATACACAAAAGGAGAATGAATATGAAAGGCTCCCTTACGCTTCAGCAAATATCGCAAATAACTCCCCAACATCACTCATACTGTACTTTCTGCACATAAAACACCGTCCTCCGAGTGTTCCGAAGGGCGGGGTTTTGCACCATTTGACAGCCCTGTATCAAATAACGGTCTCCAAACCATGGAAAGATACAAGCCTCATACTCGTCATCGAATGTGTCGGTGCTGTATAGGAAATCCAAAGGAGTGACCTGCTGGTTGAGCAAACGTTTTCCATCGATGTCAAACACCTCATAACGCAAGGTGTTATGGCTAGGAGAACTCACCACCAACTCATCGTATGAAACCGACTCGGAAGCATGGTCTGACAACTCACCACATAGTTCATTTTCAAACCGCACCGTGTTATGCCATTGCAACTCTCCCTCCTCATCAAACGCCAACAAAATCTCACTGAAAAAGTCGTACCCGTCAAAAATGGTATAGCTCACAGGATACGTACCATAAAACCCGTAATAACCATATTCCATACGGGTTTCGGTATGAAAGATGGGTTGGAAAGCCTCGGCCACAAACACATGGTTCCCTGCGAATTCCACCAACCTGGGAGTAAAGAACTGAAAACTAATCTCTCCTTTCTCCTTTTTCTTGCCTTTCTGCATCTTCAGCAACTCCTCCTTCACCCGCAGACGATCGCTTGAGGTCAACGCCTCATCAATATCGGGCAGGTTCTTGAAGAGATAAGTCTTGTTCTGCGTCCCTTCAGCAGCGAATTTGATCCAAGTCACCCCAACGGCTTCTCGGCTGAAATCCTCGGTCATGCCTTCGGCGGTGACTTTACGATTACTTTCGCGCTCCAATGTGGCATACACCACCAGCTGTCGTGCTGCATCGAAAGCAAAGCACATTCGCCCAAGCCCAGCATTCTCACCATTCTCGAAGCGATGCGACTGCAACAACTGGCCCGTACTTGAATACACAAAAAAACACGTGGCCTTATAGCGTTTTTCCTCAAACTCACGGACAGCAAGCACAAACCTCCTACTCTCAGGTACTACCGCAAGCTGGAACAACACGTAATCGTTGTGAATGGCTGGTGTGATGGTCCGCTGACTATGATGGTCGAGGTCGTATTGTGACAGGAAACCGTTTCCCGACTTGCCGTTGACCGAAAGCATCAGCGTGCCGTCAATGAGACCGATGGATTGCAAGGTGGAACGCTCAGGAAATTTTCCAAAGAAAGTGTTGAACTCCTGTTCCTTTCGGTTGTAAGCCACCACCCAAAAAGAAAGGGAATCTGACCTATGTTTCTTTTCGTCCTGGAAAACGAATGCCGCCCAACGGTCAGAACTCTTGGCATCGAAAAGCGTCAATTTGTCGGGTAGCGGAATCAAATCGCTTTTCAAGTCATAAAGGCTAGTATCAAGGGTAATGAAGTCCCAAAGCCTGTTTTTTTCCTCGTCGGTCTTCTCGGTCTCCGTCACCATCATGCCGCCTTGCTCCTGAAACGACACAAAACGGCATCCTTGGTCTTTTCCCCATCGGGTCACCTCAAAACGCGATGTCTCGACTTGTTGGGCAAAACCACAACAAACAAAGGCAAGAAGGAGCGCAATGAGGTGAATCTTACACATTAAATTGAGATTTGTTCCACCGACTTGATTTCGGGAATTGATTTTTTCATCACACTCTCAATACCGTTTTTCAGTGTCATGGTGCTATAGGGACAGCTGCCACAAGCTCCTGTCAGCTCCACCTTAACCACCATGTCGTCGGTGAGTTCCACAAAAGACACATCACCGCCATCTGCCTGCAAGTACGGCCGCACTTGCTCCAAAATATTCTTTACACGCTTTTCTAAAAGTTCCTTATTCATAAAATTAGAATCTAGAATTTAGAATTGAATGAGCAATCTCATCAAAAGCCTTGGTCACTGGCGAATCAGCATTCAAAGCAAGAGGTGTGCCATTGTCGCCGCATTCAGCAATTTGTTCCGTAATCGGAATCTGTCCCAACAAAGGCACATTCAATTGATCGGCAAATTGTTGTCCTGTCTCCTTGCCAAAAATATAGTACTTTTTCTCCGGCATGTCACTCGGGGTGAAATACGCCATGTTCTCCACGAGGCCGTAGATGGGGATCTGCAGGGCTTCTTCCCTGAACATCATGGCAGCGCGAAGCACATCGGCAAAGGCCACGCGTTGTGGGGTAGTCACGATGACAGCTCCCGTCACCTTGTACTGCTGCGCCATGGTCAGTTGGATGTCGCCTGTTCCAGGAGGCATGTCCACCACCAACCAGTCGAGCTCACCCCAAAGGGTGTCGTTCATCAACTGGTTAAGGGCACTGGTAGCCATGGGACCACGCCAAATCAACGGGCGATCGGTGTCAACAAAGAACCCGATACTCAACAGCTTGATGCCAAACTTCTCAATAGGCAGCATCACCGTCTTGCCATCCTTTTCGAAACAAGCCGGCTGCTCATCCTCCACACCAAACATCATCGGGACCGAGGGACCGTAGATATCGGCATCGACTAAACCTACACGCTGGTTGGCGCGAGCCAAGGCAATAGCCAGATTGGCAGCCACGGTTGACTTGCCTACGCCCCCCTTGCCAGAGGCCACGGCAATGATATGCTTCACCTTGGCAAGTGCCGTTTCCTCTTCCTTCACCTTAATGTCAATATGGATTTCCCCGAAAACACCCGTCAGCGTACGCTTGGCAGCATTGACCAAAATGTCGTTCTTGGGGTCATCAGCATGTTCCACAATCAAATCAAAACGGACGCCGTTTTCATTTACCATAAGGTTTTCCACCATGTTCAAAGCAACAATGTTGTCACCCTTGGGAAAGTAAATGACATCCTTTAAAACTTCTGTAACATTCTCTTTATTCAACATGATTAAAACAAATAAAAATAAAATCAATATTCAAAATGCGGGATGGGCTGGAGCTTGAATAAATTCATCACATGCTTATGGTCGATGAGCGCTTTCGTCTTCGGGTCATCGCACACACCGGTACGGATGTAACGATCCAGCACAGCATAGGTGAAGCCGAGATTGTCTTCATCGCTCTTGTCGGTGAGTCCATCGGCAGGGGTCTTCTCCACCAATTCGATGGGCAAACCCAATTCTTTACCTATCGCTTTGACTTCCTGCACGGTAAGTCCACCAAGAGGTGAGAAATCGCCTGCGGCATCCCCATAACGGGTGCTGTAACCCACCCAATCCTCCGAGAGGTTGCAGGTGTTGGCCACACGGCCGTTCAGTGACTGAGAGATGGCATATAGCGTCGTCATGCGAAGCCTTGGCGGCATATTGATGATGGTCTGTCTGCTGACTTCTGTCTCCTGACTTCCCAATTGTTTCTCCACTTCTCCCATCAAAGCATCATAGGTTTCCCCAATATTAACATTGAAGTGTCGGATGCCAAGATGGTTGATGAGTTTCATGCTGTCATCGATGTCTTTCTGCACGCCATTGGGCATGGTCACACCAATCACCCGGTCTTTGCCCAGGGCTTCCACACAGAGGCCGGCCACCACACTGCTGTCCTTGCCGCCCGAAATGCCAATCACGGCATTGCAGCCCGGACCGCATTGGTCAAACCAATCTCTAATCCATTGGACCACCTGGTCCTTAACTTCTTTTGCATTAAAAGTTCTCATGTTATTACCTTATTATTTGTTTTCTTCCACCCACTTACGGGCATTTACGAAGGCCTCAATCCACGGGCTCACCTCGTCATCCTTACGATTGTCGGGGTAATGCGCCCACTGCCAAGGCAGGAAAGCACGCTCCAAATGAGGCATCATGGCCAGATGACGGCCATTGTTAGAACAGATACCTGCCACTGCCCAGTCGCTGCCATTCGGATTACCAGGATAACGCTCTTGACCGTAGGTCATCACGATCTTATACTTGTCGCGGTAATACGGGAAGTAGAATCTGCCTTCGCCGTGAGCTACCCACACCCCCAGTCGGCGTCCCGAAAGCGACTTCAGCATCACGCTTTCGTTTTGTGCAATCTCTACATTGAGGAAGGCTGACTCAAACTTATGGGAGTTGTTGTGTCGCATCACAGGATGTTCCTCATGGTCAGGATAAATCAAGCCCAGTTCCATCATCAGCTGACATCCATTACACACGCCAAGGCTCAAGGTATCCTCACGGGCATAAAAGTCATCCAAGGCTTTCTTGGCTTTTTCGTTGTATAGAAAAGCACCTGCCCATCCTTTGGCAGAACCTAACACATCGGAATTGGAGAAGCCACCTACAAACACAATCATGTTCACATCGGTGAGGTCTTCGCGCCCGCTGCTGAGGTCGGTCATGGTCACATCCTTCACATCGAAACCCGCCAAATACAGGGCGTAGGCCATCTCACGATCGCACTGGCATCCTTTCTCTCGGATGATGGCTGCTTTGATGCCACTCTTCTTGCGACGGTTCATCAGGATACCCAAATCTTTGGCTTTGCCCGTAAAGCCATGACCAAAGCTATAATGCAGGTATTGTTCCTTGTAGTTCTGATAGCGTTCCAAAGCCTTTCGTTCGCCACTCTGCTTGCGGTCAAGTAAATAGGATGACTTGAACCACACATCACGAAGCTCGTCGATGTCAAAGAGATGATCCAACCCCGCGTGATGGATGATTAACTTGCGTTTCTGGATGGGTTTACCCATCATCTTAAAGCGAACTCCTGATTCACGCAACATCTTTTTCGCCTTACCGTCTCCAGCCACCTGGATGACCACAGAAGGCTTCTCACAGAAGAGCAATGCCGTGAAATCTTCCTTGGCAAAATCCTTCAGGTCGAGTTCCATACCGTATTCAGTATTGGCGAAGTTCATCTCCAACAAGGTGGTGATTAGACCACCTGCTGACACATCGTGACCTGCCATGACCAAGCCCTCTTCGATCAGCTTTTGAACAGCGTTAAAGGCTTTCTTGAAATAAGCGGGGCTCTTCACATCAGGGGCTTTCTGTCCAATGGCACCGATGGCTTGGGCAAAGCTGCTGCCGCCGAGTTCAAAGCCATCGCTGGAGAAGTCGATGTAAAGCAATTCGCTGTCCAAACACCCTTTCATTACGGGACGCACCGTGCGTCGGATGTCGCTCACTTCACCGACGGCCGACACGATCACGGTTCCAGGAGCTACCACTTTTTGCCCATCAGGATATTTTTGCGTCATGGAAAGCGAGTCCTTACCTGTAGGCACATTGATACCTAAAGCAATGGCATAGTCGCTCAAGGCTTTCACCCCTTGATAGAGACGGGCGGTTTCACCCTCCTGTTTGGCAGGCCACATCCAGTTGGCACTCAACGAGACCCCTTGCAAGTTCCCCTCGATGGGAGCCCACATCAGGTTGGTTAGGGCTTCCGACACCGACAGGCGTGATCCTGCGGCAGGGTCAATAAGACCTGGGATGGGCGCGTGCCCCAGGGCTGTAGCGACACCACGACGACCCGTGTAGTCAAGTGCACTAATGCCCAAGTTGGCCAACGGAAGCTGCAACTCACCTACGGTTTGCTGTTGTGCCACACGTCCCGTCACCGAACGGTCCACCTTGTTGGTAAGCCAGTCCTTGCAAGCCACAGCTTCCAGTTGCAATACTTTTTTCAGATACTTATGGAAATCACGTTTGGTATAGCTTATCTTTTTGAATTTCACCAGTTTGGTGGCATCGGCAAGAACTGTCCTAGGTGCACTTCCGAAGAAGTCGGATAAGGCCAAATCGATTGGAGCCTCACCCTCCTTACGGACAAAACGAAGCCGTTCGTCACCCGTCACTTCGCCCACCTCGTAGTACGGAGCACGCTCACGTTCAGCGGTCTTACGCACCAGGGCAAGGTCTTTTTTCTTCACCAAAAGACCCATACGCTCCTGTGACTCATTGCCGATGATTTCCTTGTCCGAAAGCGTCGGGTCTCCTACAGGAAGACGATCAACATATACCACACCACCCGCATCCTCAATCAACTCAGAAAGGCAATTCAAGTGGCCGCCGGCACCGTGGTCGTGAATGCTGCGAATAGGATTGGTGTCTTTTTCAGCCATGGCGCGAATCACATTGCTGACACGCTTCTGCATTTCAGGGTTGGCACGTTGCACTGCATTAAGCTCAATGGCATTGCTGTATTGGCCTGTGTCAACACTAGACACGGCACCACCTCCCATGCCGATACGGTAGTTATCACCACCCAGCACCACAATCACGTCACCCGGTTCGGGTTCCAATTTCTTCGCATTCTCTTTCTTGGCAAAGCCAATACCGCCTGCCAGCATGATCACTTTGTCATAGCCCAATGTCTCCCCTTCTTGATGTTCGAAAGTCAGCAAACTGCCATTGATGAGGGGCTGGCCAAACTTGTTGCCGAAGTCAGAAGCACCATTGGAGGCCTTGATCAAAATTTCCTCCGGGGTTTGATAGAGCCATTGACGAGGTTCCGTATCTTGTTCCCAGCTGCGGTTTTCTTCCGTGCGGGGGTAAGAGGTCATATACACAGCCGTACCTGCCAATGGGATACTGGCCTGACCACCAGCCAGACGGTCACGAATCTCACCACCTGTACCTGTTGCTGCACCGTTGAAAGGCTCCACGGTGGTCGGGAAGTTATGCGTCTCGGCTTTCAGCGAGATAATGGTGTCAACACCCTTGATTTGAAAATAACTTGCCTCAAACTGGCCTTGTGGGGCAAACTGCTCCACCCGAGGTCCGAGCACGAAGGCCACATTGTCCTTATAGGCCGAAACCAACCGGTTGGGGTTGGTGGTGGAGGTCTTTTTGATCAAGGCGAACAGGGTGCTACCCATTTTCTTTCCATCAATAATGAAGGTACCGTTAAAAATCTTATGGCGGCAATGCTCCGAGTTGACTTGGGCAAATCCATACACTTCACTGTCGGTAAGCTTGCGTCCAATCTTCTTTGAAATGCCCTCCAAATAGGCAATCTCCTCCTCACTCAATGCCAATCCTTCCTGTGCATTATATGCCGCTATATTATCGATATGCTTCAAGGGTTCCGGCTTTCGATTCACGGTAAACACCTTTTGATCGAGATTATGGTACATGGCCTGGAGCATAGGGTCGTAAGGGGCTTCTTTCGACTCCACAGCATGGAATTCCTCAATACGAAGAATGCCATCGATGCCCATGTTTTGGGTGATCTCGACGGCATTAGTGCTCCAAGGCGTAATCATTTCCCGACGCGGACCAACGAAAAAGCCTTTGACCGACTTGGTCTTAACCAAGGATGCTTTGCCAAAAAGCCACGACAAACGGGAAAGACTCTCTTCAGAGAGTTCAGATACGGCATCAACAGCTATAACTCGTTGATCACCAGACTGGAAAAAGCATATCATATTGCACAGATTTTTAGCAATTAATATGCTCGCAAAAGTAAGTATTTATTTTTAATTTACCAACATTTTCTTGTTCGCCAAAACACGATTTCCCGAAAGGATTTGCAGGAAATAACACCCCTGTTGAAGTTTGTTTTTTAAAGAAGCTATCTCTTCCTCTTCATTTATAATGTTGGTCTGCAACAGTTTCCGTCCACAGAGGTCATACACTATGATTTGGTCAGATTGCAGTTCTGCTGATGTGTTATATTCGTCTACACTCCATTCTGGATCCCAAATCATCCGTGCATATTCCGGATGGTCCACAAAAGGATTCCGGTTACGTTGGTAGTCGCTGTAAATGACGTTGTTACGGTCGATCTCCTTCTGGCTGACGGGGTCTTGGTCATTCCAACGGAGTAGCATGTTAATAGCCCAGGGCAAGATGACCGACTTATTGGTCATGTCACTGCTACCCCAACTGGAATCCTCCAAATAGTAACGCACACTCATATACATAAGGGCACGAGCGAAATCGCCTTTGTATTCGTCAATCGGCTCAAATACCACTTTTTCATAACCCGGAGTCTTACAAGAGCCCAACTTGGAACCATTTAACGAAGTCCATGAAGCGGAACGTACCTCGCCATACGGGTAATTGCTCCTCCTCCAGTTCACATGGCCATCGGTAGCAAAGATATGATGCAGATCGGTACGCGGCGTAGTTTGATCATTGAACCAGCTCTGAGGCCACGAATGCTCACGGTTATAGCAATCCCCCTCGCCATTGTAGTTTCCACACTGATCCATACCCAACTCGAAAGTGTAAGGCGGCGTGCCACCGGGTCGGTCAGAATACATGTCCCACACCACGCCATCGCCCTTGTTGTCGGTACTCCAGAAGGCATTCCAAATCTCACCATACGTGATGGTAAAATGGCCCTTGATAATGTTGTGCAAAGCCCGTTTCAACGGCTCACCTGTCAATCCTTCGGCCGAAGTATAATAGTATGAGGGTGCCTGAGCAAAAGCCATGGTCACCACGGCAAGAAAACCAAAAAGCAAAAACGTCTTTTTCATCATTCGATATTAGATTAGGTCTGTGAAAAGATAGAGTATCGCTATCACGATCACGAAAACTGCGCCCGAAAACTCAATGAAACTGGATGCGCGCATTAATTCCGGTGAATACTCCTTTTTGACAGCATTAAGTGCCCAAAGGAATCCCGATAGGGCTACAGCCAAGAAATACCAATAGCCAAAGGGCAAGAAACCATCACCACAAACACCCATCATAAACGTATCAACGGAAGCAAAAATGCCCAACAGCAAAAAGCCCCAGATAGAGGTAAAAGAAAACAAGTATTTTGCTTTCAACACTTTCATGGCGTGGACAATCATCTTAAAGGCCACAATCAACATGATGGCAAAAACAAAATAAGGCAGATAGTCGCCGTACATGGGAGCAATCCATCTCCCGAACAGATAACCTAGGAAAGCCATAAAGGCTTCTGCGGCACCAAATACCAAAGCCGCAAGCAACTGTCTTGAGGGCTTGCTCTGGCTTTTCGGTTCCAAACCTAAAGCTACTGTTACAACGGGTGTGGTCAATGACAAAACAAAGACGATTCCGATAATAATTGCTGCTGGGGTCATGCGGCAAAGATAAAAAATTCTGGGGAATCCACAACGGTGAATTCCCCAGAAAAACATTAGACTTGGTTGAGATTATCCCAATCTCTTGAACTGGCAGGTGAAGTGACGCATCAGTTCAGCCTCCCAAGTGATTTCCAAACCACGCTTGATTTCGTTACGACGGTCGTACACGTTCTTCAATGCAGCGGCAATCACGTCCATGTGATTGTTAGTATACACACGACGAGGGATGCAGAGACGGACGAAATCATTGCCTCCGAAGCGGTTCTGACGGGTAACCGGATCACGGTCAGCCAGCACATAACCGATTTCGCAGGCACGGATGCCGGCTTCAAGGTAAAGCTCACAGGTCAGCGTCTGAGCGGGGAACTCTTCCTTCGGGATGTTGGTCAACACCTTGTCGGCGTCGACGAAGATAGCGTGACCACCAGCAGGACGCTGATAAGGAATACCATACTCATCGAGTTTTTTGGCCAGGTAGTGAACCTGTTTGATACGGGTTTCAACCATCTCAAACTCAATATTTTCCTTCAGACCAACAGCCAAAGCATCCATGTCACGGCCGTTCATGCCTCCATAGGTAAGGAAGCCCTCGAAGGGGATGCAGAACAACTTGGCTCCTTCGTACCAGTCCTTCTTGTTGGTGGCAATGAAGCCACCCATGTTGACGAGACCATCCTTCTTGGCTGACATCGTCATCGAGTCAGCATAGCTGAACATCTCAAGAGCAATCTCACGAAGCGTCTTGTCGGCATAACCTTCCTCACGAGTCTTGATGAAGTAGGCGTTCTCAATGAAACGGGCGCTATCGATGTTGACTGGCACACCGTATTTGTGGCAGAGCTCACAAGTCTCGCGGATGTTCTTCATGCTCACAGGCTGACCACCGACAGTGTTGTTGGTGACGGTGAGAACCATGAAGGGTACGTTACCCTTGTTCTCTTGCAGCACTTTCTCAAGCTTCTCGAGGCTGACGTTGCCTTTGAAAGGCACTTCTAACTGAGTATCGTAAGCTTCAGGCACGGTGACATCAATGGCGAAGGCCTTACGGCTCTCGATGTGACCTTTGGTGGTGTCGAAGTGGGCGTTGCCCGGGACAACCATACCAGGTTTCACGAGATAACTAAACAGCACATTCTCAGCAGCACGGCCCTGGTGGGTAGGGATAACATACTCGAATCCAGTAAGTTCAGTGATAGTATCCTTCATGTGATAGAAAGAACGAGCACCTCCGTAGCTCTCATCACCCATCATCATAGCCGCCCATTGACGGTCGCTCTGAGCACCCGTACCTGAATCGGTCAGCAGGTCGATATAAACGTAGTCGCTCTTCAACATGAAGACATTCTGGTGGGCTTCGTTGAGCCATTTTTCGCGTTGTTCGCGGGTGGATTTCTTAATGGGTTCAACCATCTTGATTTTCCACGCTTCTGCAAATGGTAATTCCATAACTATATTAATTTAAAGATTTAAAATTCAAGGATTTTACGTTTTTCTTTAGAGTAGAAAAACAATGAAAAGACCTTCTGTTTCCAAGCAGGTACTCAGAAACGGTCACGTTCTTTAACGTTGAGATAAAGACCAATGAATCTTATCCTCATGGACCTTCTTTTTGCGTCCACAAAGATACGCTTTTTTTATGAATCGCAAGACAGTTGGAAAAAGATTTTTTAGGGGATGTCTTTTACCACATTGAAACCAACTCCGTAGGGCATGGTAACTGAAGCAGTGATACTGCGTTGAGGTGCATTCTTGATCCAAGCCACCTTCACCATGTTGTTGATGGAAGAAAGAATAACACCTCCTTCCACCTGCCAAGAAGTCGACAAAGGCTCAGGACTTACGGAATAACAAGCATTCTCTTCCATAATTTCCAACTTTTCCGGCATGATAATCTCATAGAAAAACTCCGGCATCATCTCCCGAATAAGATAGAAATTGTCGTTCAAAGCCTTGGTTCCCGGTTCCACATGAGGTGAATGCCGGAGACCACCAAAGGTAACCAGATGTGCCTTATACCCTAATTTAACGGCACGGTCAACAATACACGACGACCCGAACATCGGTTCGACTAACAGGGTTTTCAATGGACCGGCAATGCCGAAAGGATAGTCATAGCCGTACGGTACAATGTCGTCAGCATCGCCATGGAAGGCTATGATAGGGATGTTCTTTCCATGAAGGAAGGTCGTATCAGGCATGGCACCCCACATGTCAACAATACCTTTGATACGAAAGTCCGCCCTAATGGCGTTGCCACAAGTGTCAATATCTCCAAGATCGGGCCGGAGGAACCCGCTGTGGGTATATTCGGGGCGAGTTTCATTCGTCATGAATGCAAGGTTGAGCGCCGTGATCGCTCCCGCACTGGCTCCTCCCACGAAAATCATGGAAGTGTCAATGCCATATTCTTCTTGATGAGACACCAAATAACGCATGGCCGCATGGGCATCTTGCACCGCGCGATAGCCTGCACGGCCAATGCTAGCCATGGTGGGCAGGAATCCTATCCTATAGTCGATAGAGGCCGCCACATACCCCATCGAAGACAAATGCCGACACCATTGCGTGATGGAAACATCGTCTTTGGAGCCAAAATAAAAAGCTCCACCATGAACCAACATCACCAAAGGCCGCTTCTTCAACGTGTCGTCCTGAGGCATGAAAACATCCAGATGCAAATCCAAATCCTTTTCATATAGGGCATCTCCCAACTGGAAAATCTTATCCGTAACAGCGGTTTCGTCACCCAATTCAGACCAATACCCCAAGGCATTGGCGTAAACGATATCACCCCTCTCTTCCACGGCAAACAACGAATCTTGATAGCGTTTGTTCTCCATATCCCGAAAAGCAGGTGGCGCCTCATGAATCAGAAAATGAAAAAACGCTGTCCCAAACAAACTCAATCGCGCATAGCCTTCAGCATGTTGTTCATCCATAGAATAGAAACGTGGCCGAAACGTCTCCTTCTTCCCGTTATAATAAAGCCTGGCATTCCGCTTCCGTGCCTCCAGCTGAAACGGAAGTGTATCCGTCATAGGTTCCTCCAAAGACATATAATGCCCTCTCACATGCTGGTTATCGCTATATTCGACAAACACGAGATAATGGCGGTCATTGATAGTACTCGTGAAAACAGCAGGCGTTTCAATGACAGGAAAGGTCACTTTTTTTGAAAGACGACGTGCTTCACTTCCCCATGCACTGCCAAAAAGGTGGCTCACCAGCAAAGGGAAAAACAATAATAAGAGAAAGCGGCGCATAGTATCGTATGATTTAGCTACAAAAATAGCACATGTTTTTATTATCCAAAAGATTTCTTTTTTATTTTTGAACATCAAAACTCGCACACAAATCACAATTTCAATACTACCATGCTTAAAATTAAATCACTACTCTTAGCTGGTCTGATACTGATGGGCTTCAACCTCACCGCTCAAGAAGACCAGGAAATGCGCGTCGGTGCATGTTGCACCAGCATCATGGTGGGCAAAAACGCCTCCACTGACGGCTCCGTCATCACCTCACACACCTGCGATGGTCGCTACCGCACTTGGATGCGCTGGGAACCTGCCTCCGACCATGAAAAAGGCGAGATGCACAAGGTGTATAAAGGAACCATGCACACCGAAGACCCTTTCGACAACCGAAAAGTGGAACTCGCCGGTGAGATCCCTCAAGTGGAACATACCTACGCTTACCTCAACACCGCCTACCCTTGCCTCAACGAAAAACAACTGGCCATCGGTGAAACGACCTTCTCGGGTCCCGACACCTTGGTAAATAAAAACGGCATGTTCATGATCGAGGAATTGGAGCGTGTAGCCTTGATGCGCTGCGACAATGCCCGCGATGCCATTCAGCTGATTGGCAAACTCGTCAAAGAATACGGTTATGGCGATGGCGGCGAGTGTATCACCATAGCCGACAAGAATGAAGTATGGCAGATGGAAATCCTCGGCGAAGGTCCTGACAAAATCGGTGGCGTATGGGCGGCCAAACGCATCCCTGACGATGAGGTAGGCGTCAGTGCCAACATCGCCCGCATCGGAAAGCTGGAGCGCAAGAGCAAGGATTTCTACTGTTCCGACAACTGTGAGAAAGTAGCCAAAAAATACGGCCTCTGGGATGGCGAAGGCGATTTCATCTTCTGGAAGGCCTTTCGTGCCGAATACGGTGGCGGCAAGAACTACAGCGACCGCGAGTTCTTCATCCTCAGCCAGTTGGCTCCCTCGCTAAACCTCAACCAAGACATGCCAGAGCTTCCTTTCTCAGTGAAACCCGATGAGAATGTCGATGTCCGCAAAGTGATGGAACTCTTCCGCAGCACTTACGAAGGCACCGATATGGACATGACCCGCAACATCAAGATGGTAACTAAAAAACGCCAAGACGATGGCACTGTAGTTGAAGACACTATCATCAGTCCCATCGCCAACCCATGGATGAACGGCACTTTACAGAACACGTTGAATTTCCTGGCTCCCGAAACCGTGAAGTTCCAACGCACCGTGGCCGTGGCTTGGAGCAGCTATCACCACATCATCCAATGCCGCAACTGGGTTCCTGATGAGATCGGCGCCATTTGCTGGATGGCTTGCGACAACCCTGGACAGAGCCCTCGCATCCCCATCTTCTCCGGCTCCACCACCCTACCTGAAGGTTTCGACAAATGCGGACAATTACGTTACCGCGAAGAGGCTTGGATCTGGCATTACCGCAGAGCCAACAAACTCGCCACCGTGATGTGGGGACGCACCAAACCCGTCCTCATGGGCAACGCCAACCGCTTTGAAGAAAAAGCCCTTGAAGAGATTCCTGCCCTAGAACAAAAAGCCCAAAACCTGCTCAACGAAGGCAAAAAGGACGAAGCCATCCAAGTACTCAACCAATACACCAAAGACTTCGCCGCAGCCACCCGCCAAACCTGGAAGGAAATGGAAAGCCAGTTCTGGTACTGGTTCGGAATGGGATTCTGAAGAAGCAAGAAGTAAGAATAAAGGAAGGGATGGCTCACTGGAACCATCCCATCCTTCTTTCTTCTTGCTTCTATCTTCTATTAGTAGAACATCGCTCTGTTATCTTCAATCTTGGCGTTGTTCTTAAGGGCATTGTAAACGCCATTATTCAACACCTTATTGTCAAACTGAGATTTCTTTTCTCTCAGAATGGTGGAGAAGTCGGTAGTGGCAGCGGCAGGCTGATGCTTCACATTCTTGATGATGAAAGCACTGGAATTGCCAGCGATTGGGCCAACCACTTCGCCTTCCTTCATGCCAAGGATAATACCAACGATGTCGGCTTCAACACCGAAATTACCCACGCCACGCGATTCCATGTTGACATCGGAGACGGTGGTGTTTTCAGCGCCAAGTTCTTTGACCATACGGTCGTAATCGTTACCGCAGGCTTGCATCTTGCTAACGGCCAGCTCACCCTTCTTCTTGTTGATAATCTGGTACTTCGACTGTTCAGCAATCTTCTCAAGCGGAGCATATCCTTCTGGGATGATCTCAGTCAGGGCAGCCACCACAAACATATCGTCAAGCTCGAAGATAGAGGAAACATCGCCCACCTTGGTCTTCTTGTCGAAAGCCCAACGGACAATCTGACGTGGGTTTTCGATACCCGTAATCTGGTAGGTTGAAGCCAGCAATCTAGGTTGACTGCGCTTGGTCATGCCTTCAGCTTCGATGGCAGCGTTGAACTGTTCGTAGGTGCGGTTGTCGGTGACAAACTTGTTGGCCTGGGCAAACACATCTTGATAGGTTTTGGTACTTGTGCTCAAATCGTGGCTCAACACGGCCAAACGGGCTTTGGGGTGCATCTCCGTCTTACCGGTGACCTTAATGACATGGAAACCGAAGGGAGTTTCCACCACGCCAATCTGACCTACTGGATTGTTCATCACATACTCGTTGAAGTTATAAACCATCATACCATCGGTGAACCAATCGAGGTCGCCTTCTTTCTCGGCAGTAGCCTTGTCAGAGGAGAACTTTTCGACCAATTGACCGAAGAGCTTCACGTCTTTGGTATTTTTCTTGAGCACGTTGGCAATGCTATCTGCGCGTTTTTGAGCCATCTCCTTGGTGGTGATGGTGTCCTCGCTACGCAAGGCACCAGCGTAAGGAATCAAGATGTGGCTAGCTCTCAATGAGTCAGCACGTTGTTGGAGATCGACGATGCGCACCAAATTGTAAGCATTCTCGTCAAAATAAGGACCAAACACGAAGCCAGGCTGATTACCTTCGTCGAATATGACACTCTCGAGAACAGCCGGCACATCGGTACGAGCCATCCAAGCACTGTCGTAGCGACGGTCGGAGTTAGCATTGACGTAGTTGATGACGTTTTCAGTAGCAGTGAAGTCGGCCTTCATATCGGCAACTAAATTACGGGTATTCTCCTCGTCGGCTGCCGAAGGCTTGATATCGAACACCACATACTCAATAGCACGGGTCTCGTCCGTCTCATACTTGTATTTGTTCTCCTCATAAAAATTCTTTTTATCCTGGTCGGTGACAACTACCGTCGAGTCAGGAATGGTAGCATAACGAAGAGCGACGACTTCTGCGGATGACTTCTCGTTCTTATTGTTATAATACTTCTCAGCCAATTTGGCGGGAACGAAATAAGAAGCCTTGATCAGATTGTCGAACTTTTTCTCCAAACGATTCTCTTTAACGGCATTCTCGAATTCAACCCATTGGGCACGGTACTCCATCGGAGCATTGTCAAGCTGCTGCATGTAGTTCTCAAGCTGCTGGCGGTCGAAATTGCCACTGGCATCACGGAAACTGCTGACCACCCACTCATGAGGATCGTCACCCACAAACTGGTCGTAAAGTTCCTCTGCCGATACATTCATGCCGATGGCATTGTATTCCTTCGTCATGATGTGCTCCTTGATCATCTGCTCAAGGGTGCTGTTATAAACACTGTAAGTCTGCGATGAAGTGAGGTTGTTACCAGCGTTGCGCTTCATGTTTTCGATGTTTCTGTCCTTCAAGTCCTCAAAATCCTTGTATGGAATCTTCTCTCCATCGATAACGGCCACGTTGTACTCGCGGTGCCTTCCCGTGCTTTGGAAAAGGTCCTGCAGGACAAATGCCAACAAAGCAAGACCGATGATTGCGATCAATAATCCTGAACGCTTTCTGATTTTTTCAATTGCTGCCATAATGCTTTTCTTAACTTATCTTTTTATTAATTTATCCAAAATTTGAGCCTGCAAATTTAGTAAAAGGATTTCAATCTACGTAAAATTTGATAAAACTTTATTTCAAATTTCAGCTAACTCGCTTTAATTCAATCTCTTCAAGTTTCATATCCGTAGCTTTCAATACCTTGATTTTGTAGGAACCTATAGTTAGCTCTTCGCCCACTTCGGGGATATTCTCATAATAATGAAGCACCATACCCGCCAAAGTCTCGTAGTCGTCCGATACGGGAAGGTCAAGGTCGTACGTCTCATTGAGATAGTCTATCTCAAGCCGTGCCGAAAACACGTAGGTATCTTTCTTCACCACTTCCTCTTTTTCCTCTTCTTCATCATATTCATCTTCAATCTCGCCAAAGATTTCCTCTATGACATCTTCCATGGTAACGATACCTGAAGTCCCTCCAAACTCATCGACCACCACCGCCACACCTTGGTGTTTCTGGATGAAATGCTTCAGCAAACGGTTGGCAGTATAAGTCTCAGGAAAGAAATCAATGGGGCGGACCAAATCAGCTGCCGTAACATTTTTACGATGCGCCATGGCTTCCACCACATCGTTAAGATGGATATAGCCCACAATATTGTCAATATTGTCGGAATAGACCAGCAACTTGGAATGTTTGGTTTCTTCAAAGCGGTCCTTCAGAAAATGGAGGTCATCCGTAAGCTTCACGGCCTCAATCTCGTTGCGAGGCCCCATGCACTCACGCAGCTTGACCTGATCAAAGTCCATGGCATTCTGAAACAGTTGGATCTCCTGCTGCACATCCTCATCTGCCTCTTCGTGGTCAGCATACTCGGCAATATAATCGTCGAAATCGACCGTGCTAATGCGATACGTCTGCGGGCCCATCTTTATACCAAAGAAAATCCTGATGAAGATTTGCGCAATACCAGAATAAACCAAGGTCAGTGGATACAGCAGGAAATAGCACACTACCGTGGGCAGAGCAAAAAAGGAGAGGATGGCGTTGGGGTTGATACGGAAAAGAATTTTGGGTAGAAACTCCGCCAGCACCAGAACGAGCAAAGTGGATATAATTGCCTGAATAAGTAGGATAAAGAATTCCACTTCCAGTGATGAAGGAAGCATCCACAACACCGCAGGGCGCAACAAACGGGCCATGACGATACCATAAATGATATTGGCGATGTTGTTCCCAATCAAAAGCGAAGTCACAAAACGGGATTGATTACGAACAAAAAGACTGATAACCTTGGCTGAAAACAAATTCTTTTTCAGGTCAACCTCCAGTTGCAATCGGTTGGTACTATTGAATGCAATCTCCAAGCCCGAACAAAGTGCGGAGAAAAACAGGGTAATCGCCACCAGAATCCAGTCGTTCATCATCAATTGTCCTCCACTTCAAAAGTAGCCCTTCCGTTATAAATGGTATATTCATCGAAGTTTTCCATCGATACCAGACTATCCCCCACAATATCTTTGTCAGGCATGATGATACGAACAGCCGAACGGGTATAAATCATCTTGGTGTCCTGATACCAGAACAACTGGTCGGAATACATGCTTTGTCCCTTCTTTTCGTTTTCAACACTAACGTTTCCGGCCGCTTTCACCATGTTTTTATCGTCGTTTTTGATGCCATAATCGGCGCTGATTTCCGAAGCCACTTGGTGATATTTGTCGAACACCACGGCATGGAAGCCTTGAGGAAATTCAAGGTAGCTGCTATCGTTGCCCTGACGCACCATCATAGGTGCCGTCAGCTCCACTTGAACCACCCCCGAGTCGCTACGGTAGAACACGATGTCGTATGCGACAATACCCGACAGCGTGTCGTCAGAAGCCAACTGTTGGATTACCGACGTGGGATTGCCACACGAAAACAACATCACAGCCAGAACGGCTGTGATGTTGTAGATCAGAAATCGTGTCTTCTTCAATGTGCTGTTTATTTAGCGGCTCTGATGGTTGTCGTCTCACCAATCCAGCCACCGACAGTGTAAGACTGGCCTTCGGCATAGTCATTAAAGAAGATAGTCTCCGTTGTGGGGAAATGCTGTCTGTAAGAAGCAGCCAAACTGTTGGCGCGGCTGGCGACCGATGAGTCAATGCTGGCAGCTCTGGCGAATTTGTCAACAGCGACCCAGTAGGCTTCTTTACCACCGAACTTCAAATCAGAGAGCGAATTCGCCGAAGCGGCATACGCCATTCCGATGATGATGTAAGGTTCACCGGCGGTCGGGTCAACAGAAGCAGCTCTGCGGGCAGCATCACGGCACTTACCGAAACTGTTGATGTTCAGATAGCAGTACGCCAGGTTTCTGTACGCTCTGTAGACGCGGTCGTTGTTCGAAGCAGAAGTGGCTTGTTCGAAGTATTTGGCAGCTTCACCGTTCTTGCCATCCTTAAAGAGCTTGACACCAATGTTGTAGGCAGCCTCGGGACTGGGTTCCAGATCATACAGTTTCTTACTGGCATCGAGGAAGAGTTTCGAATCGGTGCATTCCTTCTTATCAAGGATGGTGGTAATGCGTTTCAACAGAACGATATCGTCAGGTGTCTCAGCCATCTTGGCAGTGAAGACCTTGATCAAATCCTCGCAGGAAGCATACGGCTGGAAGAGGTTGTCCAGGTTGTTTTTCACACCTTTATTAATATTAATGGACTTTTCGTTCTTCTCAATTTGTTTATCGAAACCAGCCAGGGCATCGTTGTCACCCGTTTCTTCGGCGTTAGCTTTGGCTTCTACGAGCTGTGCTTCCTTTTCGGCCAGTTCCTTGATATTGTCATCAATCACATCCGACAGTTCCTGATAGACGTTGATGATCGTCATCTTTTCTTCCTTGCCAGCGCTTGCCATATCGATGGTTGCTTTGAAATAGGCATCGATATAAGCACCTTGCATTTGCGAAGGATCGAGGGCAACGGCTTCTTTCAGCACGTTGTAGGCTTCTTCGTAACGGTTTTTATTATAAGTGTAGATCATCATACCCTTACGCCCCTTGATATTGGCGACTTGAGAAGCACCCGTCTTGGGATCGGAGGGGAAATACTGAGCTCTTGCATCCATCAACAGGCAAAGCGTGTCGATATAAGCATCCTTGTCTTTAGGATTTTGGCGAATCAGGTAATCCAGAATTTTCTCGCCATTGGTGTAGGTGTACTGACTGGCACGGGGGCAGGTGAGGAACACCTCACGCCAAGCAGAGATCATCTCGGCATTGACGGACTCGGGGGCGAACTTGGCGGCTTCCCATTGCTTGTAGTACTCACGGTAAACCGAAAGCTTGGTGACACAGTTGGCACTGTCAGCACCATATTTCGATTCTACGACTTCTTGTGCGGAAACACTCAAGGCCATTCCTAAAATAACAGCCAGGATCGCAATTCTCTTTGTTTTCATTGTTTTCTTGTTTTTATGGTTTAACTATTATTTATACTTTCTCTTTTGGAACCAGCGTTCAAAGACAGACACACCGACGGTAAGATTCACGTAACTCTCTTTGATGAGGTTAGCAGATTTCGTGCCACAATTTCCCACTTCCAAAGCGAGGTCTACTTTAGAAAGGGTACGAGGAACGGGAAGGCTCAACCCCACAGTGGCACCCATCTTATTGATTGACTGCCCATTAATATTCAAGAAGGACTGCTCATAGAAAGCACCTAAACGGTACGAAACGCGGGTCCAATAGCTCGAAATAGAGGTGGAAGTTGGCAGGAACTCGCCTCCTACTGCCACACTCCAAGAATCCTGGAGTCCTTCATTGACCCCATTACGAGCAAAAGCACTCCATTGAGCCCAATTGAAGTCGGCACCAATTCTCCATCGGTTATTTTTTTGCAACGACACGCCGAAACCCAAAGCATGGGGCATACTGTAAGATGCTTTTTCATCAATGGCATAGGCAACAGTGTCGATCAGATACTCTATCACACTGGATAAATTTTCCACGTCATCGGCTTCGATGGTACGGATGAAAGTCGTTTGTTTTCCACGAAGACCTATTTTCTGGTTGTAGGTGGCACCGACATTCAAGGTCAAGCCATTCCCGACACGGCCTTGATACATCAAACCATAGTCGAACATAAACGAACGCACCATCATATCACGACTACGACGCGAACAGATGATATAGGTGGAATCAGGATATGCCAACGTAGTAGTGGATTTACTGTCACCAAACACAAAACTCGCATTGGCACCCACAGCGAAATGGTTACCCAAACGGAAAGCATTGCCCCAATACACTTGATTCAATCCTCCTTCCCCTTTGAAAAGTTCCGCACAGTTGCCCACCTGATCACTATGGTAAGTCGTAAGGATGTTATACCCAACATTGCTGTAAGGCTGGACTCCCATAGCCATTTTCCACCAACTATTCAGAGAAAAACCCATCGACACATAATCCAACGAGGCACAGGCGGCACGTTCGGAGAGGGTTGACGTACTGAAATTCGAGGATTTGGCATATATGCCAGCATCAAAAAGAAATGCAAGCGTGTCAATCATCGCGTATGAGGCGGGGTTACCAGCGTTCACCATGTTTTTATCGCCCATGGCATTGGTCACGCCACCCATGCCTTTAAGACGAGTATTCATGGTTTTGTTCCGTACTTGTCCGATGCCGAACATGGAATAAGGCGAATCTACGTTGGATTGAGCGATAACACTACCCATTAAAGCGATGGCAAAAGCCGTCAATATCAGTTTTTTAACAAAATGATCCTTCATTACAGTCTGTTTCAGCGTGCAAATATCCAAAAAAAAACCGAATTTTTTTAAAAAATTGTTGTCGATTTCAAAAAAAGCTGTATTTTTGCAGTCGCATTCAACGGGGTACCATAGCTCAGTTGGTAGAGCAACGGACTGAAAATCCGTGTGTCGCTGGTTCAATTCCCGCTGGTACCACTCAAAAGCCGGACGATATCCGGCTTTTGTTTTTTTATTATCTTTGCCAAAATTCTTGGAAATGAAAAAATACCAGAAAATACTGATGGCCATCGCTAGCGGTTTACTCCTGTGGGCGGCTTGGCCAGAGAGCGGCTTTGCCCCCTTGATTTTCATTGCTTTGGTGCCGTTGTTTTATCTTGAAGAACGGATCAGCAAAGGCGAAAAAGGCAATGTATTTTGGCTTTCGTTCCTCTCCTTTTTGGTATGGAACGTGCTGACCACATGGTGGGTTTGGAATGCCACCCCCGCCGCCATACTGGCATGGATCCTGAACGCTCTGTTCATGTCGACCGTGTTTTGGGCCTTCCATTTCACCAAGATGAGACTCCACAACAGTCTCATCGGCAATTTCTTACTCATACCCTATTGGATGGCTTTTGAATTCCTGCATTACTACTGGGCAGCGAAATGGCCTTGGCTTCATCTCGGAAATGTCTTTTCCACCTGCACCACCTGGGTTCAATGGTATTCTGTGACAGGCGTGGCAGGAGGAACCTTATGGATATTGTTAATTAATGTATTGATTACAAATATTTTAAGTGCTGCTGACAAAAAAACACGTTGGTGGAATACGGGGGCTGCCATAGCCTTATTGTCCTTGCCAGTAATAGGGAGTAAGATAGCCTATAACCAATATGAGGAAAAGGGCGAGGACACTGAAGTGATCGTGATCCAACAGAACTGCGACCCGTGGAACGAACAGTTCGACTCTCAGTTCAACGACAAAACCATACAACGTAATGTGGATCTTGCAGAGAAGCTAGTGACTCCCCAGACCCAATTCGTGGTCAGCTCTGAATCGGCTATTGAAGAAGGCATTTGGCTTGACCGGATGGATGAAGTGAAAGCCTTTAAAATCATCGGACAGTTTACCGAGGCACATCCCAACTGCTGTTTCGTTATCGGAGGTTTCTCCTATGATTGGGTGCCCAAAGGGATGGAAGATGATTTCCCAGCGCGTCAAATTGGAAGCAGCGATCGTTATTACTATGCCTACAACTCCACATGGCTTATCGACACCCTGAACGTGCAGCATCGCAACAAGTCGAAACTGACTCCGGCTGTGGAAGCCATTCCCGAATGGATGGGATTCCTGAAACACTTCAGCCTCACTGTGGGTATTGCGAGAGGGACTTTGAAGACCGACCCCTATCCACATAACATGAGTTTCGGCGAGCATCAGGTGGGAGTAGCCATCTGCTATGAATCCGCCTTCGGAGGCTACGTGAGCGAGTTCGTTCGCAAAGGTGCCGACCTGCTGTTTGTGAGCACCAATGACGGCTGGTGGGGAGACACCCCGGGGTATAAGCAACATTTCGAGTTCTCGAAACTACGCGCCATTGAAAACCGTCGCTGCGTGGCCCGCTCAGCCAACACCGGCCGATCCGGCTTCTTCAACCAAAAAGGCGATGTCCTGCAATCCACCGAATACTGGAAGGAAGATGTCATCAAGGCTACGTTGAAAGCCAACACCGAGAAAACCTTCTATTCCAAGCACGGCGATTATCTTTATAGGATCGCGATGTGGATGACATACGGTTTGTTGTTGGTTACCCTGGTTTTGACTATCCTGGGCAGATTGCGTCATGGAAAGCGTTAAACTATCCCTAGGTCCCTTCCAAGGCATTACTGACGCCCCCTTCCGGAACGTCTTCAAGAAGCATTTTGGCGGCATCGACAAATACTACACTCCCTTTTTTACAGGCATCCAGAAAGACCATGCCAAAAACATGCAAGTGGAGGAAATCGATCCCCGTTTCAATGACGTGGAGACGCTGACTCCTCAGATTTTAAGCACCGATGCCGAGGAGATACTTAGGTTTGCCTATCAATGCAAAGAGCTGGGTTACAAGGAAATCAACCTGAACATGGGCTGTCCTTTCCCTAGGGTCGCCAACAAGAAACGCGGAAGTGGTCTCCTTCCCTATCCCGAGAAGATCGAGGTCATGCTCAATGCCGTATTTGAGCGCATCGATCTGAAATTCAGCATCAAATGCCGCTTAGGATATTTTAATCCAGAGGAGATCTTCCCCGTTATCGAGGTTTTCAACCATTATCCTCTGAGCGAGTTGATCATCCATCCACGAATTGGCAAGCAGTTGTATAAAGGTGATGCCGACGTGAAGCGTTTCGCTGAATTGATTCCAATGATCAAGGCACCTTTGGTTTATAACGGAGACATCGTTTCGATGGAAAGCTTTGGGCGAATTCGCGAACAAGTTCAGCCAGTGAATGAGTTCATGCTGGGACGAGGTTTGCTGGCGAATCCTTTTCTTGCTGAGGAAATCAAAGGCGTTTGGGAAGATGACAAGAAAGAGCGGCTTCACGCTTACGTGATAGACCTTTACGAAGAACGGCTACATCACGCCGGAGGCAGCCCCAAGGTGTTAGGCAGGATGAAGGAACTATGGTCCTATCTCATGAACTCGTTCGATGAGTCACAGGACATCTGGCGCAAGATTAAGAAAATCAATGCGCTAAAAGAATACGAGGAAGCGGTGGAAACCGTTTTTCGAGAGCACCAAGTTATTTAATCCAATACACGTAATTGTCCTTGCGAGGTGCGGCTTCAGGGTAATCGCCAGCCGTGTAACCAAGGATGCAGTTGCCAATACCGACATACTTGGTATCGTCAATGCCGAGGTCACGTAAGATGGCTTTACCTTCTTCCATCTCGAAGACTTCTTTGGCACGGTGGATCCAGCAGGAACCCAAACCTTTGGCATGGCAGGCGTTGAGCAAATTGCCCATCACCAAGGAGCCATCCTCTTTCCAAGTGAAGGCAGCGGTAGTGTCGGCCAACACGACCAGCACCACGGGAGCGCCATAGAAGGGATCCATGTCGTCGCGACCGAAGACGCTGGCGTTGAGTTTGCTCAGACGATCGCGCACCTCACGGTTGGTAACGGCAACAATGATGGGAGCCTGGCGGTTCATGCCCGTCGGGGCGTAGGTGCCCGCTTTACAGATTTCTTCAATCACCTCCATGGGAGGCACTTCATCGGTGTAGCTGCGCACGCTACGACGTGTCAGCAGATCGTTCATCGTAGTATTCATTTCAGTTTCATTTTTGTTCTCACAAGTTTTTTCGTTAGCGGCTTTTTCGCCACAACAGCTTGCCATCGCAAGAGCAACGGCAGCGAGTAAAATCAAAGATAGTTTATTCATTTTTCAAGAGATTATAGTTTGACTACAAAGGTATTAAAATTCCGATTAAGAATAAGAAAAAAAGAACAAATACCCATCCAATATCTCTACCAACAATTTTATATTACACTGATTATCAGCTATTAGTAATTATCGATTGCCAAAACATCTCTACCTGGACCCTACCCTTGAAAAAACAAGGTTTTTTCCTTATACTTTTGCTAGCATGAAATAACAAACACTTCATGCCATGAAAAGAAAAGCCCTGTTTTTGCTGATGACTTGCTTCTTGTCATTCTCTCTAATCGCCCAGAACGAAGTACCCGAAACAAAGAAAACCGAACCTGATAGCCTGAAAATGAAAAACGACAGCCTGCTGATGACTGCTGACACTTTGCTATTAGAAGGTGTCTCCATCACTGCGGAACGTCCACTCTTCTCGGTAGAGGGAGAGAAAACAGTGTATCAAGTCTCCGACGACCCTTCGGTGCAATCCGGGGTGGCCTCCGATGCCTTACAAAATGCCCCTGGGGTCAGTGTGGATGTGGAAGGCAACATCACGCTGCGCGGTGCTTCGGACGTAGAAATTTGGATCAACGACCAGCCTTCACACCTCACGAAAGAGAACCTGAAGGCCTACATCCAGACCTTGCCCGCCAATGCCATCAACCGCATCGAGGTCATCACCAACCCTTCGGCCAAATGGGCCACTGACGCTGACGGCATCATCAACATCGTGATGAACAACAAGATCAAACGGAATGAGTTTTTATGCTTCGGCACCAACGTCTCTTCGCAACCTTACGTGATGCCATGGGCTTCCTACGTCTGGAAAAACGACCGATGGACCGTGAACGCTTTCGCCAGCAGTTATTTTTATCATGGCGAAGCGAAATCGGAAAACGACAGGAACCTGTTTATCAGAGATGAAAACGGAGCGTTCATCCCGACAAGCCAGACCCATAGCATTCGGTATGACAAATACTTCACCTACAGTCCAGGGGGCTCTCTTAACGTCACTTACACGCCCAACGAGAAGAACACCTTCGCGTTGTGGTTAAACTGCTGGGACTCCTTCGGCCCAGTGGAAGGCACCACTGAACGGAAACGAACGGAGTTCATGGAGCAGGCGGGCACATACGAATATGTGTTTGTCAACCATTCCCATACCAATTACTTGTTTCTCAACTCGGGCTTGTATTACCAACACAAGTTCAATGAGGAAGGGCATAACTTGTCCGTTCGCGCCAATGGCAACTGGAACCGCAATGCCGTGCCATTGGAGGACCGCACCACCTACACCCTGCCTTCGCCCCGAGAGGATGCTTTTCGCATGGACTACCTCATGTCAAGCGTACCTTTATCGGCCAATATCGATTACAACCTTCCCTACTCGAAAAACGGAGAAATCAGCCTGGGGCTCAATGGCAGCTGGGAGTCAGGCTTCACACGGAACGACGTTGACACCTTGATTGGGAACACATACGTGCACGATCCGATCATGAGCTACCACTATCGCACCAAAGACCAGAAATTGGGCGGTTATCTCATGGTACAGCATCGATTTGGCAACTTTACGATTCAACCCGGCATCAACCTGAACTACTATCGAACCAGCATCGTCTATCCTGATACACCTAATTATCCGTATATTATTGATTTTCAACAATATCATTATTTCAACGTCACACCATCGCTCCACCTCTCCTATCGCACACCCTCGATGCACAACTTCAAGTTGAGTTATTCCAGAAGGGTCAACCACCCCACGGCAAAACAGCTCAGTCCTTTCAACATCTACGACACCGAGACCTACCTCACGGGCAATCCATCACTGGAACCTGTTTACACCCAAAACTTAGAAGCAAGCTGGACCAAATACTGGAACGACTTCGGTTCGGTGGGGTTGACGGGTTACTACAAAGGCAAGAAAAACGAGATCACCTCTATCAACGAATCGGGGTTTCATGAGCATTACGGCCGGGTGGTCCTTTTCTCGAGGCCTGTCAACGTAGGACGTTCTTACATGGCGGGCGGTGAGTTCAGCATGATGTACCGACCCAATGGGATGTTCAACCTGCGGTTTTATGCCAATGTATATGATTCCTATCTTGAGACCAATTATGGGGTATTGGATCAATTGGAAAAAAACGAGATGTGGTCATACAGTCTTCAACTGAGCGCCTGGGCCAAGCTATGGGACCGACTGGAGATTCACGCCTCTGGACATTATTCCTCGCCCATACAGCGTTTGTTCAACCAGGTCGGTGCCAACTATTCCATCGATTGCGGGATGCGCACCGATTTCTTCAACCATAAGCTTTCTGTGTTTGTCAATGGGTATGACTTGTTCGGCTTGATGCGATATAGCAACACCTACACCAATCCGATCTCAAGCGGCAGCTACTCCAGCCGAAGCAACTCCACCTATCTTTGTGCTGGGTTCACCCTGCGTTTCGGGAATGTCGAATTGGAGAACGAGGCACAGACCGCAGGAGAAAAGGGAGGACAATAAAAACGGAAAACAGAGAACGGAAAATACCCCGTAGGGGTTAAAGATCGGTAGAAACGGAAAACGGAGCGTTTTGTTAGAAGATAAAAACAAAATGATTATTTTTGCGTTGGAATAATACCATGATTAAACTAATTTACCGATCGAGATGTTGGATTGCCTTCGCGCTCATCGCGTTGTTGGCAGCCTGTAACGTGAAGTCCGACATGGACAACATGGAGCGATTGGTTATGGAGATCGAAAACAAGTTTGAACGTGGCGAAGACATTTCGCAAGACACCTCCATCTTCCAGGCAAGACGCTACTTCGACCTCTCTGACGATGCTGAGATGAAGACTTTGTCGGCCCTTTATAGCGGTTGTGTGTATTGGCAACAGAACAATTATGATTCCGCCATGAAAGCCTTGGACGAAGCTATCACCACCGCTAAGGAGAGCGAAGACCTCAGGCTGATGGAAAAGGTACAAACGACCATTTCGGCTTTACATGGCGACTTGGATCATACCGAAAACATGATTAGCGTGTTTTTGCGCCGCAGAAGAATGCTCAATATCATCCTCTTGGCTTTGGTAGCTGCTATCGGGGTGGTATTATTCCTCCTCTACCGTTCCGCACAAAAACGGGCTACCCTTGCCGAGATGAAGCTCAGCATGGCCGAACTGCAGAAGGAATCTGAGAACTTGGCCGAGACCAACCGCGACAACCTCTTCCAACGGGCGATGATGATTTACAAGGTTTTCCTCATCGGAGAAAAGAAGGACATCGACCAAGAGACCTTCAACAAGGTAAAATCCAGCGTTTGTGGAAAGGATGCCGCCACTGCCTACGAAGCCATCTTTGACGCCTATCATCAAGTTTATCCCGAAGTAGTGCAACGGTTGCGCGATCATCAACCTTCTTTGACCGAAAGCGAGTTCAAGGTCTGCATCCTTTCCATGATGCCTTTCAGCGTGAAAGAGGTGGCCGATATTTTAAAGGTCTCCCCTGCCATGGTCGGCAAATGCCGGACAGGAATCCGGAAGAAATTTGGAATTACGGAGGTGAGAGGGAGTATTGAGGAATTGGTGGCGAGATTATAAGATAGTTTTTCTTGGTTTCAGGTTAATATTAGTTTTTTTTATTTATCTTTGCGGAAAACAAAACCATAATCAACCATGAGCGAACAGATCCTAATAAGCACTATTGCCGAGTATTTTAAGACCCAGCCAGTTTTAAAGGCTTGGTTGTTCGGGTCGTTTGCTCGTGGCGAAGCCACCCCCGATAGTGATGTGGATATTCTAGTTGAGTTTGACCACAGCAATCCTATTGGATTATTTACTTACGCCCAAATTTGGAGGGATTTGCAGGAGCGTCTAGGCCGTAATGTTGACCTCGTGGAAGAAGGCACGCTAAAACCCTTTGCCGTGGAGTCCGCTAACCGTGATAAAAAACTAGTGTATGAGAGAACAAACTAAGGACATTGATCGTCTGTTTCACATTGAAGAAAGCATAAATCATGTGATGGATTTTCTTGAAGGCAAGGCTTTTGAGGACATGAAAGATGATGTGATGTGTTTTCACGCAGTGGTGTACAATATTATGATTATCGGTGAGGCCGCCAATATGCTAACTAAGGAATTCCGAGAAAAACACTCAGAAGTACCGTGGCGCAACATCATAGACATGCGTAATGTGCTAGTCCATGGGTATTATATTGCAAGTCCACTGTTCATTTGGGAAACTTATACCAAAGACCTTGGGCCTTTATTGGAGCATGTAAGACGGTATATTGCTGAAATGAAGAACATTTGATGCAGCCTAACGAGGGTTGGATTTTAGATTTCGTATGCCTGCAACAAAAAATCTTGATTGTTGACGTCTGAACAAAAAAGCGGAGACAATAATCTTCTACTCTTCATAGCCCTTTGAGCCGTATTCTTTTCTGGGCTTTTTATCGCATTTACCAATTGATTTCCTTCAAGTTGAGAACAATACAAACAAAATTTATTCTTTTCACTAAATTTATACAATCGGCAAGTAAAATCATAAAACCTGCCCCATTTTGTATGTACAGGATTAAGAATCACATCTACACAATCCATTAGTTTGTCAAAACGCTTTTTTGGATAGCTATTTTGCAAGCGAAACTCTGCTCTATTTTTAACGCCTCGTTGGGTTTTCAATATATTGTTTTCTCCACATTGAATAACCAAAAAGCGTTTTTCGCCTACCATAAACTGTCGGTGACACTCTAGTTCATCAAGCAATCTCTCAATGTTTTCTTCCATTGCATCCTTATGCTCACTGAAGACTTGGTGTGTTTTGAGATCTATAACCTTTCCGTTTTGTAAAAGAAAAAGCTGGTTTCCGACAAGACCCGGTGACAATTTCAATTCAAACAGAGCGGTGACTTTTTCATTATGGACTAATTGACAAACAGAGCTTAAATCTTCTATGTTATTAAACACCCACTCGCTAAACATCACAAAATCAGCATCCTTTTTATTGAGTATTTCCACTACAATACTGATCCGAAGTTTTCTCTGCTTTGAAGACAAACGATTCCAACTGGGAAATGAAACCAATTTTATTACCATAACTTATGTTTTCTCTATTATGTCACAACAAAAACAATATCCAAATATTGTTTTTTATGAAATTTTCCATATTAGGATATTGTTATTCTATCTAAAACCTGTAAACCACCAGCCCTTTCAGCATCCAGTCGTGGAAGATGCCCCGATAATCAAGGTCGGTCAAATTGTCCGGGATTTCCAACTGGCTATTGTTGATAGCGTCGCGGCTGCGGAAATAGAACCGATTGTAGGTAAATTGCGAAGAGAAATATACCCGTCCCATGGTGAGGCTGACCGCAGCACTGCCAATGTAATTGGGAACGGGATAGCATATTATCTTGGATACTTTTTCGCCCAGATTCATGTCATCGTCGTATTCGTAAGAAGTGGTCTTAAGGGAGTTGAACAAGGTAATCACCGGCATGGCGGTAAGGTTGATGGTAAGGTTGCGGAGTCCTTCGTCACGCTGCCCTACGGGATCTCGATGCCATGGTACAAAATTGACCGAATAGCCGCCACCCACCGAGGCTTGCATGGTGGCGAAGCAGTCCAATAAATTGTAGCTATCCATTGCGGCTTCGTGGGAATTGTACAAGTCGCCTTGCATGTAGCGCGCCGTCAACATCCATGAGCCCGCCGTACGCCGCTGCACCAGCCCCATCTTATAAGCGGCGGGATAGGCGAAACGTTTGTTGTTGAAGACATAATAACCATCAATCGTGAAACTTCTTAAGGCAGCCTTTTCCTCAGAAGTGAATTCATCATGCAGATAAATCTCATCACCCTCTTCCCCTAGCGTAAATCCCGAGACAAATTGATTGGTGATTTTGAAGTAATTGAGCCTCACACCCCACGACTTCCCCACAATATTGAAAGCAAAAGAACTTTTTTTCGCAGCGCTTCGAGGCCCCACTTCGAGCCCATAGCCAAAACCCACATTGCCATAGCCGACTTCAAGGCCGATCTTTTTGCAAAGTCCCTCGCCAAGACTGTAACTTGAGACACCTGTGAGTGGACTTCCATCTGGCATATTAATGCCAAAATTGACATCCACGTCGAAACCCGCTTTTTGTCCCGTGGTAAACAATCCCAAAGAAAAACAAGGTTTAGGTTGGTAAATGCGGGTCGTGTCAACCACGGCGGGTTTGGTAATAAAAGCATTGGCTTTTTGCCAGAAAGAACGCTCCTGGGCTTGCATGCCAATTGCAGCAATTATAAGAATTATGATCAGAAAACCACGTTTCATCATGTTCAAACTTTAAATAATTAACGGTTTAACCTCATGATCTTCACCGGCCTTTCGTCACCATGATAAAGATGGCTGCACCAGTTGATTTTCCCAGTGTCACGAAAACCACATTTCTCCATCACCCGGCCTGAGGCTGGATTATCCACAAAGAAGTCGGCCCAAAGGGTTTGGAAATGCTTCACGTTGAAGCAATAGTCAATCATGGCTTGAAGCGCTTCCGTACAGAGGCCTTGGTTCCAATAGGGCTTGGCTATCCAATAGCCTAGCTCGGCATCGTCAGGAGCGATGTCGATATTACTCTCGCCGTAGGCGTAATAGCCCATGCATCCGATGGGTTCGCCTTTCTCCTTCAACTCCAAAGCCCAGACATGATCACTTGAAAAGATGGTCCGGATGGTCTGAAGGCTTTCTTCGACAGATTGATGCGGAGGCCAGCCGGCACGGGGACCCACATCGGGGTCGGAGGCATACTTGAAAAGGGTTTCTGCATCGGCGTCACGCCAAGGGCGGAAACGAAGACGTGTCGTCTCCAAATAGTTAGTCTCAGCCAATAAACACTTACGCAACTCCTCCACGGTGTCAACGATTTTGTTTCCTGCCAACTGCTCTCGGGTACGATTGCCCCAACTGACGGCAATGCCATCAATGTCACCATTGATAGCCGTCTGCATGTCGGTGTTGGAGTCGCCCACCATGACCGCATCGGCAGGATCACAACCTGCCTTGGCCAGCACGGAGGCAACAATCTCTGGTGACGGTTTCATGGGATAACCCACCCGGTTGCCGAAGATGGTAACAAAAGTAATGTCCGGAAAAAACTCATGAATGAGTCGTTCCGTACCTTCTTGTACCTTGTTGGAAACGACAGCCAATTGAACACCTCTGACATACAAGTCATTAAGCAGTTCCACAATACCTGGGAAGGGACGGGTGTGTTCATCGATATGGGCCAAATAATACCCCTTGAACTCTGCCACGCAGGTTTCAAGATAGGCATCGTCCAGTTCCATCGGAGAGAAGGCTTTACGGATCAAGTTACGGATGCCATGGCCCACCATCTTGCGGTATTGCTCCACCGTGTATTGTGGCATCCCATGTCGTTCCAAGATAGAATTGACAGCATTGCCAAGGTCCTCGATGGTGTCGAGCAGGGTACCGTCTAAATCGAAAATAACCAATTTCTTCATGCCAGCAAAGATACAAAAAGTCCTAAATTAGCAAAGTACCCCAACGGCACTACGCACCTCCCATCGGTCCGGTGCTGATGTGCCTTTTGAGGTACTTTGCACGCCCGCCAAACCGACGGGCTTTTTCATTCATTACAGCAAGATCATTCAAACGAGGCGATGGCCTTCTTGATGATCTCAATGGCTTCGCGGAGCTCGGCCTCGGTGATGACCAAGGGCGGAGCGAAACGGATGATGTGCTGGTGAGTAGGCTTGGCCAACAGACCGAGGTCACGCATCTTTAAGCACACATCCCAAGCCTCTTTGCCGTCTTTGGGTTTAATGATCACGGCATTGAGCAAGCCTTTACCACGGACCTTCTCGATCATCGGGCTCTTGATCTTGCCGATTTCTTCGCGGAAGATCTTTCCAAGACGCTCGGCGTTCTCCATCAAGTGCTCTTCCTTGATGACTTCAAGAGCGGCGATGGAAACACGGGCAGCGATGGGGTTGCCACCAAAAGTGGAGCCATGTTCGCCTGGCTTGATGTTCAGCATGATGTCGTCGTCGGCCAACACACAGGAGACCGGCACCACACCACCACCGAGGGCCTTACCCAGGATGAGGATGTCGGGACGCACGCCTTCGTGGTCGCAGGCCAGCATCTTACCCGTACGGGCGATACCGCACTGCACCTCGTCGGCCATAAACAACACGTTGTACTTCTTGCAGATGTCGTAGCACTTCTTCAGGTAGCCGTCATCCGGGACGTACACACCAGCCTCGCCTTGGATGGGCTCCAACAAGAAACCGGCAATCTCCTTACCTTCCTTGGCCAGCACTTGCTCGAGGGCGTCGGGGTCGTTGTAAGGGATACGGATGAAGCCAGGAGTCATGGGACCGTAGTTAGCATAGCTCTCGGGGTCGTTACTCATGGTGATAATGGTGATGGTACGGCCGTGGAAGTTGCCTTCGCAGCACACGATCTTCACCTTGTCGTTCGGAATGCCTTTCTTAACCACACCCCAACGGCGAGCGAGCTTCAGACCGGTTTCATCGGCTTCGGCACCAGAGTTCATCGGCAACACCTTGTCGTAGCCGAAGTACTCCGTAACGTATTTTTCCCAAACGCCCAGTGCGTCGTTGTAGAAAGCGCGGCTGCTGAGGGTCAGGCGTTCAGCCTGGTCGGTCATGGCCTTGATGATTTTGGGATGGCAGTGACCTTGGTTCACTGCGGAGTAAGCTGACAAAAAGTCGAAGTACTCTTTGCCTTCGACATCCCACACCTTGGCGCCCTTGCCTTTGGCGAGAACGACCGGCAGCGGGTGATAGTTATGGGCACCGTACTTGGCTTCCAGGTCCATAGCCTGCTGTGATGACGTGATTTTTTCGATCATGATTCGATATTTAAGGATTTAAAGATTATAAAATTAAAATCGAGCGGCAAAGATAAGGTTTTATTCTTGATTATTCAATTTTTTCCATGGGTATTTTACAGCGTTGATCTTCACCATGAGACACGTGCAACCTTATAATGCGACATAGGGATTAAAATCTTTTTCCTCGCCTATCGTGGTTGGTTCGCCGTGACCCGAATACACTTCTGTATCATTAGGTAAGGTAAACAAACGGCCTCGGATAGATTCTCGTAGTTCCTCGAAATTGCCACCTGGAAAATCGGTACGGCCAACACTGCGACAGAAAAGCGCATCACCAGTGAAGACCCAGCCCTCAGCTTCTGCATACAAGCTAATACTCCCTCGAGCATGACCTGGGGTGCAAATCACCTCCAGGGTTCCGTTACCGACCTTGATGATTTCTCCATCCTCCAACTCCACCTCAGGCAGCCTACATTCTTCCATTATGGACAATCCAAACATCATCGCCTGCTGACGAGAACGAAGGATGTCGCTTTTCACATCAGGATGTGCCGCCGCATGAATGCCATAATGCTTCTTAACGGCCTCATTCCCCATAACATGGTCTATATGTCCATGGGTATTTACGATCATCAGCGGCTCTAACTGATGAAGATCGATAAAGCCCAGAAGCTCATCCACTTCAGAAGAAGAAGCACACCCTGGATCGAGGATGACACATTGTCGGGTCTCATCATATATAATATATGTGTTTTCCGAAAAAGGATTAAATACAAAGGAGTTTATTTGAAGCATATTGATTTATTAATTTGCGGGAGCAAAGGTAAGGAGATTTCTGTATCTTTGCAGATTATTCTTTCAAAGATGAAGTCGATGATGAAACGAGTTTTGCGTTTGATGCTGTTGGTTCTACTGACAGCTGTGGCTTCATTGACCCGCGCCCAGTTTTACAACGGCATGAACATGGAGTTCGGAAAAAACCGCGTGCAATGGAAGGACTTCCATTGGTCATACTACAAGTATGAGACCTTTGACGTATATTATTACCAAGGAGGAGTGGAACTAGCCAACCATGTGCTCAACTTCGCCAAAGACGAGATTCCAGAAATGGAAAAGAAATTTGGCACCCACTTCGGCAAAAAAGTACAGTTTTTGGTTTTCAACAGCCTGGGCGACCTCAAACAGAGCAACCTCAACAACGACGAAGAAGACACGGGCAACACTGGCGGTGTCACCAAGCTCATTGGTTCGAAGGTATTCCTTTACTTCAACGGCAGTTATGTCGACTTTGACCAACAGATTTGCGAAGGCATCGCACGATTATTGCTCACCCAGACCATGAACGGTGTCTCCATAGGTTCGCAGATTCGAAGCTCCTACCGCTATGACATCCCTGAATGGTTTCAAAATGGGTTATGCGCCTACATCACAGAAGACTGGGACAGCTACAAGGAGGACCGCTTGCAACGGGGCATCTTGGACGGTGACTTCAAACGAATCAATTCATTGAGCGGCCCCGATGCTGTTATCGCCGGCTATTCATTCTGGGGCTTCATCGAGGAAAAGTATGGCACTAAAGCCTTCAAGGAAATCATGACGCTCGCTGAAAGCTCGCAAAACGTCAAGAAAGCCCTCCTTTACGTCACAGGGGTAAAATACAAGGAACTCATCAAACAATGGTATACTTTCTATGAAGAGCGGTATAAACCAATTCACCAGGAAAAGCCAGATGAAGTAATGGCGTTAAACTATCGGAAATACCGCACCTTCACCCAACCAGCCATCAGTCCCGATGGCAAATACATCGCTTACGCCAGCAACGATGAGGGGCGCATCACCGTATGGGTCGAAGAGTTAAACACGGGCAAACGAGAGCGATTGTACAAAACCGGGTTCCGCTCCGACCAATGGGTCGACACCTCGTTTCCGCTATTAGCCTGGCATCCTACGGGAGGCATCCTTTCGTTCATCGTGGAGGAAGAAGGGCAACTTCTTTTGTGCAACCTCGACCTCGGAAGCAAAAAGATTGGTAAAACATATCTATTTGAATTTCAAAAAATTACATCGTTTTCATACGCTCATAGAGACCGGAAAATCGTATTGGCAGCCACCCGTTTCGGCAAACCCGATATTTTTGTCTACAACCTGTTCTCGAACACCATCGAGCAGATTACCCATGACGAGTTCACCGACCTCTCCCCTGTTTTTACCTCCGACGACAAGCGCATTGTTTTCAGTTCCAATCGAGAGGGACGGAAACAATTTAACCTGTATGTATACGATTACAACATCAAAGACCCTCAGCTTCGCAACCTGACGAGCCAACAAGTTTCCAACAGTATACTGCCCAAAACCTTCACAGGCAACAAGCTGTTTTACCTAAACGATTCCAGTGGGTATTATAATCTTTATGAATCCGTGCTTGACAGTGTTGTGAGCCATATCGACACCATTGTGCATTACCGATATTTTAGCACTAACCATTGTTTAACGCGATACACATCCAGCATCATCGACTACTCGTATAACCCACGTGAGAAAAAACTGGTGATGTTGTTTCCCGATGGTGCTGGGCAAAAGTTTTTCACCACCTACTACCGCCAAAGCCACCAAGATGAGCAATTCTACCAATTGAACCCGTATGCCCAGCAACGCCTGTTGAAGAAGAAACAAGCAGAGAGTGCTGTCCCTGAGAAAACCACGACCCACCGTTTCAAGAACAGTTACAGGATTCACCGAAAGAAAGCACCCTACGGGTCCACACCCGACAGCACCCACATGACCCCCGTGGTGCCGCTTGAGTCTGTTGAAGGTTCCGAATCGCTCTTAGTCGCCAAAAAAGACACCGTACTTCGTCCTCGCAATTATTACATAGAGCTATTCACCGACAAGATGACCAGCCAGATTGATTTTAGTTATATGAACTATAGCTACCAACCTTTTACAGGCGGAGGCTCTGCTGTGTATCTTAACTCGGGATTCAACATGTTTTTGGGCTCCACAATGGCCGATCTAATGGAGGATTACAAAATCGACCTCGGTGTGAAACTGAGTACACAATTAATCAACAATGAATATGTAATCCGTTTCAGCGACTTTAGTCATAGGGTCGACAAGAGCCTCACCCTGCACCGCTACGTCACCAACGACTACGCCTATTATTACCATCGCACCTTCACCAACGAAATCTTTTATACCTTAAGCTATCCCTTTAATGAAATTTTAAGTCTTCGTGGCACCGTCATCGGGCGCATGGATCGTCAGGTAAATTTAGCTTTAGACAATTACAGTTTGACCGATGGTGACGTGTTCGGAGTTTTGGGAGGTTTACGTGGAGAACTCGTATACGACAATTCAAAAAAACTACAGACCAATTTTTACGTAGGTTCCCGAGGCAAGCTATTTGCAGAGTATTACCAGACCCTTCAAAAAGGCAGTACCAATCTCATTGTAGCGGGATTTGACTACCGGCATTACACTCGAATCCACCGCAACTTCATTTGGGCCAACCGTCTCGCAGGCAGCACTTCATTTGGGCAGAACAAACTCATTTATTACATGGGAGGTGTCGACAACTGGGTTTTTGCCACTTTCAACAACGAGACCCCCATCGACTACAGTCAAAACTACATGTACCAGACCTTAGCCACCAACATGAGAGGTTTCCAGCAAAACATCCGTAACGGAAACAGTTTTGTGGTGCTTAACAGTGAGTTGCGCTTCCCGATATTCAGCTATTTGCTCGACCGACCCATCAACATGCAGTTCATCAAAAACTTTCAAGTGGTCGCTTTTGGCGATGTAGGTACGGCATGGACAGGATGGAACCCTTACAACCTCAGCAATTCGCTTTACACTTCTCACTATGAGGACGGGAATCTTGACATCAGTGTTACAAGACAAAGAGACCCTATCGTTGGAGGCATAGGCTTTGGACTCAGGACGACACTGCTGGGTTATTTTGTCCGAGGCGACATGGCGTGGGGCATAGAGGACGGTCGATGGATTAAGAAGCCTTGTTATTATCTCTCTTTCAACCTCGACTTCTAACCCCTTCTTCTCGTTTATTTATCAACAACCAACGTTGAAAAAAACCGCTCAAAAAAAGTGGTTTTGATCACCTGTGTTTGACCGATGTTTTCTAATTTAGCAGACGAAAATCAAGCCTTAAAAAACCACAAGAAACAGTTGTTTTTTTATCTTCATAATGGCGAGTCGCCGACCGAAAGGTCGGCGGCTCTTTTTTTAGAATACAAGGTTCAGGATTTTAGAGCAAGAAGCTCAGAATACGTAGGCAGGTGATCTAAAGAATTCAGCGTGCCTTTTTCTGATTTAAAACAATAGCACTCTGTTCCGTTATAAAGCATCAAGTATTCCGGATGAAGTGCCGAATAATAACGAAGTGCCTGTTCCAAGGTGCTCTGGGTCAATTTCACGGAAGCCGCTTTGCACTCCACAATCATCAAAGGGGCACCCTCTCTGTCAAAAACAACAGCATCACAACGTTTGTCAAGGCCATTTACTTTTATGGAATACTCAACCGCTATCAAACCTGCTGGAACGGCCAGATGTTCCACCAGCAAATACAACACTTTCTGGCGCACTTCTTCTTCTGGCGTAAGCGTACAATAGCGTTTACGTAACGGGTCGAAGACCATGGTCCTCCCTTCCTGCTGTGTCGTTTTAAACCATTGAAGTTCTGGCATGATACTTATTCTTCTTTCGGCATCCTGACACTGTAAAGCAGCGATTGCAACTGGAGCAGGTCATCACGTTTGTCGTGGTTCGGGTAATAGACATAACCCTCCATCGTCACCAAGTTGCCCGTGCGATTATCAGGGAAGGTATAGGAGACGAAGGGACCTGCCATATAGTCTCCCACCAAGCACCACATTCCACGCATCTCGGCAGCAAAGCCCGTGGGATAAGTCGAAAGATAGTTCACCACCGGAGGAACGAACTCTTTTTCTGTGGTCATGAACGAGCCGTCAGTGGGGCCTGGCACATGTTTTTGCAACATACGGTCACGAACGGAGATGAGGCTGTTGCGTTCCAACTGAAGGGTATCCTTATAGGGGGTCGTATAGATAAAGATACCGAAGCTGTTCTTTTCCAATTCCTTACGGATCCACATGAAGTCAGACTCGTCCTTGGAGATAAAAAAACCTGAGGGGATGGTGATGTCGAATCCGAATTTATCCTTGATTCTTTGAGTGATCTTGGTATCATTCGACGGACGCAACACCGAAAGGATTCTATCTCGTTCCACTTGGTCGTACATTACTTTGTAGGCTTCTTTCTGTTCGTTGAACGTTTGGCACCAAGCCGTTCTGCTGGGAGCCACAATCTTGATTACCCTTTGCGGAGCAGCCCAAAGATCCTCACCCGTTTCCACCACAGTTCTATCAAGAGCTGGGTTAATCTCAACCAAAAGCACACATTTATGTTTCTTGAACATATCATTGAATCCGCTCACCTTGATGTGTGCAAGCTTATTAAGAGCCTCAGGCTGAGGAAGTCCATACTGAGGTTGGAGGAAGAAGGCACGGATGGTGTCACCAATCATGCCATCCCATTGCTCATCGTTTTGGGTGACCACCAATATTTCCGAAGTCCCCCCAGCTGAGCGGTCTTTTTTAGAACCTTCTTTTTTTTCATCGCAAGCCGACACGGCGAAAAGCAAAAACGCCAATGCCAGCACTGGGATATGAATATTTCTCATGACACACGTAGTTTTTGTTTTACCTTGATTTTATCTGATTTCAAATTGTTCAATTTCTTAATTTTTGCAACTGTTGTGTTATATTTCTTTGCTATTGCCGCTAAGGTATCACCTGCCTTCACCACATAATACTTGGGAGAGGACGAACCCGCGGCAGTAGAGTTGGTTGAGCTAGTAGCCATCGGGCTACCCGAGGTGAAGATTGTCAATCTTTGCCCGATGGTGATGGTATCCTTACGCATGTTGTTCCATTTCTTCAGATTGGAAACACTGACATGGTATTTTTTTGCAATGGAAGCCAGCGTTTCCCCTTTTTTCACCGTATGAACGGTACGGTCGCTCACTTTCGACACTTCCTTAAGTACCTGCTCTTTACTGATTTCTTCTTGGGTTTTATAGGCATAAATCTCCTGCTCCTTCTCGATAAACTGAAGCACATATTGGGTTGGCATCCTCAACACGTAAGGAGTACTATCGGTGGCTGGGATAATTTCTTTGACATACTGGGGATTAAACGTCTTCAGGTCTTCCATGGGGACACCTATGGTCTCTGTCAGTTGGCGGAACGAAAGAACGTCTTTAACCTCCACCGTGTCGGTACCACTCAGCAACAATCCCGGGTCAAGAGGATAAAGATTATGTTCAGCAGCATAGCTGACCACATAGCACACGGCGATAAAAGAAGGAACATAGCTTTGGGTTTCTCGGGGAAGATAAGGCCAAATCGCCCAATAATTCATGACTCCACCAGCTCGTACGATAGCTTTGTTGACATTCCCAGGACCAGCATTGTAGGCGGCCAGCACCAAAAACCAGTCCTTGTAGCGATTATACAGATCGAGCATGCACATGCAAGCAGCCTCGGTGGCTTTCAGTGGATCATACCGCTCCTCGATCATGGTAGTTGAGTTGAGGCCATATTGTTTCCCTGTTTGGTACATAAACTGCCATAGCCCCTTGGCTCCAGCTCGGGAACCGGCGGTAGGATTAAGTGCCGACTCAATCATTGCCAAGTACTTCAGCTCCAAAGGCATATTGTACTTATCAAGCTTTTCTTCAAACATCGGGAAATACACATGCGACAATCCCAACAATCTTCCCGTGAGTCCACGACGTTGCGTAGCATAAAGATCGATGAATCGTTTTACGTGGGCATTAAACACCAAAGGCAGTGTCGTTTGACTCGCCAGATATTCGATACGTTTGTTGTAAACGCTGTCATCAAAAACCGGAATCTCTCCATATTCATAGCCGTAGACGTTCATTTCCGAGGAGTCGAGGTGCAAATAATTATCACCAAAATACGGGATACTCCCCAACGACTCGAACATTTTCATGACCTCAGAATCGCTAAAGACATCCAATGCCTCTTGAAATTCCGCCTCCCTCTGTTCTTCATAAAGCTCGAGGCTATCGGGAATATAATCAACGGTATCAACCACATAGACCGAATCCGTCACTAGATCTGGGACAGGATGTACCACTTGGGCCTCAGCGGAAGCCATCAAGAGGAAAAGGGATGCTGCAAGAATTGTATTTTTCATATCTACATAACGATTATTAAGAAAGAATATTGAGTCGATTGGCATCTTGTTTTACAAAAATGGCTAGCATGACGGTAAATGCCAGTAAACTAGAGCCTCCGTAACTCAAAAAAGGGAGTGGGATACCGACAACAGGAACCAGTCCTATGGTCATCCCTATGTTAACAGCGACATGAACGAAAATGATGCCTGCGATGGCATAACCATAAATGCGACTGAATTTCAACCGCTGTCGTTCAGCCACCTTGATGATGCGAATCAATAACCCAACATACAGAAGAATCACGACCAGGCTTCCTTTAAAGCCACCTTCCTCTCCTATCGTACAGAAAATGAAATCAGTATGTTGTTCTGGCACAAAATCATATTTTGTCTGTGTGCCTTTCAAAAAGCCTTTTCCCCAAACGCCACCCGAACCTATGGCGATTTTTGACTGGTGAAGGTTATAGCCATCCCCTTTGGGATCATCCTTGAGTTTCAATAGAATCTCAAAACGGGTACGCTGATGGTCTTCCAAGATATCATAAAAGGCATAATCAACGCTAAACACCATGCCGAAGAAAAACGCATACACCGCTACCATACGCCACAAGCCTTTCTTTTTGTTCAGCAGGTAAAACAGCAATGTCAATGCGAAAAGAACACCCAACACGATGCACATGACTTTAACTGACCAAACCAGGGTGAGCACAAAAATGGTCACCACACCAGCAGCCAATAGCATGATGGCACCCGCTCCCGGCATTCCCTCTCGATAAAGCACAAAGATAAATGAGGCGAACACCAATGCAGAACCTGCATCGTGCTGCAGCAGCACCAATGCGGCGGGAACAAGGATGAGAGCATAGGTCTTCAGCCGTGTCTTACGCTGTTGAAGATCAGCATCTTGTTTTCCAAGGAGGCTGGCCACGGCGAGGGCGGTGCCCAACTTGGCAAATTCAGAAGGTTGAAGTTTGAAGCCGCCAAAGTCAATCCATGATGTGGCTCCGTTGGTGGCTTTGCCATACACGAGGACCACAACCAGCATAAACATTACAACTGCATAGATCAAAAACGCGAAGGCATCGAACACCTTGGCATCAAGAATTAAAATGACGAAGCCCAAACCCATGGAGATTCCCATCCACATCATTTGTTTGCCGCAAAACTGCGACATATCATATATGGCATGATGTCCTTCACTCATGCCCGCTGAATAGATGCTCATCCAACCAATAATCACTAAAGCGAAATACATCAGCAATATCGGCCAGTCCAATTTTCCTATGATGCTGTTTCTATCGGTCATTTTTTCTTTTTAATTGAGTAGTTGATGGTCCCTTTCATCATACGTTCTTCCACATTGGGTCGTTCCGTATAGCCCCTAATGTATTTTTCCATCATAAGCGATGCGATGGGTGCGGCCCAGGTAGAGCCATAGCCCCCATTTTCAATAATGATGGAAAGCGCTATCTTCGGATCTTCAACTGGGGCGAAAGCAATGAAAATAGAGTGGTTGTCGCCATGAGGATTCTGTGCGGTACCCGTCTTACCCCCTGCTGTAATTCCTGGGATCTTAGACCCGCGGGCTGTACCATGCGAGCCCTCAAATACCGATTGCATGCCCGCTTTGATCACCTTACAATGTCGAGCTTCGATGCCTGTTTCCATCCGAGTGGTCATTCTTTCTGGAATAGCAGTGGAATCGCCGAAAGCACGTATAAGGTGAGGAGGATAGTAATACCCTTCGTTTGCCACCACCACCGCAATGTTGGCCAATTGTAACGGAGTCACGAGGATTTCGCCCTGTCCAATGCCCAACGACCTAATCGTCACTGAGTTCCAACTTCCTCTATACATGCGGTCATAGTACTCCACGGTAGGAATATTACCGGGACGTTCATAAGGGATATCGGTATCAAAAGTGTGTCCCAATCCGAGTTTATAAGTCATTTGACACCAATAATCAAAACCTTTTTTGATACCACCGAATTTAGGGTTGTTGATGGTGGTTTTGAAAGCCTCGTAGAAATACGGATTGCATGAATTCTCGATGGCATTGGCCAGATCAGGGGAGCTCCCATGATGGTGAGTACATTTGATGGGACTGCTTGACGGTCCATTGCAATGGAACTGGGTGGCAGGGACGATACTGCCACTTTGCAAGGCAATCATGCCATTCACCATTTTGAAAGTGGAGCCCGGGGGGTAAGTGCCGCTGATGGCTCGGTTAAGCAACGGTGTAGAAGGATCGTTCAGCAAGTCGAGATAATTTTTTCCACGAACCCGTCCAACCAACAGATTGGGATCGTAGGTGGGGCTAGTGACAAAAGCGAGAATTTGTCCGGTTTTAGGCTCGATAGCCACAATAGACCCTATCTTGCCATTCATCAGTTGTTCGCCGTATGCTTGCAACTCCGCATCGAGTCCCAGATAAATATCCTTCCCTGGAACTGGGAGCGAGTCGAGCGCCCCATTAAGATAACTCCCTTTCTCCCTGTTGTGGACATCCACCATTACCACCTTCAGCCCTTTTTTTCCACGAAGTTCTTTCTCGTAAAACTTTTCAATACCCGACTGCCCGACATAATCATCTCTTTTGTAATAAGGATCTGCGTCGAGTTGTTTTTTGTCTATGGGCCCGATGTCACCCAAAGTGTGTGCAGCAATGGCTTGTGGATAATGCCTAATGGTACGGATTTGGAAATAAAAGCCCGGATAACGGTATAGGATCTCGCCAATATGGGCATAATCTTCTTTCGAAATTTGAGAAACAAACACCGAAGCTTTTATTCTTGAATAGTCCTTGGCTTTGGTGAAACGTTCAACATAAGAATCTTGAGTGATATTCAACAAACGGCAGAACTCTGCGGTGTCAATACTTTTGCTCACTTGTCCAGGAACCACCATCAGGTCATACACTGCCTCATTATACACCAATAGTTTGCCGTTTCGATCGAACACTTTACCTCGGGCGGGATATTGCGTCACATAGCGTAAAACGTTGTTGTCAGCTGATTTCTTCAAATCCTCATCCAATACTTGAAGCGAAAACAATTTGAACAAATAAACCAGACCGACCACGGCAAAGATACCGATGATCACATATTGTCGATTAATAAGATTCCTGTTTGAATAACGCATACTTTTCCCGACCGAAAAAAGACTTTTTTCAATCCGCAAAGATAAGATTTTTCACAAAGTGGTAGGTTATAAATAAAAAAGATTGTATTTTTGCAATCCAAATAGTTTTTATGAAACGGATTTTATTGTTTTTAGTCTTGTCGGGGCTGTTCGGATTCAGCGCATGCCATTCCCATAGGGACGGCAAAGTGTTAATTTCGAGAGTGTTTCCAACTTCGAGTTGGGAACGTTTTGATTATGTGGAGAAAGCTATTGAGATAACCAAGCCCACGTCATACGATTTAGACCTCTCTGTCGTGTTTGGTCCAGACTATCCATTTGACTATTTCGCCATGTCTTTTGCCGTCTTTGACGATGAAGACCGTCCGCTTCGAGCTAGGAACTATCAGTTTTCCCTAAAAGATCACGATGGTATTTGGAAATCGGAGCTCTCCGAAGGCGGTTACCATTTCACCTTCCCCATCAACAATGAGCTGACGTTGACGGAGCCTGGGCAATACAAGTTCCAAATTGAAAACCGCATGCCCATTACACCTTTGCTGGACATAAAAGAAATTGCACTTATCGAAAAATAATCAACAAAATACTATATGAAGCAATATTTCAATCTCAACAAACTATGTCTGTTCGCCATCATCGGCGCTTTCGTGTTTTCATCCTGTGTCCCACAAAAAAAGATGCTGCTCTTAAAAGAGATGGAGATGGCGGCTGAAAACAAATCCATTGACTATCAAAACGAAAGAACCTTAAATTACAAGATTCAGCCAGGCGACAATCTCTTCATCCGTGCTACGAGCATTATTGACGAAAAAACCTCTCTTCTCCTCAATGGCGGTGGAGCCTCGAGCAACTATTTGAATTCCGACGCTTCCATTTATTTGAACTCCTACACAGTCAACAAGGAAGGCTATATTGACTACCCACTAACAGGATTAGTAGAAGTGAGGAATCTCACTGTGGAACAGGTGAAAGAACGCTTGCAAAATGAGCTCTCGAAATACGTTAAAGAAGTTGCTTTGATGGTGAAACTTTCCAATTTTGACATCACCATCATCGGTGAAGTACACCGCCCTGGCAAATACAAAATCTATCAATCGGAAATCAACCTCATCGAAGCCATCGCCATGGCTAGCAATTTTACAAACTTCGCCAAGACGGAGTCTGTGAAATTAGTACGCCATACCGATAACGGCAATGAAATTGTCACTCTCGACCTAGGCAAAGCTGATATATTAAGCTCTCCATATTACTATTTGAAGCCCAATGACATCATCTATGTCGAACCACTGAAGTTCAAGCAATGGGGCTTCAGTTCTTTCCCCTACTCGACAGTACTGTCTGTCTTGTCGCTGGGTGTCACCATGGTCACGTTGTATTTGAATATGAAAAATAATTATTAAAGTATGAGCAACACACAAGAAAACCCCACTTACCGCGGACACGAGAAAGAAGAACAGTCTGTTGACATCAAGGCTCTGATTTTCATTTTTTTAAGCAAGTGGTATCTATTCCTTGCCTGTGTCATTATCGCCCTAGGAGGAGCATGGCTTTACAACCACTTCTCTGCATCCCAATTTAGGGTAAGCGGCACCGTATTTATTAAAGATACATACTCAAGGTTCGACCCGACCTCCATTATGACTGGTGTGAACTATGGCAACATGCAAAACCTCGATAACGAAATTGCCATTTTGCAATCGTACAGCCTCAGCGAAAAGGTTATCAAACAGATGAATATAGAGGTAGCGTATTACAATGTTGGCAGAATCAGAACGGCAGAAGCCTATAAAACCTCTCCTTTTACCGTAGAATTCAACAAAGAGATTCCACAAGCTGTGGGGCTTACCTATTACATCACGATCAACGGAGACCAGGTCACACTGAAAGCGGATGCAAAAACTTATGCGCAATACGACTTTTCGACCGAACAGTTTGTCGTTCCTTACACAGAGGAGGATATTCATATTGAAGGCGTTTACAAAGTAGGTGAATGGATCGACACCGGATACAACCGTTTCCTCATCTCTAAAAACGACCTCTATATACCCGAAAACGACGACAATCGCAAGATGGCGTTTGTTTTCTTAGATTACTTGACACTTACAAGACGCATGAGATTTGCGGCAACAGCTATCACCAAACAAGCCTCCATTGTCGCCGTATCGATGACAGGTCCAAATACTAGAAAGATGGTGGAGTTTATCAATACACTGATGGACGAATACGTCAACCGCGGCTTGGAACGCAAAAACCAGGTTTCCGAAAACACCATCAAATTCATTGATGAACAATTGGAGCAGACAGCATCCGACCTCGGACGCGCTGAAATTGATTTGGAACAATTCCGTTCCTCCCACGACTTGACCAATCTTAACGCTCAATCAACGCAAATCATTAATACTCTTCAGCAATTGGAGAAGGATCATGCCGAATTGGTAGTGAAGATGCAATACTACAAACGGTTGCAAAGCTATATGCAGGAGAACATCGACAACCCCGACAACCTTGCCGCACCTTCAGCCATGGGCATCAACGACCCCTTATTGAACAAATTGGTACAAGACCTTGTCAACCTCAATCAACAAAAAGCACTCCAGCAACTAGCAGTCACTGATGAGCACCCCATTATTGTAAAACTTGACGAGCAAATCGTTACCACCAAGAGAACCATTCTCGAAAACATCAACAATTTGGTTGAAAATACCCAATTAAGCCTCAATGATGTGGGCGCCCGTATCAGAAAAATCGAAAACGAATCACGCAACCTTCCCCAAAAAGAGCGTATGCTGGTGAGTTATCAACGTCGTTTTACCTTAAGCCAAGAGACCTACAATTATTTGATGCAACGTAGAGCTGAAGCCCAAATCATTAAAGCCTCCAATACCGCCGACAATGAAGTCATCGACTATGCCAGTGTACAACGCGCCGCAAAGGTTGCCCCTCGTGCTATGGTAAACTATATCATTGCCCTCGTTCTTGGCCTGCTGATCCCTGCCATCATCCTGTTATTAATCGACTTCTTTAACGATAAGATTCAAGGTAGGAAAGACGTAGAGAAAGCCACCAGCTTCCCGATCATTGGACAAATTGGTCAGATCAGCTCCAAAGATCCTTGCGTCGTTATCGAGAAACCCAAGTCGCCTACCGCTGAAGCATTCCGCTCCATCCGTACAAACATCGACTTCATTACCCAAGGCAAAGAAAAGAGCACGATTCTCGTCACTGGCGATATGCAAAGTGTTGGAAAGACTTTCAACAGTATCAATATTGCATCCATTTACGCCCTCTATGGCAAGAAGACTCTGTTGCTTGGTTTCGACTTGCGCAAACCTAAACTTTTCCAAGAATTCGGCCTCACCAACCACATTGGTTTGAGTTCATTCCTTTGCAACCAAAACTCTTTGGATGAAGTAATTCAAAGCACTGGACGTCTTGACAACCTCGACATCATCACTTCGGGTCCCATCCCGCCCAACCCTGCAGAGCTCATTGCTTCTGCAAAATGCGATGAACTGTTCCGTGAGCTGAAAGAAAGATACGATTACATCATCATCGATACGCCTCCTTTGGGTCTGGTGACTGATGCCTTCTTGCTGATGAAATACTCCGACGCCAACGTTTACATTGTTCGTCAAGGCCACACCAACAAGAACATCTTCGCCGGTATCATCAAGGATATTGAGGAGCGCGGCTTGAAGGTCAACATTGTCATTAACGGCATCCATCAACAAGGCAGCTATGGCTATGGCAAATACCGTTATGGATATGGTGGCTATGGTTATGGCTACGGTTATGGCTACGGCTATGGAAAATATGGCGAAGATAGTGCAATCTATTATGGTGAAGAAAGCTCCGATGGAAAGAAGAAAAAGAAGCATCACCACCATCACCATAGCGACAATTAAATAAAGATGGCCGCTGAGACTGACAAATTACCATGGTATGCCTTGTATGTCCATTCAAGAGCTGAGAAAAAAGTATATGAACAGCTGGTGAAAAGGGGATACGAGGCTTACCTTCCTCTCGTTGTGAAGATGAAAAAATGGAGCGACCGATTGAAGAAAGTGGAAGAACCTTTGTTCAAGTCGTATTTGTTTGTCAGGGCAGATATTCGGTATTATTTCCATGTACTTGACATTCCAGGCATCACACGGTTTGTCAGCTTTGAGAGACAAGCCGTTGTCGTTCCGGAAAACCAGATCAACGCCATCAAGAAATACTGCAACGACTACACTGATGATGACAGTCAACCACAAGAAGTTGAGCTTCATGAAGGTCAATTGGTTAGGATAATAAACGGACCCATGGCTGGATTAATGGGCCGATTGGCTCCTATCGACAACAAAAAAAGGCTGATTGTCTACATCGATTCTGTTGGCCAATATCTGCCAATCCATATTTCCCGCACCAGGGTAGAACCCGTGTATTTTAATTAGAAGTCAGAATTTAATAGACATAAAAATGAACACAGAAAGAACATCATCAACAAAACCGAAAGGTTGGCTATACGCCACGCTCGGTGTGCTGGCACTCATCATTATCGGCTTGTCATGCTGGTTGATTTCATTGAAGAGCAATCTGAGCACTTTGGAAAGCGAAAAAGAGCAACAAAAAGCCGACTTCCAGGCCGAGGTTGACAGTCTAGTCAAGGTACACAATGAGTTAAAAGCCAACTATGGCGAACTCAGCAGCCAGTTGGCTGAAAAAGACAGTATCATTTTGGCCAATGCGGAAGAGATTAAGCAGTTGCTGGAAACGCAATGGGACTACAACCGAGTCAAGAAACAAGTAAATGAACTGCAAGCTATTTCGCAGCGATACATCCACCAACTGGATTCGTTATATGTGGTGAACGAGCAACTGGTGGCTGAGAACGAACGCATCCGCGAAGAAGTACAGGAAGAACGCAAGCAGAACAGAACGCTTCAGCGTCAGAAGGAAGAGTTAACCACTAAGGTCAATCTTGCCTCCACTTTGCGCATTTACAACTTGACCGCTGATGCCGTTCGTTTCAAAGGGGGCAGCCAAGAGACCGAGACCGACAAGTCAAGAAGGGCGGAGCGCATACGCGTTTCATTCACCATTGGACAAAACGACCTCGTTGAGGCGGGAACCAAGACCTTCTACATGCGTATTGCCGACCCGAGTAAAAACATCATCTGTAAAGGCATGGGTGATGAATATGCTTTCATGTACCAAGGCGAACTGCTTCAATACACCGAGAAGATTCAAGTCAATTACGACAACAGCGAAAAAGATGTCCGTGCCTATTATATCAAGCCTACAGATAAAGAGATGCTTCCAGGCTACTATTTTGTCGACATCTATGACAACAACAACAATTTAGTAGGACAGACCTCGTTCAACTTAAGATAATCTTATTCAACGAAGCACCTCTTTTAATACCTCATGCGACTGCAAGCTCTTCAGCACGGGAGCATGCAGTCGCATGAATGTTAATATCCCGTCAATCAGAGCGTTACGTTGAACTCCTGTCATAGGCACTAAAGAAAGCTCATTGATACCGAGATTCAACATACATGACAAGCATCTACTATTCGACTCATCCAAATAATACGGATGTATCGGTGGTGTCATCACAAATTGCCCTTCCATCATGTCAAAAAGAGCGTGTTCTCTATAATTGGATTGTGGATAAAAGCCCAAAAAACGACTTAACTCAAGCGTGAAATAAAGAGGAAAATTTGCATAGCCTGTCTCTACTAAATCCAGCCACTCTACAGAATGGAAAACAAAATGATAAAGCGTTTCATTTCGTTCCTGTTGAGTCAGAGTATGAGACAACAAATCTGAAAGATAAATCAAAATTGCACTTTTATATAGGTTTGTAGTTGCCGTTCGATAAAAATAGGATAATTCCACATCTTTGATATACCCTATTCCATCTTTCACCGACTTGTTATTCTGTACGAACTGCAAAAATGTCATCGGTTGGAAAAAAGCAGCACGATTTTTCGAGGTCTTCCCCCTAACCCCCTTTACCATAAATGTTTGCAATCCGTTTTCAAGAGTGAATATTTTCACGATGAGGCTCGTATCACCATAGCGTATGGATTGCAAAACGAAGCCTTGGCTTTTGTCGTTCATCAGTTCATAATCAAGATTTTGGTGGCATAGCGCTGCAAGGCATCCTGAGTGCTGACAAACACCAAATAAATCCCTGGAAGCACCTTTTGTCCATCGAGGGTGGTACAATCCCACACGGCCTGACCACCTTCAGCAATAAGTTCGGTGACAAAAGCCCCATCCACAGTAGTAATCCGCACCAGAGCATCCTCCACGAGGCCTTTGATGCCCACATAGCCACTATAACCAGGTCTAACAGGGTTAGGATAAGCGACAACATCCGTATTGGTAGAGCCTCCAGGAGTAGCTGAACCGCGATAAGAAATCACACCCAATTCAGTACCAAAGAACACTTCTCCGTCATCATTTATCACCATAGAACTCACAGAGTTGGAGGGCAACGGACTATTCGTAGTATTGAAATTCAACAACTGAGTCCTACAATCGGGTGACATTTCAAACACACCGGTTTCAAGACCAAACCACTTATTGTTATTACCATCGACGGCAATGCTGAGCACACTAATCTCATTGAAGAGCGGATCGGCCTGCCCCGTACCGTCATTACGAGGCACCAGCACAACACTGGCATCATAATGGTCTTCACTGAAGATCTTCCTACTGTCAGCAAACGAGCAGGGACCACTGTCTGTTCCTAGCCATACAGTCCCGTTCCGGTCAACTGCGAAACAATTCACATTGGAGCCAGAAATTCCGCCTTGTCCCGCAACACAACGCAACAGTTTCACTTGGTCGTCAGATTTATCGTCTAGGGTACCATTTTCATTGAAAACGATGACCTTATCATCACTACCAAGACGTCTAATAATCCATTTATAATCGTTATTGTCAATCATCATGACCGAAATGTCGACTCCGTTGTTGACACCACCCATATTATAAGATCGCCATTGTCCGTTACGATCCATGACGGAAAGCAGGTTGTTGGCGCCGGAATTTGCGACCCACAGGTTGCCATGGCTATCAAACGCCAACCCACTGACCATGGTGTATTTCGTATTTGATACCCAAGGTTCAAGACTGCTGTTCGTATTATCGAAACGTTTCACAAAGGCATCGTTTTGGAATTTTAGGACACCGTGCCCCCATGTACCCACATAGGTCACCGTAGTATCCATAGGGTCTGTAGCCGCACACACAAAATCGGTAATGTTTTCATCGTTGATAAAGGGGACGTTACTCCGATTGAGGTTGGTCCACCAATTGCCATCGAAATGGCTGACACCATCCCTTGAATAGAGTTTTGCCCAGTCAGGAGCATGACCACCAGCAGCGATCCATACATGTTTTCCCAATGTACTAAGCGCAAAAACGTTCTTGCTATAGGGCCCGTTAGGCTGAAGTGGTTCCATGTTCCAGCTGTCATGGGCATGAATCAGACCCTGACGTTGGCTACCAATCCAATAGGAACCGTCATCATCAAGCAATGCTGAATTGGGACGCAAAGAAATCTCGTTGTTATAAATACGATCAACCTTCTGAAACGACGCATCAAACACATCAACATTGCTATAGCACGAAACAAGCAACTTGTCTCCGACAACGCGGAGTTCACGCTTGTCAGAAGTATACGAGGGGTCGAAATGGCTCCATTGTTGGCCATCGAACACAAATAACGTGTCCCCGTCATATTCCTCGTTCGTGTAACTCAACAAAAGTTTACCGGCAAAGGTCTCCATTTCTTTATAACCCAGGTTCTTGTGAATCAATGAATTATCAAACGACCAAGAGGAAAAATCGGCCAAAGTATTGCTACCCTCTACAGCGTAATAAAGGCCATTATCGGTAGACGCATAGATCTTCCCATTAAAAAAGGCGACATCGGTAACATTTACCGCATCACCGTTATTTCCTATATAATAGGTGTCCTTGACTTCCTGCTTTTTCAAATCAAGCACCACGATGCCGAAACCACAAGCAAGATAAGCCAAATCCTCTTTAAAAGTGATGTTGTTGATGGTTTTATTACCCAAAATACTTTTATCCTTGATATCACTCATATTGAAAACCTTGCCTTGCTTGTCAATCAAATCGATATTTGCATTGGAATAGGCAACGACCAAAAGGTCAAGGGTCGTATTGCGTCGAATTTTTGAAATGCCAATGTCCGACAATAGATTAATTTTGTTAAGAATACGGAGGCTATTATCCTCTGTATCGTATGTAAAGAGCTCATAATCCGTGGCAGCATAGACTTTGTGCCCCAAAATCTCAACACCGATAACGTTTTGATAAGGCATGTGGGTACGCCAGTTTCCAATGGCCACACCGTTTTGAGCTAAAACATTGATTTCTATTAATATAGCAAGAGTTAAGAAAAGCAGTTTCAAGCGTTTCATAGGATAACAATATTTTTGAGCGATAAAGATACGATGTTTTTTTGAACCCTGCTTGAATATCACGAGAAAAATCGTATTTTTGCCTCCGAAAAAGGCCCTATAGTTCAAGGGATAGAACGGAAGTTTCCTAAACTTTAAATCTAGGTTCGAGTCCTAGTGGGGCTACTTCAAATCAAGCACGATCGGGCAATGGTCCGAATGCATCACTTCAGGGAGAATGTCAACAGCGTTGATATTCTCCTTTAAGTTTTCAGTCACAATATGATAATCGATACGCCAGCCGAGGTTCTTAGCACGGGCGCCCGCCCGGAAGCTCCACCAGCTATAACGGTTGGGTTCCTTCACCAATTGGCGGAAACTGTCAACATAGCCATCGCTGAGGAAATCGGTCATCCATTGCCGTTCCTCGGGCAGGAAACCTGATGAGGTATCATGTTTCCGCGGGTTGTTGATGTCGATATCCTCATGGCAGATATTATAGTCGCCCGAAAGGACCAATTGGGGCCGCGACTTGCGAAGTTCATTCACATATTGGCGAAAGAAGTCGAGCCAGGTCATTTTAAACGCCTGACGTTCGTCACCCGTAGTGCCTGAAGGATGATACACGCTGACGACCGAAAGATCGCCGAAGTCTGCACGCAAGAAACGTCCCTCATTATCGTAAAGCGGGTTTCCCATGCCATACACCACATGATCGGGTTGGGTTTTGGTGATTAATCCGACACCGCTATACCCTTTTTTCTGGGCTGGAAACCAATAATGATAATAGCCCATCATCTCAAAATCCATTACGGGTATTTGATCAGGGGTGGCTTTCAATTCCTGAAAGCAGAGCACTTCAGGTTGGTAATCGTTAATCCACTGCAACAAACCCTTGCCGATGGCGGAGCGAATGCCGTTGACATTGTAGCTGACAATTTTCATATTCCTTAATATTAAAGGTACAAAGATAGAAAAAGATTTTTTATTTTAGCCGCCTAAAAACAAATGAACCGTGGCAAAACAGAAGTTCAGTGAACGGATGGAGCGTTTCCATGAATGGCGGACAGCACATCTGACCAATCAGCAATTTATGCTTTTGCTCAGCATTCCCACGGGCTTTCTTGGAGGTTTGGCGGCCATCCTTATTAAAAAGTCGGCCCACGGCATCCGCGATTTGGTTCTAGGCATCCAGTTCGAGCATTCCGATATATTGTATTTTGTATTTCCTGCTATCGGCATCCTGCTCACCATCTGTTTTTGTAAATTCATTCTAAAAAAAGAAATTGGGCATGGCATTCCCGGCATCTTGTACGCCATCAAGAAGAAAAAAGGCGAAGTCAGCCAACACAGCATGTGGTCGACCATCATCGCCAGCGCTCTGACGGTAGGTTTCGGAGGCAGTGTCGGTTTGGAGGGCCCATCTGTGTCGACAGGTGCTAGCATCGGTGCCAACTTGGCACGATGGCTAAAGTTGGAATACAAGCAAGTGGTCATGCTTATCGGCATGGGAGGGGCAGCGGCATTGGCTTCCATCTTCCAAGCCCCAATGACAGGCATCTTCTTCGCTTTGGAAGTGCTGATGATCGACCTTTCCTTGGGGTCCCTTATCCCCATCATTTGCTCCTCTTTTACTGCCATTTTGACTTCTTATTTCTTCCTCGGACAAGCCGTAGAATACAATGCCATCATCACCGAGGGTTTCAACCCCAGCAATGCGTTATATTACATAGGATTAGGTATTTTTGTTGGATTGGTTTCCGCTTACTTTTTGAAGGTTACTTTTAGTATGGAGAAACGCTTCAAAGGCTTGAGCTCGCCATGGAAGCGCTTTTTAATCGGAGCCACCCTGCTCGGCATTCTTATTTTCTTGTTCCCAGCGCTATACGGGGAAGGATACGATGCTATTAATTCCGCACTACGTGGCGATTACAGTCCCATTTATGAAAATCCATTCTTTGCAGGGTTACAAGATCGCGGTTGGACCATATTGGTTCTTTTGGCAGCCATCATCTTATTAAAAGCCTTTGCTACCGCATTGACTTTCGGAGCAGGAGGTGTGGGAGGAACTTTCGCTCCCGCCCTTTTCATTGGTGCATTCTCGGGTCTGTTGTTCGCCCTATCCATGAAATACATGGGATTACGCGAACTAGATCCCGCCAAATTCGCTTTAGTTGGCATGAGCGGACTTATTGCAGGCATGCTCCATGCTCCACTAACAGGCATCTTCCTCATTGCTGAAATCACCAACGGATACTCGCTCATCGTTCCTCTGATGATCGTTTCAGCCCTCTCCTATTTTGTCAACAGGATCTTCTTTAAACACTCGGTCTATACCAACGCCGTAGCCGAACACGGAGTGGAGGTGACGCACAACAAGGATGTCAGCATCCTCAACATGATGACAATCAACGGCCTTATCGAAACCAACTTCAGCAAAATCAAGCGTGGGTCCACTTTGGGCGACCTGATTCCTGTCATTTCCTCCTCTCGACGCAATATTTTTCCCGTGGTTGACAAAGATGGCACCTTCTGCGGTCACGTGTTGTTCGACGACATCCGCAGCGTGATGTTCGACCAAACCTTATATAGCCATCCCATCGAAGAATTCACCGTTATTCCAGAGTATATTATTCAACCCGAAGATTCCATGGAGACAGTCGTAAAAAAGTTTCAGGTTTCAGGCAAATACAACATCCCTGTCATCGAAAACGGGAAATACCTCGGCTACGTCTCTAGGGCCAATGTGTTTTCAACCTACCGGAAGACATTGAGCGATATTTCTGAAGATTAATTTATTTTTTTGTGTATCTTTGCTATTTCAATCCTAAAACACCAATGAAGAAGTTATTCCTTTCTTTGATACTATTAATATTCGCCCTTCCCTCTTTTGCACAAGATTATCAACAAGATACAGTAGAACACAGAAACTGGTTTCAACGATTGTTCCAACGACCTACCGTTGTCGTTTACGATACCGTTTACATTTACGACACCATCATAACCAATAGTTTTGGGGAAGAAATGGATGAAGATGATCTTGATGACCACTCAAGTAGAGGGAGCATCCCCATGCCTTTTGATACACTGAACACTGACGACAAATTTCAAAAAGTCATTCTGTTTGACAATGGCTCGTGGTTGTATTATGACATCCCCAAGCCTGATCTTCCCGACTTCATCAGCAACGACCATTGGATGACCGACCAAGTGCACGCTTATTATGATGTCAATGTCAAAGACCTACCTGAAGAACTGGTCATCCCTCTCTGCGACTCGGTTCATGGGTGGCATATTCCAGGATACGGTCGCATGGTATCAACCTATAAAGTTAGAAAAGGTCACAAGCACCAAGGGGTGGACTTGGGCATTCCTTACGGAGAACCCATTTATGCCGCTTTCGATGGTATCGTGCGCGTTGCCTTACCCACCAAATATACTGGAGGTTACGGCAATGTGGTGGTGCTACGACACGCCAATGGTTTGGAGACCTATTATGGTCACATGAGTCAATACCTCGTTGAGACCGATGACATCGTGCAAGCGGGCGAGGTTATAGGTTATTGCGGATCTACTGGACGTTCCACAGGTCCCCATCTCCATTTCGAAACCCGGTACATGGGTCAATCGTTTGATCCCGAACGCATCTTCGATTTTGAAAATGGCACACTTCGAGATACCGTTTTTACTCTGAAGAAGCACTATTTCAGCATTTACTCACACGAAGGGCAAAGTGACAAAGAGTCGGAAGTAGCCGCTACCCAAGTCCCACCCAAACACGTGACCCATACCGTGAAAAAAGGCGAAACTTTAAGTGGCATCGCCAAAAAATACAAGACCACGGTCAAAAAAATATGCAAGCTGAACAATATCAGCGAGAAAAAGACTTTGAAAATCGGTCAGAAACTCATTGTTCAATAAACAACGTCACCGTCATGAAAAAAGGTAAGCTTTTGATTTTCTCCGCCCCTTCAGGTTCAGGCAAAACCACCTTGGTCAACCATTTGATGCATGAAATCCCCAACCTCGCCTTCTCCGTTTCGGCCACCACAAGAGCCCCGCGAGGCGAGGAACAAAACGGAGTCGAATACTACTTCATGAGCCTCGAAGAATTCAAGCAACGTGTTGAAAACGATGAGTTTCTGGAATGGCAGGAAGTGTATCCAGGCCGCTGCTACGGCACCTTGAAAGCCGTGGTGGAGCAGATGCAGGAAAAAGGCTGCCATGTGGCATTCGATGTGGATGTGGTGGGGGGCACCAACATCAAGAAGTTCTACGGTGACGAAGCACTGTCGGTGTTTATCCAAGCCCCTTCGATTGAAGTGCTTCGAGAAAGACTGGTGAACCGCCAAACCGACTCGATGGAAGAAATTGAGAAACGTCTGGCCAAAGCCGATTGGGAGATGAATTTCGCCCAAGGCAAGTTCGACGTCACCATCATCAATGACGATTTGGAGACGGCCAAGGCCGATATATTGGAAGCTGTTTTGGATTTCTTGGGAAAAGAAGAGGTACCATGCGAAGAATAGGTCTGTATTCCGGCTCGTTCAATCCCATCCACCATGGCCATCTGATGCTGGCCAATTACCTAGTGGAGTTTTCCGACTTGGATGAATTGTGGTTTGTGGTTTCCCCACAGAATCCATTGAAAAAGAAGGCGGATCTGATGGATGATAGGGACCGTCTGAAAATGGTGGAATTGGCCATCGGAAACGACCCTCGGATGAGGGCCTCCGACATTGAGTTTTCGATGCCCCAACCTTCATACACCATCAACACCTTGAGGGCTTTGTCATCAAAGTATCCCGAAGACCAATTCGTATTTATCTGCGGCATGGACAGTTTGGAAGGGTTTCCCCGTTGGAGGGAATACCAAGCCATCTTGGACCATTATGAGTTATTGGTCTTCCCCCGTAAAGGATACGACGGCGGCGAGCTGTTGCATCATCCCCATGTAAGGGTGCTCGAGACCCCCATTATCGAGGTGTCGTCAACATTTATCCGAAATTGCATGAAAGAAGGAAAAGATGTGAGGCATTTCATGCCGGAGAAATCCTATCAATACCTTATTTCATCCGTAGCAACTTTGCCATTTTAAAGCTGCAATCCAGGAAGATGATCGGGGCATAGCCGTTTCGCTCGATTTGACGTGAGGCTTCCTCCAGCAATTCGGCAATTTGAAGTACATTGGACGGCTTCACAAAAGGCGCAAATCCTGCATTGAATTTCTTTTCTTCCTCGGGCAACATCACCAGTTGAGCCAGGTTGTTGTTAAACAAAAGGGAGTTGCGAACGATGTTTAAGCCATAATCCAACAATTGTTTCTGCCGTTCACGACCGATACTTTTGATATTGTTTGAGAAATCGATCAGCTCGTTGACAGCCGCCTTGAAGCAGTAACGCATCCATTGCTGGAAGGTGCGGAAATAAAACTTTTGGTCTTCAGCATCCTTCACATTCTGGCAAGCTTTCATCCAATTGCCTTCAGCTACAATGGCAGCATCGTTGGCTTCCTGTGGGGGGCAGGCGAGACGTTGTACCAAAGCGGTTTGCAGGTCGCCTAAATCAATCCGTGGTATCTTCACCAAAGACGCTCTGGAACGGATGGTGGCCAACAATTCTTCCTGGTCTTCGGCAATCAAGATAAACAGCGTCTTCTCGGGAGGTTCCTCAAGGAGTTTCAACAACTTGTTGGCGGTATCCACACGCATCTTCTCCGCCATCCAGATGATGGCGATTTTATATTCTCCTTCGTAGGCCTTGAAACTCAATTTCCGGAGCAGCGTCGCCGCGTCACGCACCGAGATATAGCCTTGCTTGTTCTCCACTTCCAAAAACTCATACCAAGAAGAAGTGTCCCCATAGCCCTCTTTCTGGATCACATATTCGCGCCACTCGTTGAGAAACAGATCCGACTCGGGGTCTTTCTTGATGGTTTTGTTGGTCGTGGTCGGCATCACAAAATGCACATCCGGATGCGTCAGTTTGCTGATCTTCTGACAGCTTGGACAAACTCCACAACTATCCGTTGCCGTTCGATGCGGGCAAAGGATGTATTGCGCGTAGGCCAAAGCCAAAGGCAGTTTTCCATTTCCTTCAGGCCCCAAAAAGAGCTGAGCATGGGGCACACGGTTCTCCTGTACGCTGAGAATCAGCTTGCGTTTGACTTCTTCTTGTCCGATGACGTCTTTGAACTGCATAATTCTTTTATTCTCTTGAACTGATCACTTCGTTAAGCCTATCTGGATTCTGGTAATTGTTCCAAACAGCTATCAATGTAACCACTTCGTTATCAAAACTGTAAATCAATGAGATTTGTCGAATGTGCAACGCCCTAACTTCATGGCCGTTATATAATACATCTTCTTCATAACGCACTCCAGAAAAAGGGAACTGGCACAATTGAAGAACCCGTTCATGCACGCTGTTTTCAACTTGTCGTGCAGTCTTCAACCCAAACTCCTTTACAACATATTCGATTTCATTCGACATGTCGTCAAGTGCCTCAGAGAGCCATCTGTATTTATAAGCCATAGCGTGCCCGTATTTGTGCAAAACCTTCTTCGCCATCAATATAAGTAGCCTCTCCAGATTCCATCAATCGAACACGTTCGGCAACAATGGCTTTCATCTCCTCGGCAGTGTGAGCATTTGGTGACTTGCTATGGGCTTGAAACGCCATTTCCTCAATCATTTCATCCACTTGGCGTTGAAGCCACTGACTGATGCTTTCGCGAGAGGTCAAAAGAGGATTGATGCGGCGCACTGCAGCTTCATCTATATTGATACTTACGGTACACATGACAAATACGATGCTTTTATTACTGATTGCAAAAGTACAATTAATTTGCGGTTTTTGCAGAGTTTCGACATAAAAACATAACTTTGAACACTACCTCATAGTTCAAACACAACGCTCCATTCCTTACACAGTTTTTCTAAAGTCCAAGAAGCGTTGAGACCGCTTGTTTCTGGCAAACGAAACACTTTGATGGATTGTCCGAACTGATTTTGTAGTTTTTCTCCAAACTCTTTGTATTTTCCATAACCATTTATGGCTATCTTTGTTATAGTCGGATTTTTTCTAACAAAGCCAACAATGTCGTTTGGAATTCCTTCTAGGATACCTTTATCCGTACCATTAGTTCGCTCAACAAACTGATAATAATCCCAAAGTACGACATGCAAATGTTCTAATAACAACTTTTTCTCGGTGTAATTTGTAGGCATTTTTTGTGTTGCTAATTTTGCCAACATCTTCCACATCCGATTTTTCTTGTCATAATAATACTCATTGGCACTAATAGAATTCTTCCCTGGTATTGTTCCCAAAATCAATACTCGAGGCTCACGACACATTAGCGGAGGAAAACCTTCTACAATAGTTGAATCATTCTTTTTCATGTCATTTAATTTTAATGAAGATAAGACAGATTAGTATAATTCCTCGGCCCCTCCATAGTAATCGTAGACATCTTGATAATCCAAGTCTAATTGTTCTAAGATTTCCTCTGAAGACAGGCCGGTATTTATCTTGTTTCCACCCGGTAAAGTTAAGACTACTCCATTGTTCTCATCATAGCCATTTACCCTTGGCATAATAGATTCTCCTTTTTTAGGGATTCTTTCCGGGTGAGCTAAAATGGTATCATCTGGATATTCATACCTTGGATAATTATACACCTTCTCCGCTTTTGGAGCTGAGTATCTTTCATCTAAATAATCCACAAGCAAAGCTAATGGGATAATCCAGATAGGACTTGTTACAAGCATTATTAATAAGGCATTATTACCCCTATTTTTGTTTGTTTTCATAAAAGTCCTCTTCTCTTTAGTCATACGATTGCAAAAATACAAAAGTTTGGAAAATGGGTAATTCTACCCCTGCAAAACCACAGAAATTCGTTTTTGTCAGATTTGTTTCCAAGGGTATCAATCGTTTTCTTACCTTTGCACCAAATTTCAACGCATTATGTTAAGCGAACAGGAACAAATCAGAAGAAATTCGTTGGCCGAACTCTATAAGCTCGGCATCAACCCGTATCCGCAGGCCGCGTTCCCCGTGAGCGTGTTCACCACGGACATCCTCAACCAATTTGACGACAACAACCCCGACCAATTCCAAGAGGTCACCCTCGCGGGCCGTATCATGAGCCGCCGCATCATGGGCGCCGCCTCGTTCTGCGAACTGCAGGACTCGAAAGGCCGCATCCAACTGTATATCAAGCGCGACGAGATCTGCCCCGAGGAGGACAAGACCTTATATAACACGGTGTTCAAACGCCTGTTCGACATCGGCGACTTCATCGGTGTGAAAGGCTTCGCCTTCCGCACGCAGATGGGCGAAATCTCGGTGCACGTCAAGGAACTGACGGTGCTGAGCAAGTCGCTCCGTCCGCTGCCCATCGTCAAGGAGAAGGACGGCGTGAAGTACGACGAATTCAACGACCCCGAACTGCGCTACCGTATGCGTTACGTCGACCTCGTGGTCAACGACAAGGTGAAGGACATCTTCATCACCCGCACCCGCATCATCGACAGCATCCGCCGTTTCTTCAACGAGAGCGGCTATCTGGAGGTGGAGACGCCTGTGCTACAAGCCATCCCTGGCGGTGCCACGGCACGTCCCTTCATCACGCACCACAATGCCTTGGACATCCCGATGTACCTCCGCATTGCCGACGAGCTTTACCTGAAGCGCCTCATCGTGGGCGGCTTCGAGGGCGTGTATGAGTTCTCGCGCAACTTCCGCAACGAGGGCATGGACCGCACCCACAACCCCGAGTTCACGGGTCTTGAGATCTATGTGGCCTACAAGGACTACCTCTGGATGATGGACTACACCGAAGAGATGATCCACCGCTGCGTGATGGATGTCTTGGGCAAGGAAACCGTGAAAGTGGGCGACAACGAAATCAGCTTCAAGCGTCCCTTCAAGCGCATCACCATGATTGACTCCATCAAGGAGAAGACCGGTATCGACATCACAGGCATGGACGAAGCCCAACTGCGCGACGTGTGCAAGCAACTCGGCATCGAGGTGGACGAGACGATGGGCAAGGGCAAACTGATTGATGAAATCTTCGGCGAGAAGTGCGAAGGCACCTACATCCAGCCGACCTTCATCACCGACTATCCCGTGGAGATGTCGCCGCTCTGCAAGCGTCACCGCAACAACCCCGAGCTGACCGAGCGCTTCGAGCTGATGGTCAACGGCAAGGAGTTGGCCAACGCCTACACCGAGCTGAACGACCCCATTGACCAGCGTGCACGCTTCAAGGAGCAGATGAAACTCAGCGAGCGCGGCGACGACGAGGCCATGTTCATTGACCAGGACTTCCTGCGCGCTTTGGAATATGGTATGCCTCCGACTTCCGGTATGGGCATCGGCATCGACCGTTTCGTGATGCTGCTCACCGGCCAGACCACCATCCAAGAGGTGCTGCTGTTCCCGATGATGCGTCCCGAAAAAGTCCAAAAAGTGGCTACCCCCGAGGACTTCGTGGCTATCGGTGTTCCCGAAGTCTGGGCCAAGGTGCTCTGCGCTAATGGTTACACCAGCGTGGAGAAACTGAAGGAAGAAAAGGCCACTGCGCTGCGCGAGAAACTCAATGGCTTGAGGAAAAAGAACAAGATGGAGGTGCCTGCGCTTCAGTTGGAAGAGGTGGAAGCGTGGCTTCAGTAAGTTTTTTCTTTGTTACTTTTGTCTTGATACAAAAGTAACCCAATTTTGCTTAAGCCGAATGCAAAACCGAGCTTGCTCGAGTTTTGCTGAGGCGCGGCAAAATCAGCGAAGCTAAAAGGTCAAAGCCAAAAACAATGGCCTGCCGCACAGCCTCTCTAAGTGGGGAGCCTCAAGGCGGGGAGTGCCTTCCTGCGGAAGGCAAACGCTCCGCTAAAGCTCCGCGCCCCGCCCTGAGTCTCAACCCACTTAGTTCGGCTTTTAGGCGAGCGCTGCCCCGGTTTTTGGCCTCGGCCCACGCGCCCAGCCCGGAGCGGTGACGACCTGCTTTATTCATGATTCCACATGCTTTCAGATGAGATCTTTCATATCAATTATCATTTAAATATAATGATTTGATTATTATTGTTTTAATTATATATATATATATATATTGTAATTATTATTTATATATAAATATTTTTATTATTTTAACATTATTTAACAAAAGAAATTTGGTAGTACAGATTTTTCCGAATACCTTTGCCGATGAAAACAATTAAAACTGATTGTGTATGAGTGAGAATTTTGATTTTTTAAAAAATCCATTTCATGGTTTAAATCAAGAGGAAATATCTCAGATTCAGAACCGATGCAAAGAAATCGCAAAAATGCTATTTGATAACTATTGCATTAAATGTGGTGATGCGGTTTTCCGCTTCGCTGAAATTGAGTTCTATTATTATGATCAAACTTGGTTTAATAAAGAATGGAATGAGGTGACATATCCGAGAATATGCGAAGCTGGTGATATATATTACCATCTTAGTGGCATGGACATTTGTTTTAAAAGCAATCTTCCAAATGATTTCAAAAAGAAAAAGATTGGAACTGGTGGAGGCATACTGATTAGAAGTATTTGGGAAAAAGCTGATAAAGGTAATAAAAATATAACTGTTGGGCCACTAACTTGCGTAAACAAGATTTTAAATGCTTGCAAAGGCAAGCAAATGCCTAAATTAGAAAAGCTACCCATCTCAGAACAAATTGATCTCGAACCAGAAGCAATTTATCGTTATCTTGGCAAAAACGATTTTAATAACATTAGTAATAGTACGAATAAAGATGGCAAACTGAAGTTAGCTTTTTATGCTTTTTCTGATGACAAAGATTCATGGGATCATGCGAGATCTTCCTATTATGACGGTAGACTTAACATAAACGAAACTAATAATATATAGTTTTATGCAAACAAAAACTAAAGAATTGATATCACCCCTAATGGAAGGTGCTTTTTCCGAACCCATCTTGCACAGGCTCGTTTTAAGCAAGATTGATTTTGAACTTCCTGACGAAATTTGGGATGAAATCAATGAAGGATTTGCTTATTATTGGGATGAGGAAGTGGGCATAGGTAATGATGTCTATTTTGGCGACGCATGTGTTTCTGTACAAAGGCACCTTGATTCTGCCGGCATATTGTTTCCTTATGATAAGTTAGGAGAAATAATGGAGATATTATTTGACTTCATTGAACAAATCCCTGGCGCATTTTTGGATGATTCAACATTAGTAATTCCAAAACAATAATATGATCACCGACGGCCAAACCAACACGGTTTATTTCTCCAGTCTTTTACCTGAAAAATGCCCTGCCCTGAACAGGTACATTGCTGATATTTTAGAGAAGAACCGGATTCATTATGCCTACCTTTCTGAAACCAAGGACATCTGGTGTCGTGATTTTATGCCCATTCAAATCGAAGAAGACCGCTTTGTGTTCTATAACTACACGCCTAACTATTTGGAGGACGCTCTTTGCCTTCAAACCAACCCTGAAAAAGTGTTTCGTGCTGGTGAAAATCACCTGCAACATCTACTGCAAAACGCAATCACTATCGATCTTGTGTTGGATGGAGGCAATGTGGTGAAATGTGGCGACACTGTTATCATAACAGAGAAAGTATTTGTCGAAAACAAGGACAAAACACGATCAGAAGTGGAGCGGATCCTGAAGGATGCTTTCCAGTGTGATATGCTGTTTCTACCTTGGGACCACAAAGAGTTTTTTGGTCATAGTGATGGCATTGTCCATTATGCTGGTGATGGGAAAGTGTTATTGACGAACTACGATGAAATCTCACCATATTACTATAGCCGTTTCCGCAAAGCATTGGAAAAACACTTCGAAGTGATTCCTTTGAAGTATAAATCCAAAAGGCAACACGCTCGCAGTTGGGCTTACATTAATTTCTTGCACATAGGAAAACTGGTTCTCGTCCCGCAGTTAGGGCTTGAAGAGGATGGGCAAGCCCTGGAACAAATCAGCAAAGCTATACCAGATTGCAAAGTAGAAGGCATACCCGTGCTAGAAGCCGTCAGGAAAGGCGGAGCGTTGAATTGTATCTCTTGGAATATTAGTTGACACAAAGCACGACTCACCGTCACGGGCTGGGCGCGTGGCCAATGGCCAAAAACCGGAGCAGCGCCAGCCCAAAAGCCGAACTAAGTGGGTTGAGACTCAGGGCGGGGCGCGGAGCTTTAGCGGAGCGTTTGCCTTCGGCACGAAGGCACTCCCCGCCTTGAGGCTCCCCACTTAGTTCGGCTGTGCGGTGGGCCGATGTTTTTGGCCTTGATTTTTTGGTTACTTTTGTATCAAGACAAAAGTAACATTAAAGAATATTGAGCACCTGCTCCTTAATCTTCTCTAACTCGTCCTTCATCTTCACGACGATCTTTTGGATGTTGACTTCATTGGCTTTGGAGCCGAGGGTGTTGATCTCTCGACCCATCTCCTGGCTGATGAAGCCTAACTTCTTGCCTGCTTGATCTTCGTCGCAACTCTCGTTGAAGTAGTTGCAGTGTTGGCGAAGACGGACTTTCTCCTCGGTGATGTCGAGTTTTTCCAGATAATAGATGAGTTCCGCCTCAAAGCGGTTCTCATCATATTGTCCCTCGGTCGTCAATTCGGAGAGATTCTTGACCAAACGCTGCTTGATGGTATCGTGACGTGATTTTTCAAAGGGCTCCACTTGGTCGAGCAAGCCGAGGATCAGCTCCACGCGATGAAGAAGGTCTTTCTTCAAGGTCTGCCCTTCCTGGATACGGAAACGATCCACCATGTCGAGCACCGAGTCGATGGTCTCATTGGTTTTAGCCACAAACGCTTCATCATAACTTTGCTCAGGCGCATTGAAAATCCCCGGCATTCTAAAAAGAAGAGCCGCCATATCGGTTGAAGGAGCGATGCCAAGTTCCTCGGAGATACCATTGATTTGACGAAGGTAAGAAGCCACCGCATCGGCATCAATCTGGTTCACAGAATCGGCAGAAGTGTCAGTAACCGAAATCACCACATCAACCTTGCCTCGCAACAACTTAGTTCCTATGCGATTACGAAAATCAAGTTCTGCAAATCGAAGCTCATTGGGTAGCTTTACCGCCAAATCAAGTTGCTTGCTATTAAGGGTTCTTATTTCAACGGTGATTTTCTTGGTGTTGTAAAGGCTTTCGGCAATGCCATAGCCCGTCATGGAACGTATCATAATGCGGATATTATTTCAGAAACACAAAAAAGACTGCCAGTACCAGACATGCGAATGCGGCCAAATGGTTCCAGTGTAGCGATTGACCTTTAAAGACAAAAAGCGCAATAACGGTGAACACCGTCAACGAGACCACTTCTTGAATGACTTTCAATTGCATGAGGTTAAAAGGCCCGCCATGTTCAACAAACCCGATACGATTGGCGGGAACCATAACGCTATATTCAAAAAAAGCGACACCCCACGAAGCCAAAATAATAAGTATCAATGGCCAATCGGTAGTAATCTTCATCTCATCCAACTTAAGATGCCCATACCAAGCAAAGGTCATGAAGACATTGGAAACCACCAACATAATAACCGTCAATAAACCTCTCATAGAAAATCCATTTAAAGCGGTGCAAAAATAGGAATTTTATTGAACGGCTCCAAATATTGTTCAACTTCCCCAATTGTCTCGATCAAGGCTTCGATAGGTGATGGCTTCGGCAAGGTGTTCGTACTGGATGTCAGTGGTGCCATCAAGGTCGGCGATGGTACGGGCCACTTTGAGAATGCGGTCGTATGCACGTGCTGAGAGTCCCAAACGGTGCATGGCATTACGAAGTGCTTCGTGGCTACGTTGGTCGAGGTTGCAGTATTGCTGCAGCAGCTTCGTAGTCATCTGTGCATTGCTATGAATACCGGGATAGGCCGAATAACGTGCCTCTTGAATCTTTCGTGCGGCAACCACACGTTTTCGTATTTCGGCACTAGGCTCGCCACGGCGGGCATCTGACAACTCATTGTAGGGCACAGGAAGAACTTCGACATGCAAATCGATACGATCCATCAGAGGACCTGAAATTTTGTTAAGATACTTCTGCACCTCACCGGGTTTGCACACACATTCACGGTCAGGATGATTATAATAACCGCAGGGACAGGGGTTCATGGCGGCAACCAACATAAAATTCGCTGGGAATCTCACAGAGGATTTGGCTCTTGATATGGTAATTTCACGGTCTTCCATGGGTTGACGTAAAATTTCCAGTGTATGACGTTGCATCTCTGGCACCTCATCAAGAAAAAGCACTCCGTTGTTAGCCAGCGAGATCTCACCAGGCTGTGGAAACGACCCTCCCCCACACAGTCCTGCATCCGAAATGGAGTGATGGGGGCTTCGAAATGGTCGAACAGTAAGTAAGGTCCTATTACACCCCATCAAACCCGCTACTGAATGGATCTTCGTCGTCTCCAATGCTTCCGCCAATGTCATCGGAGGCAAGATGCCCGGCAAACGCTTGGCCAGCATCGTTTTTCCCGATCCCGGACTCCCGATAAGCAGTACGTTATGCGAACCCGCCGCAGCAATTTCCAAAGCCCTTTTTATATTTTCCTGCCCTTTTACATCTTGAAAATCGCACAAACAAACATCTCCATCGGCCAAATCGGGAAGACTCACATGTTCTGGAGGAATCACAAGTGATCCGTTTAAAAAATCGACCACCTGAACCAAATTTTCGGCACCAATAACCTCTATGCCCTCCACCACAGCTGCTTCTCTTGCATTTTCTTTTGGGACAATAATACCTTTAAATCCCTCTTTTTCAGCTTGAATAGCCATAGGAAGCACTCCTCGAATAGGATTTATCGTGCCATCAAGGGACATCTCGCCCATAATGACATACTGTCCAAGTTTGGACACGTCAACCTGATTAGATACCGCCATAATACCGACGGCCAACGGGAGATCGTAAGCAGAGCCCTCCTTGCGGATGTCTGCGGGTGCTAGATTGACTGTAATTCGTTTCTTGGGAAACTTGTAGCCCAGATTTGAAAACGATGCCACGATACGTTGGTGGCTTTCTTTTACTGAGTTGTCGGGAAGCCCAACAAGAAAGAACTGAATTCCTTTATCGGAATTCACCTCTATAGTAACTATAATTGCATTTATGCCAATAATAGCACATCCAAATGTTTTTATAAACATAACTTTAACAAATTATTTCGGCAACAAAGATATATTAATTATCTAAATAATATTATACGATACATTAAAAAAAAACAATTATGGTTTTCAATATCACGTAGGTTCACTATCTTTGCAAAAAAATAAAACATGGAAACCGACAAAAAAAACAGAGTTCAAGAAGTATTTAACTTGTTGAAAGAGAAGAAAATGACGTTCGCTTCAGCAGAAAGTTGCACAGGGGGTAACATCGCACATTACATCACGCTTATCCCTGGCAGTTCGGACGTGTTCAGAGGCGGGGTTGTCACCTATGCAACCCCTACCAAAACCAAAGTACTTGGGGTTCCTGCCAACATGATTGAACGTCACGGTGTAGTGAGCCGCGAAGTAGTGGAAGCCATGGCCCGAGGCGCTCGTGATCTAATGGAAGCCGATTTCGGTATTGCTACGACAGGAGTGGCAGGACCTAGTGGCGGCACAGAACTGACACCCGTTGGCACCGTTTGGATTGGCATCGCCACCCCGTCTGGAGTGAACGCACGTTGTTTCCAATTCGGCAAAGGCCGCCGTAAAGTCATCGGTCAAGCTACCAAAGCGGCTTATTCGATGCTCTACGAAGCACTCCTTCCCCTATAATCATTTTTTGGGCTTGTAATGAGAATCCAAGAACAGTCCTTGCAGATCACCATTCCGCATCAACTCTTGTAAGGACAAGTCGTGAAGATTCATATACGACCTCACGATATGAAGTCCCACGTATTCACCCAAACGAGGAGGAGCATCATGGCTATATTCGTTGGTGAAGGGACCGTCTAACAGAAATGTACGATACACCTCCAAATCAGTGGAATAGAGGTATTGACCCCCTACCATATCAGCCCAAAGCATTCCTTCATTTCCCTCTACCCATTGGATTTGTGAAGAGGAATAACCCAGCAACACCGAATCAGCCATCTCGGGGCACATTGCCTCAATGAAAAAATCTTTTCGGCCCACTTCTACCATCTCCTCCATCAGACTATTATGTTTTACGTCTCTATAGAGATAATTCTCATATAACTGCTGTGCAATATCTTTCGCAATATATTCAACAGAAGTGCGTCGGGCCCGATACTGAGGGATTCCTAATTGTTCATACACCACATCGTTGTTGAGATACCAATCGAGTGAAATCACCAAGGCATCATCGAAACACAAAACTGGAGGCATCTCGGGATCAACGCCCGAGACACAAGTAAAAATATGACGAGGCAGCATCACCTCTGGATAATAATAATGGAAATGCCGATACACTTCTTCTACGATACCTTCAACTTCGTTAAGATGGGGAAAACTCCGCTTCACCTTTTGATACAAATTGATGCTGAGGGGATCTACGGCAAATTTTTTTAAATAGGAAACAGCCTCTGGATTATCCAAATCGCCTTCAAGAAAGGGATCATATTGCTGTTGTATGGTTTTTAGTTCCCGTTGAAAATCAGCAGTATCAAGATGAAACAGCACTTCTTCATATCGATCGAATGACAGCCCTTGAATCGGCTCTGTTTCAACGAACAACTTCTTTTTATATTCAGGGGTTGGGGAATTACAACTCATAAAGACCGTTGCAGAAGACACGGCCAGTATCAGAAGAAGTTTTAATCGTATCATAACACATAGCAATTTTACTTGCAAAAATATTATTTTATATTATTAAAAGGTGTATATTTGCAGTTTAATTTAAAAAATCATTCATTATCTAAATAATAGAATATGAGCCAACCCATTCCTGCTTCTCAACTTGTTTTGAACAACGAGGGAGCCGTTTATCATCTCGGGCTACACCCCGAAGAACTTGCTGACGACATCATTTTGGTAGGTGATCCCGGGCGTGTTGACATGATTGCCTCTCATTTTGACAAAATCGAGGTAAAACGTCAGAATCGCGAATTATGGAGTCGCACTGGAATCTATAACGGGAAAAGGATCACTGTATTGTCAACTGGCATGGGGACCGACAATCTCGACATTGTAATGAACGAGCTGGACACCCTCGCCAACATTGATTTGGTTTCGCGGATGCCCAAAGAGACCCATAGGACATTGAATCTCGTCCGCCTAGGAACTTCCGGGGCGTTGCAGGCCGACATTCCCGTGGAGGACACCTACGTGGCCACCCGATATGCGATTGGGTTAGACGGGTTACTCTATTTTTATAAAGGGAACGAGAGCGTCAACGAAATCGCCATGCGCGATGCCTTTATTGAGCAAATGGAGTATCCCAAAGACCTTCCAATGCCCTACGTTGTAGAAGGGTCCCAAGAACTTTTTGACAGACTTGGGCAGGGGTACTTCCAAGGACTTACCGCTACGGCACCCGGTTTTTACGGACCGCAAGGAAGAACATTGAGAATGCAGCTGGCCTACCCCGAGAACAACAAGAAAATTGAAGCCTTTCGGTATCAAGGGTGGAGGGTGTGCAACTTCGAGATGGAGTCATCGGCACTCTATGGCTTAGGAAAGATGATGGGACACCGTTGCTTAACCATCTGCGCCGTTATTGCCAATCGGGTGAGTGAGAAATTCTGCACAGATTATCACCCCTATATCGAAAAACTGGTGACAAACACCTTGGATCGACTATCCAATCCATAGTTTGTTTTTTCTTTTTTTTCATAAAATATTATTTTTGTTGTTTGTAATCTCGAAATATTGTTTAACTTTGCAGCGAATTTTCAAAGTGCACATTATTTAATTTATTTATTTAATAACCTAATTCAAACAAAATGAAAAAAGTATTTGTTACCCTCAGCATTATTCTGTTGACCGCAGTGTCGGCAATGGCTGACGGTGGTAAGGAAGCCACCCGTTACTACACCCCTAAGTTCACCCAGGGTTGGTTTGTTGATTTGGCTGGCACGTACAGCATTTTCGCTTCCACGGGATCTGCTTACCATCACATGTCAACGTATTATGGTGGTTTTAACTCCAACCCCGCTCTCAAGCAGCACCAGTTTGGTTTCTCTGCAAAAGTCGGTAGAAGAGTGAGCCCCAGCGTAGCCATCAGAGTTGGTTACGATCGTCACAAAGCTTCCAACATGAATGGCCTTGACTTCAGATTCAAGAGCTACCATTTGGATGTCATGGAAAGCCCTCTAGATTTCTTCTTTGGCTACAATCCTAAAAGATTTTACACCCTGTGGGTTTATGGTGGTGTCGGTCTCCTCGCTTGGGATCCTATGGCAACCCATAAGTACAACATTTTGATCCACGTCTTTGACGGCAAATCCGACATTGAGCTCGGTGTCCACGGTGGTATCATGAACAACTTCAGACTCAGCAACAGCCTCGATCTCCACATCGATGCTACTGCCGTTGCTACCAAATGGAGCTTTGATACTAAGACCTATGACACTTACACTCAATGGCACAGAGCCCACTTCGACTTCTCCGGTATGGTTGGTCTGATGTGGTACCTTGGTGGCCGTACCTTCGAACCTGTTCCGGTTTGCGATCCTGAAATTCAAGCTGGCGACTGCAGCAAGCAAGAAGCTATCATTGCTGATCTCAACGACCGCATCAAGGCTCTTGAAGACGACCTGGCCAAGTGCCTTGCCCAAGGTGGCAGAATCGTTGACACCGTCGTGATCGAAGGCGAAGCTCAAGTCATCTCCTATCCTTTCTCAGTCTTCTTCAACAAGGGTTCCTACCAAATCAGAGACGGCAGAGACCGCATCAACCTGAAAGAAATTGCTCAGGCCGCTATCGACCACGACTTGATGGTCACCTTGAGAGGCACTTGCGATGCAGCCACTGCTTCAGCCGCTTTCAACAAGACCTTGGCTGAAAACCGTTGCAAGACTGTTAAAGATGAACTCGTGAAGATTGGCGTGCCGGCTGACAATATTACTGTCGAAGCCGTTGGTGGTGTCACTGAACTCAAACCCGCCGAATATGACCGCCGTGTCCTCATCCGTTTTGCTGCTAAGAAATAATGAAATGCAAAAGAACCAAAACTGATTTATAGATGAAAAAGTTATTTTTTGCAATCGGCATATTGTTTGTGACAGTTACAGCATCTGCTAATACTGCGGAAAATGATAGCATTCGCTATTTGGCTTCCACCTTGGGTCAGAATTGGTTTGTCACAGCAAATGGAACAATCAACTGGTGGCAGGGGTCAGACCGTAATCCCGTCGGAAACTACAACTCTCTGAATGGTCCTACCTTCGGAGGTGGAGTTTCCGTCGGAAAATGGATCACCCACAATATCGCTTTCCGTGTGAGCTATGACATCAATGAAGCCCATAGCTTCATGAACGGTCGATACTCCACCAAACCTAATTTTCAATTCCTGTACAAGGAAAACCCAACACCCGACGCCAACGGTTATTACGCCACAACATTCATGTATCATAACCTACATGGTGATGTGTTGTTAAGCCCTGTTGATTTAATCCGTGGTTATTACGTCGATCAGTTCTATACTCCTGTTATCGCCATTGGAATGGGTCTCGCTTGTGTTTCAGAACATACATTCGTAACGCAAACACTCATTGAAGATGGATTCCACAGAAATAGAAACTCTGAAATGTCAGCCAATATTGGTTTAATCAACAACTTTAAACTTAACAAGTACTTTGACCTTAGCCTCACAGCCATGGTGACTGCTATGGAGTACGGTATTGATTCTTGGAGAACAGGTGAATGCCAAGACCCCAGACCTAGAAAAGTTGACTTTAACTATACACTGGGATTAGGACTTACCTGGAATATGAGCGGTAGTGAGGAGTATGGTAGCCGTATCTATGAACTGCCCCACAACTACTCCAAGGAGATGAAGGAGATGCGTGATCGCATCAGAGGTTTGGAACACGAATTGGACGAATGCCTTCGTAACCCTCAAACCGTCAATATCATCGACACCGTCTATATCAACAACAATACCGTGGATACAGTACAGGAAATTGTGAGTTTCCCGTTCTCCATCTTCTTCCATATAGACTCTTATCAACTGATGTCAAAAAGAGACTTGGTTAACTTGCGCGAAATCGCCAAGGTAGCAATGGCAAAAGGATGGAAGATTCGTCTGAGAGGTTCTTGTGACAGTGCCACTGCCACTCCGGCCTACAACCAAAGACTCTCCGAGAATCGCTGTAACAAAATCAAGCTGGAACTCATGGACATGGGTGTTCCCGAGAGCCAATTCTTGCTCGTCCCTGTTGGAGGCGTGCATGAACTTGACCCAACGGAATATGACCGTCGTGTGCTGATTGAACTCGTGAAAGAGCTGAAATAATCTCTTATGAGTTGAAAGAAAAAGCTGATGGAACTCCATCAGCTTTTTTTTTGCCCTACTTAAAAAAAGATTCTTATCTTTGCTTTGAAATTAAAACATCACAAAATTACAATACTATGAAAAAAACATTCTTAATTATCGCAACGTTGCTGATGTTTGGCAGCACCATGTTTGCCCAAGACCTTGATCTGGGTGTAAAAGTCGGTTACCAAACCCCTAACCTATCTTATCAAAAAGCAGACATCAAGTCTGGCTTCCAGAACCACCTTACCTTCGGTCTTTTCGGACGCGTTGAACTCGGAATGCTTTATGTCCAACCCGAAGTCCTCTATTTCAAGACACAGAACATCTTCTCTCTGGATGCCACCAACATCAGCACAGGTCTCCTTCCTGAAGAAAATGTGACCTTCACTCTGAATGAAGCCAATCTTCAAGTGCCGATTCTCATTGGTGGAAAATACGACATCGGCCTCGCTACACTCAGAATCCAAGCTGGTCCGACAGCTAATTTCACCCTGGCTAGCACGACCCTGTTCGACAAGACTTTCTCTCTCACTGGCAACGACGGTGAAACCATCACCATTGATGAGAATGAAGAAGCTTTCAACACCAAGGCTATTGCTTGGGGCATGCAAGCCGGTATCGGTGCTGACTTCTTGGGTAAGATCACCCTTGATATCAACTACAACTTCGGCCTTAGCAAAGTATTCGGTGGCTTAAACAACACCAACTTGGGTAACTACTTCGACTTTAGCAATGTGGATAACACCAAGCAAAGCCTCTTTATGGTCACCCTGGGTTATAAGTTCCTATAAGAATTCAGAAGACATAGAAGATAGAAGGCGGGAGAGTTTTTCTTCCGCCTTTTTTATTACCTTTGTCACCTAATTAATAGTATCATGATGATTCCCAACCGACTCTTCATCCGCAACCGGGCAAACCTAGCTGCCCAACTTCCTCCCAAATCAATTGCTGTTTTCACCTCAAACGAACTTATGCCACGAAACGGTGACGAGTTTTATCCTTTCCGCCAACAGTCGGATTTCTTCTACCTCACGGGCATCAACGAAGAAAATGCCTTCCTGCTTATCGCCCCAGACTATCCCGACGAAAACCTACGCGAAGTCCTCTTCATTGAGCCATACGACGAAGTGAAGGTCACCTGGCAAGGCGAAATGCTTGACAACAAGCAAGCTGCTGAAATCTCTGGCGTGAAAACCATCATGGGTAGCAATGCCTTTTGGATGACTTTAAATGACATCGCCTACTCTGGTTACGGCGACACCATTTTCCTCAACAGCTATGAATACCCTAAATATGAGTGCCCTGTCGAAACCATTCAACAGCGCTTCAATAAACAAGTCAAGGAACGTTACCCCATGCACCCAATGGGTCGCACTGCCCCCATCCTCAATGCACTGCGCATGGTGAAGTCAGAAGACGAAATCAGCATCACGAGACAGGCATGCAACATCACGGCAAAGGCCTTTCACCGTTGCTTGGAGACCGTCCAACCCGGAATGCACGAGTATGAGGTACAGGCAGAGATTGAGTATGTCTTCAAACAAAACAATGCCTCGGGACACGCCTATGCTCCCATCATCGCTGGAGGCAAAAATGCCTGCTGCCTGCATTATTCAAAAAACCAAAGCCAGTTGCGAGACGGCGACCTGTTACTCTTCGACATTGGCTGTGAATACCAAAACTATTCCTCTGATTTAAGCCGAACCATTCCTATTAATGGGAAATTTACACCTCGGCAACGTGACTGTTACAACGCCGTTCTACGCGTCATGAAGGAGATTACCAAACTTTACAGACCCGGTGGCTGCATCAACGAAATCAATGAAACCACCCACTGCCTGATGGAACAAGAAATGATTCAATTAGGATTGTTCAGCAAAGAGGACGTCCAACATCAAGATCCCGGCAAGCCCTTGGAACGCAAATACCTGATGCACGGCATGTCACATCATATCGGATTGGATGTGCACGACAGCATCGACAAATTCAAACCTTTTGCTCCAGGTATGATTCTCACTTGTGAGCCAGGCATCTACATCCGCGAGGAAGGCATCGGCATTCGTATTGAGAACGACTTGCTCATCACCGACCACGAACCTATCAACCTATTTGAAGGCTTACCCACCGAAATCGAGGAGATTGAAGCGGCGATGCAACGTTGAGTCGGTAAGTATCGGCAGTATTTCCAAATCGCTGCGAAGCACCTTATGCGTGTTGAATAGCTGCTTGAACAACCAATTGCTCAGGCGGCTATTCATCACTTCCGCCAACTGTCTAGCACTGAGTGAAAAATTCTCGTCCAACACCAACATATTGGCACTATTAAGGATATAGCGCTGGCGTGTGTCACAATAAAACACCAAACTGCTGGAAATGAATCGATAAATGAGCTTCACGGGAGCACATAACAATTCCATGGAGGCCATTTGTTGGTACCGTGGAAAATCATCAGGATTGACAAATAGCGTAGCTGCCTTCAACCGTCCTGGAAGAATATCCTTCCCCCTATATACGGGTTTGTACCCTTTCCGTTGCGAGCGTCGGCACATTGCAGCATTGTTGCCAGTTACTATACCCAAACTCCATGTTGCATGACCCTTCAAAGTGAGATAGGGTTGTTGCAGCAGTTCCTCAATCAGTTGCATTTCCTCGGTCTTCGTCCAATAATTAAGATTATGACGAGGCATTAACAAGAAACTTCGCTGCAAACGAGGATATCCAAAGTGATTAGAATAACACATAATTATGTTATTATCGTCACAACTTGAGTTTTTCAAAACAAGAGAAACCGCTGAATACATGTTTTTAAAGGGTTTCCCATAATCCTTCATTTGCAAGATGGTCTTTCGCAACACTGCCTTGCGGGCCTCCTCAAACACTGCAATTTTAAAGAACGAGTCAGGAAGTAATACTCCAGTCATCCCACCCCGTTTCAGTACCGAAAGGATGGAAAAAAGGAACAGCGAACTCGTATCCGTACTGGAACCCGCCTGATAATGTTTGGCATACTCAGCACGTTGGTTCTTGGTGAGTTTCTTTCCCCAAGGAGGATTGGTGTAAACCAAATCGAACTTGATATTCAAGGAGAGGCAAGCCTGTAGGAAATCGGCACAAACCACATGCTCGGCCTCGCAACCTGTCACAGCCTTGATACGCTGACGGGCAATCATCACGGCATTGGGATCGGTGTCGAACCCATAAAGATTTTGGGGATGAATTCCTTTTTCCAAGGCCTTCATCAAAAAGTTACCACTACCACAGCAAGGGTCAAGAAACAAGGTGTCCGCTTTAGCTTCAACATCACGCATCATGTCATCGACAATCGCCATGGGCGTATAGAAAACACCCTCTTTGTTTTTATAAGACTCAGAAAGCAGGGCCTCATAACGGTCGCCTAAAGCCTCGTCAAAAGGTTCCTCAAGGACAGCTTCTTGGATGATTCTTTCCACCTCGCCATCGTCATGCCCATCTTTGAGCTGTTTATTGGCTCGAGCATGAAGCTTAACTTTTCCGGCGTATCGTTTTTTAAACCGCAGAAGGCTTTCCTCCGTGACAAGACGATGCTCGTCAAGTTCCAGCAGGCCCTCCTTCACCCAATTGAGCACGGTGACGGGAGCTACATGAAACAGTTCCGCCACTTCACCCATCGTACAGTTAAAATGTTTTTCCTTGGGATTCTTCATATAATCCGCAAAAATACATATCTTTGCGTGAAGAAAAACAAAATTCTATAAAAAAATTTCAACATGTTCAATAAAGACGTTTATAGTGGCCGTAGAGCCAACCTTAAAAAAATGCTTGAAAAAGGCATTGCCTTCTTCCCGGCCAATAACGAAGCCCCCTTCAACTACCCCGACAACACTTATATCTACCGTCAGGACAGCAACTTTTCCTATTTCTTCGGGCTCAACCATCCCGACATGGTTGGTGTCATCGATTTTGAGACCGGCGAAGAGATTCTCTTTGGCGTAGAGGTTACCATTGACGATGTCATTTGGTGTGGCCCCCTTCCGTCATTAAAAGAACAAGGAGACAGCATTGGTATCACCGACTGCCGCGACTTCAACCATTTCGGCGAATATCTTCAACAAGCTATTGCCAAAGGGCGCATGATTCACATGCTTCCCACTTACCGTGGTGACACCCAGATCCAATGCGCTAATTGGCTGAACTGCCCTATTAATAAAGTGGCAGATTATGTCAGCCTAGAGCTCATCAAAGCCGTTATCGCCATGCGTGAGGTGAAGAGCGAACTCGAAATTGCCGAAATGGAGCGCGCTGCCAATACCGCATACTACATGCACACCACTGCCATGAAGATGTGCAAACCCGGCATGGTAGAGCAAGAGATTGCAGGCGTTGTGGAAGGCCTATCGCTATCGGGCGGCGGTCCTGTTTCTTTCCCAGTCATCCTTAGTGTAGATGGTCAGACACTTCATAATCATGGACATCACAACGTACTGAAAGAAGGCCGCATGATGGTATGCGATGCTGGCGCCGAGACGGAGCACTACTACGCTTCCGACTTCACCCGCACCACCCCTGTAGGCGGCAAGTTCAATCAACGGCAACGCGAAATTTATGAAATCGTCCTTGCCGCCAACCAAAAAGTAGCCGCCAACACCCGTCCTTACATCCCTTATATGACCATGCACACGCTGGCATGCCGCACTTTGATTGAAGGACTGAAAGCCGTAGGCCTTATGAAAGGCGATGTCGACGAAGCTTTGATGAATGGAGCCCACTGGCTCTTCATGCCTCATGGATTGGGTCACATGCTTGGCATGGATGTGCACGACATGGAAGGTCTTGGCGAAACATACGTGGGTTATGACGACATCACGCCTCGCTCTACCAAACAAGGATTCAGCTGCCTACGTTGCGGCAAGACGCTAAAACCCGGTTTCGTGGTCACCGATGAGCCAGGCATCTATTTCATTCCCACCCTCATCGACATGTGGAAAGCCGAAGGCAAATTCAAGGAATTCATCAACTATGAAAAACTGGAAACTTACAAAGACTTCGGAGGTATCCGCATCGAAGACGATTTGCTCATTACCGAAGACGGCTGCCGTATCTTAGGACGACCGATCCCAAAGACCGTGGCCGAAGTCGAAGACATGTGCGCCCAAGGCCGCGAATGGATAAAAATGCCGGGATTGTATTAAAACTCCGTAACCAATTTCACATTGATATACCGGGGGGTCAAGTAACTATTGATCCCCCAGGAATTGTTATGCACATCCTTCACCCAAGTATATGAAACCGTGTTGGAGATGTTTAACAGGTTAAACACTTCAACGCTTAAATACATGTCTTTCACATAATTCAGCGGGTTACCCTTTCTGAAGCTACTGCCATCACTAATGAGTTGCTTCACAAAACCGATATCCACACGACGGTAAGGGGAATAGAATTTGAATGGACGATAATAGTCCGACACTGGATCGTTAACCGGCATGCCCGTGCCGAAAGTCAGCGTCATATTGACCCGCCAAGTAGTGGCATAAGGAATGAAATCCTGGAAAAACAGAGAGAAATTGACCAAACGGTTAGAGGGGCGATAATGCCAACCTGTTGTATCTCCCTCAATAATCTCCCTGCTGCGCATCAAAGAGAGACTTGCCCAGCTATCAATACCTTTGACAAACTCACCATTAATTTTGAAATCGAGACCCGTGGCATAGCCACGAGCTTTCTGGTCCGCATAATAGCGAATGCGAACATTGTCGATATCATAAGGAATGATGTTGCTTAGAGATTTGTAATAAGCTTCCGAAGTCAAGATGAACGGGCGACCCAGGGCATGGAATTTATAGTCACCACCAACGATTACCTGATACGACCTTTGAGCTTCAGCATCCTTATATAGTGAGCCATCACGGTTGCGAAGCTCACGATAAAATGGAGTTTGATTATATACACCTCCCGATAAGCGGAACACCAAATCGCGGCCATCAATATCAGGTTTGTAAGCTATTCCAGCTCGTGGGCTAACATACACCTTATTATTATAGCCCCAATAATTGGCACGCAGTCCACCCGTCACCACCATTTCCCCCTTTTCTGGGAACGAAAACGTCATCGACTGTTGAACAAACCCATCTACATTATTGATTGCCAATAAATTATATGATCGATGAAACATCTCTAGTGTGATATCGGGCAAATTGGGTGTCACATTTCCAATGTCATCCAAAGGATGAGGCAAATTATAACCCGAAGAGTCCACCATATTCCACTCATTGACAACATCGTCAATGGTCTGTCTTTGATAGCGGAGACCCCATTTAAAGACATTGTCACCGTTAACTTTTGTACCTTTGTGGTCAAAGTTATACACTTGAGCATAGAAAGAGTTTCGAGCATGTTTCAGATAGGCACCTGTTCCCATGTTAGCAACCACTTCGCCCTGATTTTCAGAACCGAGGCTCGTCTCCACCTGACCCAGCCAATACTCGCCAAAGATGTCATAGGTTTCCGTCTCGTAGGCAGAATAGGCTGAGGTGATGAACTTCAGGTTCAAGTCTTTGTTCGGTTTATATTCCAATGTCAAAGCCCCGAGGCCTGTGGTGTAATTGTCGAGTTCTTGCCCCTCGAAATACACATCAAGTCGCAACACTGCATTGACCATGCCCGTTTCAGCTTTTGACGACTGAGGCACCAAGTAGTATTGATTTCTTGAAAAGTAACCTAAAAAAGAGAGATCCCAATGCTCATTGAACTTGTAGTTAAGCAGTGTCTGTGCGTCAGTAAAGTTGGGACGATAGGAGCCCTTGGTCTCCATCATGTTAAGCGCGATGGAGGTGTTTTTATAGCGCGCTCCAAAGAGATAGCTAAACTTTTCTTTCCCGGCAGTACCTTCCACATGCGCTTCAGCACCGAGAAGACTCATGGTCAACGATCCCGCAGTCTCACGTGGCTTTTTATAAGTGACATCAAGCACTGACGACATTTTATCGCCATACTCCGCGGCAAAACCACCGGCAGAAAAAGCAATGTTGTTCACAAGTCGCGAGTTGACAAACGGAAGACCTTCCTGCTGACCCGAACCGACTAAAAATGGACGATAAATCTCGATGCCGTTGACATAGATCAAGTTTTCGTCGAAATTCCCTCCTCGAACCGTATATTGTGAGCTCAATTCGTTATTGGATATAACTCCTGGCAGCGTCTTGATCAAGGTTTCGACACCGCCGCCCATGGTAGGGAGCAAAGTGGCCTTTTTGGCATCAAGACGGGTAAGGCTCGAGGCATCAACAGCGCGGTCGCTTATCACCACATCATGCAAATTGATTGCCGTCGATTTAAGCGTGACATCCAGTTTACGCTTCTCCCCGCTTTTAAGACGAACAGAGATTTGTTGGGGCTCATACCCCACAAAAGAGAAGTTGATTATCAAAGTCGTATCAGAAAGCAGCTGCAGTTCGTAAGCCCCTCTAGCATTGGTCGTTTGCCCTACTAGCAAATCAGTGACAATCACGTTAGCCATCTCGATGGGATGGCTTTGTTCGTCAGTCACCTTGCCATATACCGTCGCTTTCGGAAGTTGTTGGGCAACTCCCGAAAGAGACATGATCACGAACAAGATGCAGAGACGGACACGCATATTGAGATAACTCGATTTGAAGGCTTTTAGTATATCAAACAAAAAAAGCCGCCACGCATAGCGAGGCAGCTGTTTTTATTGATTTTGTTTAAGGATTACCAACGGTTTAAGTTACCTTTTTCGGCAGCATCCATGATAGCGGCATAAACGCCCTTCTTATTGATAGTGCGCAAACCGGCGGCGGAAACCTTCAAGACCACCCATTCGTCCCATTCCGGAACGTAGAACTTTTTGATCTTCAGATTGGGTTCAAAGGTTCTCTTGGTTCTCTTATTGGAGTGAGAAACGTTATTACCGGTGATGGTCTTCTTTCCTGTGATTTGACAAACTTTTGACATGACTCTATTCCTTTATTATTAACAATTGTCTTCTTCAAAACGGACTGCAAAAGTACAACTTTTTTTTGAACCTGCAACAAAAACTTTAAATTTTCTGGTTGACATGCACATCGACCTGTGGGAAGGGGAAGCTTAAACCCTCCTGTGGCAGTGTCTTGTAGACCTTTTCGTTCATACTGAAAAACACCGGCCAATAGTCAGCCGATTTCACCCAAGCCCGCATTTTTAAATCCACCGAGGAACTGTTCAACTGTCCAATCGAGACAAAAGGTTCTGGATTTTTTAGAATCTTCGGTTCTTCATTGCATAAGCGCAACAACACCGATTTCGCTTTTTCGAAATCATCGCCATAAGAGACAGACACCGTCCAATCAACACGACGGGTCTCCTCTTTGGTAAAGATGGTCATGACCCCTGTCGACAGAATACCATTGGGTAAATGGATCACTTTGTTATCGGTCGACAATATTATGGTATTGAAAATCTGTATCTCCTTTACAACACCTTCTTGCCCCTGCGCCGAGATGAAATCACCTACTTTAAAAGGCCTAAACAAGATAATGATGACTCCACCAGCAAAATTTTGAAGAGTACCGCCCAACGACATACCTACTGCCAATCCCGCTGAGGCAAGCAGAGCCACCAACGAAGAGGTGTTAATACCTAATATGCTGATAATGAATATGATGAGAACAAAATTCAGAACTACAGAAATAAGATTTGAGAAAAAAGTATGCAATGTGGGGTCGCCATGCTTGCTCATCAATCCGTTCGCCATCCATTTTTTTGCCAACTTGATCAACCATCGACCGATGAAGAGGACAATGAGGGCAACAACAATCTTGATGCCCAAAGGAACAAGATATTCCCGCACCAATTGAGGCAACCATTCGCTTACAGGGGTTTCACGTAACATTTCCAAAGTCTCCGCCATCGCTTGGACGGTTGAGTCGTTTTGCACAGTTTCACTGACTTGTTCGGTAAGGGTATCGTTTTCCAACATAGTTTCTTTTTTGAAACTGCAAAATTACAACATTTTTGCTACATTTGCAGCATGAACACGACATTAAAGAAGTACATAAAAGACCCTAAAAACAGAAGTATTGTCGATGTAGGACTGTTTATCATCCTTATCCTCTCGTTTCACTTCCTTTATTTAGGATGGCAAGCTTTGGAGTATTGGCCTATAAAAGGAGCCATTGAAAAACTTAGCATTTGGTCTGTCAATCTACTTTTCAGTCAATGTTGTTGGGTACTGGATCATGTTTTTGGCATTGACCTTACTACGATTTCGAGCACGCGCGTCATAGCCGCATTAAATAAAGACGGAGGCTTTTCCTTGGTAACCATCGCTCCCGAATGTGCTAGCTTGAAACAATGGTTGCATTGGCTTTTCTTGATGTTGCTTTTCCCTGGACCTTGGAGGCATAAAGCTTGGTTTATCCCTGCGGGTTTGGTCATCATCGAATGGACCAATGTGGTACGCGTTTGTGGCATTCTAATGATGCAGATGCAATGGCCCGGACCCAACACCTTTCATATTGCCCACGACTATGTATTCAAAGTGTTTTTCTACCTTGTCATCTTCCTAATGTGGATGCTTTGGGTTGAAAAATTCAAAAATAAAAAGAAACCAATCGAAACTTCAACAGATCAACAACCGAGCAATGAATAACAACATCATCTTCGTCCTTGACGCTGGAGGTACGGGATTTAAGTTCTCCGTAGTAAAAGATTATAAAGAAATCATTGAGCCTTTCACCATCCCCTCAGCGGCACCAACGCTCGAAGAAGTCCTGCAGAAGCTCATCTATGGATTCCATGAATGCGAGGCACGTTGCGAGGCCAAGCCCAAAGCCATCAGTTTTTGCTTCCCTGGTCCAGCCGACTACCCTAACGGCATCATTGGAGATTTGCCCAACCTACCCACTTTTCGGGGTGGTGTGGCATTGAAACAAATACTCGAGAATGAATTCAACGTACCTGTCTTTATTAATAATGATGGTGACCTTTTCGTGTATGGTGAAGCTCTGGGAGGTCTTTTGCCCCAAGTGAATGAAATGCTTGAAAAACAAGGGAATCCCAAACGGTACAAAAACCTATTCGGAGTAACCCTTGGCACCGGCTTTGGCGGAGGCATCGTCATCAACAAAGTGTTGCTCCATGGTGACAATAGTGCAGGTGGAGAGATTTGGTGCTCACCTAATTGTCTCTACCATGACACCATCGCCGAAGAAAGTGTCAGCATCCGAGGTGTACGCCGGGTGTATGCCCGCGAAGCTGGCATCCCCTTCGATGAAGCTCCGCAGCCTTACGACATCTTCAAAATCGCCAAAGGAGAACAAGAGGGGAGGCAGGAAGCCGCACTGAAAGCTTGGGACGAGCTCAGCACCGTGCTAGCTGACGTGATCGGCAATGGACTGCGTTTCACCGATGGATTGGTAGTCATCGGCGGAGGATTATCTGGAGCCTGGCCTGTGTTCATGCCCATGCTCATCAAAAAGCTGAACGAGCCTTATACTGTTAATGGGAACATCATCCCCCGAATGGAAACCGAAGCATTCAACCTGGAGGAAGTCAACGATTGCTTGCGTTTCGCAGAGAAAAGCGGTAAGATGATTACCGTGCCTTTCAGCGACCAGCAGGTGTGGTACGATCCTACCAAACGCGTAGGCGTAGGCATCACCAAGCTCGGGACCTCTTCGGCCGTCGCTATCGGCGCCTACGCCTATGCGATGAATCAGTTGGGATAAACTGTTATACTCTCTTGAAATACAGGGCGAATGACGAAACCATACCCGATTGTTCATCAACTTCTTCTGCTTCGACAACCATCTCTTTGTCTGTCAGTTGAGTGATGGTAGCCGCCAAAGGCCCATCTTCGTCCATCATAAGAGTCAGTTTGTCGTCAACAACCGTATATTCGACCTTATCACCCATGGAGTAAACATAACCATCATTTTTAAACTCAATAATAAGATCTCCAATTTCTTCTTCTGCAGGTATTCCCAGCATCTGAACAAACTGCTCAGGAGTCATTTGCATCGACATACCATCAATATTGATTGAAATCGATTCCAGTTGCCATTTGCCGAGAATCCGTTTTTCGTTACTTTTGGTGCAGGAAGTAAGAGCGGTCATACCAACCACAAAAAGCACCATAGCCATAATTTTCATTACTTTTTTCATGCGTTTTTCCCCTAATACGTGTCGGGCACAACTTTTAAGTTAAACAGTAATTTCGGCTGCAAAAATAAGGCTTTTTTGAATAACCGTCTATTCAAGCTGAAAAATTGCTATATTTGCCCTAAACATTTCAATCCATGAAAAAGTTGTACCTCCTTGCCCTCGTGGGCCTTTTATGCTGCGTTTCCTGCAACAAAAAAGAAACCGATCCTGAAGTTATCGCCATGCGCGGTTTGGTCAATCGTGTGATACCTGAATTCTCCAACCAAATCAAACTGGAACGACTTAACGACACTGTCGACTGCTATGAATTCGAAAGTCAGGGCAGTAAGATTGTCATTCGCGGCAACAACGCCAATAGTATGGCCGTCGGGTTGAACCGATACCTTAAATATTATTGTCACGCCGAGTTCCCCTGGTTCATGGAGGAGGCTTTGGAGATGCCTTCCGTGTTACCCCAAGTCCCAACAAAAGTAAGAGAAACAGCGCGCGTGCCTGAACGTTTCTTCTTGAATTACTGCACTTTTGGTTACACTATGCCTTGGTGGAGTTGGGAACAATGGGAGCATTTCATCGATTGGATGGCACTGAATGGCATCAACCTGCCTTTGGCCATCACGGGACAAGAGTCCGTATGGTATGAAGTATGGAGCGAGTTGGGGCTCACCGACGAGGAGATTCGCAGTTATTTCACTGGTCCTGCCCATCTTCCCTGGCACCGAATGCAAAACATCGACCGTTGGGGAGGCCCTCTGCCCATGTCGTGGTTGGAAAACCAAAAAGCCCTGCAACAAAAGATCGTTGCCCGTGAGCGCGAGTTGAACATGAAACCCGTGCTGCCCGGCTTTGCCGGACACGTCCCGCCCTGTATCAAACGTCTCTATCCCGAAGCGCCATTGGCCTCTTTAGGCGACTGGGCAGGCTTCGACAGCACCTGCTGGTGCAAGTTCCTCGATCCGCTCGATCCTTTATATACCGAAATCCAGCAGAAATTCATCGCCAAGCAGACCGAATTCTATGGTACTGATCATATCTATGGCATCGACATCTTCAACGAGCTCATCCCACCGAGCTGGGAACCAGAATACCTCTCTCGTGTAAGTCGCCAAGTCTATGAATCGTTGGTAGCCGCCGATCCCGAGGCTAGATGGCTTGAGATGGCATGGCTCTTCTGGAACGAGCGCCAATACTGGGAAGTGGATAACCGCATCGAGGCTTACATCACCTCCATGCCAAAGGACAGGCACATCATGCTCGACTACTACTGCGAACGACAACCCGTGTGGGAACGCACCAACAGCTACTACGGCGTGCCTTACATCTGGTGCTACCTCGGCAACTTCGGTGGCAACTCTATGCTCGCTGGCAACCTCGACACGGTGAACGTCAGGATTGAACGTGCCTTCGAGAAGGGCGGGGACAACTTCGTGGGCATCGGCTCCACTTTGGAAGGCTTCGACTGCAACCCCTTCATGTATGAATATGTCTTTGAAAAAGCCTGGGACAGTCCAATTACCAAGGATGTGGACGCTTGGGTGGAACACCTTGCCGACCAGCGCGGCGGCAAGGAAGATTCCAATATGAGAGCCGCTTGGAAACTGCTGGCCGACAGTGTCTATAATAAGGTATCGTCACCCGGACAGACGGTACGCATCAACCAAAGGCCGACAATGGGCGACATCAACGAATACCGACAGTATTACGTGGCACCCACCTATAAATACAACAACCTTACCTTATTGAAAGTGCTTGACGAGCTACTGGCTGCGGACTGCCCTACCCGAACCCGCCATTTTGATGCCGTCAATATCACCCGTCAACTGCTAGGCAATTACTTCAGCGACCTTTATGCCGATTATGTAAAAGCCTATCAAGAAAAAGACCATGAAAAACTACGTCAAATCGAGGCGACTATGACCTCTATACTTGATGACACTGACAAGATTTTGGCCACCGAAAGCGCGTTTCTCGTGGGAAGATGGATCAAGGATGCCCGTGCCATTGGCATCACCGAGGAGGACAAGGACTATTTCGAGAGCAACGCCCGCAACATTATCACTACCTGGGGTGAAGAGGACGCTTTGCTGAACGAATACGCCAGCCGTGCCTGGGCTGGTCTTACTGAAACCTATTATGCCTACCGTTGGAAGGAGTTCTTCAAGGATGTGAACGCCTCCATCAATGCTAAAATGCCTTTCGATGAGAAAGCCTATCACGAACGCATTTGCAAGTATGAAGGTCAGTGGTGGCGCGAACGGCTGGGCAATTTCTCCGCTGAGCCTCAAGGCGACGGCGTGGCTATTGCCAAAGAGATTGCCGATAAATACCGTGCTCAATTGGAGGATCGGTATGAAGAAGAGGCCATCCGCCCATAGCGAAGATTTGTCCGTCAAACATCAGCAGCACGAAACACTTTCCTCTGCGTCAACATCAAAACAAATGCCAACACCGCACCCATCACATCGGAAAGGGTCATCGATGCCCAAACTCCGGTGAGACCTTGATAACCCATGTTCTCAAACATCGGAGGAATGATATAAATCATCGGAGCGAGGAAAAGCACCTGACGTGAAAGACTTGTCACAATGGCAATCCATGGCTTGTCGATGCTTTGGAAAAAGTTGGAGTTGGTAATGGTGAACCCCACCAAAGCGAACATAACCAAGATAAAACGCATGGCAGGAACCGCAATACCTATGAGTTCCTGTTCGGTTGTGAAGGCACGCAATAGAATCTGCGGAATGGCCAAAGCCAAGATGGCGCTGATCATACCAATGGCCACATTGACCTTCATTGTAAGCAAATAAACCGCTTTCAAGCGATGCGGATGTCCAGCACCGTAATTATAGCCTGCAATCGGCTGCATCCCCTGACATACTCCGAGGATAAGCATCACCGCCAGGCTGGCAAATGTGTTAATGATACCGTAGGCTCCTACAGCCAAATCACCTCCATAATGAATCAGTTGACGGTTAAGCAAAGCAACCACTCCCGATGCTGCCACGTTCATCAGAAAAGGGCTCATGCCGATGAGCAAGATATTACGAAAGATGTAACCCTTCGGCCTCCAGGCATGACGGTGAAAGCGAATAAACGACTTCGGATGGATAAAATGCAATACCGCGATGATGCCCGAACATGTCATGGATATAGTGGTGGCCCAAGCCGCACCTGCGATGCCCCAGTCCAAACCGTAAATGAACAACGCATCAAGAATGATATTGAGGATAGCACCACCTGCCAAAATCCACATCGATTTGGTAGGATAGCCTGAAGCACGGATCAAGCCAGTCAAATTGAAAGTCACCGTGGTCATGAACATGCCAGGAAGCACAATATCCATATATTCACGAGCATAACTGATGGTCTCCGCCGAAGCACCGAACATCGTTAGGATTCGATCCATAAACACATATCCTCCCGTGACAAATAGAGTGCCCAGGATAAAAGTCAAAATCATGCTATTGCCTAAGATTTTCTCTGCCCAGTTGACATCCTTTTTTCCTAGCACAATGGACATGCGAGCAGAGGATCCTACACCCACCAAAGAGCCAAAAGCATGGACAATGTTCATGACGGGCATGGTGATCGCCAATCCCGCGATAGCCAAAGCCCCAACACATTGCCCAAGAAACACACGATCACAAATATTATACACCGAAGCGATGATCTGACTTACAATCGAAGGCAACGCATAGGCCCATAACAACTTCTTTATATCTTTGGTTTCCAGCTCTTTAGTTCGGTCCAACTGTTCCATTCTCTTCTTCCATTTTTTGAATCGGCAAAATTAGAGTTTTTTTTCTATTTTTGCAGTCCATTTCATTCCTGAAAACATGAAAAACAAAATACGGGCCTCTCTTCTTTTCCTCCTGCTACCTACCTTTCTGGCTTACAGTCATCCTGAAAGCGTTATGGACTCGCTTCAGATGCCTGAAAAAATCACCAACCTGCCTTCCGAGACCCTCAAGGAAGGCGACAGGGCTGGAGCGTGGGGATTACCCGTCCTGGTGGCTTTACGCTATGGACTGACGGTAGACGAAACCCGTGACGAACGCCTTGACGAAAAAGCTTGTCGCCAAGCTGCCTTGCACTATCTTACCGACTTGTACGCCCAATTCGGTGACTGGGATCTCTGCTATTATGCTTATCTTTATAGTCCTGCCTACGTTAGGAACTTGCAGATGCGCAATCTCAGCATTCCACAGCCCAAACCAGAAATCAAGAAGCCTGCCAAACCCAAAACTGTCGATAAACCGAAGCCCAAGGAGCCCAAGTATATCACCTACAATGTCAAATCGGGCGATACACTGAGCAAGATTGCAAAAAAACACCATGTCAGTGTGGCCGATCTTAAAAAATGGAATAGTCTAAAGAACGACACCATACGAGTGAACCAAAAGCTCAAAATATACCAATGAAACCAGCCCGGACCCTTTTATTTATTCTATCCATATTTATTTTGCTCGGCATCGGATGGTTTTTCTTTCCTGCCGAAGGAGTTGCCCTTGGCAAGATGAACCTCCGTTTCCCTTCCTATGCACAGGACCAGCTGGGCCCCGATGTGGAACTTGACGTGGACTCCGTTCTCAACAATGTGAACAAAAGCTTCGAGATGAATGTCTCCGAAACCCTTATTGACAGTTTGGATTTTTACTACGACTTTCTTACCATCAACCCCAATCGCATTCACCTCCCCAACAACGACTATACCTATTTTGACAGCATGTTCTACCTTATGGAACATGCTGTGGAAACACATAAGGTTTACCGGGTTGTACATTATGGTGACTCACAAATTGAAATGGATCGCATCACCTCGGTGCTGCGCCAGCGACTTCAAGAGATGTTCGGAGGTTCAGGTCCCGGGATGATTTCCGCCGTCAAAAGGATTTCCTCCATCTCCGTCACCCAAGGCTATTCCGGCAACCTCATACGCTATGCACTTATTAGCGACTCCACTTCTCACAAAGCCTCGCACGGCCGTTACGGCATAATGACCCAATTCTGTCAAACTACAGGCCAGGCCTCTGTCAACTTCAGCAAGAGCAAAAACTCACAAGCCTACGAGAAAGCCAGAGAAATCTCAAGAGTATCCGTCCTATTCGGCAACAACAGCGAAGGCTTCCGGGTCGCCCTAAAGGCCGATGGCGTTCAAGAAGAGAGCCAAACCTTTGCCGCCAAGTCAGGTCCATCTCTATTCACCTGGGAGCTTCCAAGCAATGTCGAGAAAGGTACGCTCAGCCTGCAAGGCAGTGCCGAAATCTATGGCGTCATGCTGGATGGCGGCTATGGCGTGGCAGTCGACAACAACGCCTTGAGAGGCTGTTCCGGCACCATCTTCACCCGAATCAACAAGCCCTTGATGGAAGAGTCGTTCAAACTCACCGACACCCGGATGATCATCCTCCAGTTTGGCGGCAACCGCATGCCTATGATTACCAACAGCAAGCAAATCAGCAATTATATGAGCGAACTCGACAAGCAGGTGAAATACTTTAAGGAAGTGGCTCCTCAAGCCACCATCCTATTTATTGGACCTGCTGACATGGGCAAGAGTTATAACGGCAAGATTGGCACTTGGAAAGGACTTCCCGAGCTCAACGACTCCATCAAAGCCATGGCGCTGAGCAACAACATCGCTTATTGGGATATGTTTCATGTAATGGGCGGTGAGGGTTCCATGGCACAATATGTCAAACACAAACCGCAACTGGGCAGTCCCGACCACATCCACTTTACCTTCCTTGGTGCCCAAGAAATTGGCAATCAACTGGCCAAGTCACTCATCATATATCACGATTTCTACGCCTTACGGAAACGCCTTCCCGACGACTATATCTATGAGTTCATGAGTAAAGATCAAGAACAAATTGAGCAAGAGCGCGAAGCCCGCAAAAACAAGTTTGTCCCCACCAAATTTTATTACGAATGAAAAAGCACGCCCTGTTCCTGACCCTATTGGCCCTTTGTGCAACAGTCAGCTTCGCACAAGGTCCCACAAGCATAGAGACTCCCGACTATAGTTTCACCCATTTCGATCGCAACCATCTTGTCTTTCCGGGCGACAGTGTGGCCATGGAATTGTTTTTCGACAAGCTCGACAGTTTGTTTTTCACTGGACAAGGTCATATCAACATTATGCACATTGGAGGCTCCCATGTGCAAGCGGGTGTGTTCTCCCAACAGATGCGCGACAACCTGCTTAACCTCTTCCCTGGCATCACCGCAGGCCGCGGACTCGTATTTCCCTACATGAAGACCAACACTCCGGCAAGTTACAGCATCAGTTACACTGGCGAGTGGGAGTACTTTCGCAACGCCCTTCCCTTCGAGACCCGCATGGGCCTTGCCGGCGCCTCCACTACCACCTCCGACACCGAGGCTAGCTTCAGCATCGTCACCCGAGAGAAAAACCCCAGAGACATTACCCCCGTGTTCGATTTCAACCTGGTAAAAATCCTCGGATATGGCAGCCTTACCCCCGTGGTGCATTTCAACAACAAAATCATTGAAGGTTCCTATAGTAAAGAAGAAGGTTCCTATACCTTCCAACTTCCCGACTACACTGACTCCTTGTATGTGGACTTCAACCACCAATCTGGAACCTTTACAGTGACGGGCGTGTATCTCGACAACGGTATGCCTGGAATCACCTACCATGGCATTGGCATCAATGGTGCCAAGGTAGAATCTTATCTTAAATGCGCAGACCTGAAACGTGACCTGAGACTGGTGAATCCCGACCTCGTCATCTTTGGTATCGGCATCAACGATGCTGCTGCCGACAGTTTCACCAAGGAGAAATTCGTCAACGACTACAGTAGACTTATTGACACCATCCTCGAGGTCAACCCGAAATGTGCACTTCTCTTTGTCACCAACAACGACAGCTATAAGAAAATCAGTAAAAAGAAATACGAAGTCAACCCCAACGGTGCAGTGGCCCAACAAGCTTTCATGGAACTTGGGAAAAAACATCATGGAGCCGTGTGGGATTTCTTCGACATCATGGGAGGACTAAGGTCAATGCAGGATTGGGAAAACGAAGGCATCGCCCAAAAAGACAAGGTGCATTTCACCTCCGCAGGCTACGCCTTGATTGGCGACTTACTCTTTAACGCACTAATGGAGAAATACACAGAACATCTTAAGCGCAAAAACAAATGATGAGCTTCACAGACATAGTGCTCGACTTCCTACAGAAGCTTTTTTCGTTTGACAAGGCCCACCCCCTTTTGTTCACCCAGTTTTATTTCTGGGCTTTCTTCGCCATCGTATTCGCCATTTTCAGCCTAATCAAGAACAAGTGCCTTTTACGAAACGCCTTTTTGTTCTTCGTCAGCCTGTTTTTCTATTACAAGACCAGCGGCCTCTTTACACTTATCTTGGTTTTTATCACACTTTACAATTTCTTCGGAGCAAAGTGGCTGAATTCCAGGAAGAAAGAAAGCAGCCGTAACATTGTGTTAGCCGTCAGTGTGATTGTCAACCTATCCACTTTATTCTATTTCAAATACGCCTATTTCATCACTGATGTTGTCAACAACCTGTTTGGGGCCGATTTCAAAGTATTCGATGTGTTTTCATGGCTAGGCAACCAGTTGACAGGCGACAACCGTTTTAGCGTCGACACCATTTTATTGCCCGTTGGTATCTCGTTCTATACCTTCCAAGCCATCAGCTACATCATGGATGTCTATCGCAAGCGCATTGAACCGGTTAGAAACATCCTCGATTTCGGTTTTTATGTCAGCTTCTTCCCTCAATTGGTGGCAGGTCCCATCGTGAGGGCCAACGAATTCATCCCTCAACTACACAAAAAATACGTCTTGAGTCGAAGGATGTTCGGTATCGCCGTGTTCTGGATTCTGAACGGTTTGGTGAAAAAGATTGTGCTCAGCGATTATATTGCCGTGAACTTCATCGACCGCGTTTTTGAGAACCCCTTGCTCTACTCGGGATTTGAGAACCTCTGCGCCCTGTTTGGCTATTCGTTGCAAGTGTATGCTGACTTCTCAGGTTATACCGACATTGCCATCGGCGTAGCTATGTTAATGGGCTTTTATTTGCCCAAAAACTTCAACTCACCTTATAAAGCCAAACACCCCGGTGAGTTCTGGAAGCGCTGGCACATGTCACTTTCCCGTTGGCTTCAAGACTACCTTTACATCCCTCTGGGAGGTAACCGAAACGCCACTTTCGGCAGTTTCTGCATCATCATTATGATTGCCGCCATTGCTGTGTTCCTATCGGGCAGCTGGTGGGTTGGTCTGGGGGTATTCGTGCTAGCACTTATTATCGCATTAGTGGCCATCTTCAAGCCTGAGAAACGTAAGAAAATCACTACGAACATCAATTCCATGGACACCATGCTGTTAGGGGGACTTTGGCACGGTGCCTCTTGGAACTTCATGATTTGGGGTGGACTGAATGGCATCGGCATGGTCTTCTATAAGTTTTGGAAAGACTGGAGCAATGCTACAAGAACTCTGTTTATCCTTGTGGTAACCATCACCTTGAGATTGCTGAGCATTTATGTCCCCTACCCCGTGTTCAGCATGTTCTTTGTATGGTGTTTCATCATTCTTATAGGAAACCTTATCCGGTTAACTTATCATTTGATTTTCAAGAAGAAAGCTACAACCGAGGCTTTCCAATGGTTAGCGGATGCGTGGGCGGTATTCCAGACCTTCACCTTCATTACCTTCACCCGTTTGTTCTTCCGCAGCGGGTCTAATCTTGACCCTGCCGAAGCCAACGAGACCGCTTGGAACACCGCCAAAAACATGGTGAACCAAATTGGCAGTCATTGGGATGTAAACAAGATCCCCGACATGGCTTGGCAATATCGCAATGTATTCGTTTTGATTATCATAGGAATGATAATACATTGGTTACCCGAAAACTTCAAACGTCGTTACCGCCTCTGGTTCGCCAATATGCCTTTAGCATTGATGGCGGTATTTTGTGTGCTGGTTGTCTTCGTGATTTACCAGTTTATCACTGCTGATTTGCAGTCGTTTATTTATTTCCAATTCTAGATGGAACCTTCCGTTCTCTGTTTTCCTTTCTCCACTGCCCTATCGTAGAAACGTCTTCTCTGCCTTGAGTTGATAGGATAACATTCAAAAGCACCCTGCCGAAGGTCACAATCAAAAAAGGTGTCGATTTGTGAGATAAACAAACGATCGTAACGAACCTCTTTGTTTTGCTGGGCATCCATCATGAAGCCGATGATCTCGTCCACCTCCTCAGCCACCAAGTCATATTTCGTAAAAACATAGAGGCCAAACTCCTTGAAATTTCCGTAAAAGCCGTTGTTGACCTTCCACAGTTTGCTTTCGAGGATGCGTTTCATTGGCAGTGCCAACGCCCAGTAGTTGTATTCGTTGGATCCCACGGAATAATTCATACCCAAACCGTATGAATAACCGCTTTCTTGTATCCTTAGCAAATCTTCGTTGACCTCTTTCACTGACCGTCCCGCCATCTCGTTGATGAGAGAGTTTGCCACGTTCTTATCTTCGGTGATGGCTCGTGTCACTTCAATGCCAATTCCTTGAACGACATCCTGTAAATCAGGACGGTCAGCATTGACTAGATGAGAGTAACGCTTGCCAAGCAGTGAACGCAGTGAGCACATTGCATAACGTTCAAAGAAACAGGTGTCGAATTTCGGAATCATAGGGCAACAAAGCAATCATTTGATAATCAGTTGTTCCCAACGTATTTTCGGAACATATTGCACCCCTTTTTCGTCTCGGTAATAAGCCAACTTTTCACCTTCGTCAACAGGTTGAAGTTTAATTTTCTCATTGCCTTTGCCAATGGCGAGTATCAGCAATGGCTCGTAGGGCAGGTCGAACGCTTCGATGAGTTTTGCTTTGTTGAATGCCCCAATCATTATGCCGTTAAGGCCCATCTCTGTGGCTTTCAGCAGCATGCTCTGTGCTGCAATACCTAAGTCGATATCTACGAATTTGTTTTCAGGGATGGTGCTGCAAATGATGATGAAAGCTTCCGGCTCAGTATCGGGGAACGGCAGATGAAGCTCGGGCAGAAGACCGCCCAACTTCATGTTCTGCACGATGAACTCTGCTCCCGAATCCTTCGTAACAAGCTTGAAACGAAGTACTTGCTGATTCTTTGCAGAGGCAATCTTGGTATTCACCGCCACAATGCGCTCCAGCATTTCACGTTTCACTTCAACATCTTTTTTATAACCGCGATAGCTGCGGTTTTTCTCAAATAAAGCATCTATGGAGGTATGCCGCACCACTGTCTTTTTTGCGCCTTTACCAAAGACCTCCTCGTATCGTTTTTCCAAGTATCCGTCTGCCATAAGTTGGATTATTTTTGGCAAAGATACTAATTTTCATTACATTTGCATCCTAGAACAAAGCTTTTCTTCGTACAATGAAACGCCCAATCCTTCTTCTTTTAGCTCTCATTATTATCGCCTCCTGCACCAACAACCTAAACATCGCTATTACCAACCCCAACGTAGAGCAACAAGTCCATGAACAGCCTTTGGCTACGGCACAACCGCGCTTCAGCTGGAACTATGAGACCGAGGCGCAAAACGTGGTTCAAACAAGCTACCGCGTCATTGTGGCTTCAACATTAGAAAACGTTCAAAAGGGCATGGGTGATCTTTGGGACTCCAAAGAGGTGAAATCCAGCCAGATGCTCTATATCCTTTATGAGGGAACCCCCTTGAAAAGCCGCGACAAAGCTTATTGGAAAGTCATCACAACCGTAGCTGCCGAGGGCAAAAAGGCGAAAGTGGAAAGCGAAGTCAAATCGTTTGAAATCAGTTTGTTGAACCAAAACGACTGGCAGGCCAAATGGATTGGGCACGAGTTTGACGATGATATCCTGACAGGCCACACTAGAATTCCAGCAAGGTATCTTCGCAAGGAGTTCAATCTAAGTACAGAAATCATCGAGGCAAAGCTCTACGTCAGCGGCTTGGGAGTTTACAGTGCCTATCTCAATGGGTTGGAAATTGCACCTGAGGAACTGCTGAAACCCACCCTTTCATGGTTCCCGAAACGGGTGTATTTCAACACTTACGATGTCACGGAGAGGCTCCATAGTGGCGACAACGCCATAGGTGTTATCCTTGAAGGCGGGCGTTTCACCACCATCCGCAATACGCCTAGCCCCAACGGCTGGGACGGGACCGAATCTATCCCAAGTTTTGGCACCCCCCGACTCATCCTTCAACTGGAAATCACCTATAAAGATGGTCATAAAGAGATGATTGTCAGTGATGAGACTTGGAAGATTACTAACCGAGGTCCCATCCGTACCGCCAACGAATATGATGGTGAGACCTACGATGAGAATTATGAACTTGGTGATTGGACCTTTAAGGGCTATGACGATACTGCTTGGCTCCAAGCAGATCTCGTAGAAGCTCCCGAAGGGGAACTCTCCGCCCAACCCAATCCCAATATCACCGTGATGGAGCAACTGAAACCCGTTGCAATGTTCCAAAAAGACGACAAGTGGATACTTGATATGGGCCAAAACATGGTTGGCTTCATCAACATGAAAGCCCACGAACAACAGGCTGGCAACACCATCACGCTTCGTTTCGCCGAACTTTTGACTTCCGATAGCCTACTTTATACCGCCAACCTACGAGGCTCGGAAAACATCGACCGCTACATCATTGCCAATTCAACCATTCAACAATTCAACAATCAACAATCAAAAACAATACACTGGCATCCCATGTTCGTCTATCACGGGTTCCGCTATGTGGAAATATCCGGTTTGAGAGAAAAACCCTCTATCGAGGACTTCGAAGGCTGGGTGATCTACGATGAGATGCCCATCACTGGCACATTTGAGTGCTCCAATGAGGTCATCAATGCCGTTTACCGCAACGCCTATTGGGGCATCCGAGGCAACTACCGCTCCATGCCTACCGACTGCCCGCAACGCGATGAGCGTATGGGCTGGACGGGCGACCGTACCACGGGCAACTACGGTGAGTCCTATATCTTCAACAACCACCAGCTCTATGCTAAGTGGCTCGCCGATGCCGAAGACAGCCAATGGGACAATGGTTCGTTGCCTAACGTCATCCCACCCTATTGGCGCGGCTACACCGATAACCTCACCTGGCCCGGTGCCGTGATTACTGCCACCGACATGCTCTACACCCGCTTCGGCGATGATAGGCCCATCCGTCTGCATTACGAGGCATGGAAAAAGTGGATGCTACACATCAAAAGCTACATGAAAAACGGCATCATCCATCGCGACACCTACGGCGACTGGTGCATGCCACCCGAATCGCTGGAAATGATTCATTCCAACGACCCCAAACGCATCACCGACGGGCCGTTGCTCTCCACCCCATTCTACTGCTATCTCTGTGGCAAGATGGCAAAGTTTGCTGAAGCACTCGGAAAGACCGATGACATCAAGTACTTCCATAAGGAAATCGTCAATGCCACCACAGCTTTCAATGAGCAGTATTTCAACTACACCCACTGCTATTACGGCAACAACACCGTTACCGCCAATATCCTGCCCTTGCAGTTTGGCATAGCACCTCAAGACCTTCGGCAACAGGTCTTCAACAATATCGTGGACAAGACCGAGAACGAATGCCACGGGCATGTCTCCACGGGTGTAGTCGGCATCCAACAACTGATGCGCTGTCTCACCGAATTCGGCCGGGGTGACCTTGCCTTGAAAATTGCATCCAACGACACGTATCCCTCATGGGGTTACATGATCCGAAACGGTGCCACCACCATCTGGGAACTGTGGAATGGCAACACCGCCGACCCGTCCATGAACAGCGGCAATCACGTGATGCTCCTCGGCGACCTCATCCTGTGGGAATACGAATACCTCGGCGGCATCCGTGTGGACTTTTCAATAGCCTCTCACAACTGTCAACTTACGCTCAAGCCTTATCCTATCGAAGGATTGGATTATGTCAACTGCACTTACAAGTCCGTTTCTGGACGCATTGAAAGCCATTGGAAACGCCATGGCAACCACTTTGAATGGGAGTTTGTCATTCCTGCAAATACCCAAGCTGAAGTTTGCCTACCGACTGCAAACGGGTATGAAGCAAAGACTTATGGAAGCGGCAAATATCATTTGTCATCAGATCTTTAACGGTTTTGAACGCTTCGTTTGGAATGGTTTTTGTTTTTATCCTATTGGTTAGTCAATAAAAAAAGATGAAAGCAATACGTGTTATTATTTTGGCTTTGAGCATCATGATGGTTTCAGCTGCGTCCGCCCAAAACGTTTACAACAGCAGCGGTTCAAGATGTGGAACTATTGAGGACAACGGAACTATCCGAAACAGCTCCGGTTCCAGCGTGGGCAAATTCGACAACGACGGAACCATCCGCAACAGTTCGGGATCCAGCATCGGCAAGATTGATCGCGACGGCACCATCCGCAATAGTTCAGGTTCCAGCATAGGGCGACTTGACAACGACGGAACGGTACGTAACAGTTCGGGATCCAGCATCGGCAAGGTCGAAAGCGACGGTACCGTCCGCAACAGTTCCGGCTCCAGCATCGGCAGAGCCCAAGGTATCCCTCGCGAAAGGGTCGCCGCATATTTCTTTTTCTTCCCGTTTTATTAGGAAGATATTATCGCTCAACGGAAAAAACCAAAAAATTGCGTCAGGTGTAAAACTTGACGCATTTTTTTTGCTAATTATTAAGAAAAGTGTATTTTTGCAGAAAAATATGAATTTTCATACAAAAACACATAAGTTATGTTAGAAGAACAAGGCAAATACATTTTTGGAGTCGTCAAGGTAGGCGACAGAGGACAAATCGTCATCCCCAAGGATGCCCGTGAAATCTATGGTATCAAGGCTGGCGATAGCTTATTGATACTCGGCGACAAGAAAGGCATGGCCATCCTTAAAACCGAGGTGTTTCAGGACAAAATCAACGAAGTTTTAGGAGAGAATTAGCCATGGAACGCAAGCATTTTTTGGACAACATCCGTTGGGTGACGGTGTTGTTGGTATTGTTTTACCACGTCATTTATTTCTACAATGCCAAAGGCGTGTTCGGCGGCATCGGCGGTTTTTATGAGGACCAGCCTTGGGACTGTATCATGTCGATGCTCTACCCCTGGTTTATGATGTTGCTGTTTGTGGTCGCCGGCATCAGTTCAAAGTATGCGCTTGACAAGCAGACCAACGGGCAGTTCATCAAAAGTCGCACCCGTAAACTGTTGGTTCCCGCGACGATAGGGCTTTTGGTGTTCCAATGGATGACAGGCTACTTCAACACACAGGTGGCTGGTGTGGATGTCTTGACCGCCGTGCCCCAACCCGTCAAGCACGTTCTTAGAGCCTTCAGCGGCATCGGACCGCTTTGGTTTATCCAGGATTTATGGCTGTTTTCATTGATTCTTATATTGATAAAAGTCATCGAGAAGGGCAAACTGCACAACACTATTGGCAAACTATTCCAAAAAGAGTCCATGGGGCTTACCATCGCGCTGGTAGTGGTCGGTTACTTTCTTGTTTGGGCTGGTGCCCAGTGCTCCATCTCCCATCCTAATCCCGAGAGTGCCGAAGGCTTGTGGAACCTTTACCGTCCCCTAGCTTATTTTGTGCCTTTCTTATTGGGATACTTCGTCTTTTCACACGATGCCGTACAAGAACGACTTGCCAAAATACATCTTCCCCTACTGATGCTTGCCTTGGTCACAGGCACCTATTTCACCATCGTGATGTACGGTAAGAACGACACCGATCCCATCGTGCTGAAAGGCTGGCTCTGCAACCTCTTCGCCTGGTTCGCCATCCTCGCCATGCTGGGCTGCTTCAAGGCTTGGGCCGACAAAACCAGTCCTTTTGCGACCTATATGACGCGCTCCAGCTATGGTATCTATATCGTCCATTATCTGGTGATCGCCTCCTTCGGTTACATGATGAAAATGTACACCAACTTGGCACCATGGATGATGTACGTCATCCTCTTCGTGGCTGTGATGCTGCTCTCGCCCGCCATCTATGAAATCCTCCGTAGGATCCCATTTGTGAGGTGGTGTGTGTTGGGGGTTAAGAAGACAGAAGACAGAAGACAGAAGTAAGAAGTAAGAATATGAACAGTCCTCTATATACAGCTATCCTTGCTCATGCAGACCCAAGTCAGGTTGAAGGCCTGTCGCGCTTCTTTAAGACTGGGAAAGGGCAATATGGCGAGGGCGACCGATTCTTAGGTATCAAGGTGCCCGTGACCCGCGAGGTGGTGAAACAATGTTGGCAGACGACCTCGTTCGATGACTTGGAGGCATGCATTCGCTCCGAATACCATGAGCTACGTTTGGCGGCCCTGCTGGCATTGGTGCAGCTCTTCAAACATGCCAAGAAAGATGTGGGGCTGCAAAAACAATGTATTGATTTCTATCTATCTCACACTGAGTTTATTAACAATTGGGATTTGGTAGACCTCTCTTGCTACGAACTACTCGGTGTCTGGCTTTTGGATAAAGAGCGAACCCTGCTCTATGATCTTGCCCGTGACGGAAAAACCCTCTGGGAACAGCGCATCGGGATGGTGAGCACCATGCAGTTTCTTCGCCATGGGGAGCTCGATGATACTTACGCCATCGCGGAAATCTTCTTTGAAAAGCCCAAACCTTTGCATGATCTTTTGCAAAAGGCTGTCGGCTGGCTGCTCCGCGAAGCCGGCAAACGTGATGAGCAACGGCTAAAAGATTGGCTCAGCGACCGTTACCGGACCATGCCTCGCACCATGTTGCGGTATGCCATTGAGAAATTTACGGAAGAAGAACGCCTTACGTATTTGAAACCATGAACAGTCCAGCAACTTACGCCATCCGCCATGCCACGATGGAGGACCTCCCGCTGATCCTCAACCTTCGGGATCAAGCAAGAGAAATCATGCGCAGCTACGGCAACACGTTCCAGTGGCCCGACGGCTATCCCTACGATGAGAAGTTCATCCACGATATCGAACAAGGCTGCAGCTATGTGATGGCAGACCCAACTGGCGCCATCGTTGGCACCTTTGCCTTGATCCCTGGCCCCGACATCACCTATAAAGTCATTTATGACGGCCAGTGGCTCGACGATGAGCCCTACCATGTCATCCACCGTATTGCCAGCACCCCCGAATCGCACGGTATTTTGGATGCCGTTTTAGATTTCAGCGAATCCATCGCCAAAAACATCCGCATCGACACCCACGAGGCTAACATCATCATGCGAAAAGGTCTGGAAAAACACGGGTATCGGTATTGTGGCATCATCCATCTTTTAAACGGCGACGAAAGGATGGCATTTCAGAAAAACGTATCTTTGTAACCGATTATGGACAATTTGAACATCACCATCATCCAAGCCGATCTCCGTTGGGAGGACCCACAAAGCAACCGGGATCATTTCGATCAGCTATTGAAAGAAGTGCCCACTGGTGCAGATCTGGTGTTGCTTCCCGAGACCTTCAACACGGGGTTTCCAGTGGATCCTCTAAAGTTTGCCGAAACACAGGACGGCCCTACCATGAACTGGCTGAGCAACAAAGCCCAGGAGTTGAATGCCGTGATTTGTGGCACTATGCTTCTTAATATAGATGGCCATTACCATAACAGCTTGGTGTGGATGCGTCCCGATGGGAGTTATGAGTTGTATCACAAACGGCACACCTTTGCGATGGGCGGGGAAAAGGAGCCCATTGAACCCGGCACGGAATCCCTGATTGTAGAGTTGAACGGCTGGAAGATCAAGCCCATGGTTTGTTATGACATCCGTTTCCCTTTATGGGCCAGGAACCACTATCAGGACGGAGTTTACGATTACGATTTGGGCATCTATCTGGCGAACTTCCCCCAATCAAGGATTGAGGTATGGAACACGTTGCTGAAGTCCCGTGCCATCGAAAACCAAGCCTATTATATCGGCGTGAACCGCATAGGAGACGATCCCGAAGGTGTACATTACAATGGCCATTCCCAGGTGGTCAGTCCTAAGGGCAAAGTCACCACTAAAGCAGAAACAGACACCGAAGCCATTCTGTCCTGCACCTTGGATTACGAAAAACTCCAGAACTTCCGTGAGAAATTCCCTGTCGGCAAAGATTGGGACCCCTTCTCCCTCTAAATTCTAAATTCTTAATTCTAAATTATGATTGGTTTCTCCGACGAATATTATATGAAACAGGCTTTCAAAGAGGCAGAATTGGCTCTGGAAGCCGATGAAATCCCCATTGGTGCTGTGGTAGTCTGCAACGACAAGATCATCGCCCGAGCCCATAACCAGACCGAGATGCTCAACGACGTGACTGCCCACGCCGAGATGCTTGCCATCACCGCGGCCGCCAACGCCCTTGGCGCCAAATACCTCGACGAATGCACCCTCTATGTCACCTTGGAGCCTTGTCCCATGTGCGCCGGTGCCCTCGCTCATAGCCACATCGGCAAGGTGGTCTATGCCGCCGAGGATCCCAAAAACGGATTCTCAAAATATGGCAACATGCTACATCCCAAAACAAAACTTGTCGCTGGTGTGATGAAAGATGATTGCCTCACCTTACTAACAAGTTTTTTCAAGAAGAAGAGATAAGGGATTTTGCGCAAAATGAATGTTTCTGCGCAATGTTTTTCACTGGTTTTTTGCGAAGATAGTGGTATTTTTGCGCATTGTTTTAGAAACAAAGCCATGGCCAAAAATCGGGGCAGCGCTTGCCAAAAGGACGGGCTAAAAGGCTTGAGATTCAGGGCGGGGCGCGGAGCTTTAGCGGAGCGTTTGCCTTCGGCACGAAGGCACCCCCCGCCTTGAAGATCAGCCTTTTAGAACGGACGTGCGGCGGGCCGATATTTTTGGCCTAGATCTTTTGGTTCTTTTCCATCAATGGGAAAAGAACGAAAAAAGAAATAACGACACGTGAATTGCTTCATCGTTCCTCCTCGCAATGACAAAATCCTGCCAAAATGTCAGCAACCCCTCCGAAATCCCCTTTGGCATAATCCTTGACTAAAGGAGCGCGTCGCCGCATCCAACGGCGGCACCCGAAACTGAAAAAGTATTAGTTAATTAAAAATAGGAGAAAAAAATTATGTCAAAGATCATTGGTATTGATTTAGGAACCACCAACTCATGCGTCTCCGTCATGGAAGGCAGCGAGCCGGTCGTCATCGCCAACAGCGAAGGCCACCGCACCACCCCTTCCGTTGTCGCTTTCACCGACAACGGCGAGCGTAAGGTCGGCGAGCCTGCCAAACGTCAGGCTATCACCAACCCCCAACGCACCATCTATTCCATCAAGCGTTTCATGGGCGAGACCTACGACAAGGTCGCAGCCGAGATGCGCCGTGTGCCTTACAAAGTAGTGCAAGGCCCTAACAACACCCCACGTATCGACATCGACGGCAAGACCTACACCCCGCAGGAAATCTCCGCCATGGTGCTTCAGAAGATGAAGAAGACCGCTGAGGACTACCTCGGCCAGACCGTGACCGAAGCCGTCATCACCGTGCCGGCTTACTTCAGCGACTCACAACGTCAAGCCACCAAGGAAGCTGGCGAGATCGCCGGCTTGAAAGTGCGCCGTATCGTCAACGAACCTACCGCGGCAGCCTTGGCTTACGGTTTGGACAAGAAGAAGAGCGATGCCAAAGTCGCAGTATACGACCTCGGCGGCGGCACCTTCGATATCTCCATTCTGGAACTCGGCGACGGCGTGTTCGAAGTGAAATCCACCAACGGCAACACTCACCTTGGCGGCGACGACTTCGACGAAGTCATCATCAACTGGCTGGCTGAAGAGTTCATGAAGGACAACAGTGGCATCGACCTGCGTAAAGACCCGATGGCCCTGCAACGTCTGAAAGAAGCTGCCGAAAAGGCCAAGATCGAGTTGAGCTCTTCGAGCGAGACCGAGATCAACCTGCCTTACATCATGCCTGTTAACGGCATCCCGCAGCACCTGGTCCGCACCTTGAGCCGTGCCAAGTTCGAACAGCTCTCCGACCATCTGATCCAGGCCACCCTCGAACCCTGCCGTAAGGCCCTGCAAGATGCTGGTTTGAGTGTCAGCGACATCGACGAGGTCATCCTCGTGGGCGGCTCCACCCGTATCCCCGCCATCCAGAACATCGTCCGCGACTTCTTCAAGAAGGAGCCTTCAAAGGGCGTCA
>CAMHFN010000002.1 GCA_946184615.1 uncultured Bacteroidales bacterium
CTGGTCGTTACACCGAGCCGCGTTACATCGTCGACCCGGAGGTCGGTATCCTCACCGGCTTGCGCGGCCACGGCTTCATGCTCGGCCAGTACCTCGCCAAGTTGTATGTGGACAAGTACCTCGGCAAGGAGGTGCCCGGCTACATGAAGGATTTGGCCCTCTCAGGACACGGGCTCAGCGAGAACGCTTTCAAATAATTGATCCGAATTTCGGAATCCTAAGAGACGCATTTCGATGCGTCTCTTTTTTTTACCCTGTCTCCAAAATTTCAACACCTTGGCCCTTGACAATTCTAAAAATGTTATTATTTTTGCAGCGTTGAAATAACGATAGGAATTAATTCTATAAAACATACCTATAATGAGAGATTCAAACCGCCAAGAAGTCTATACCGATCCTGTTGAGGAGGCCCGTCGCTATGTACAGAACGCCAAGGACATCCTGAACGAAAAAGGCAAGCTCGACACCGAACTCCAATACTACGAAGACCGTAAATATGTACGAATGGCGGGCAACACCCTGTGGAATGGCGTACTGCTCATCCTCGATGCGGTGTTCCATGTGAAAAAGAGCAAAAAAATCCGTCCAAGTTTTCTCGATTACGAAAAGGTGATTGCCACGCGCGACCGGAAACTACTGGAGTTGGTCAATTGGGGATATGACGCCTTGCATCTTTCCATGGGATATGATGGCCATGGTTCAAAGGTCAATTGTCAGGAAGGCATCCGTATCGCGACACTGATCATCGACCGTTGTGCTACGATGTTGCCTTCGTAGACAACAACCCGCAGGCGGCGTCGATGTCTTGGCCGCGTGAAGCACGGATGGTGGCGATGATGCCTTTGTCGTTCAAGGCATCGCGGAACCAGGTCATGGTGTTGTTGTCGGGGCTGTTGAGCGGTATGTTGGGTACCTTGTGGTAACGGATCAGGTTGACACGGCAACGGAGGCTACCTAGCAAACGGGCCATCTCTTTGACATGGTCCTTGGTGTCGTTCAAGCCCTTGAAGACGATGTACTCGAACGAGAGCCGGCGCTGGCCGTGCCAGTCGTGCTGTTTCACTAAATGAATCACTTCCTTGATGGGATAGTTCTTTTCGATAGGCATCAACTTGAGACGTTCATCGTGGAAGGGACTGTGCATGCTGATGGCCAAGTTGCATTTCGATTCGGTGAGGAAGCGCTTTAGGTTGGGAATGACACCGCAGGTGGATACGGTGATTCGGGTGGGGCTCCATCCCAAGGCCCATTCTTGGGTGAGGATGTCAAGCGAGCGCATCAGGTTGTCGTAGTTGTTGAGTGGCTCGCCCATACCCATGAACACGATGTTGGTAAGGGTGTCAAATTCGGGAAGGCTGAGCACCTGGTTGATGATTTCGGCGGCACTGAGGTTTTTCTCGAAACCTTGTTTTCCCGTAGCGCAGAAGAGGCAATCCATCTGGCATCCCACTTGGGAGGAGACACATAAAGTGGCACGCTCACGGTCGGGGATATAGGCCGCCTCCACATTGCGTTCTCCCGCAGGGAAGAGGTACTTCTTGGTGCCATCGGTCGAGACCTGCTCCTTCAAAGGGGCATAGAGGCCTACCTCATACTGCTCCGCCAACAGTTCCCTTGACTTCTTGCTGAGATTGGTCATCTCTTCAAAAGAGGCGACACGCTTGTTGTAAATCCAATCGATGAGTTGCTTGCCGGTGAACTTTGGCAGTCCCAGCCCGTTGACCACCTCCTGAATCTCATCAGGGGTCATCCCTAAAAGTATCGGTTTTTCCATGTGGCAAAGTTACAGATTATTTCTATTTTTGCAAACTCAAACCATTTTGGAATGAAAAGAGTCGCTGTCTTACTATTAATATTGGTGTGTTGTTCGTGGACTTGGGCCCAGATTCTGACGGACAGCAACCTGCCCATTGTGGTCATCGAGACCGATGGCGGGGTCAATATCCCGGATGAGCCTAAAGTGTTTGGCAACATGAAAATCATCTGGCATCAAGATGGCTCGCGGAACTCTTTGAGAGACCTTAACAACCCCTTGTTCTTGAACTACGATGGTCGTATCAGCATTGAACTTAGAGGCAGTTCATCGCAAATGCCCGCAAAAAAACCTTACGGCTTGACTACGTTGCAAGCGGATAACGAAACCAACAACAATGTCAGCCTCTTAGGGATGCCCGAAGAGAACGACTGGATTTTGAACTCCTTGGCTTTTGATCAAACAGGGATGCGCGACGTGCTGTCCTACGAGCTTTCAGAACGTTTGGGACAATACGCTCCTCGAAGAGTCTATTGCGAGGTGATGATTAACAACGACTACAAAGGATTGTATGTCTTCATGGAGAAGATCAAGGTGGATAAAGACCGGGTCAACATTGTAAAAATGGATGAAACTTGTAACGACTACCCTGAGGTTACGGGTGGTTTTATCACCAAAGCAGATAAAACAACGGGTAACGATCCCGTGGCTTGGCAAATGCTGGAATATGGCAGCAGTGGGTGGTGGCCCAGCTATGTGGATTTCATTCATCATTATCCTAAACCACAGGAGGTTACGCCAGCGCAAAACGACTACATTCACGATGTCTTCCTTCAACTTAGCGAGGTGGCCGGCAACCATGATGAATCCATTGCCACGGGGATTCCTTCGGTGATTGACATTCCATCCTTTGTCGATTTCATGATGATTGCGGAATTTAGCTCCAATGTGGATGTTTATCAGCTGAGTACTTTTTTCCACAAGGATCGGCTGGGCAAGCTTCGTGCAGGTCCGATATGGGACTATAATTTGGCCTATGGTTATGACGAGTTCGGCTATCGCAGCCGTTATGATGTCTGGCAGTTCAATAACCAGGACAACAACGGTCCGAAATTTTGGAAGGACTTGTTTGACACAGACCTTTTCCGGTGCTATTTAGCGCATCGATGGGAGGAGCTGACGCAGCTAGGGCAACCCTTGAACTATGACGAGGTATGTTTTCGCATTGACGAGATTGACGAATGGATTAGCGAAGGAGTAGGTCGTGACAATCAGCGGTGGCATCAGATGTACAGCCATGCGGATTATATTGATGACATGAAGAGTTGGCTGCAAGACCGCATCAACTGGATGAACCAGCAATTTTTATTTTACGGCAATTGCAACAATGGGGAACTGCCGCCTTTGGTCATTTCCAAGATCCATTATCATCCTGAGGATTGGTGGGGTATCGATGGGGATGACCTCGAGTTTATTGAGGTGACCAATAACGGCGATGAGGATGTGGATTTGACGGGTGTTTATTTTCGTGAACTGGGCATCACTTATCGTTTTCCAGTGGGTTCAACGCTGGCCGCTCGGGAAGCTTTGGTGCTTTGTTCCGATACGGTGTCTTTTGTCAGTTGTTACGGCTTCGAGCCGTTTGGGCAGTTCAACCGCAACCTTTCCAACAAGTCGGAAAACCTGGTGTTGGCCGACGCTTGGGGCAATATCATTGACCAGGTGCATTACTATGACTCCGATCCCTGGCCTTGGGAAGCCGATGGCGAAGGACCATACCTGCAGTTGATCGACCTTGATTTGGATAACAGCCTACCCGAGAACTGGGCTTTGGGGAATGACCTCACGAGCGTGTCGGAAGCCTTGGCTGGCGAGGGTTTCAGGGTGTTTCCCAATCCTACAACGGGTGTGGTGAATATTGTCGGGGTCTCCAATGGGGAATATCGCATCTCCAATGTGATGGGGCAAACCTTGATAAATGGTGTACTCAAAGCCAATCCCCATCAGATTGATATCAGCAGTTTACCGAGCGGAATGTATTTCCTCACGGTGGAAAATCATACCCAAAAGTTGATGGTAAAATAAAAAAACAACCCAACCTGACCTTAAATCAAGTTGGGTTGCATACCTTCTGTCTTCTGTCTTCCGACTTCTGACTTACTTCATCGCCTGTTCCACAGCCACAGCCACGGCGACGGTGGCGCCCACCATCGGGTTGTTGCCCATGCCGAGGTAGCCCATCATCTCGACGTGTGCCGGGACGGATGAGGAGCCTGCGAACTGGGCGTCACTGTGCATACGGCCCATGGTGTCGGTCATGCCATAGCTGGCGGGACCGGCGGCCATGTTGTCGGGGTGCAGGGTGCGGCCCGTGCCACCGCCCGAAGCCACGGAGAAGTAAGGTTTGCCAGCAAGCAGACGCTCTTTTTTATAGGTGCCTGCCACAGGGTGTTGGAAACGGGTGGGGTTGGTGGAGTTGCCGGTGATGGAGACATCGACGTTTTCCAGCCACAGGATGGCCACGCCTTCGCGGACATCGTCGGCACCGTAGCAGTTCACCTTGGAACGGAGGCCAGTGGAGTAGGGGATGCGCTCCACGACGGTCACCTTGCCGGTGTAGTAGTCGAACTCGGTGCGGCAGTAGGTGAATCCGTTGATGCGGCTGATGATCTTGGCAGCGTCTTTGCCGAGGCCGTTCAAAATCACGCGCAAGGGTTTTTGGCGCACTTTATTGGCCATCTCAGCGATCTTGATGGCGCCTTCGGCGGCGGCGAAGCTCTCGTGGCCGGCCAGGAAGGCGAAGCATTCGGTCTCTTCACGGAGCAGCCGGGCGGCGAGGTTGCCGTGGCCGATGCCGACCTTACGGTCGTCGGCGACGGAACCGTCGATGCAGAACGACTGGAGGCCTTCGCCAATGGCTTCGGCAGCTTCGGCAGCGTTCTTGCAGCCCTTCTTGATGGCGATAGCGGCACCGCAGGTGTAAGCCCATTTTACATTCTCGAAGCAGATGGGCTGGGTTTCCTCTGCCATCTTGTAGGGGTCGATGCCCTTGGCTTCGCAAATCTCGTCGGCTTCCTCGATGCTTTGGATACCATATTTATTTAATACGCTCAGGACATTGGCCATGCGGCGTTCCTGACTTTCGAATTTAACTTCACGTCTTGCCATAGTAATGTCCTCCTTATTCTTTACGTGGGTCAATATATTTTGCGGCATCGGCGAAACGTCCGTAGGTGCCGGTGGCTTTCTTCAAGGCTTCGTTTGCATCATCGCCTTTCTTGATGAAGTCCATCATTTTGCCGAGGCTGACGAATTCATAGCCGATGATTTCGCTGTTCTCGTCGAGGGCGATGCGGGTGCAATAGCCTTCGGTCATCTCAAGGTAGCGCGGGCCTTTTTCAAGGGTGCCGAACATGGTGCCGATTTGGCTGCGGAGACCTTTGCCAAGGTCTTCAAGCGAGGCACCAACCAGCAGACCACCTTCAGAGAAAGCAGATTGGGAACGACCGTAGACGATTTGCAGGAAGATTTCGCGCATGGCGGTGTTGATGGCATCGCACACGAGGTCGGTGTTGAGGGCTTCGAGGACGGTCTTGCCGGGCAGGATCTCGGCGGCCATGGCTGCCGAGTGGGTCATGCCGGAGCAACCGATGGTCTCGACCAAAGCTTCTTGGATGATGCCGTCCTTGACATTAAGGGTGAGTTTGCAGGCTCCCTGTTGGGGGGCACACCAGCCGATACCGTGGGTAAACCCGCTGATGTCTTTCACATCTTTGACGCGCACCCACTTGCCTTCTTCCGGAATCGGAGCGCAAGGGTGGTTGGCGCCTTTCTTTACGCAGCACTGATGCTGTACTTCTTGGGTGTAAATCATTTTTATTTAAAGATTTAAGATTTAGAAATTCAAAGATTGAACTGGGGGCAAAATTACGTTTTTTTCCTAAATAAAAAAGCCTCCAAGCGATTGGAGGCTTTTGGTACCGAAGGCCGGGATCGAACCGGCACGAGTTTAACCTCATCGGTTTTTGAGACCGACGCGTCTACCTATTCCGCCACTTCGGCATGGCTTCCCTAGGAAAGCGGGTGCAAAATTACAACATTTTCCGAAACATACAATTTTTTTTGGCTTGTTTTTGAAAAAAACTTTGGTGTTCTTGTATAAAAGCCGTAATTTTGCAGCCCGAAAAACGTAGTTAACTAACAAACTTTTTCAGCGATGTCAGGAAAATATGTTTCCATATTTGCAGGAAGGGCTACCCATGAGTTGGGCGATAAAATCGCCAAAGCTTACGGGACTGAGCTCGGGAAATCGTCGGTCGTAGAGTTCTCTGACCACGAATTCCAGCCTTCTTTCGACGAGAGCATCCGTGGCCATCACGTGTTCATCGTGCAGTCCACCATGGCTCCGACCGACAACCTGATGGAGTTGCTGTTGATGATCGATGCTGCCAAACGCGCTTCGGCACATAAAGTCATTGCGGTGATTCCGTATTTCGGATGGGCCCGCCAGGACCGTAAAGACCAGCCTCGTGTGAGCATCGGCTCGAAACTGGTAGCCAACATGTTGACGGCTGCCCATGTCGACCGTATCATCACCATGGACCTCCACGCCGACCAGATCCAAGGTTTCTTCGACATCCCGATGGATGCCTTGTACGCTTCCAGTATCTTCATTGAGCATATCAGGCAGATGCATATTGACGATCTATTGATTGCTGCTCCCGACCTGGGGGCTTCCAAACGTGCCTCGGCCTATGCCAAACGTCTGGGTTGCGACTTGGCTGTCTGCCATAAGCAACGTGCTCGTGCCAACGTGGTGGAGAGCATGACCCTCATCGGAGATGTAAAGGACAAGAACGTCATCATTCTTGATGATATCATCGACACCGCCGGTACCATCGTCAAAGCCGGTCAGCTGATGATGGACAATGGAGCTAAGAGTGTCAGGGCCTTCGCCACCCATGCCGTGTGCAGTGGCCCCGCCATGGAACGCCTCGACAACTCGGTGTTCAGCGAAGTGGTCGTCACCGATACCATCCCGCTGCCCGCCAACGCTTCCAAGAAAATCAGAGTGGTGAGCACCGCCCCGCTGTTCGCCGATGTGATCCGTCGCATCGAGAACTACGAGTCGATCAGCTCGCTTTTCAAATAATTATTAATCAATTTAAACTATGAAAACAGTATCATTGAGCGGTTCTCTTCGCGAGAACGTAGGGAAAAAAGATGCTAAGGCCCTTCGTAAGGCTGAATTGGTGCCGTGCGTCCTTTATGGCGGCGACGAGCAGATCCATTTCGCTACCGAGGCCAAAAACTTCAAGAAGCTCCTCTTCACCCCAGAGTGCTTCATCATCAACATCACCATCGGCGACAAGTCGTACAACGCCATCCTTCAGGATGTCCAGTACCACCCTGTGACCGACAACGTGCTGCACGCCGACTTCCTCCTGGTGAAGGAAGACAAACCCATCACCGTTGTGCTGCCCATCGCCGTCGAAGGCTCAGCCCCTGGTGTCATGCGTGGTGGTAAGCTGAAACAAGCTATCCGCAAGATCAAAGTCAGCGGTCTCGCAAAAGACCTTCCTGAGATCGTCACTGTCAACATCAGCAACCTTAACATCCTCGATGCCATCAGAGTCCGTGACCTTAACATCGAAGGTGTCACCATGGTTACTCCTGGCTATCAGGTCATCGTCGAGGTCCGCGCTGCCCGCGGTGCTGCTGTCGCTGCTGAAGAAGCTGAAGAATAATTGTTTTGATATTCAAGAATTTAGAGAATTAGAGATCTCGTTAACGAATCTCTAATTCTCTATTTCTTGTTAAACAACGATCCATGAAATATTTAATTGCCTGCCTCGGAAATATCGGTGCCGAATATGAGAATACCCGGCACAATTCGGGTTTTCGTATCGCGGATAGGCTGGCCAAGGACCTAGAGGCCAGCTTTACGACCAGCCGACTGGCCCAGGTTTCGGAGATGAAATACCGAGGCAAGACCCTCGTGGTCATCAAACCCACCACCTACATGAACCTCAGCGGCAAGGCGGTGAAATACTGGCTGGATCAAGAGAAGATTCCCATCGAGAATCTGTTAGTCGTCAACGACGACATTGCCCTGCCGCTGGGCACCATCCGCCTTCGCAAAAAAGGTGCTGATGCGGGTCATAACGGCCTTACCGACATCATCGAAAAACTGGGCACCAGCGTGTTCTGCCGCCTTCGTTTCGGCATAGGCGACGATTTTCCGCAAGGGCATCTGGTTGATTTTGTCCTTGGGCAATGGAAACCCTCTGAAGAACCGATCGTGGATGAAACCGTCAACAAGGCGGTGGAAGCCATTAAAAGCTTCGTGGTTCAGGGATCAGACCGGACCATGAACCAATTCAATTGAACAAGAAACGGAGAACGAAATGGTAAACCACTGGATGAAGAATCGGTTACTTGTCTTTTTAATAACTTTAATTGTTTTTGGCTCCTGTAGTACAGATGTTGATATTTATGCTGATTATAAAGATACAGCTATTGTTTATGGCCTGATTGAGGCCAAGGCAGATACCAATTATGTCAAGATCACTAGGGCTTTCTGTGGTACCAACGACCAGCCCATCAATGCCTACGAAGCAGCGGTCATTTACGATTCAAGCAACTATCCAGGCAAACTGGAGGTTTTCATCGAGGAATTGAAAAGCAATGGCGACCAACCCTTTCAATTTACCGGACGTCGGTTTTATCTGGACACCATCACCATTCACAATAAAGAAACCGGTGTTTTTTATGCTCCTCATCAGCAATTGTATTACACCACCGAGCGGTTCAATATCAATCATGGAGGCGACAAATACCGTTATCGGCTGCAGGTTGTCAAACCCGACGGTGATAGGGTGAGTGCCGAAACCAGCGTGGTGGCAGGTGATATTTCCATCAGCACGGTCAATGTGTCTTTTCAATCTGCGCCAAGCAACCAATCTTCGAGTTTGGTGTTTTCCTCCACCGAGGAGGCTGTACTCTATGAGTTTGGTATGCGGTTCAGCTATTGGGAGTCGCATCCTGGCCAACCAATGGAAAAGAAAGTAGTTACCTGGGCTTATGGACCCAAGACACTTTCGGAGTATGAAAATGTGGCGGGCGTTGACAACATCTATCGGTTTTATTATTCGGTGAACACGATGTTCAATCTTTTGGAACAGGCCATTGGAGACGACATCGTGTGGGATGAGAACCATCCCAATGTGACGCGGTATATCGGTGATTTTGTTGTTTTTGTCTCGGGAGCGGGAGAGGAGTTCAACAATTACTACCAATATATGCAGACCATGCAGAATGGTTTGGGCTACTCGACAGATTACAGCTCTGTCGAAGGGGGCTACGGACTGTTTTCCTCACGGATATTCGTTGAAAAAACCGTAGGGATTTCGACCTCCACCAAACTCGATCTTTTCAACCAGCCTTGGGGCTTTCAGGAACGTTAGTTGTCCCGAGCCTTGTTTTCCTTTAGACTTCCAGCGAAAATATCGAATCGCACGAACCTGCACTCCAGCGGGCCGTTCCAAACGGGGATTTTGAAGGTGGGCTTCAAGCCGACATGCTTGAGCGCCACGGCATCATCGGTAATGAGCCAGCATTGGTAGCCTTGGAAATTGTGTTTTAGGGTGTTGCCGATGTTTTCGTAGACCTGGTCGATGTCGTCTTCCTCCAAACGGTCGCCGTAGGGTGGGTTGATGATGACAATACCGCCTTCCTCGGGCGGGGTGAGGTCTTCCATGTTTTTCTTCATCAGGTGGATATCGTGTTGCAGATGGGCGTTGATGAGGTTGCCCTCGGCAATGGCCACGGCTTTCGGTGAACGGTCTGAAGCCCAGATTTCATGGTCGAACTCGCAGATCTGGCTGTCGGCCTCTTCCTTGATGTGTTTCCACAAATCCGGATCCCAGTCGTCCCATTTCATGAAACCCCATTGCTTACGATAATAGCCTGCCGGGATCTTCATGGCGAACATGGCGGCTTCGATGGGAAGGGTGCCCGAGCCACACATGCAGTCGAGGAAGTTGCAGTCGGCCTTCCAACCACTGAGTTGGATCAATCCCGCCGCCAATACTTCGTTCATCGGGGCTTTGTCTACCTGTTTCCTGTAGCCGCGGTGATGGAGGCTCTCGTTGGAGCTGTCGAAGAGGATCTGCACCTTGTCCTCGCGGATATGCAAATTAATACGCAGGTCAGGATTCAAGGTGTTGATGCTCGGTCGGGGTCCCATCACGTCGCGGAACTGATCCACGATGGCATCTTTTGTCTTCAAGGCGGCGTATTGCGAATGGGTGAAGAAACGACCGCTGGTAACGGCATCAACGCAGAAGGTTTGGTCGGTCCTCAACAGGTCCCACCATTGGATTTCCTGCACTTTCTTATAGAGTTCGTCGGGGTTTTTGGCAAAGAAGGTCTTGAAAGGCTTCAGCACCTTCAAACCGGTCCGCACGTTGTAGTTGAGACGGTACATCATCTCCTTGTTGCCTTCACAGATGACGGCACGGTGCATCACCTTGACGTTTTTGGCGCCTAAGTTTCTGATTTCCGCTGCCAGCACGTCTTCCAGTCCAGCCACGGTTTTGGTTATGAGTTGGTAGTTGTCTTCCACGGCATGAATTTTTTGCAAAAATACGGATTTTGAGCGTAACCAATCTTATTATTTTGTATTTTAGCCGATTCTTTTAAATTGAAAATTGAGAATTGAAAATTGAAAATATATGAGCACAACCTTTGACCCTAAAGCGAACTACGAGCTGACCAAGAAAGAAGCTGGCTACGTGGAGCGCAAAAAAGCCACGCAGAAAGACTATAACCGCATTGGCTTTATGTCGGGACTGGAGGTGCACCAGCAGATCAAGACCAAAGAAAAACTGTTCTGCCGCTGCCCTGCCGGACGATTCAACAAATTCGACGATTATGATGCTGAACTCATCCGCCACATGCGCCCGACACTGTCGGAGCTGGGCGAATACGACGGCACCGCCCTCATGGAATTCAAGACCAAGAAGGAGATCGTCTACCGTATCAACAACCATACGGCTTGCACCTACGACATCGACGACACCCCGCCGTTCCCCATCAACAAGGAAGCGCTGCACAACGCCATCGTCATCGCCCTTCGTTCAAATCTGAACATCGTGGGCGAGGTGCATATCACCCGTAAGCAATACCTTGACGGCTCCATCCCGACGGGTTTTCAACGTACCGCCATCGTGGGCGTGGAAGGCCTGCTGAAGATGCCCAAGAAGAACATCCGTCTCATCCAGCTGAGCATTGAAGAAGACGCTTGCCGTGAGATCAGCGACATCGGCCACCGCCGTATCTATCAGACCGACCGTTTGGGTGTGCCGTTGATTGAGACCGTGACCTATCCCGATTGCAAGAACCCCGACGAACTTATGGAGACCTGCGAATACATCCGCTTCCTGGGCCGTTCTACCGGGCTGGTCCGCACCGGCATGGGCGCAGGCCGTCAGGATGTCAACGTGAGCTGCAAGGGCGGTACCCGTATTGAGCTGAAGGGTGTGCAACATGCCAAATGGATTCCTGAACTGTCGCACAACGAGTGCTTCCGCCAATGGTCCTTGGTGAAACTCGCCGAGAAACTGAACAAGAACCTGAAAAAGAACGGCTGGAAAGTTGAAGTGGCTGATGTGGGCTTTAAGACCGATTACGCGCCTATTTGCGATGCCAAAGCAGCCGATGGTGCCCTCAAGATTGTGAGACTTCCTGGTTTCCGTGGCGTATTGTCGCACTTCACGCAACCGGGCAAGATGTTCGCCGATGAAATTGCGGACCGCCTAAAGGTCATCGCCTGCCTCGAACGTCCCAATATGCTCCATGACGAGATGTTGGAGCCGGTGCTGGAAGCTTCTACCTGGCGCAAGCTGGGCAAGAAGGTCCACGCCACCGACAAGGATGCCTTGATCCTCATCTGGGGTCCCAAGAACGATATGCCTACCGCTGTCGAGACCATCGAGGAACGCTGCCTTATGGCCTTTGATGGCGTGCCGAAAGAGACCCGCAAGGCTGTGTGCAACGGCATCACCATCTTTGAACGTGTGCTGCCGGGTGCCGACCGTATGTATCCCGACACCGACTCAGCTCCCATCCCATTGGATCCCAAGGAAATCGAAGCCATGAAAAAGGATCTTCCTACAGAAGTCGTCGACCGTTACTACAAACTCCAGGAGTGGAACGTCCCGCAGGACTGCTTCACCTACATCTTTGCCAAGAACTGGTTCCCGACCATGAACGACATCGTGGAGAAACTCGGCGTGGATGGTCGTACGGTAGGATGCTTCGTTGGCATGAGATTGAAGAACTTGCTCTGCAAGAACCCGAATTCAACGTTCAGCTATGACACGCTGTATAAACTCTTTGCCTTCTTGAAGAAGGAAAAACTCAACTACCGCCTGGCTTGGAACATGGCTCCCACCTTGGTAGAAGATGCCTCGCTCGACATGAAGGATGTGCTTCGCAAGATGGGCTTCCGCAGAGCTTCGGAAGAGACCATCAACAAGAAGCTTGAAAAGCTGATGGAAGCTTACATCCCGAACAAGAAGTTCCACGCTGCCGTCAACAAACGCAATTGGATCATGGGGCAGATGAAAGAGGCAGTCGGTAACATCGAATTGAAAGAATTGGCTAATAACATCAAATAACGAAGAACATGGCTGAAGATTTTTTCCAAGGATATTGGGGTGCCTCGTTAGAGGTACTTAAGAAATACAACTGCCGCGTGTGGAGCCAGGCCGAGTGCCATACCACGGGCGGCCTCTTCAAAGGTACAATCCTGCCTCGCGCCGCCTTCCAAGACGACCAGCATATCGTGATGAAGGTCAACACGGGCTATAACATCGGTGTGGACATCAGCACCATCACCAACATGGTGGAGACCGACTACAAGAAGGCCAACTATCACATTCCCGAGAAGGAATTTCCTTATACGGAAGGACTTCCTCATGTGAAGTTGTTGGGAACAGGCGGCACCATCGCCTCGCGTCTCGACTATCGCACGGGTGCCGTGATTCCGGCCTTCTCGCCGGGTGAATTGTATGGTGCCGTGCCGGAGTTGGCCGACATCTGCAACCTCGACACCGAGAAGGTGTTCGCCGTGTTCTCCGAAAACATGTCACCCAAAGAGTACATCGCCTTGGCCAAGAAAATTGGCGAGGAGATCCAGAATGGCATCGACGGCATCGTCATCGGTCACGGTACCGACACTTTGGCCCATACCGCCGCTGCCCTGACCTTCATGTGCCAGAACCTGCCGGTGCCGATTGTCCTGGTGGGCTCTCAGCGTTCTTCGGACCGTCCCTCTTCCGACGCTGCTTTGAACCTGATGCACGCTATGACCGCTGCCGGTCACGGTGACGTGGCTGAGGTGATGGTGTGTATGTTTGGCCCCACTTCTGATGAATACGGTTTCCTACATCGCGGCACTCGCGTGCGTAAGATGCACTCCAGCTACCGTTCCACCTTCCGCACCATCGGCGACACTCCGGTGGCGACCGTGGACCGCAAACGTGGCGTGGTGCCGATCAAGGACGAGTACAACCACCGTCGTGCCGATCGTGATGTGAAGATCGTCCCGACCTTCGATGACCGGGTGGCCATCCTTTACTACTATCCTGGCATGAAACCCGATGTGCTCGATGCGTTGGTCGACAATGGCTATCAGGGCATCATCTGGGACGGCACGGGACTGGGTCACGTCAACCGTGGCATGTTCGATGCCATCCAGCGTGCCACCGACAAGGGCGTGCATCAATACATGTGTGTTCAGACCATCTGGGGTTACGCCCACATGTTCGTCTACGATACCGGTCGTGACCTGATGGATCGTGGCATCATCCCCGCGGGCAACATGCTTGCTGAGACCGCCTACATCAAGTTGGGCTGGGCGCTGGGTCAGACGCACGACAGGGAAGAGGTGAAGAAGATCATGCTCACCCCGATCAACAGCGAGATCACGCCTCGTGAACCTTACAACGGCTATCTTGTCTATCAAGGCGGCGTGCCTGAGGTGGAGGAGTTTGTGAGGAAGGTGCACAAGTAATTTAGAATTAAGAATTAAGTATTTAGAGGGTGGAGGCGTAAGTTTTTACGTCTCCATTTTTTTTATTGGAAACCCCGATTATTTGTTGTATTTTTGCACCGATTTTAAAAATACGTATTTTTTAATTTAATTTATTCGAATAAATATCATGAATCCTACTCACATTGAACACATTGGAATCGCCGTCACAAGCTTGGACGAGTCCATTCCTTTCTTTGAAAAATTACTTGGCACCAAGTGCTACGCCATCGAAGAAGTCGCCGACCAAAAGGTGAAGACGGCTTTCTTCCGTTGCGGCCAGACCAAGATCGAATTGCTGGAACCCACCAGCCCTGAGAGCACCATCGCTGCCTTCATCGAGAAGAACAACGGCAAGGGGGGTATGCACCACATCGCTTTCGCGGTGGAGAACATCGAAGGGCAGCTTGAAGAAGCCAAGGAACTGGGCATCCGCCTCATCGATCAGGCTCCGCGTGGCGGTGCCGAAGGCTTGAGCATCGCCTTCCTGCATCCCAAATCCACTTGTGGTGTGTTGACTGAACTTTGCGAGAACAAAAACAAATAAATCAAATATCATGTTAATCGAACAGAAAATACAAGAATTGCTGGAAAAGCGCGGAGAGGCCCGTCTTGGTGGTGGCCAGAAGCGCATCGACTCCCAGCATGCCAAGGGTAAGATGACGGCTCGTGAGCGCATCGCCATCCTGCTCGATGAAGGCAGCTTCGAAGAGACTGACATGTTCGTGACCCATCGCACTGTCGATTTCGGTCTCGACAAGCAGCAGTACCTCGGCGACGGCGTCGTCACTGGTCACGGCACCATTGACGGTCGCGTCGTCTATGTCTACGCCCAAGACTTCACCGTGTTTGGTGGTGCCTTGAGTGAGACGATGTCCCTTAAGATCTGCAAGGTGATGGACCAAGCCATGAAAGTGGGTGCTCCTGTCATTGGCATCTGCGACTCAGGCGGTGCCCGTATCCAGGAGGGTTCGCGCTCCCTCGCCGGCTACGCTGAGATCTTCCAGCGCAACATCAACGCTTCGGGTGTCATCCCACAGATATCGGCTATCTTCGGTCCTTGCGCCGGTGGTGCCGTGTATTCACCTGCCCTTACCGACTTCATCATTATGACCGAAGCCAACAGCTACATGTTCCTCACGGGTCCGAAAGTGGTGAAGACCGTCATTGGTGAGGATGTCTCCACCGATGACCTCGGTGGTGCCCGTATCCACAGCCAAAAGTCAGGTGTGGCCCATTTCGCTGCCGAGACTGAAGAGGAAGGTCTGGCCATTATCCGCCGCCTCATTTCTTTCATCCCGCAGAACAACATGGAGAATCCTCCGCTGGTAGAGTGCAACGACCCCATCGACCGTATGGAAGACGCCCTCAACCAAATCATCCCCGACAACCCGAACAAGCCTTACAACGTGGGCGACATCATCACCGCCATCGTCGACAATGGCGACTTCTTGGAGATTCATAAGAACTATGCCAAGAACATCATCGTCGGTTTCGCCCGCTTTGACGGCATGCCGGTCGGTATCGTGGCGAACAACCCGGCTTTCTTCGCTGGTGTGCTCGACTGCGACGCCTCGCGTAAGGGCGCTCGTTTCGTCCGCTTCTGCGATGCCTTCAACATCCCGATCGTGACCTTGGTCGACGTTCCCGGCTTCTTGCCTGGCACGGGCCAAGAGTACAACGGCATCATCGTCCATGGCGCCAAGTTGCTCTATGCCTACGGTGAATCCACGGTGCCGAAGGTCACCGTCACCTTGCGCAAGTCGTATGGCGGTTCCCACCTCGTGATGGGCTGCAAGCAGTTGCGCAACGATGTCAACTATGCTTGGCCGACTGCCGAGATCGCCGTGATGGGCGCCAGCGGTGCCGTTGAGGTGCTCGATGGCAAGAAGATTGCCGAGATCGAGAATCCAGAAGAGCGTGCCGAGTTCGTTGCCAAAAAGGTGGATGAATATACCAAGAAGTTCGCCAACCCGTACGAGGCTGCCAAGTTCGGCTACATCGATGATGTGATCGAGCCGCGCAATACCCGTTTCCGCGTCATCCGTGCCCTCCGCACCCTTGAGACGAAACGCTTGGCCAACCCCGAGAAGAAACATTCGAACATCCCGTTATAAAACCCTGAGCCATGGAAATGTTATCAGTAATCTTGAGACATGACCCTTGGGTATATACCAAAGGCTGGATTGTCACCGTCGCGGGATTTCTCATCGTCGTCATCGCCCTGTTCATCCTCTCCACCATCTTTAGAGGGGTGGCGGCCTACTTCAAGAAGAAGGACGCCCAGAAAGAAGTTAAGAGTGAAAAGTTAAAAGTTGAAAACGCTTCACTTTTAACTAATAACTCTTCACTTCCTGAAGGTGAGATCCCGAATGAGGTCCTCACGGCCATCGGCATGGCCCTGTACCTCTCCACCAATCTTCATGACGAGGAGAGCAACGTGATCACCATCAAAAGAAGAAACACTTCTTGGAACGACAAAAATTACGGAGTTAGACACTGGAAACGTTAATCTTTAGAACAATGAAAAAATTCAAATTCACCATTAGTGGTAAACCATACGAAGTGGAAGTCCAGAACATTGAAGGCAATATCGCGACCGTCAATGTGAATGGCACTGAATACAAAGTAGAGATGGAAGAGCAGGCTGCTCCAGTGGTGGCTCCCGTGGCCCGTCCGGCTGCCAAGCCCGCTGCTGCGAGTACGGCTCCTGCCGCTCCGAAACCGGCTGCTGCCGCAAGTGGCAACGGTTACAAGATGGCCGCCCCGCTGCCGGGTACCATCATGCAGATCTTCGTCCACCAGGGCGACACCGTCAAGAAAGGCGACAAGCTGCTGATGTACGAAGCCATGAAGATGGAAAACAACCTGCTGGCCGAAGCTGACGGTACCATTACTGCCATCAACTGCCGCCAGGGCGACAATGTGCTTCAAGGTGATGTGTTAATCATAATTGGATAAGGCCATGTTAAAGAAGAAAAGTATTTACAGACGGCCCATGGTCATCCTTGCCTCGGTGATCGTGCTGATTCTGTTCAACATCGCGGTAGTCAACAACCCGATGTTCGCCACCAGAATCAGTGACCTCACGGGACAGTCAGAGGAAGTGACTACGTTGAGCGTCGAAGAAAGCAACGCCCAGCTGGCCGATATGGCTGACGCCCAGATGGCAGAGACCGCTGAGGTGGCTGAGGCTTCCCAGCCTGCCCAACAGGTGGTTTCGGCCCCTGAAGAGGACCTGTCCACCCATGACCAACTGAAGGATGGTCTCCGTAAGTTCTGGATCCTCACGGGCTTCAGAAACTGCAAGTTGGGTAACATCATCATGATTCTTGTGGGTATCTTGTTCATCTTCCTTGCCGTTAAGTTCGAGTTCGAGCCGATGCTGTTGATCCCCATCGGCACAGGTATCATCTGCGGTAACATTCCCTTCTTCCAAGGCTACGGAATCAACCTTACCGATGCCATCGCCTACGCACAAACCGCTCTCGACTCGGGGGCGTTCAGCTTCGACATGACTGCTGCCAAGGCCTTGCTGACGTCGATCTTCGACGGGGCTGGTGACAAGAACATGGTCCTTAGCGAAGCCATCAAGGTGGTCGATAAGATGGATATCACCGAATTCGGTATCGCTGCTGCCAACATCGAAGATGTGAAGCTCTTTTTGAATCAAGTCTTCGAGAGCGGCGAGTTGAACTTGCAGACCGGTCTTTACCAGCAAGGCAGTGTGCTCAACTACTTGTACTTTGGTGTGAACAAGGGTATCTACCCGCCGTTGATCTTCCTGGGTATCGGTGCCATGACCGACTTCTCGTCGCTCATCGCCAACCCCAAGCTGATGATTCTCGGTGCCGCCGCTCAGCTCGGCGTGTTCATCACCTTCATCGGTGCCTTGTATTTGGGCTTCAACCTGAGAGAATCGGGTGCCATCGGTATCATCGGTGGTGCTGACGGTCCTACCGCCATCTTCCTTTCCTCGCGTCTTGCCAACGGCATGAATGGCACACGCAACCTTATTGGTCCCATCGCCATTGCGGCCTATTCGTACATGGCGCTGGTGCCGGTGATCCAGCCGCCCATCATCCGTTTGTTGACTTCGAAGAAAGAGCGTATGATCAAGATGAAAGCCCCGCGCATGGTGAACAAGACCGAAAAGATCATGTTCCCGATTGTGGGTCTCATCCTGACGACTTTCATCAGCCCCACGGCCCTGCCGCTGCTGGGTATGCTGTTCTTCGGCAACATTATCAAGGAGTCGGGCGTGGTGAAGCGTCTGCAAAACACGGCTGCCAATCCTTTGATTGACATTGTGACCATCATCCTGGGTCTCACCGTGGGTGCTTCCACTCAGGCTTCTGTGTTCCTTACCTCCAGCTCCATCAAGATCTTCGTGCTGGGAGCCTGCTCGTTTGCCGTGGCTACCGCTGGCGGTCTGCTGGGTGCCAAATTGATGAACCTCTTCCTGAAGGAGAAGATCAACCCGATGATCGGTGCCGCTGGTGTGTCGGCTGTGCCGGACAGCGCCCGTGTGGTTGAAGTGGAAGGTCAGAAGTACGACCCGTCGAACCACCTGCTCATGCACGCCATGGCCCCGAACGTGTCGGGTGTCATCGGCTCTGCTGTGGCCGCTGGTGTGATGATGTCGTTCTTGATGATGTAAATTCTTTTAGAAGACAGAAGACAGAAGAAAGAAGTAAGAATGAAAAAGCCGCTCGTTTCGAGCGGCTTTTTTTTATTGTTTGATGACATCGAAGCCCCAGTTGTCGCTTCTGTTCAAAACCAGTTCATTGGTTTCCGTGTCGTATTGGTAATAATAGCGTTTCACTCGCCCGTGGAAACGCACCTGCCCCTTGTCGTTGGTGTAAACCGTCATCATGATATCTTCTTTGTTGGTGTTATTGATGATATTGGTCAAAGTGATGTCGGTGGAACTACCCGCCATATTGAGTGGACCGGAGAAGGTCTTGTTGATTTGGCTGGGGATGACAATGTGTAGCGATATGGAAGTGGAGCCAGCAGCACTGATGTCGATGGAAGCGTTGTCATAGACGACTACGCCTTCCGTAGGGAGTTCCTGATACAGGCTTTCGTCGGGGTTGGCTTCATAGTGCCCGATGACATCGGCTTGGGTAAAGCCATAGAAGCGACTCCATTCTTTTTCAGGGTCTTTGCCGCAGGAGGAGAGAAGGAAACAGACCGCTATAAGAAACAGGGTTGTTTTTTTCATTGGATGATGAATTTTTGGGTTTTGCCGTTAATGAAGATAAAATAGACTCCGGAGGGTAGACTGGACACGTCGATTTGATCATGGGTCGTCCCAGTCAAAAGGGTTTGGCCTGATAGGTTGGTGATTCGGTATTTGCCGTTTTGTCCCCGTATCACGCCGTTGGTGGGATTGGGGTAGACCCTCAGGGCAGGAGCGGTGTTTTCGTTTACTCCCCACAAGATTTTGTCGATGACACCAATAGTGTATTGTCCTGACTGTATGTCGTTTACGGTGAATCGTCCGAGTTTCCAGTTGCCTTCTTGGGTATAGGGGATGGTGTGCCAGGTGTCGTGGATATTAGCACGATAGAGCAGCACGGCAGAGTCGTTCTCGGTAAGGATGATGTCGCCATCCTGGCCGAGGCTGTTGGAGAAGGTGATTTGGGCGGAGACATCGGCATCCCCAAAGTCATTTCGGTAGAAGTTCCAGAAGTGGCTTGTGGAGAGCGTGAGGTAGGGGAGTTCAGGGTCGTTGTCGGGACCCACGAAATGGTCTTCGATCCGAAGCACGGTAGAATCGCTCACGCTGTTGACCAGCGTCTTGAATTTACCTTGGTTGAGGACGGTGGGAGCGGTGGCGGTGAGGTTGTTGTCGAGTTTGGCATCGAGGGAACGGTTATAGAAATCAACAAAAGCGGCAACGGGTTCAAAGTCGAGGTTGAGGTCGAGTTCCGCTTCCAGTCCGTCCCATCCAACCCATTCCGTATGTCGTTGTCCGGTGCTGCTTACGAAGGTGACTTCCACACGGTTGTTTTGCCCCACGTGCGAGGGACCGTAATGCCAGTAATTCATTTGGATCCGAGCATGGTATTGGGCACCGTTGGGGGTGACGTTGATGAGGTTGACGTTATAGTGAGGCATTCCGGCGGTGAACACGTAGGTGTCGAAAAATCCTGCCATATCGATGCCTGTGGCTTCGGTGAGGGCATCGCGGAATTGCTCTGAAGAAACCGTGCCAAAGGCGTATGTGTCGAGATAATGGCGGAGTCCGGTGAGGAAGTTCTCGCGTCCCATGTAGTTCATCATGGTGTTGGCAATGACAGCACCACGGTTGTATACGGCGTTGTTGTCGTAGGTCATGTTGAGAGGGATGTTGTTCAAGGGAATCCAGTGTTCTTCCTGTTTGCACCAGTTGGTGATGGCGCTGGTCGTGCTGCTGATGGCATTTTGGAAATCCGTCTCACCATAGACACCGGCAAGGTAGAACATGCCGCAGAACTGGGCCATGCCCTCATTAAGCCACATGTCTTTGGCATCGGAGCAGGTAACTTTGTTGCCAAAATACATGTGGGATAGCTCGTGTGCTACATATTCTTCTTCAGAAGTGTTTCCGTTAATAACACTGCTTGCCATGGCAATGTTATCGGTGCTTTCCATGCATCCTTTGCCGGTGCTGATATAGCCGATGCGGTTGAAAGGGTAGGGACCGAAGTTTTCTTCGTAGAAGGCGGCGATATCCTTTACGTGAACGAAGGTGCCTGGTACGTTGCCCATTTGGGCGGGTTTGGCATAGACCTGTACGGGGATGTCGCGTTCGATGCCATGATAGACGTCTTCCCATAACTCATAGTCACCGATGGCAAAAGAGATGTGATAGGTGGCGATTTCCTGTGGGGTCTCCCAATGCCAGGTAGTGGTGCCATCGCCGTTGTCGAAGGTGTTGTTCAGCAGGCCGCCGCAGATGGCTTTTTTGTCGTTGGTGACGGTGATATAGAGGCTGTAGGTGGCTTTGTCGGTGAAGTTGTCGATGCAGGGGAACCAGGTCTTGCCGAGGTTGTGTGGCTGGCTGTCGAAGCCGACTCCCAAGGTATAGACATATCCTGTCCCCCACCATTCCACGCCGCCCCAGGTCTCGCTGAAAGTGTTGCCCCCATAGCGGATGTCAAGGGTTAGGGTCTCTCCAGCGCTAACGGTTTCATCGACGACGATGGTGAGGAAATCACCGTCTTGATGGAAGTTGGTCACTCCATAGGAATCGGTGGCTGCATCGGTGACGGTGAGGCTTTTTAGTTCCAACACGAAGGTGTCGGTGGGAGCGGTAACGGTAAGGTCGATGAACGTCTCCCCTTGAAGGGTGTGGTTGGTGAAGTCAAAATCCCAAAGGCGGATTTCATAATGTGTTGCATCCAAGTTTTCGCCAGGAGTTTGGGCATTTGCAAAGCCGATGAAAGCGAAAACCAATAAAAGAATACCCCCTTTTTTCATATCTCTCGAATTCTAAATTATTAATTCTAAATCAACGAAACGTGATGGCTTCCGTTTCGATGGTATTGCTCTCGTGCAAGGCACGGTCGATGATCTTTATCTTGAATTTGATGGTGTCGTTGGGAGATAATGGGTTGAATACCATCATCTTATAATTGATAGTTCCAGAGATGGACGTTTCTTCGTCCGTAAAAACCATTCGTTTGAAACGGGCGTTGAAGCTGACCGTGTCAAAGCTCTGGGTCTGTTGATTCCAACTGAGCAGAGGGGTCTTCACAAAGGCAGAGCCATTCCATTTCAGGTAGTCGATGATGAGGTTGTAATAATGCGGATCGTTCGGTCCAAAGGGATAGAGCGTGTCGGCATCATTGAGCCCCAGATCCCCGTCTCCGTCGGTGTAGCCAATGTTAAGAATCACTTCGCCAGTTAAGGTGCTGTCGGCTTTCATCAGGTAATTCAAGCCCTCGTAGGAAATCTTCGGTTCGATAGGATACTCCATCTTTTTTTGGCAGGCTGTCGCTGCAAAGAGGATCAACAGTAAAAGAGTTAATTTGTTTTTCATGAGGCAAAATTACAAATAAATTTCTATCTTTGCGGTCCAAATAAACGCTGAGATGGAGACCTTGCGTTGACATTCAAGCGATGAATCTTATTAATAATCTGATCCTGAAGATTTTACAAATGGAAAAGAGAATAGGAACCGTCATCATTTATGTTGGTGACCGTCAATCGGCACCCCAGTTAAATGAAGTGTTGTCGCGTCATGCCGACATTATCATCTGCCGCCAAGGCTTTCCCAGACACAATCATAGCTTGATTTCCGTGGTGTTTGAAGGCACTACTGATCGTATTGGCTCGTTGACTGGCCAACTCGGTCGTATCGAGGGCATCGAGGTGAAATCCGCTTTGCTAAAATCAAAACAGGAGGCTTGACATGGCTAAAGATCTCAAACCTCATATCGGCATCTACGGTCGCACCAACAGCGGCAAGAGCACGCTCATCAACAAACTGACGGGCCAACCCATCGCCATTGTCTCCGCCCAGGCGGGCACCACCACCGACCCCGTGAAGAAATCCATCGAGATCTTCGGCATCGGCCCTGTGGTCTTGATCGATACCGCTGGCATTGACGACACCTCGGAACTCGGAAGGCAAAGGGTGGGAAAAACCTATCAGACGCTCAAGGAAATCGATTGCGCCATATTGGTCGTTGCCGATAACCAATACGCCGAGCCCGAAGCCCAACTGGTCGAGCAATTCAAGGAATATGACATTCCTTTCATCATTGTCAATAACCTGTTTGAAGGAGTTCCAAAAAGGGATGCCATCAATCTCAACGTCTTGACGGGCAACCCGCAACCCATCATCGAAGCCTTGAAACACACCATCCCCGAGAGTGCCTATAAGAAAGCCTCCATGCTGGGTGGCCTCGTCAAACCCAACGACGTGGTGGTGCTGGTGACTCCCATCGACGAGGAGGCTCCCGAAGGCCGTTTGATCTTGCCCCAGGTGATGGCCATCCGCAATGCGCTCGACAACGACTGCATCTGCGTAGTGCTCAAAGAAACCAACCTCCAGCAGTACTTTGACACCATGCCTTGGCCTGATCTGGTGGTCACCGACTCGCAAGCCTTTGCCATGGTTAGTAAGATTGTTCCTGACGAGGTCCGTCTGACCAGTTTCAGCATTTTGTTGGCCCGGCTCCGTGGCGATTTTGAAAACTATCTGAAAGGCACACCCTATCTTTCCCAGTTGAAAGACGGTGACAAGATCCTGATGCTGGAATCCTGCACCCACGAGATCAGCTGTGGCGACATCGGTCGGGTGAAACTGCCCGCCTTGATCCGCAAATTCACGGGTAAGAACATCCAATTCGACTATGTGGCGGGATTGGCACCTATTAATAATATGGAACAATACGCCATGGCCATCCAATGCGGTGGCTGTGTGGCGACCCGAAAGCAACTCCTCAACCGTACCAACCTCGCCGTCAAAGCCGGCATTCCCATCAGCAACTATGGCATGGCCATCGCCTTTTTGATTGGCATCTTTGCCCGAGCTATCTTGCCTTTTAAATCTTTAAATCATTGAATCTTTAAATCTTAAATATCATGCAATTCCATCCTGAAAAATGCCGTATCCCTGACGAGCCCAACCGCCCGTTCATCTCCTCGGAAGAGATTTGGGACTTTATCAACAACACCAAGAGCACCCCTGAGCGTGTGCATGAAATCATCCAAAAGTCGTTGGACAAGAACCGCCTGACGATGGAAGAGACCGCCGTGCTGGTCAACACCACCGACCCCGCTTTGGTGGAGGAGATCAAGGAAGGTGCCCGCGAGCTGAAACGTCGCGTCTATGGCAACCGCATCGTGCTGTTTGCCCCCTTGTATGTGGGCAACTATTGCGTCAACAACTGTGTCTACTGCGGTTTCCGTTCGTCGAACAGAGAGCAGGTGCGCACCACGTTGACCGACGAAGAGCTGGTTCGTAACGTGGAAGCCTTGGAGGATGACGGCCAGAAACGTTTGATCCTCGTCTATGGTGAGTCGCCGAAATACTCCCCCGAGTACATCGCTCACACCGTGAAGGTGACCTATGCCACCAAGAAAGGCAAGGGTAGCATTCGTCGCGTGAACATCAACGCCGCACCGCTGGATGTGGAAGGCTTCCGCATCGTGAAAGAGGCAGGTATCGGCACCTATCAGATTTTCCAAGAGACCTATTGCCCCGAGATCTATAACGAATATCACCCCATCAACACCAAGAAGGGCGATTACAATTATCGCTTGACCGCCATGGACCGCGCCCAGCAGGCCGGCATCGACGACAACGGCTTGGGCATCCTCTTCGGCCTTTACGACTGGCGTTACGAGGTGCTGGCCATGATCCGTCACACCAACCACCTGGAGGCTTGCTTCAACGTGGGTCCCCACACCATCTCCTTCCCCCGCATCAAGGACGCTTCGGGTCTGAACATCGACAAGAAGTACTTTGTGGACGATGAGACCTTCGAGAAGATCATCGCCATCTTCCGTCTCGCCGTGCCTTACACCGGCATGATCCTCACTGCCCGTGAAGATGCCGAATTCCGTGCCAAGGCTATTGAATACGGCATCTCGCAGATCGACGGCGGCACCAATCTTCAAATTGGTGACTACAAATACCATCATGAGGAAGAAGAGAAGAATTCCGACAAGCAGGAAGATCAGAACCTTCACCGTGAGCAGTTCAAGATTGGCGATGACCGCTCCTTGGGCGAGATCATTGACAAACTGCTGGATCACGACTTCATTCCTTCATTCTGCACCGCCTGCTATCGTTTGGGCCGCACGGGTGAGCATTTCATGGAGTTCAGCGTGCCGGGCTTCATCAAGCGTTACTGCACCCCCAATGCCATCCTTACCCTCAGCGAGTATCTGGTGGACTATGCCACGCCTGAAGTGGCCGCCAAAGGCTGGAAGTGCATTGAGAACAACTTCAAGAACGTCGATCCGAAGTTCCTCGATGAACTCAAGAGCCGTATTGAGAGAATTAAGAAAGGGGAGAGGGATCTGTATTTTTAAAACCTTTAGTTCACACAACCCATCCTTGTTGCCGACTTCAAAGGCCAGGGGTGGGTTGTCGTTTTCAACAACGAAATTCATGTCGCCCGCCGCTTATCACACCTCGGATGCGTGTACCGAAGCCAATTATGGCATAGTTATTACGGCTGAGAGTTTTAGTGTGGGTTCGGGTGTTAACCATCGCGGCGACGGCATGTCGGTGCGGTTGGTGCGGGAGGTGGAATAAAAACGACCACGATATATTAAATTTGTGGTCTCATGGATAATTATAAGGTGTCTATTTATCCACGAAATGATATTTTATATGCTTCGTGGATAAATAAATATCCAAAACGCTTGCTGGTTCGCAAATTATTTTGTTTATTTGCACCGTAATCAAGTTGACAAGAATATGGGCATCATCATCGGAAGGAAACGTGAGTCAGAGGAACTCATGAACATATATCATCGCCATCAGGCTCAATTAGTCGCGGTTTACGGACGCAGACGTGTAGGCAAGACTTATCTTGTCAGAGAACTATTCAAGGATCGTTTTGTGTTTTATCATACTGGATTGTCGCCTCTCGAATTGGAGGACACAAACCAACTGGAGGCTCAACTGGCGGCATTCAATTCCAGTTTGATCCGTTATGGAGCCGAAACGGATGTCCGCCCCAAGAACTGGACGGAAGCATTCAACAGGCTTTCTGCCTTGATTGGCAAGGCGGATAAGAGCCAGCGTGCGGTGGTGTTTATTGACGAGATGCCATGGATGGATACACCACGGTCGGGCTTTATGACCGCCTTTGAGCATTTTTGGAATGGCTGGGGTGCTGGGCAAGACCATCTGATGCTCATCGTCTGCGGGTCGGCTACTTCATGGATACAAGACAATTTCATCAACTCATACGGTGGACTCTATGATCGGGTGAATGCTGAAATACAACTATCGCCCTTTACTCTCCACGAAGCCGAGCAGATGCTGCAGATGCTGAATGTCACGATGTCACGATACGACATCTTGCAACTCTATATGACCGTGGGAGGCATTCCGATGTATTTGAGCTATGTGCAGCCTGGCTTCAGCCTTGCTCAGATCATCGATAGCCTGTTTTTTGACCGTAAAGCAAAGTTGAAGGACGAGTTTGATCGCCTGTTCAACTCCATCTTCCGTTCGCCTGAACCCTATAAGGCCATCATCAAGCTGTTGGCAAAACGGCATGAAGGCTTTAGCCGCGATGAGATTGTCCAAATGACCGGCATTCCTTCCGGCAAAGGTCTTTCTGATATGCTCCGGGCATTGGTGGCAGGCGATTTTATTGACTATTACAAACCCTTTGAGAACGACAAGCGAAATAAGAATTATCGTCTTATTGACCCTTTCTGCCTATTCTATCTTGATCAAGTAGAAAAACAAAACAGAGGAGAACACTTCTGGCGCGATAACGAAAACAGTCCGGTCCTGCATCCATGGCGTGGACGAGCCTTTGAGAACGCCTGTCTCTATCATATAGGTCAAATCAAATCTGCGTTGGGTGTGGGTGGTGTCAGTTCCGAGAATGCTGCATGGACGATGCGGGGTATAGAGGGGCAGAAAGGAATGCAGATCGACCTCGTCATCAACCGTTCAGACCGAGTGGTTAATCTGTGCGAGATGAAATTCGTCAACACGGAGTTCGCGGTAACGAACGATTATGAGATGAAGCTCCGCGATCGTTTGAATTGGATGATAGAACACGTCAGTCGTCGTCACAATGTACAGATGACACTCGTTACCACATACGGTCTGAAATACGGTATCCATAGCGGTGTTTTCCAGAAAGTGGTGACCCTTGACAGTCTGTTTGAGCCCTAGTCCTTAACAGGTGCCGTCATTCGTAAGATGGTCGTTTTCATTCGAGCCGAAGTGCCATTTCAAACCTATCTATCTTGATGGTTTCTAATAAATAATAAAAAGGACCAACAATAATTTGGCAGATATAATAATTATTTGTACCTTTGGAAGCTCTTGAAAAATTCTAATACAATGATATCATGACAAAACATCTACAATCCAACTGGAGGTTTATACCGCTATTTATAGCCCTGCTTATGGGCTTTTTAGGAAAGACGCCTCTTCTCGCCCAGAACACGTACCCCGAAGGTGCTCTGCCTGGCGTTTTTTCAGTGAGTGGAAACACCTTTGTTTGTTTCTCGCAAGGTAATCTGCAATATATCGGCAGTGCTGGCAACGGTGACGAGAACAACACCGGGGCTTACTGGAGGTTCGCCGAACACCAGTGGGATTATTTAGGAGACAACGGACAGGGAAGCGACTCAAAGACTGTTGACCGTGACTTATTCTGTTGGGGCACCAGCGGATATAATCACGGAGCCAATTGTTACCAGCCGTGGTCAATCAGCGAATCCCAGAGCGACTATTACGCCTACGGCAGTGACACCTATAATTTATATGACGAGTCAGGCCAAGCTGACTGGGGTTACAACGCCATCAGCAATGGAGGTAACCAGGAGAACAGCGGCTGGCGCACGCTGACCCACGAGGAATGGGAGTATCTGTTTAACGCCCGCAATACAGCAAGTGGCATCCGTTATGCCATGGCCACAGTGAACAACGTGAACGGCATGATTATTTTACCTGACGATTGGGATGCTTCCTATTACATGCTGAGCAACACGAATACTCCTGGAGTTTACAGCAGTAACACCATCAGCGAAACGGAATGGGTTACTCTTGAACAGCACGGAGCTGTTTTTCTGTCTGCTGGGGGCAACCGGTATGGGACTTCGCTCAACTGGGTCGGTTACGAGGGCTATTATTGGTCTGCTTCCTACTTGGATAGCAACCGTGCGTATGGGATGTGCTTCAGTGATAACGATCTCTACTCCTACGGCATGAACTGCTATGGTGGTCGATCAACTCGTTTGGTCTGCCCTGTTCAGGGCTATTTTGGCATCAACGCCACACCCAACCCGGCGAAGGGCGGCGTGGTAAGCGGGTATGGCACCTACGCAGAGGGCACCGAATGCACGCTCACGGCGACGGCTTCGGCGGGCTTCGCTTTTGTTAATTGGACCGAAAACGACGAGGTGGTGTCCACGGAGGCTACCTATAGCTTCACAGTGACGGGCTATAGGAATCTGGTGGCGAATTTCGTGTCGGAGAGCAATACTGAGCTTGGTGACACCTGGTATGACTGGCAATCGAATGGTGGCCCTATTACGAGGACGGTTGTCTGGCCCGATGGGAAGGTGAAATTTGCTTTCACTCAAGCATTAGATTATAGTTTTAGCGATCGCGGGACTGGCATCGGCACCTACGATGCTGTCAACAACGAGTGGATTGCCTCGGAAGGAAGAGTCGAAAATGAAAAAACAGGTTTTGGCTCCATCGCACGCTATGGCGAAAACGGTATTGTGGTGGCTGCCCATACTGCCTACGATTGCCGAATCTATCTCATCTCCGACAAAGAAAACATCCCCTACAACAGCTTAGAGGCTACCAGTATTCTTGATAACACCTATGAACCCTATTGGCCTAACGTGATGACCTCTGGCGCCAACCGTGACATCATCCATGTCATCGCCACTGCCTCAGATGCTGATGGTTGGTTGTATGGTTCTCAGGTTTACTTCCGTTCTACCGATGGGGGTAATACTTGGGACAAACAGAATGTGATTTTGCCTTTTATGGGTCCAGAAGATTGTGGGGGTTGGCAATCTAACTCGTGTTACTGGATGGAGACGACGGATGACAATTGTTTGGCACTGGTGGTGAATAATGTGTGGAGCGACGGTATGGTTATTTATAGTTATGACGATGGCGAAACCTGGCAACGTAAGGTGTTCTACAAGCATCCCAACCCGTTTGGTTCATTCGACGAACCTTTCTTTTATCCACGTTGGACCTCTTGCCAGTGGGACAGCCAACATCATCTTCATGTGCTTTATGAATTGGGTGCTGTTTCAGGTGATGTCAGTTCTTATGATGGTATGATGAATGAGAACTATGCGTTGGGAGGTGTGGCCTATTGGAATGAAGATATGCCCTACAATCTCAATGGCACCAGTGTGAGTGCTATTGAAGGTAATCTCATCCCTGGTCAGCCTTTTGTGATGGATTCGGCTTACTTGAGCCACGACATCTACCAGTCATGGTGGCTTTTGAGCGATGCACCGCATGAGATGTGGCCTGAATATCTCGGATATCTTACCCCGTTGACTGATGAGGGTGTTCCCGAGGATCCCTATGAAGCTTATGAATTTAATATCATTGATGGGTCTTTGCATGGTAATTATTACCACCATGGGGTTTGTGGCTTCCCTGTGCTATGCACGGTGCCTGGCACTGATGAGATGGTGGCGGTATGGAGTGCTTTGGACGAGAACCATACCGATGCGAGCCCGAACTATTACTATAAGATTTTTGCCTCTTATTCTGGCGATGGAGGAACCACCTGGTCGCCGATGGTTCACTTGACTCGTAATCCTGAATTTGATTATTCCGAGTTCGTCTATAACCAGGCTGTTGTGGTGGGACGTAAGCTGATTATCGCTACACAAACCGATGCAGAGACAGGCACGTACGTTCAAGGGGATGAAGGCGTTGGTGACAATAACTATTATAAGGGTTTTGTGTTTGACATTGATGAGTTGTTTGAAACCAGTCATCAAGAAGTAATCGCTGAAGGTGCCCTCAACGGTGTCTTCTCAGTGGGTGAAAACGCCACTGTTCGTTTCTCGCAAGGCAACTTGCAGTATATCGGCAGTGCGGGCAATGGTGACGAGAACAACACCGGGGCTTACTGGAAGTTCGCCGAGCACCAGTGGGATTATTTAGGCGACAACGGCCAGGGAAGCAGTTCAATGACTGATGATCGTGACTTGTTTGGCTGGGGAACGAGCGGCTATAATCACGGAGCTAACTGTTACCAGCCGTGGTCAACCAGTACTTCCAATGCTGACTACTACCCCTATGGCAGCTACACCTATAACTTATATGACCAGACAGGTCAGGCGGACTGGGGCTACAATGCCATCAGCAACGGCGGCAATCAGGAGAATATCGGTTGGCGCACATTGACCCATGAGGAATGGGAATATCTGTTCAATACCCGCAGCACGTCCTCGGGCATCCGCTATGCCAAGGCTCAGGTGAATAATGTCAATGGTGTGATTCTGTTACCTGACGACTGGAATGCCAACTATTATGGCTTGAATACCACCAACACAACCAATGCCAACTATTCCAGCAACGTCATCACCGCTGAACAATGGGCGATCTTGGAGCAGTATGGTGCCGTCTTCCTTCCTGCCGCGGGCTACCGGGACGGGACTACGGTCAACGATGCTGGTTCCGACGGCTACTATTGGTCATCGTACTACTCGTCGTTCAATGATAACAACGCAGCATGGGTCGCGTACTTCGGCGGTTGGGAGCTCTTTGTCGGCTACACTTATCGCCTCTTCGGGCAATCCGTGCGTCTCGTCCGCGATGTCCAGGGCAACGGACCCACTACAAATGCCACCCAAACCCTCACCCTGTCATCCGGCATCAACTGGGTCTCGTTCAACGTGGAGGTCACCATGGACGACCTGAAGGCGGCCCTTGTGGAGGCACTGCCAGGCGCCACCTCGATCAACATCAAGTCGCAAAACGACGGCACGACCACATACAACGGCACCCGCTGGAGAGGCTCCCTCGGCACGCTTGACCCGACCCAGATGTATATGGTCACGGTTCCTTCCGGCTGCGAGCTCGCCCTTGAAGGTTCCCGCATCCAACCTTCCGGGTTGCCCCTCACCATCAAGAACGGCAACAACTGGATGGCCTTCCCGCTGTCCACAAGCATGAGTCTCAACGATGCGTTCGCGGGATTCAACCTTGCCAATGGCGATGTGGTCAAGTCGCAAAACAACGGCATGGCCACGTACAACGGCACCCGCTGGAGAGGGTCCCTCTCGACTCTCGAGCCCGGCCAGGGCTATATCTTCAACTCTGCGGTGAGCGGTGAAAGGACCCTGATCTTCCCGAACTAATTTCAGTGCGGTTGGTGCGGGATGTGGGGTAGCTGAGAAGGTCTTCCGGTCAACTTGCAGATGGTTTCTTCGTCGAAGCCTTCAGCCCGCAGTTTCAAAGCGATTTCTGAGATGGCTTTGGCTTCGCCTTCGGCCAATCCTTTCGCATGACCGGCCTCGAACCCTTCCTCCCGACCCATGATGCGCCCGCCTTCTATCTCGTTGTAGGTGTCCAAATAAACCTTCCTGCTACGCTCGTATTCCAGCTGCTGAGCAGGGGTAAAGCGGGCATACTCTGCCTGTTCGTACAACTTGTGAAACACTTCTTCTTCCAGTTCCTCCGGGTATTCGTCCGAACTCCAAAGGTGGTACAGCGCGTAGATCCACCTGTCACGTGGTGTGTCCATTTGCAGTTGGATGTTGTCCAGCTTGGGCATCTCCACGTAATATAGCGTGAGTTTGTCGTAAAAGACATGGTTGTTGTCGATGTCCGACAGCATGACCTTGTGGAAATACGACTCGGGGCCATACTCTTTCTTCGGGAAGGTGAAGTTCATGATGGCAATCAGATAAACCTCGTTCAGCCGATAGTTCCATTTGGTTTTTTTGCCTTTCTTCCCCGGTTTTTCTTTAACAGCCTCCAGCTCCTTGAGCCCTTGGTCGCGGATGGGTTTGGCAGCATAGTACACGGTGCGGTCCTTGAAATAGGGTTTCCAGCTGTTTTGCATCTCCACGATAAACTGCCTGCCTGCCATGGTTTCGCAGTAAACGTCGAAATAGTTTGTTCTTGTGCCGTTGAACTCGCCAATCTGCTCGACGTTTTTGTAGTGCAAGTCGATGACAGGGTCTTTTGTGTTGTCTAGGATGGCGTTGAGGAAGCTGATCAGGAGGTCCTTGTTGGCCTCGGTGGCGAACAGTTTTTTGAAGCCGTAATCGACAAATGGGTTAATGTACCGTTCCATAATGAGTTAGATTTTAGAGATTTAACAATTCATTGTTCGGTTCATTTGGAAACTCTCCGCAAAAATAAGTCAAAAATATTAATTATCAATACTCTTTCGTGAAAATATTTAAAATTTTACAAAATCATTCTATTCACTATATTAATAATAGTCTATTTAAGAAAAAAGTGTTGTATATTTGCGATGTCATTTGCCAAAGGGCGATGTGATATAACGAGATAACCTTCACCTTTAAAAAATTAATGACCAATGGGTTAAGGATTTGATACAGCCATTCAGGGGTGTAGCGGTGCTGTTTTACCCCCCCCCCACTCACTACAACATAAATTTATGATATTCAAGATTTTATTATTTCAACTTCATTGATGTTGTTCTGAAGGGCAAATTCCAGCAAATCATGGCGTGCGATCATTATTTAAACTTGCTGTTACTTTCTTGTCATTTCGAGGAGGATTATATATCTTTGCCCCCAAATTTCAAACTATTCTCACCATGAAAAAAATTTTCCTATGCCTCCTCCTCGCCCTGGCGTTCACCGCCGGTGCCCAGGAAAAGAAATTCTTCACCCCTGCAGACGCCTCCTACAACAACCGCAGCCTCTATGCACAACGTCCCAACCAACTGAAATGGGTCGGCGACCAGGATATCCTCATGAAAGTCGATGACAAACAAATCGTCACCATGACCCCTGGCAGCAAGAAAGAAACCACGTTTCTCACCCTTGACGAAATCAATGGATTTGCCCATGACGCCGGCATCGACAGCCTGCGCCGCATCCCTAACCTCACCTGGCTCAACGACCGTCAGGCCTATTTCTATGCCGTGGGTAAGAACGGAATCGCGCTGAACCGTATGGATCTCAAGACGAAGACCATAGAACCCCTCACTTCTGTTCCTCAAGGTTCTGAAAACCAGACGATATGCGACAAGACCATGCGCATCGCCTATACCGTCAAAAACAACCTCTATGTAGCCGATGGCGACCGTCAAATCCAAATCACTGACAATCCCGAAGGCGTGGTGGCCGGTCAGAGCGTGCACCGCAACGAGTTCGCCATCAACGGCGGCATCTTCTGGTCACCCGATGGATCCAAGTTGGCCTACTACTCCATGGACGAGCGTATGGTGACGGACTATCCGCTGGTCGATATCACGGAGCGTATCGCCACCGCCAAGCCGATCAAATACCCTATGGCAGGCATGACCTCCCATCAAGTGACCCTCCATGTGTATGACATGGCAACAGGCCAAGACCTCACCGTCAAGACCGGCGAACCCGTGGATCAATACCTCACCGCCATCACCTGGAACCCCGACAACAAACGCATTTATATAGGTGTGCTCAACCGCGAGCAGAACCACTTGAAGTTCAACGAATACAATGCCACCACGGGCGACTTCATCCAAACCATCTTCGAAGATACCGATGAGCAATATGTAGAGCCTCAGGGTCCAGCCTACTTCCTGCCTAACAACCCCGACCAGTTCATCTGGAAAGCACAACGCGACGGCTACTACCACCTCTACCTCTACACTATCAGCAAAAACAAGGTGAAACAGCTCACCCAAGGCGACTTCGTTGTCACCGACTTCAACGGCTTCTCGAAGGATGGAAAGTATTTCTATTATCGTTCCACCGAGGTCAGCCCCCTGGAACGTCACTGCTACAAGATGAGTGTTAATGGTGGCAAAGCCGTTAAACTCACCAAAGAACATGGCACCCACGACGTGACCCCTTCGAAGAGCGGCAAGTACTTCCTCGATGTCTACACCAGCACCGACGTCCCCATGAATGTCGATTTGCAGGATAAAAATGGCAAGTTGGTGTGCCGTCTGCACGAAGCGGAGAACCCGCTGAAAGACTATAACATCGGCGAGACCACCCTTGGCACGTTGAAAGCCGAGGACGGCCAGACGCTCTACACTCGTCTCATCAAACCCTACAACTTCGATTCTTCCAAGAAATACCCCGTCATCGTTTATGTGTATGGCGGTCCTCACGCCCAACTCATCACCGATGAATGGACGGCGGGTGCGGGTATCTATTTGAACTACTTGGCTCAGGAAGGCTTCCTGGTATTCACCCTCGACAACCGTGGTTCTGCCGACCGTGGCGAGGCCTTTGAGCAGTGCATCCACCGCCAGTGCGGACAGTTGGAGATGCGTGACCAAATGGTGGGTATCGAGTGGCTGAAGACCTTGCCTTACGTTGACGCTGAGCGCATCGGCAGCGATGGCTGGAGCTATGGCGGCTTCATGTCGACCTCGCTGAAGATCAACCACCCGGAGGTGTTCAAGGTGAGTGTGGCCGGCGGTCCTGTGTTGGATTGGAAATATTACGAAATCATGTACGGTGAGCGTTACATGGATACCCCGCAGGAGAACCCCGAGGGCTATGAGCTCACCAGCCTGGAGAACAAGACCGACAAGTTACAGGGCAAATTGCTGATGATCCACTGCACCACCGACCCCGTGGTGATGTGGCAGAGCAGTTTGGTCTTTGTGGAGAACTGCATCCACAACGGCAAACAACTCGACTATTTCGTGTATCCCGGTCACGACCATAATGTGTATGGCATGGATCGGGCACATCTGATTACGAAGATCACCCAATATTTCAAGGATAATCTTTAATCGATAGCTTGTAGTCTAGCCTTAAGGCTTCGTTGGATGCCGTTGGAGGAGTAAGTGGCTCTGCTGACGGCATCCACTTCTTTATCCAAGGCCTCCTTGACGGTGAGACCGTTCCATGAATTTAAAAAACCAGCATCCACCACGCGTTTGAGGAAGCTGGGTGTTTCATTATTGCTGAGCACTCGCACTTCGATGATCTTGCCATCTTTGTCAAGTGCAATCTGCAAGGGCGTGGGCCCATTAAAGCCCTTAATCTCGTCAGAATACGGTGACGACAGCAGCACGGTGCCAATGACCTTGCCCTTGTCGTTCTTCACGGCATAGGTCGCCTCGGCGGTCAGTTCTACATAGGCAGCCTTCGGGAAAGCGGTCTGAAGCTCCGTCAAGGTATCGACGGGCAAGTCTTTCTCTGTGGGAGCGTAGTTGCCGTGTTGGGAGAATAAATAGCCGTGTAAGCCGATGAACAACCCTGCGATAGCAAGGATTATCCCTGTAAGATATTTCTGTGTTTTTTTCATGGCATGGATATTTGATGCAAAATTAGTTTTTTTTATTTTTGTGCATCCAAAAAAAATCAATGACATGTTAATCATCGGTATTGCGGGCGGTTCTGGTTCAGGCAAGACCACCGTCGTCAAAGAGCTGGTCAAACAGCTGCCAAACAACTCTGTTTCAGTTATTTCGCAGGATGCCTATTATTACGACAACGGGCATCTTTCTCCAGAAGAGAAGTTGCACATCAATTTCGACCATCCCGATGCCATCGAGTGGGATTTGATGATTGACCATCTGGATCGTCTCAAGAAAGGCGAGACCATTCCGATGCCTATCTACACCTACGTCACCTGTGCCCGTTCCGAGGAGGTCGTGCATGTAGAGCCTACCGAGGTAATTATCGTGGAAGGTATTCTTGTTTTGAACAATGAGGAGCTGCGTAAACGAATGGATATCAAGGTGTTTGTAGATACCGACAGCGATGAGCGTCTGATGCGTATCATCCATCGCGACATTGCCGAGCGTGGCCGCACTTGGGAGGCGGTATTGCGTCACTACCAGACCTACGTGAAGCCCATGCACCAGCAGTTCATCGAGCCTACCAAGCGTTATGCCGACATCATCCTGCCGCAGGGATCGAGCCCTGTGGTAGTGGACATCTTGGCCTCAAGGATCAAGATGAACCTGGAAAACTAGTTAAGAGTTAAGAGTTAAAAGTTAAAGTACGTTTTCCCTTCTTCGGTCAGGTAAGGCTCCATGACGTTGTAGGGGAGACCGCATTGGGGTTGTCCGGTGCAGCGGTCGGCGATTTCATGCTCGCTGTAGCCAAAATAGATGTAATCGTTGTAAATCCAAGGATCGTCGTATTGGGGGAGGAAGAATCCGTAATCCTCTTCGTCTTCGGGGTCGAAAAACAGCAAATCAGGTAGAACATCGTCCTCCCAGTCGCTAAAGAATTGTTCGAACAGGGCGTTCATCACCAGTTGTTTTAGGTTTTCATCCACCTTAATCATATTACGGGTGAAGCGTTTGCCGGTGTTGCGGTCGAAGGTGACATAAGTCTCTTCGGCATTGGCTCTCGGACTGCTGCTCGTTTCGATGAAGTCGTAGAATCTGTAGGTGACATAATGGTCGGTAGCTTCTTGCATCGTGATGATATAGCCCAGGTCGAACCCTTCCGCCTCTTCGTAGTCATCATCGGTCTCTAGTGCCCAGTCCTTGTAGAAGTTCACCACGGCTTTCACGTCGCTGGGGTCTCCGTCGTAGATGCTTCCTAGGTTTTGTGCAAACCAGTAGCAGATGCTGTCGCGGAGGGCTTGGTTGTCGGTTACGGGGATGTCGATTTCACAACTGAAGGAGGCATATTCCTCGTAGGTTTCTTCGCCTTCGCCCACAGTGGCGAGAAGATGACGGTCTTCCACCTTATAGGTATCCACCGAGAAGGGCTTGGGTTGGGGTTCCGTTGTGTTGTTTGGTTTCTTGTTACCGCAGCCGACGAGCAGGGCAATGGCGGCAAGGAGGAGGAGTGATTTTTTCATGGGAATCATTATGTGTGTGCTTTAAGTCTATCTGAAATCTTTATAAAGCTTGGTCAACTGCTCTGTCAGGCTCTTGCGATCCAGCGGGTTGTACTCATAGCGTCTCGGTCTTTTCCCAAACCAAACGGTCTCGCCCGTCTTGCTGTCGAACATCAGTGAGAACACGCCATTGGTATAAGCTTCGGCTTCTTTTGATAAGTCAAGACTTCCGTAAAAGATAAAATCGGTGACCTTCATGGCGATATCAACACCTTGTTCCAAAGCATATTGGTTGGCGTTCTTGGAATAGCCCACATCGGTGATCAGAAGGCCATAGCGGCAACCACTTTTGCGGACTGCATCGCGGATTTCATCGGGAACGATAAGATGCTGGGCACTGCTTGATGAGAGGTCGGCTAGGTTGTTCATCCAGGAGCCTAACTTGGATTTCGGGTTGGCTGCGTCAAAATCCACGGACACGGTTTTCTCTATGGGCAGCCCCAGCGAGCTTACGATGTCGGTGATTAACAGCTGGTTGAAACGGGAGGCATCCGGGAGATAGTCGGTGGAAAAGTCTACCACCGCATCGGTGATATAGGAATAGGGTTCAACTAAGGCGATCGGACGGATGTCAGAGGCTTTGTGAGAGTAAAACTTGGAGGTCGCACACGATGCAAAGAGTAAGGGGAGGGCGAGCATGAAGAGTAGAATGTGTTTTTTCATGGTATATGGTATTTAGGATAAGCAAAAATAGTTTTTTTTCTGTGAAAAAAGAACAATAAGGAGAAAAAATGAAAAATCCCTAACTCGCTTAGAGCTAGGGATTTTGTTGATGGGTTGCCCAACCAGGGTTCGAACCTGGACTTTACTGATCCAGAGTCAGTCGTGTTGCCAATTACACCATTGGGCATCGGTTGCGACTGCAAAAATACATATTTTTTGTTTTATGCAAGAAAAAAAATGATTTTTTTGAGTTTCGAGAAAAAAATCAATAAAAAACTAAAAAATTAGTTGCAAGATTAAAATATTATGTATATTTGCAGCGTTATAGCAGTGAAAAAAGCATAGAAAGATCAAGATTAATCGATTAATATTATTGAAAATGAAAGAGTTAACTAAAGCAGAGGAACAAGTGATGCAGGTGCTGTGGGGCATCGGGAGCGGTTTCGCCAATGAAATCATGGCGGCCTTCCCTGAGCCGAAGCCGGCCTATAACACGGTGCTCACCATCATCCGTATCCTCGAAAAGAAGGGCTTCGTCAAACACGAAACCTTCTGTAAAGCCAATCGTTACCAACCCGCCATCAGCAAGGAGGAATATTCGGAGAATTTCCTTGGTAGCGTGGTGGAACGCTACTTCAACAACTCCTACCTCGACTTGGTGTCGGCCTTCGCCAAGAAGGAGAACTTCAGCTTGGAGGAGTTGGAAGCCTTGAAGAAAATGATTGACGATGCCATTGAAGACGAAAAGAAATAAGCCATGAATGCACAAGTATTATTTGCCGATTATCTCCTGCCCATCGCTCTTGGATTGATGGTACTATGGGTGGCTTATCGTCTGCTGTTCACCAACAGCAACCGGTTCCAATTCAACCGCTTCTATCTGCTTATAGCGATGCTGTTCTCGTTGGCGTTGCCTTTGTTCGGTCTGCTGATGGGACAAAGCTCGCCTCAAGTGGTGGCCTTGAAGCAAAACCTGTTGGGCGGTTTCATGCTCAACGAAATCACCATCTCATACGGAGACCCGACAGCGGTGACTTTGCCCGAGGTGGAGGTGGCAACTCCCACCCGAATCCACTTCTCCCTGTGGCAGGTGCTGGGCGTGATTTATTTGATAGGTGTGGCGGTGACGGCCTTGCTCTTCCTTTTCAAGATGGGGAAACTGGTCGCCATGATCATCCGCTCACCCAAGCGCAAGATGGATGGCTATACTATGGTGTTCACCCATAAGGAACATGGCCCATACTCCTTCTTCCGTTATGCCTTTTTCACAGATGAGAAGGTCAATCCCGACATCATCCGCCATGAGTTGAGCCATATCAGCCATCACCATTCGTGGGACATCCTGATGGTGGAGCTGATGAAGATTTTCCAATGGTTCAACCCCTTCATCTATTTCTATAAAAGAGAACTCCAGAGCCTGCACGAATACATCGCCGACGATGACGTGGTGGCTAACGGAGCCGACAAACGAAACTACATGATGCTGATCTTGCAGCAGTGCACGGCCGTCGATTTCAGCGACATGAGCAATAATTTCAGTTTAATCTTAACCAAAAAACGTATCAAGATGATTACAAAACATGAAAAGGCCAAGGGCTTCTGGTGGAAGCTGCTGGCCACGTTGCCCGTGTTGGCGCTATTGCTGATTGTCAACGCCAGGGCTTCGGCACAACAAATGAAAAAAACGGACGAGACCGTCTATGAGTTCAGTACCAAAGACATCACCGACATCAAAATCAAGAAGGTTGACAATGACAGTATCTACCAAATCGTGGAAGTGATGCCCGAATTTCCAGGAGGTACAGAAAAGTTCATGGAATACCTTTCAGGGAACATCAAATATCCTGAGGAAGCCAAAGAAAAAGGCATCAGCGGCAGGGTGTTCATTCAGTTTGTCGTTGAGAAAGACGGATCGGTTTCTAATGTCAAAGTGGCAAAAGGAATAGGGAAAGAATGCGACGACGAGGCGGTCCGCGTGGTGAAGGCCATGCCGAAATGGAAGCCTGGCTTGATGAAGGGCAAGCCGGTTCGTGTAAACTATATGCTTCCTGTCAACTTCAAATTGGATGAGGGTGAAGCGTATAAGCCCGTCAAGGGAGAGACGGTTGCTCCCCAAGCCGACGTGAAACCCGGTAAGGATGGTGTTTGGGACATCGCTGAAACGATGCCCGAGTATCCTGGTGGCATAGACGGCCTTCGTACTTATATCCAGGAAAACCTGACCGTGCCCGAGAAGTACAAGAATGTGGAGACCAAGGCGGAATACCGTGTCTTCGTACAATTTGTGGTCGCTGAAGACGGCTCCATAACCAATGTGGAGCTGAAAAAGTCTGAACCTTCCAAAAAAGACCTCAACGAAGAGGCGATCCGTGTGGTGAAAGCCATGCCGAAATGGAAACCCGGCACCGTGGATGGCAAGCCCGTCAAGGTGAGATACCTCCTGCCGGTGACGTATCGGTTGGGCAAATGAAAAAAGGGGTCGTGAGACCCCTTTTTCATCATTGTGCTTTTGCCCAAGTGTCCTTGAGGGCCACGGTCCTGTTGAAGACCAGATGTCCTGGGGTGGTGTCCTTATCCACCGTGAAGTAACCGATACGCTGGAACTGGAAGTGATCCAGCGGCTTGGCATCAGCTAGGAATTCCTCCACGTAGCATACGGGACGGACCTCCAAGGAGTTGGGATTCATCATCTGCTTCATGGCTTCTAAAGAGCTGAGGCCTTCGTCTTTCAGGCGAGCCATCTCATCGCGGGGGTTCTCGACCTTCCAGAGACGGTCGTACATACGCACCTCGGCTTGCAGACAACGCTCACAGCTCACCCAGTGGATGGTGCCTTTCACCTTGCGGTTGGCACCAGGCATACCGCTCTTGGTTTCGGGGTCGTATTCGGCATATACTTCCACCACATTGCCATCAGCGTCTTTCTTGCAGCCCGTGCATTTCACGATGTAGGCATTCTTGAGGCGCACCTCGTTGCCAGGGGTCATGCGGAAGTATTTCTTGGGGGCATCTTCCATGAAGTCTTCCTCCTCAATCCACAGCTCACGGCCAAAAGCGATCTGGTGGCTGCCAGCGGTTTCGTCTTCGGGGTTGTTGATGGCGTCCATCTCCTCAATCTGGCCTTCGGGATAGTTGGTGATGACCAGCTTCACGGGATTGACCACAGCGGCCACACGGGTGGCAGTGGCATTGAGGTCTTCGCGGATGGCGCTTTCCATCAGGGCAAAGTCGTTTAAGGCATCGTAGGTGGTATAACCGATCTTGTCGATGAACTTATGGATGCCGCTGGGAGTGTAACCACGGCGACGGAAGCCGCAGATGGTGGGCATACGTGGGTCGTCCCAGCCGCTCACGAGACCTTCGTTGACCAACACCAAGAGGTTACGCTTGCTCAATAAAATATAATTGAGGTTGAGTTTGTTGAACTCGGTCTGGCGCGGGCGGTTGTCGTCCATGTTGTCGCCCTCGCCGCGGATTTCCTTCAACCAGTCGATGAACAAGTCATACAAGGGGCGGTGTACCACAAACTCCAGCGTACACAAGGAATGGGTGACGCCTTCAAAGTAGTCGCTCTGTCCGTGGGCGAAGTCGTACATCGGGTAGGCGTGCCACTTGGTGCCCGTGCGATGGTGGGGCGTATCGACGACGCGGTAGATGATGGGGTCGCGGAAGTGCATGTTGGGGTTGGCCATGTCGATCTTGGCACGAAGCACCATCTTGCCCTCGCCGATCTCACCGTTGTTCATCTTGTTGAAGAGGTCGAGCGACTCTTCGATCGGACGGTTGCGGTAGGGGCTCTCGATGCCAGGCTGGGTAGGCGTGCCCTTTTGTGCGGCGATCTCCTCGGAGCTCTGCTCGTCAATGTAGGCTTTGCCTCTCTTAATCAGCTCTATGGCAAAATCCCAGAGTTGCTGGAAATAATCGGAGGCATAGTATTCGTTACCCCATTGGTAGCCAAGCCATTGGATGTCCTCTTTGATGGCATCGACATACTCCATGTTCTCCTTGGTGGGGTTGGTGTCGTCGAAGCGCAGGTTGCACACGCCGCCATGCTGGGCAGCGATGCCGAAGTCGAGGCAGATGGCCTTGGCATGGCCGATGTGAAGGTAACCGTTCGGCTCTGGGGGGAAACGGGTCTGTACCCGACCACCATTTTTGCCGTTAGCGAGGTCTTCTTCCACTTTCGCTTCAATGAAATTGAGCGATTTCTTTTCTTCTTTTATTTCTTCTGGGTTTGTCATACTTCTTACTTCTTGCTTCTTACTTCTGTCTTTTTTAATAAGCCTTATACTTGTCTCCCGTCTTTTCGATCAAAATACGGTAGTATTCATCGCTGTACTTGGGATGCTCGCTTTTGATGGGGGTGTATTTGCTACCGGGCTTCACGGGCTGGGCGGTGTTGAGGTTGCCGTCCATGTACTTCATGAAGAGGGTGTGGTAGAGGTCTTTCCACATGGCAACGAGTTCGTTGGCGGTGTTGCAGGAGAAGCGGGTCATCTCCAGCACCATGCCGTCGTGGCCTTTGATGGCGGAGACGCGCTCGTCCAAATCAGGAATCAGTTTTTCGACGCACTTGGTCTCAAACTCACGCTGCACCTTGCGGATCTCGGGGTGGATGTAGTTGTATTTGGTGTAGGCCCAGTTGCTCATCTGGTTGAAGGTCCAGAAGGCGGAGGTCTCTGACCATTCGCTCATGGAGCCGTTGCCTTCGCGATAGCTCTCGGGAATCTCGGCCATGCAGGTGTACATGGGGCAATAGACGCAATTGTCGGTGTCGTCGACGCCAAACCAGATGATGCCGAAGGGGTTGTAGCCGCGGCTTTGGGCAACGAAGCTGAAGCCGGTCTGTTGGGTGGCGGTGGTGCGCTCATGCACGTAGGTCACGCCATCGACTTGCCAGTCCATCGGACGCCAACGGTAAGGGCAGTGGAAGGGACCGGCACCCACGTCTTGCGACATGTCGAGTTCGGTGCCTTCAAGATGGTCACGCATGAAGTCCATCATGTCGAGTACACTGACTTTCTTGTTGGGCTGGATCCAGAGGGGCATGCGGTTGGTGGGGAAGTTGTCGGGGGTCTGGCACATATTGGCGGTGTAAGGCTGTGGACGTTGGATGTCGCGTCCGGTGGCGTAGCCCCAATAGTCTTTCATGTTGTCGCTCACCTTGTTGAACATGGCCCACACGCGGAGGTCGCAGAAACGGGCCCCATCAAAGGTCACAGGGTTGTAGACGTCGGAGAAGGAGAACTGAGCGTCGGGACCGTTGTAGAGTTTGGCCTCACGGGCAAAGCTGATGACATCGTCGGCATACACGCAGTCGATCTTCGGGTCTTTCAAGAGTTTGCCCATGTTTTTATAAGTGATGCTGGTCTTGTTTTTCTTGGCCAGAGGGAAGGTGGTGATACGGGCTTGGTTGGCGTGTCCGCTGACGTAGCCATCGGGGATGCGTCGTGCGACCCACACAGCGCCTTTGTTTTGGGGACCTTTGCCTATCATCTCCATGATCCACACCTCTTCGGTGTCGCAGATGGAGAACGACTCGCCTTCGCTGACGTAGCCGTAGGTAGTGACGAGGTCGGCCATCCATTTGATGGCTTCACGGGCGGTCTTAGAGCGTTGCAGGGCGATGTACATCAGGCTGCCATAGTCGATGATGCCTTGGCCGTTGTAGAGGGCTTCGATGCCTCCGTAGGTGGTTTCGCCAATGGCGACCTGCCATTCGTTCATGTTACCTACAACATTGTAGGTGTGTGCCACTTCGGGAATCTGGCCGAGAAAGGCACCGCCATCCCAGTCGTAGACATCGCGCATCGCGCCGGGCTCGTGGTCGGCAGCAGGGTAGTGGTAAAGCTCACCATACAGCACATGGCTGTCAGCAGCATACGAAATCATGCAACTGCCATCGGCAGAAGCACCTTTAGTGATTAGGAAATTGGTGCAGGCATTGGCCTTGCCGAAGGCAAATACAAGGGCCAAGGCCATCAAGGCGGTAAACAGTTTTTTCATAGTTGTTTTTACTTTAATGATATTATTGCTTTTGCTTTCTCTCTATCTCGCTGTAATTGAGCTTTCAAGGCCTCCAGTCCATTGAACTTCACTTCGTCGCGGATGCGGTCGATGAACCAGACTTTCAAGGTCTTACCGTAGAGGTCACCTTCAAAGTCGAAGATATTGACTTCGATGATGAAGTCGCCTTCGGCGCGGTCGCCGATGGTGGGACGCAGTCCCGTGTTGGCCATGGCGTTGTAGGTTTTCCCGTCGATGACGGTCTGGCAAGCATACACTCCGGGGTTGTTGATCATCAAATACTCATTGGGGATGTCGAGGTTGGCGGTGGGGAAACCAAGGGTACGTCCGATCTGGTTGCCCTGGACCACGGTGCCCGTGACGGAGTAATGGTAGCCCAACAACTCGTTGGCGGCCTTCACATTGCCGGTCCACAGGAAATTGCGGATCTTGGTAGAGCTAACAGATACTTTGTTAACGTATTGAGCTTCAACTTGTTCTGTCCTAAATCCATAGTGCTTCCCCAATTGGGTCAGCATGTCATAGTCGCCCATTCGATTCTTGCCGAAATGATGGTCGTAGCCCACCACGATGACAGCAGGGTGGATGTGGTTGATGATGTAGTCCTTGATGAAGACCTCCGAGGGGGTGCTGGCAAATTCTTTGGTGAAGGGGATGACGACCACGTTGTCGATGCCAAATTCTTCAATCTTCTTCATCTTCTCTTCTTGGGAGCAGATGAAACGCAGTCGCTCGGTGCCGATGGCCAACACCTGGCGTGGATGGGGATAAAAGGTCACCACCACGGTCTCGCCATCGATTTCCTTGGCTAGACGGCGCATCTCCTTAAATATGGCCTGATGGCCGAGATGTACTCCGTCGAACGTGCCGATGGTGACCACGGCGTTCTTGATATTACGGGCTAATATGCTGTTGTTGATGATTTTCATAAAAGGTGTTCGATGACATATTGGGCAATCTGCACGGCGTTGGTGGCGGCACCTTTGCGGATGTTGTCGCTGACTACCCAAAGATTAAGGCCGTTCTCGATGCTGAAATCCCGGCGGATTCTGCCCACAAAGACTTCGTCTTTGTCGTAGGAAGTGATGGCCATGGGATAAAGGTTTTGGGCGGGATTGTCTTGGACCACCACACCGGGTTGACTTTCCAAAAGACGGCGCACTTCATCCAATTCAAACGGTTTGTTGAACTCCACGTTGACCGCTTCCGAGTGGCCTCCCGTGACGGGCACGCGACATACGGTGGCGGTGATGGCGATTTGGGGTGCACGCAGGATCTTGCGGGTTTCGTTCACTAGCTTCTCCTCTTCCGTGGTATAGCCGTTGTCGCAGAAATCACCGCCATGAGGCAATACGTTGCGGTAGATCGGGTGGGGGTACGCGTTGGGAAGTTGAAAGTTGAAAGTTGAAAGTTGAGAGTTTTCACCTTGAACCTCTGACCTTTCGCTTTCCTCGCGGTTCAACTGGTTGATTCCCTTGATGCCGCTGCCACTCACGCTTTGGTAGGTGGCGATGACCAGTCGTTTGATGCCAAAAGCCTTGTGAAGGGGATTCAAGGCCAGTACCATCTGAATAGTGGAACAGTTGGGGTTGGCAATGATGTGGGTGTCCTTGGTAATGGTGTCGGCATTGATTTCGGGTACTACCAGCGGAACCTCGGGATACATGCGCCAAGCCGAGCTGTTGTCAATGACGTAAGTGCCTTTGGCGGCAAATAAAGGAGCGTATTGTTTCGAGGCAGAGGCGCCTGCCGAAAAGATGGCGATGTCGGGACGAGCTTCGATGGCTTCTTCCACACTAACGATTCGGTGGGTTTTATTCTGAAAAACGAGTTCTTTTCCCACCGACTTAGCTGAAGCGGCTACAATGAGTTCGTCTATCTTAATCTTTTGTTCGTCAAGAACTTGCAACATCTTTGAGCCGACTAATCCCGTGGCCCCTACAACCGCGATTTTCATTTTTATAAGATAATTTTCTATTAATATATAAAAACTGATTCTTATTTTGTAATTTTGCAACAACTCTTCTACCATGCAAAAATAATAATATTATGAAAAAGACCATCTTACTTTTTTTAATTCTTCCCATTTGTTGCGCCGCACAGGTGGTTGACGACTTCGCCGATGGCGATTTCACGATGAATCCGACATGGGTTGGTACGGATACGTGTTTCAGTGTCAACAACAATTTTCAACTTCAGTCGGCAGGCACTACTGCGGGTGAGGCCTGGCTTGCCACTGCTGTAGCGACTGGTGAGGCGATGGAGTGGCGTTTTTGGATAAGGGAAAGTTTTAGCCCTTCAGCGAATAATTATGCTGAGGTATGGCTTTGTGCCGATACGACCGCACTGCCCTATGCCACGCATGGCTATTTCTTGCGCTTTGGCTCCGCTGGAAGTCAAGATGCCATCGAGTTGTACCGAAAAGACCCGAACGGAGAATGCCTTATTAATAAAGGAGTTGATGCTTCCATCGCTTCTTCATTCAAGGTGGCGGTAAAGGTCAAGCGTACTTCTGAAGGGCGATGGACGGTGATGACTGACTACGATAATGTGGGCAACTATGCAGTGGAAGCAGAAGGCTTCGATGATACCTATCCTGTTGAAGGATATTTTGGCTTTTACCTCCAGTTCACTTCCAGCAACGCGCGTAAATTCTATTTCGATGAGGTCTACATGGGTCCTGAAATCATCGACATGGAGCCGCCACAGCTGATGGATCTGGAGGTGGTTGATGGGAATCATATCCTGTTGTCTTTCAACGAATCACTTGAGGTTTCAGCGTTGGAACCACAACATTATCACCTTCGTCATAGTGAGGCTGGTATCGGAGCCCCCGACTCGGTGTTTTTTGCCAGCAATCCTTCAAAAATACTTTTGGTTTTCTATGAATCGTTGCTTGAAAACACCAATCTTACGCTTCGTATCACGGATCTTAGGGATCTTGTGGGTAATCTATTGGTGCTCGTGGAATGGGAGTTTTCCCTTTACAGAGCTTCCGAAAACGATGTGGTTATCAATGAGATTATGGCGGATCCCTCTCCTGTGGTTGGACTTCCAGAATGGGAATACGTCGAGTTGTTTAACACCACGGATTTCACCATTGATATGAAGGATTGGAGCCTGACGGTAGGCACTTCTTCCAAACCCTTTCCCGCAGTTCACATCGAGCCGAAAGGCTACTTGATCCTTTGCAAGACCGATGCGGAGCAAGAATTGAATGCTTATGGGACGACTTGTGGGTTCTCTGGTTTTTCCGTTGCCAATGCGGGGACTACCTTGCGGCTCTTTGCACCTGACGAGACGCTGGTGTCGGAGGTGTCGTTCAACGATACGTGGTATCATGATGCAGAAAAGAAGAATGGCGGCTGGTCACTGGAACAGATCGACCCATTCAATCCGTGTGCAGGAACGGTCAACTGGTCGGCTTCGACGGATGTTAGCGGTGGAACGCCAGGAAGGGAGAATGCCATCAATGCACCCAACGCCATAGAGCCTCATGTTGCTAGGGTGAGTATGTTGGGGGATGCCCTAGTGTTGTTGTGGTTCGACCAGCAGATGGACCGCAATACCTTGTCGGAACCTTCCAATTATCTAGTGAAAGAGTTGAGCCTTCATCCCGTCGAGGTGATTTGCAACCCTGTAGAAGCTTCGTCGCTGGAGCTGATGTTTAACTATAGCTTCCGAGAAGGTGAGGTTTATACCTTGGTTCTCAACAATTTAGAGAGTTGTAGTGGTCAACAGATTGCTCCTGACACCCAAGTGGCTTTTGGTATCCCCAATGAAATCAATGAGGGCGATATCCTTATTAATGAAATCCTGTTCGACCCCATCAGTCCTGGAGTGGATTACGTGGAGCTCTACAATCCTTCCGACAAAACCTTTGATTTGCACGAGTTGAAGTTAGGGGTGATCAAGGAAAGCTTCCCGAATCCTGTCGACACGGTATTAAAAGTGATTACTGAAGATAGCCATTTGTTTCTTCCACATAGTTATGTGTTGCTTTCGACGGATGGTTACACGGTTAGTCAACAGTATCACTGTGGGATGGAGGGCTTTGTCGATATGGTGTCTTTTCCATCGTATTCCAACTCGGGCGGTGTGGCTTTGTTGATGAGTCGTCAGGGGCTGATGGTGGATGAGATGGCGTTTTCTGAGAAGATGCACTATCCTTTGCTGAAAGAGACCAAAGGAGTCTCGTTGGAGCGGGTGTCGTGGGAAGTGTCTTCTGACCAGCCAGATAATTGGCATTCGGCTGCGGAGGAGGTGGGCTTTGGAACTCCTGGATATGCCAATTCGATGCGAGTAGATGAAATCAATATGGTTGAGAGCCAGGTGATTACAGTGGAACCTCAGGTGTTCTCGCCTGATGGGGATGGTTTTGAAGACAGTTGTTTGTTTACCTATCAGCTTGACACTCCTGGAGGCACGATGAATGCCTATGTGTTTTCGGCAGAAGGGCAGTTGGTACGGCACTTGGTGAAAGGGGAGTTGGTGTCGCAAGAAGGCCGATTTGTTTGGAATGGACTTGACAACAGGGGCGTTCGTGTGCCCATAGGGATCTATGTCGTGGTCACGGAGGTGTTCGACATGGAGGGGACGGTAAGGGGGTATAAAAATGCCGTGGCGGTGGCGTCGCGGTAGCTTACATGTCGAGGTTCGACAAGGCGACCAACTTGTTGCTGTCGGGGTCGAAGGCCATCAAATTGCCCATGCCCGGTTTGCTGGTATTGAACACACCGTTGTCCAAGACGATGAAGTCATAGCTGTCAGGATTATGGATGACGTGGTCGATGAAGCTATAGTCTTCGGGCAGATGGCCGTGGATGATGCGTTTGCCGCCTGTTTTTTTGAAGTCTACCTTGAAATCCCGGGTGGTAATCATGCTGTGGGTGTCCTTGAAAGGGTCTTCGGCATGGAAGTTCATGCCCGCATGGACCAAGATGTAATGCTCCAGTTCATAGTAAAAGGGGAGGTTGCGCATCCATTCGATGTATTTCTCTGGGATCTCTCGAGGATGTTTTACGCCAAAGCTTTTGTACGTCTCTTTGGCACCTACGTTTTCCCAAAGTTTTTGGACATCGGGTTTGAAGAGATGCCGTTGTTGGTCGGCTTCCCAGGTCCTGACACAGTAGTCTTCATGGTTCCCTTTGAGGCAGTGGATGTTCCATCCTCCTTCTTGAAGATCCATTAGGAAGTCAATTACTTCTTTGCTGCTGGGACCACGGTCTATGTAGTCGCCCAAGAAGAACAGCTCATCGTCGCGAGTTGCTTTCAGCATGTTCTTCATCATGGCCTTCACCGTTTTGGCACAGCCATGGATGTCAGGAATAATCCACCTTGTCATCTTTTACTTGGAATTTAGCATTTTTGATTTTCGAGTTTTTGCTACCTCTTTATTTTTTGCCTTGGTTGGCAACGGCGGCCATCAGTGCAGCTACTTTTTCGGGGTCGCCGAGGAAGAAGTCCTTCTGGAGCTTCATTTGGTCGTCGAACTCGAAAATATAAGGAATGCCTGTGGGGATATTGAAGGCGATGATTTCGTCATTGCCCATGTTTTTAAGCACCTTCACCACGCCGCGGAGGCTATTGCCGTGAGCCACCACCATCACTTGGTCATGGGTCTCAAAGGCTTTCATGATGTGGTCTTGATAGTAGGGCATCACGCGTTCGATGGTGTCGCAAAGGGCTTCGGTGAGCGGGATCTGGTCGTCGGTGAGTTCGGCATACCTTGGATCCATGCGGGGACTCTTAGGGTCGTTCATCTCCAACGCAGGGGGACGCACGTCGAAAGCACGACGCCACAAACGCACCTGCTCGTCACCGTATTTCTCAGCGGTAGCCTTCTTGTCAAGGCCTTGCAGCTGACCGTACGATTTTTCGTTGAGTCTCCAGGTCTTATACACAGGGAGCCAGTCCATGTCCATCGTGTCGAGTACGTAATTCAAGGTTTTGATGGCGCGTTTCAGGTAAGAAGTGAAGCAGATTTCGGGCTTATAGCCATTCTCTTTCAGTACTTTGCCAGCCTCGATAGCTTCTTGGATGCCTTTTTCGGATAAGTCAACATTGGTCCACCCGGTAAACAGGTTTAACTTGTTCCATTGGCTCTCGCCGTGACGGATTAAAATCAGTTTTTTCATTGGTATGATATTTGTAATATATTTTTATTTGCGTTTATTAAATCGGCTTCAAAATTAAAAAATAATTCTATATTTGCATATTCAAAATACTGAATTTCACTTTTATTAACTAATTAAATTGAAAAAACATGAAGAAAATTGCATTATTTTGTGGCGGTTTGCTGATAGCGGCCACGATGCTCTTTGTCGCTTGCGGGAAGGACAAGGAAGCGACAATCGGGAAGTTCTTTACTATTGAGAACGCCACTTTGGTTTCTGATGACATGCCTGAAGCCACTTCCAACCAGACGATTGATGTTGTGATGAATCACAACGCCATTCCTGGTGGTTCTTCTTACATCACCGTTGCAGCCGAAACTGTTGCCAAGAAAATTTTGGTTGGCATGAAAGGCCAGGTGGGTTATTACGAACTGGTTCCGTCAAACAATCGTGGCAACGAATATTCGTTTGTCATGCTGATTGACCAAGACATCGCTCTGGGAGAAGGTCAAACGACCTTCAATGTACAAGTGGCCATCGTTGATGAGAATGGTGAGATCAGCCAGATTTGGGAGACTCCCATTGAGTTGAAGGTGGTTGGCACAGGTGCCTTGCAGGTGAGCCTCAGCTTCGACAACGCCAAAGATGTGGACCTTCACTTGATTGAGCCGGAGTACAATGATGAGTATGGCGAGCCTTTGGGTTTCTATTACCGTCATATCTATTATGGACACTCGACGAGTGCCGCTGGCGGAATATTGGACCTTGATTCCAACGCCGGTTGCAGTATCGACAATGTGAATAATGAAAACATCACCTACAACGACAGCACCGCTTATGTGGTTCCTGGTACGTATAAAGTGTATGTTGACATGTATGCTAATTGCGATCCCTCTATTGCGACCAACTATGTGGTAACTGTGACTTATGGCGGTGCTCTCTTAGCAAGTCGTTCTGGAATCTTTGAGGTTAATGCTCCTAGCACCAGTAACCCGATTAATGAAGAGTATGTCGCCCAAACGGAACCCTTCATCACGTTTGTGGTTCCTAACAACGGACAAAAGTGCACGAAGACTTATGCTCCTGCTCCCTTGAGTGAGAGTGCAATTGAAAAGGAAGCTAACTCCGTGGCCAACCAATAATCTTGTAATTGTTTAAGAAAAAGGGTGGTCAGTCTTTTGCTGATCACCCTTTGTCTTTTTATGAAGATAGGTAACATGCCGCTTTACAGGGTTTTTAACCACTTCCATTGGAAGAGGATCATGTAAAAGACCCCTACCGTGATGGCAGCGTCAGCAAAATTGAAGATGGGTGGAAAGAAGCTGATGCTGAACATGTCGACCACCTTGCCATGCAGCCACCCGGCATAGTGAAAGACCTTACCATAAAACACGCAGTCAATGATGTTGCCCAAAGCCCCTGCCGTGATTAGAGAGAGGCCGAAGAGCACACCGAACTTCGTGTTTTTCTTAGTGAGGCGGAACAAGATGATGAACAGAGCGACAACCGCCACGATCCTGAAGATGCTTAGAAGGGTTTTGATGATGCCGCCGCCACTCATCCAACCGAAAGCCATGCCGTCATTCTCAACGAAAATGAGTTTGAACACATTGCCCAGAAGGGGGATGTCCTCACCGATGGCCATATTCGTCTTAACCCAGATCTTCAAGACCTGGTCAATAAGCAAAACCGCAATGATGATGATAAACGAGCCAATAAGGCCCTTGTGTTTCACCTTCGTCACTTCTTTTTGTTTTCTTTCATTTTGGCATCGAGGCAGATGGTGGTGGTGGGCACGCAGCGCAGCCTCTCCTTGGGGATCAGCTTGCCTGTGGCACGGCAGATGCCGTAGGTCTTGTTCTCGATGCGCATCAAGGCAAACTCAAGGCTCTGGATGTATTTCTCAGTGCGAGCAGCCAACTTGGCGTTTTCTTCTTTTTGTGACACAGAATAACCTTCCTCCAACACTTTGAAAGTGGGAGCGGTGTCGTCGGTGCTGTTTTCGCCTCCGGCAATATTTTCATTGAGCATAGCGAGGTTTGCACGTGCTTGTTCAAGTTTATCTAAAATCAATGCCTTGAATTCTTCAAGCTCTTCGTCCGAATACCTTACGCTGGGCGTAACTTTAATCTTTCCGTCCATAACGTTATAATTTTGAGAGTGCTAAATTACACTTATTTTTCAAATAATGCAAGTTTTTAATCCTTTTTCTTTATGCTTAGCTTGGCTTTGACGTTTTCTGTGAGTTCGTCTTCCATGACCTCTTCGCCAGTGAGCTGGTCTACCAGTGTGATGGAGCCAGCCAGAGTCTCTCCACAGATATAGTCGCCAAACAACGCAACGGCCTTTTCGATTTTTTCGTTCTTTTCAATGTGGATCTCAATACGGTCGGTGACTTCCAGTCCGGTGTTCTTGCGGAGGGTCTGCACACGGTTGACGATCTCACGGGCGAGGCCTTCGTTGAAGAGGTCCTCGGTGATGGTCATATCCAAAGCCACCGTGTAGTTGCCTTCGGAGGTGACGGCCCAGCCTGGGATGTCCTGGGTGGAGATCAGGGCGTCTTCAAGGGTCAGCTCCACGTCGACCCCATCCACGTCGAGGTGGGTGCCGTTGTTCTTCTCGAAGGTGTGGATCTCGTCCTGACTCATGTTGGCGAAGTAGTTTTGGATCTGCTTCATCTGTTTGCCGTATTTTCTTCCCAAGGTCTTGAAATTCGGCTTCACATTCTTCACCAGGATGTTGTTGTCGGCAGCTAAGAACTCGATGCCTTTGATGTTGACTTCGCTCATGATGAGGTGGGAGATTCTCTCCAGTTGTGATTTCATAGAGTCGTTGGCCACCGGAATCATGATTTTCGACAGAGGTTGACGTACACGGATGTTGGCTTTCTTACGTAATGAAAGCACCAAGGAGGAGATGAGCTGAGCGGCTTCCATGCGCTCCTCCAGCGCCTTGTCGATGAGTTGGTTGTCCGCCACAGGGAAGTCGGTGAGATGCACGGAATCGGCAGCGTTTTTGCCTGTGGCATTGTTGAGGTCGCGATAAAGCTGCTCGCTGAAGAATGGGGCGATGGGTGAGCTGAGGCGGGCCACCGTCTCTAGACACGTGTAAAGGGTTTGGTAGGCAGAGAGCTTGTCTTTGTCATCGTCACTTCTCCAGAAACGGCGGCGCGACAGACGCACGTACCAGTTGCTCAAATGGGCATCCACGAAGTCGGCGATGGCGCGACCGGCACGGGTGGGCTCGTATTCGCTGTAGGCTTGGTCCACATTAATAATCAAGGAATTGAGTTCGGAAAGAATCCAACGGTCGATTTCGGGACGTTCTTCGTAAGGCAAGTCGGCTTCTCTATAGTCGAAATGGTCGATGTTGGCATACAGGGCGAAGAAAGCGTAGGTGTTGTACAGGGTGCCGAAGAATTTGCGGCGCACCTCATCGACCCCGGCTTCGTCGAATTTCAGGTTGTCCCAAGGTTGCGAGTTGGTGATCATGTACCAACGCACGGCATCGGCACCGTATTTTTCAATGGCACCGAAGGGATCCACGGCATTGCCCAGACGTTTCGACATCTTATTGCCGTTCTTGTCGAGGACCAAGCCGTTGGAAATCACATTCTTATATGCAACGCTGTCGAAACACATCGTGGCGATGGCATGTAACGTGAAGAACCATCCACGGGTCTGGTCGACGCCCTCAGCGATGAAGTCGGCTGGGAACGGCAATGCTGGCTTCTGACTTCCGTCTTCTGTCTTCCCCATGTAGTGGTACTGCGCATACGGCATGGCACCGCTGTCGAACCACACGTCAATCAAGTCCGGTTCGCGCATCATCTTCTTGCCACTTGGCGAAACCAAAACCACGCCGTCGATATACGGGCGGTGAAGGTCGAACTTCGTATAGTCTTCCGAAGCGTAAGGATTCGAGGTCATGAATCCCGCCTTGATGGACTTCTCAATCTCGTTGCGAAGCTCTTCGACGCTGCCGATGCAGATCTCTTCCTTGCCGTCCTCGGTACGCCAGATGGGCAACGGTGTGCCCCAGTAACGCGAGCGAGAGAGGTTCCAGTCGACGAGGTTCTCCAGCCAGTTGCCGAAACGACCACTACCCGTGGCTTCGGGCTTCCAGTTGATGGTCTTGTTGAGCTCGATCATACGGTCTTTCAAAGCCGTAGTTTTGATGAACCAGCTATCCAAAGGATAATAGAGCACGGGTTTGTCGGTACGCCAGCAGTGTGGGTAGTTGTGGGTGTGTTTCTCGCTCTTGAAGAGTTTGCCTTCTTCTTTCAGCATGACGACGATGTCAACATCCAGAGACTTGTCTTTTTCGGTCTTGGTGGGGTCGTAGGCGTTTTTCACAAACTGTCCGGCATAGGGGCGATAGGCCTCCACATCCATGCAATTCTTGACGAATTCAGGGTCGAGGTCTTCGATGCGCCAGAACTTGCCGGTGCGGTCGACCATGGGCTGGGCTTTGCCGTCCTTGTCGATCATCTGCAACGGGGGTATGCCCGCAGCGGCAGCCACCCGCTTGTCGTCGGCACCAAAAGTGGGGGCGATATGGACGATACCTGTACCGTCTTCGGTGGTGACATAGTCGCCAGGAATGATGCGGAAGGCACCTTCACCTGGGTTGACCCAGGGGATGAGTTGCTCATATTCAATGCCGACCAGCTCGCTGCCTTTGAACTCCTTCACGATCTCAGGGGCTTCCTTGAACATGGTGCCTATCAGGGCCTTGGCCATGATAATACAGCAAGGTTCTTCCGTATAAGGATGGACGGTCTTCAAAAGGACATAATCAATATTCGGTCCCACACAGAGAGCCGTATTTGAGGGTAAAGTCCATGGTGTAGTAGTCCAAGCTATTGCATACGTAGTCAACCCTTCGACTCTAAACTCTAAACTCTCCACTTTCAACTTAAATAGTGCTACGCAAGTCAAGTCCTTCACGTCGCGATAGCAGCCGGGCATGTTCAGTTCGTGTGAGCTAAGTCCGGTACCCGCGGCGGGCGAGTAGGGCTGGATGGTATACCCTTTATAGAGCAAGCCTTTGTTATAGAGATCTTTCAGCAAGAACCACAAGGTCTCGATGTAGTCGTTGGTGAAGGTGATGTAAGGGTTGTCGAGGTTGACCCAGTAGCCCATCTTGCGGGTGAGGTCATCCCACATATCTTTGTATTTCATCACTTCTTCGCGGCAGGCGCGGTTGTAGTCGTCAACACTGATCTTCTTGCCGATGTCTTCCTTGGTGATGCCGAGTTTCTTCTCTACGCCCAGTTCGACGGGCAGGCCGTGAGTGTCCCAGCCGGCCTTGCGGACCACATGTTTGCCTTTCAGGGTTTGGTAACGGCACACCACGTCCTTGATGGAGCGGGCCATCACATGGTGGATGCCGGGAGTGCCGTTGGCGCTCGGTGGTCCTTCGAAGAACACGAAGGCGTTGTCTTTGTCGCGGTTGTCGAGACTTTTTTGGAAGGTGTCGTTCTCCTCCCAGTATTTGCGGATTTCGTTGGCTGTCTCAGTGAGATTCAGCTGTTTATACTCTTTGTAATACTGCTTCATCTTGCTAGCTTGAATTGAAGCCGCAAAGATACAAAAAAAACAGGGGCTTCCACAAGAAGCCCCTATATTTTTACAAGAGTAAATATAAATAGGTTTATTTCTCGAGATTCAGCAGCAGCCCATTGCCGTCGCCAGTCATGATTTCGGGCAGCTTGCCGTCCCATTTGTTAATCCATTCGAGCTGGACGATTTTGGGGTTGCTGGAGACAGAGGCGCCTTTAATCTTAAGGGCTTCGGCCTCACCTTCGGCGTTAAGGATTTGGATGTCCTTTTCGATTTCTGCTTGTTTCTTCAGCTCTTCTTTTTGCTTGGTGACTTCAGAGAGGGTGAGGGCCTTCTGTTCTTCGAGTTTCTTTTGGTTGATGGCGGTCTCGTATTCGCTGTTGTAATACACCTCGCGGATGTCGATTTGGTCGAGGATGAGGTGGTACGACTTGATGTCGTTTTTCATCCTTTCAAGCACGAAGGCTTGGATCTCCTCGCGGCTGGTGCTATACACTTGGATAGGGGTGTATTTGCTAGTGGTGAGGGCCAATGCTGATTTCAGTTTAGGCTTGATGACATTCTCTTCGAGCCAATAGAAACGACCGTTTTCCTTGCCATCGGTTTCTGAGACGTTGTCATAGATCCACCAGGCGTATTCGGGGTCGATGCGCCAGGAGGCGCTGATGTCGAATCCCATCTTGATACCATCGATGGTTGGGGTCCACACGGTTTCCGATTGGGTGGCGTCTGCTTTATACGATTTGTAGTTCGGGTCGCTGCGGCTGACATCGGTGCGTTTGGCGCAGGTGTAGACCTGTTCGGTCTTGTCCATGGTCTGCACGGTGTACCAAGGAAGGATGAGGTGCCATCCGGTGTAATACGTCTGTTGTTTCACACCGCTGGGGGTGATGACCACGCCGCATTCTTGGGCGGGGATGATGGTCAAGAAGCTGGAGACAGCAAGATAGATAACGGGAATGAGCCAGAGTAAAAAACTATTGGCTATGGTTTTTCCTCCTTTGTTTCTCTTGCGGATCATGCTGTTGTAAAGGGCTGCCACGATGCTATAGATGATGGCAACGATTGCGATAGTGTTTAGTATTTTCATAATTTTTAATCAATTAACATCCAATAGCTCTTGAAATGACCAATCGGAGGATTTCGGAGGTCCCTTCTCCGATTTGGAGGATCCGTTGGTCACGATAGAAACGTTCCATGTCGAACTCTTTGAGGAGTCCATGGCCGCCCATTACCTGAACGGCGTTGTCGCACACCTCGGCGGCGACTTCAGAGCAGTAGAGCTTGGCCATGGCGGCTTCCTTGCCGAAAGGACGGTGTTGGTCTTTCAGCCAGCAAGCATGGTAAAGCAGGTTGCGGGCGGCTTCGATCTTCATGGCCATGTCGGCGAGTTTGAAGGCTACGGCTTGGAATTTGCACACGGGTTTGCCGAACTGCACGCGTTTTTTGGAGTAGGCGAGGGCCATCTCGTAGGCACCTTGTGCACATCCGAGGCCCATGGCGGCGATGGAGAGACGACCCGAGTCGAGGGTGGCCAGCATCATGTGGGAGCCTTCGCCAGGTTCTCCCAGGATGCATTCTTTGGGCAGCCTCACATGATCGAATACCAGCTTGCCGGTATTGGAAGCGCGCCACATCATCTTGTCGTCCATCGGGGTTTGGGTGAATCCTTCCATGGTGTTTTCCACCAGCAGGGCGGTAAACTCGGGCTTGCCGTCTTTTTCACCAGAGATGGCTTGCACGCTGGTGCCCAAGGTGATGGGGGTGGCACTGTTGGTGATGAAGATTTTCGTTCCATTGAGCAACCATCCGTCTCCGTCGCGTTTGGCCGTGGTCTTCGTGCCACGTGAGTCGCTGCCAGCATCCTCCTCGGTGAGGCCGAAGCCCCAAAGCTTGTCCTTGCAGAGCTGTGGCAGGTACTTGCGTTTCTGTTCCTCGGTGCCATAATCTTTGATGGGACCAATGCCCAACGAGTTGTCGGCTGCGATAGTGGCAGCCGTAGAACCGTCTACACGGGCCAATTCTTCCACGGCGATGATGTAGCTCAGGTTGTCGAGCCCTTGACCACCATATTCTTTCGGAACGGTCATGCCCAAAAGGCCGAGTTTACCCATCTTGAGAGTCAGTTCCACATCAAAATGCTGGTGCTCGTCGTTGTAACGGGCCACGGGTTTTATTTCTGCTTCGGCGAAGTCGCGAACGCGCTGGCGTAAGGCTTCTTGTTCTTTGGTTAAATCGAAATTCATATTCTTTACTTCTTACTTCTGTATTCTTTCTTCTAACTCAATAAGCTGTTTTTTATTGTCAACCATTTCGTTTTCAATGACCAAAATCTTTTTCACCTTGGCTTTGGCTGTGGCAATGATGTTGTTCTCCATTTTCATGGCCTCTACTACAATCATCACGGTACCCGCTTCGACCTCATCTCCTTCTTTTACGTTGATTTTCACCACCTTGCCAGGCATAGGAGAGACCAGTGTGGATTTATCGTTCACGTTTTCTTTTTGGGAATAGTCGGTGGTGTCGTTGAGTTGGTCGGCACGGAAACAGCTGAAGTTGAGGCCTCGGAAGTTGATGATGGTTTTCTGCTCATCGTTGACGGAGCAATAGATGATCTCAGTCTTTCCGTTGAGCATGATTTTCAGTTGGTGACCGTTGTGGGCGAGGTGTTCGACAGTAAGGTGAGAGGTGAGAGGTGAGAGGGGGGAGGGAAGGCATTCCACGGTCAGTTTCCCGTTTTCCGTATCCCATTGGGTGATGTGGACAGGGATTTTTTGGCCTTCCACATCAACGGTGAATTGGCTGTGGAAACGCCAGTAACCAATATCCTCCCAGACATTCTCTGTGAGATTCTCGATGCGTTTCTTATAGAAGTCGTAAAAGAGGAAAGATACAGCTATGTCATTCACATTTACATTGTTACGACTTTCATTCAAGGCTTTTAGAAGGGCTTCTTGATGGGTGCTGCAAAACGAGGTGTCGAGGTTGTTTTCAGCAAAGTCCTGATTTTTGATGACTTCCCAAAGGTAAGCCTTGTTGGTGGTCAGTCCTTGGATGATAAACTCCTTGAGGGCGTGTTGAGCGGTCTCAATGGCGGCCTGGCGGGTCTTGGCATGGCAGACGAGTTTGGCAATCATGGGATCGTAAGCCTCGCTGACGGTACAAGGGCCGTCGATGCTGCTATCGACACGGGTGCCTCGTCCTTGTGGCTCATGGTAGGCGGTCACCTTGCCTGGGGTGGGCAAGAAATGGTTTTCGGGGTCTTCAGCATAGATACGAAGTTCAATGGCATGGCCATTCTCTGTTTTCAGTTCTCCGTTTGCAATCTCTTTGCCTCGTGCGATGCGGATCTGTTCCTCTACGATGTCGATGCCGGTGCGCATTTCGGTGACAGGGTGCTCCACCTGGATACGAGTGTTCACCTCTAAAAAATAGAAATTCAAGTTTTTATCGACGATGAATTCCACGGTGCCGGCATTTTTGTAGCCAATGCGTTTGCAGAGTTTCACAGCGGTATTCAGCAGGAGCTGTCGTCTTTCTTCGGTGAGGGTCGGGGAGGGCGATTCTTCGATAATCTTCTGGTAACGTCGCTGGATGGTGCATTCGCGCTCACCAAGATGAAATACATTGCCGTGGTGGTCAGCCAAAATCTGGACCTCGATATGGCGTGGGTTTTCGATGTATTGCTCCAGGAATACGGTGCCGTCACCGAAGTATTTTTCTGCTTCGCGAGAGGCTCGTTCCAATTCGTCTTTCAGGTCTTCTTTCTTGCGGACGATGTGCATGCCTTTGCCGCCGCCTCCTGCTGCCGCTTTGATGAGGATCGGGTAAGGCAGGTTGTCAGCTTGTGCCATAATTTGGCACAAGTCGCCAGTCAGGCCGAAGGTAACGGGAATGTCGTTTTCGATGGCGACTTGGCGTGCGGCGATTTTGTTGCCCATCAGCCTCATGGTGTCGGCGTCGGGACCGATGAAGATGAGGTTGTTCTGCCGGCACGCCTCGGCAAACTCAGGATTCTCGGAGAGGAAGCCGTAGCCTGGGTGGATGGCATCGGCACCACTGTCGAGAGCCGTGTCGATGATTTTTTGTATATTGAGGTATGTGTCTTTGATGCTGCCGTTGCCAAGAGGGTAGGCTTCGTCGGCCATGCGCCGGTGTAGGGCATCCGCATCGTTATCGGCGAACACAGCTACGCTTTCGATATGCAAGCGTTTGAGTGTCCGCATGATACGTACTGCGATTTCCCCACGGTTGGCGATGAGGACTTTGTTTATTCTTTTGGTGTTCATTCTGACTCCTGACTTCTAACTTCTTGCAAAAATAGAATTTTTTTTTGTGAGTTCCAAGCTATCCTTCCCATTCTGGTTTCCTTTTCTCGAAAAACGCCGCCATGCCTTCCTGGCCAGCCTTTGAGATGCGTTGCTTGGCGATAATCAAAGAAGTTTGATGAAATAGGGGATCCATGGGGTCGATGCTGCCATCGACAAGGCGAAGCAGTTGCTTGCATTCGGCCACGGCATCGGGCGAGGTGTGCATGAAGTGTTCGATGTACTGACGTTCCATGTCGATGAGGCGCGACTCGTCAACCACAGCGTTGACCAAATGAAAACGTAAGGCTTCCTCTGCATAGAACAATTGACCTGTGAGCATCAGTTCTTTGGCTGCGGTATGACCGATGCGTCGTACCACAAAAGGAGATATGGTAGCGGGTGTGATGCCCAGCCTCACCTCTGAAAAGGCGAATTTGGTCTTGGCCTCAGCGATGACGATATCGGAGGCGGCCACGATGCCGTTGGCCCCGCCAATGCAGGCTCCGTGGACTACAGTCACGACCGCCTTGTCGCAGAAATAAATGGTTTGAAACAACTTTGAAAGTCTTTCGGCGTCCGCCACATTCTGTTCCTGACTGAAGCTGGCCATCGACTTCATGTAGGCCAAATCGGCCCCGGCACAGAACGACTTGCCGTTGCCCTTGAGGATGACGACACGGATGTCATCGCGGCTGCTGAGCCATCCGAAAGCCTCGGTGAGCTCACGGATCATCTCGGGATTCAAAGCATTGCGCACCTCAGGTCGGTCGAGGTTAATCCATGCCATGCTTTCCCCCAATTGTATTTTAATCGTTTTGAATTCCATGTCGCAAAAATCGGAAATTTTGTCAGAAAACACACTTATTTCGGAAAAAATCTTTTCCTTTGCATAGTATTTGCCGTGTGGCACAAAAACTTTTACGTATGGAAGATGAGAATTTCAGGAAAGAACTGGAGGAGCTTTTCAGGCTTTTCAAACGTTTGGTCGAAAAAGAATCGTTTGAAGGACTGCCGGGCGTGGATCCCCAACAGCTTGAACAACTGAAAGCCTTCATGGCACAGTTCGATGATGTGAAAGACAAGCTCAATGTGGAGATGATTCCCGTGGATCCGTTTTCCAAGATGATGGTTACCACGTTGGTGAAACAGCTTCGCGAGCAGCTGGGTCCTGAAGCCGAAGAAACCCCATCGGAAACTATCGACGACCTTTTGAGCCGCAAAGAGATAGAGTTACAGGCCCTTTCCGATGCGTCACAACGATACCAGTCGCTTATTGAGACGATCGATGAACAGCTGAAAAACCCTGAACTTAGCGATGACGAAATCGATGCCCTGCTCGACAAACGCTCCCAAATTTCTTCTAAAATGTCGGAGATTTGAATTTAATTCCTAATTTTGCCTTCTTCAACAAAAGAATATCAGAACTATGAAGCGAATCCTTTTTACCCTGGCCGCGCTATTGATGGCCACTTGCGCCTCAGCACAACTCATTGCCAACAAGACCGATAATAGATTCACGGTCAATCTGGATTTTTTCAACGACTTCCAAGTCAAGCCGTCTTCCAATTGGGATGTGCGTATGTTCAGCCAAGGTTTCAGCTGCGCGCTAACCTATAACTTCCCACTCGGTGAAAGTAAAAAACATACCATCAGCGTGGGTTTAGGTTATGCTGGACATAATTATTTCTCCTACTCCAGGATTATGAATCCGTATACGAACGATAGTTTGGTATGTGTGCAGTACCGTGAGGACGGCAAGACGGTGGACGGATTCAAGCGCTTCAAGGTGAATTGCAACTACATTGAAATTCCCTTTGAACTGCGTTTCCGCATCAAGGACGCCTGGAAGATCGGTGTAGGATTCAAGGTCGGCTATAATGTGAATGCCAAGACCAAGTTCGTTGGCAATAACGAAGATGGTGTCAGGATTCACGAGAAGCTGAGCTACATTAAAAATGTGGAGGACATCGCCTATGCTGCCACATTGCGTGTGGGGTACAAATGGGTGAGTCTTTTTGGAGCCGTTCAACTTTCACCCGTTTTTGTGGTGGGACACGATGCACCAACCTTCCTTCCCGTGTCGGTGGGTGTCACTTTCGCTCCGTTTTAACGGGCGTGGATGATGGTATAAACCACCGTGGCCTGAAAAGCAATATTGAAATAATGTTGGAAATAACTGCCTGCGCCTGGCGTTAAACGACAGGGCGTGAGGCTGTTCATGCTCCTGATGTTAATTCCCAGATTATCATTGATGTCGAATTGCAGGCCCACATCGCCCGTTACGGAAAACAACAGCCAAGAGGGGTTGTCGAAAGCATCCTCAAAATCTGCCGATTGGGTGCCACGGAGCAGGAAGTCGCCACTGAGTCCGAATTCCAAGGTGATGAAATCAAGCGATTTGCCATTGATGTTCAACTGGGAAAGGTCGTAACGGAACAGGACGGGAAGCTCCACGTAATGCAGCCTGATGCTCATGGGCAGCATCCCATAATTCACTTCTTTGCTGTCGGAATGTGCGCCATAGAGTGAATATTTTAGCTCGAACTGCCATGAAGAAGGTCCATCTGAGGGGATGCGTCCGAAGAAACCTCCCGTGCAGCCTAACTGGTGGAAACCGCCGTAGCCATCGCCATCGATTTGTGAGGTCACGGCACCTGCAATGAGGCCGCCGTCGAAAGATTGGGCTTGTAAACGTACGCCCGCCAAGATCAAAAAAGCCACAAAGGCTAGGGAAACTATCTTTTTCATTCGATGAGGTTTTTATAATGCGAATAGCGTTTGGTTACTTCCTTTACAAAAAAATACGTCTGTTTTGTAGTGTAAAACTCAACATTATCAATCCAAATATCTGGGTTTTTCCCATGTTTCTCAGCACGTCGGCGAGCTTCCAGCACGTTCCCCATGCCAGCGTTGTAGGAGGCGAGGATGAAGTTGATCCGTTCGAGGCTATCGGTGATGCTTTCGGGTAGTTCTCGGTTGAGGTAGCTCAGCAGTTTGACACCGGCTTCCAGTTGGTCTTCAACGGGTGAGTCGTAGTCGATGCCGTATCTTTCCATGGTTACTGGCATGAGTTGCATCAGCCCAAAGGCGCCTTTGTCGCTTTCCAGGTCGGGTTTGAAATGTGATTCTTGGTAGATGATAGAGGCGAGCAACCTCCAGTCCCATCCTGTTTTTTTAGCCTCGGCTCGAATCATGGCATCGTACTGGCTGATGCGGTTGGTGACTTTGAAAGCGGAGTCGCGCTTGAGTTTGCCACCATTGAAATAGCTATAAAAGGTCTTTCGGAGTTGTTTTTTCTGAAAGTCATCGAGCCAAAGTTGTATGGCAGAGGAGAAGCTGGTGTCGTTGTCTCGGTCGAGGATGACCCAGGCGAAGGTCTTTCCCGTTTCCGCAGGCAGTTCAAGAGGAAAGTAATGAAAGAGGCTGTCGTAGATGAGGGTGTCGAAAGTGCCAGCGTAGAGGTCGATGTCTCCGTTCCTCAACCGTTGGAAACAATCTTCAAGGCTGTCGTTAATGCTCAATTGGAGGTTCAGTCCCATAATCTCGCTGAAGTCATCGAGCAGATCGAAATGAAACCCTGCGGGATGTCCATAAAGGATTCGGTAGTTGACGGGTCCCAAGTTGGTGACGGCCACCAACGTGCCTTCTTCTTCCAGTCGGTCAATGACGGTCATCGTGTCGACGGGTAGCTCCTCTTCTACTACCATTTCTACGGGTTCGGGAGGTACTGGGGGATGGCAAGAGACCATCGCCAAGAGGCAACAAAAATAGATGAATAGGTGTGAAATCAGTTTCATGCGGCAAAAATACGGGTCAAAATTACGGATTATTTCGTAATATTGCAGTCTTATTTTTAGGTTATGGCGAAGAAGATACAAGATAACAGCCTGTTATATTCGTTGTTGCGCCCCTATGCGGACTTGTGTTCGTGGCGCTCCTACAGGCGTTTCGAGGTGCATGGGCAAGAAAACCTTCCTAAAGACGGTGCGATTATCTATGGCATCAACCATTCCAATACCTTGATGGATGCCATGGTGGTTTTAGCCACCAGTCATCATAAAAAGGTGTTCATGGCTCGGGGTGACATCTTTGCCAACCCCACCATAGCGAAAATTTTGAAATTCACCCGAATCCTCCCCTTGTACAGGATACGGAATGGCATCGCTGCTGTGCGAAACAACACCGAGTCGATGGAACAAGCGGTGGATGTGGTTCACGACAAGGTGGGACTCTATCTGTTTCCCGAAGGCCGTCATCGCACCAAGCATTCGTTGTTGCAGTTGAGCAAAGGTATTTTCCATATCGCCATGGACTCCAACAAGGAGTTCGGCAAGGAACAGCCTGTTTATATCGTTCCTGTTGGCATTGAATATGGGGACTATTTTCGCTATCGTTCCACTTGTATGGTGAACTTTGGTGAGGCCATCAATGTGACGGATTTCATCAATAACAGCACTGAGGAAAACGAGGCCGTGTTGATGAACCAGTTGCGTGAGATGTTGTGGGAACGGATCACCAGGCTGATTACTTTTATTCCCGATGACGAGGATTATGACCCTACTTGGGAGATTGTGAAGATGAAGAACGAGAAGCGGATGGGAGGTCTTTACAAGAAGATGCTTCGTAACCGTGCTACAGTGGAAAAGGTGGAACACTACAAAGAAACGCATCCCGAGGAGTCTAAAATATTGTTTTCCAAGGTAATGGATTTTGCTGAACACCGTGTGAAGCAGAAGATTTCTGTCACTTCCACAGCGAAGAAGCGTCCGTTGCTGAACTCCTTGTGGAAACTTTTGCTGGCGTTATTGGGATTGCCGTATTTCCTGGCATCGACTGCCGTGAATGCCATCATTTGGATTCCTGTGTCGATCATCAAGTCGAAACTGAAAGACAAGGCGTTTAGTAACACGGTGTGTTTTGGTGGCAGGTTCTTGTTGTCGCCGCTCGTGTTCATAGGAGGTACGATAGCTTTGTTCTGCACCTTGCCCTGGTATTGGGCTTTAGGGGGTATGGTGCTGTTGTATTTCTCGTATGACTTCTGGTATGATTACCAGGAATTATGTCGTCGCATGATTTCCGATATCCGCTGGGCATTTAAAACAAAGCTCCGGCAGGAATACCGGAGCCTTGGTCTTAACAAGTTATTCTAACTTCTTACTTCTTTCTTCTGTCTTCTTAAAAAATGTAATTGAACCCGATAAAGGTCTTCAATTTCTGTCCGTCGCGGTTGTCGAGGGCACGTCCCATCTCAGCCGAAACGATGAGGTTGCGGTTCATAATGAGTTTGAGGCCACAGCCGGCGCTGGTATGGACGCTTTCCTTGTCGCCGCTATAATACATCGATTCGTTTCCTGGCAAAGGATCAAGGACTGCTTCGGCATCCATCATTTCCTTCTCGCGGAACTTTTGGGTCACCATACCCGCATCGAAGAAGGGGTTCAAGGCCACTTGCCAGTTTTGGTTGATGAACTGGAAGCCCACGATGCGCCAGCGCAGTTCCACATTGGCAAAGGCAAATCCCTCGCCGATGACCCCATTACGGTTCACGCCACGCATGGTGACGGCGCCGCCCAAACCCTCGGTGTACATCTTCTGGAAGAACATGGTGTTCAGGTTGTTGATCATATACCAGGGAGTCTTTCCCGCAATGCGGTTCTGGGCACCCAGACGATAAGCCAAGGTCAGCTTGTCTTTATATAAAGGTATGTACTGGCGCCATAAGAAGGTGTATGACAGGTTGCTGTAGCCCTTGCGGTCGATAAGGTCGGGGGCGCCGACCAGGGTGGCTTCGGCATAGATGCCCTTGGTGGGGTCGCTGTTGTGGTCACGACTGTCGTAAACCATGCCGAGACGGATTTGCGTAGTGTTGCCGCCATGGGCTTCGTCTTCCTTGATGATGCCGGTGTTCACATAGTTCTCGTACAGTGTCACTTGGTCTTCATAGCCCTCCATGTTGATACGGTTGACCTTGGTGTTGTAGTAAGCCAAGCCTGCGGTCCAATAAAGGTTCGGCACGTCGAATAAAGGACGTTGCATGCTGCCCACAAAACGGAATTGGTTGCGGTTAATGAAATGGTAGCCGCTTTTATGAATTGTGTCGCCTGCCAATTCGATACCATAGGCCACAGGGTCGAACGGACTGGCCTCGAAGCCGTTAAAGCCGAAGAACTCGTATTTTTTGGCGTAGAAATAAGTCACATCGAAGAAGAGTTTGGTGTCGTCCAACACGTAGGGCATGTCGCTGTAAAAACGAAACACGCCGGAACCCTTGGTATAGCGCGAAGCCTCCACGTTGAACTTGTAATTGTAAAAGGGATAGCGCGATCCGTCACCATAGTTGAAGATGTCGCAGCATACCCCGTACTGGAAGCCCAAGTCGGCGTCATAGCCCACCACGGGCAGGGGACCGAAGTTCCAGCCTTTCTTGATGATTTCTTTTTTCTGTGAGAAGGCGCTGACCGAGAGGAGCAGCGCAAGAGCGATAAGAAGTTGTTTTTTCATAATACAAGAATTTTGAGCAAAATTAAGAAAACATTTCTTAATCAAGAATTAGAGAATTAGAGTTTTTCTTTTTCAAGGAATTCTAAAATTCTCAAATTCTTGAAAAAAACCTATTTTTGCGGCCTCAAATGTTTTGAAGATGAGTTTTGTTGAAATCCTTTTGATCGGTATCGGCCTCTCGATGGACGCTTTTTCGGTTTCAATCTGTAAGGGATTGACCACCAAGGAGTTTTCGTGGAAAATGGCTTTGACTTGCGGACTTTGGTTTGGTTTTTTTCAGGCCTTGATGCCTTTGATTGGGTATTTCCTCGGCTCACAATTTGAGCAGTACATCACGGCCGTCGACCATTGGATTGCCTTCGGACTGCTGTTTTTGATCGGTGCCAACATGATCCGCGAAGCGCTGTCGAAAAAAGATAAGGTTTCAGCCGACAGTACCTTGGATTTCAAAACCATGCTGCTTTTGGCCATCGCTACCAGCATCGATGCCTTGGCGGTAGGTGTTTCCTTTGCCTGTATCCAAGTCAAAATCTGGTCTGCCGTGCTCATCATCGGGTTGACTACCTTCGTGTTTTCCATCGTTGGCGTGAAGATCGGAAATGTGTTCGGATCCAAGTTCGAGAAGGGGGCGGAGGTTATTGGTGGTATCATTTTGATACTCATTGGTTTGAAGATTCTTTTGGAGCATCTAGGCATTCTCAGTTTTTAACGGTGAAATTGTTTTGTTGAAAAAAAACTGCAAAGAATTGCCTTGCATTATTAAAAAGTTGTAATTTTGCAGTCTGAAAGTTTCGGGATGTAGCGCAGCCCGGTAGCGCGCTTCGTTCGGGACGAAGAGGCCGCAAGTTCGAATCTTGTCATCCCGACTTTTTTTGAAAACGAGAGAGATTTTTTTATTTCATGCCGAACCTGTTCATCATATCAGGCTGTAATGGCGCTGGTAAGACAACGGCTTCGATGACGGTGTTGCCAGAAACCCTGCAATGCCATGAATTCGTCAATTGCGACGAGATGGCCAAAGGTCTTAACCCGCTCAATCCCGACAGTGCGAAAGTCGCTGCCGCAAGGTTGATGTTGCCCCGCATCAGGAGGCTTATTGCCCATGATGCCGACTTTGCCATTGAAACCACTCTCGCTACCAAATCCTATCATGCTCTCGTTAAAAATGCCCAGGAAAAGGGCTACGATGTCAAATTGCTTTACTTCTGGCTCCAAAGTCCGGAATTGGCACTCCAGCGTGTGGCCGAACGTGTGAGAAACGGTGGCCACAATGTGGAGGAACTCATCGTCCGCCGTCGTTACGCCGCCGGCATCCGTAACTTATTTAAGCTTTATCTTCCCGTAGTCGATTACTTTATCTTGATCGACAACTCCGTCATGCCCCGCGAGGTTATCGCTGAGGGTAATATTCATGACACGGTGAAGGTGTATAACGAAGAAAAATTTAAAAAACTTAGACAATATGACAACAGTAAAAGTGAATGCGAAGAAAAATGAGGTCTCTGACCTGACCAAGATGCTAATGACCGGTCTCGACCTATCCTTCAGACGCCTAGTGATCATGCGTAGCCGACACAACGGCACCATGTGCTTCTGTGATGAAAAAGGCAATATCTATACTGTGAAAGCCAAAGATGTAAAGACAAAAATGGGCGCATAAACCATCAGCCCGCTATGATGGATAAACCACGATCGACAGGGATTTCTGTCGGTCGTGGTTTTTTATTATCTTTGTCCCCAATAAAAAATGATGGCCATGCTTAAAAAAACGCTTCTCTTTTCGATTCTTTTGACTTTTTCGATGTTCTGTTATTCCCAAACGGACCAACAACCTGAAACCGACCCTGTGATCACGAACCGCATCAGCGAGTGGCAAGATCTTAAATTCGGCTTCATGATGCACTGGGGCATGTACACCCAGTGGGAAGTCGTGGAATCCTGGTCGATCTGCAACGAGCCTTGGATCAATCGTGACGGGGCTGATTATTATCAGTATAAAATGGATTATCAGAATCTTAACAAGACCTTCAACCCCAAGAACTTCGATCCTTCGAAATGGGCACTAGCGGCTGCTGATGCTGGTATGAAATACGTGGTTTTCACCACCAAGCACCATGACGGGTTCTGCATGTTCGACACCAAAGAAACCACTTATTCTACCACGGATTCATCTTGTCCTTTTTCTGAGAATCCACGTGCTGACATCACCGGCGAGGTGGTAAAGGCTTTCCGTGAAAAAGGCTTTTGGACGGGACTCTACTTCTCCAAACCCGACTGGCATTGCGACGATTACTGGGCGCACGAATGGGCTACTCCTGACCGTAATGTGAACTACGACCCGACAGTACATCCTGATCGTTTTCAAAAATATAAAGACTTCACCTTCAATCAAATAAAGGAAATCACGCACAATTATGGCGACATCGACATCCTTTGGCTCGACGGCGGATGGGTGCGTCCCGAGTGGAGTGTGAACGACGAGACCCGTCCGTGGTTGGGTTGCCAAGGTTACATCCAAGATGTGGACATGCCCAAGATCGCGGCCATGGCCCGTGAAAACAATCCTGACCTTATCATTGTGGACCGCTCGGTGGGAGGGAAATACGAAAACTACCAGACCCCGGAACAGCAAGTGCCCGACAGCCTGCTGCCCTATCCTTGGGAGACCTGCATGTCGATGGGCAACTCTTGGTCGTATGTCTCCACCGATACCTACAAAAGCACCAACAAGCTCATCCACCTGCTTTGCGACATCGTAGCCAAAGGCGGTAACTTCTTGCTGAATGTGGGTCCCGATGCCGATGGCAATTTACCCGATTCGGCCCTACTTCGCATGAAGGAGATCGGCGAGTGGATGAAAACCAACGGCGAAGCCATTTATGGAACACGTCCCATTTATCCTTACGCCTACGGCAAGTTCCGTTTCACCCAAAAAGATAATAAGGTATATGCCATCTTCCTATTGGATGAGCAGGAAAGTCCAGTGCCAGATACCTATTGGTTCGATGCCCCAATCAACTTGAAATTGGGTAAGATTAAGGTGTTGGGCAGCAAAAAGAAAGCCTCCCTTCACAAGGAGGCTGATGGTCGTTATCGCATCGACTTCCCGAATGCTTTCGAGATGCCTCATGCGGTGGTGTTCGAAATAGGGAAACGCTAGTAAAAACAAGCTATTACCCCACCACGATATTCACGATCTTCTTCGGCACGAAAATAACCTTGCGGATCTGCTTGCCCTCAATCCATTTGGCGGCTTCGGGGGCGGCGAACACAGCGGCTTGCACCTCGTCGGCACTCATCGTGACGGGCAGTTCCATGGTGAAACGCATCTTGCCATTGAAGCTGATCGGGTAGTTGAAGCTGTTTTCCACGGTCTTCGACTCGTCGTAGACGGGGAACGTAGCCTTGACTACTGAAGTGTCATGTCCCAACAGGTGCCACAGCTCTTCAGCAATATGCGGGGCGTAAGGTGAAATCATCACACAGAGCGGATCAAGGATCTCACGCTTGTTGCACTTGAGGTCGGTGAGTTCGTTGACGCCGATCATAAAGGCGGAGACGACGGTGTTGAACGATATGCTTTCAATGCCTTCTTCTTCCTTCTTGATGAGTTTGTGCAGGCATTTCAGCTCAGCTGCGGTGGCAGGCTCATCGCTGACGCGGAACTCGTTATTCTCGTCGGTGTAGAGTTTCCAGAACTTGCGCAAAAAACGGAAGGTGCCTTCGATACCTTGGGTGTCCCAGGGCTTCGACTGCTCGAGCGGTCCGAGGAACATTTCATACAGACGGAGTGTGTCGGCCCCATATTTTTCCACGATATCGTCGGGGTTCTGCACGTTGTACATCGATTTCGACATCTTCTCGACTTCGGCGCCGCATACATAGATGTCGTTGCCATCCTTGTCTTTCTCAAAGATGAATTGGGCGTCTTTCAAGTCGTCACGCCAAGCCTTGAAGGCCTCAACGTCAAGCACGTCGTTGTGTACGATGTTGATGTCCACATGGATGGGATCGCTGAACTGGTCGCGGTCTTCGATGTTCTTGGAAATGAAGACGGGAGCGCCGTTATAGGCTTCGCCTTCCACAAAAGTCGGGACATCCTTTCCAGCGATGAGGTCTTTGATCTTTTGTTCCACCTTGTCAGTTCCGTTGAGGTAGTCGTTAACGACGTCGACAATCGGCACCAGCAGGAGTTTGTAGCCTTTGCTTGCGGCATATTCTTCCCAAGGCTCAGCCAACTTCTCGAGGGCCCCCATGCGGTTGATTTCGATGAGGATGCCTTTCTCGGGACAGAAGAAGTCGAAACGACGGCGACCGTCCTTGAAGTCTTTCTCGAACTTCACCCCCAGTTTGTTATCCTTGATGAGGCGCCAGACCCCATACTCGCAGAGTTTCTCCATGTTGGCCCGGTAGGCGAAGCTGGATCGGCCTTGGATCATGCCTTGATTGATCATGCGCTGGAAGGGTTCGTCCTTGCAGGCCAGTCCGATATCGTAGAGGAACTTGCACCAGAAACGGCTATAGATCAAGTGGCCGGTGGCATGTTCGGCGCCGCCGATGTAAAGATCGACGTTTTGCCAATAGTCGTTAGCCTCGCGGCTGAAGTATTCCTTGTCGTTGTGCGGGTCTTGATAACGGTAGTAGTAACCGCTGGAACCGGCGAAGCCAGGCATGGTGTTGGTTTCGATGGGGTAGCCCTCTTCGGTGACCCAGTTCTTGGCACGGGCCAAGGGGGGCTCACCTGTTTCGGTGGGCTTGTATTCATCAATGGAAGGCAGTTCGAGCGGCAGTTTCGACTCGTCCATGGCGTAGGGCATCCCGTCCTTGTAATAAATCGGGAAGGGCTCGCCCCAGTAGCGTTGGCGGCTGAAGATGGCGTCGCGCAGGCGGTAGTTGGTCTTGCCGGTACCCATGCCGAGCTTTTCAAGTTCTTGGATCATGCGCTCGATAGCCTTCTTGACGGTGAGACCGTTGAGGAAGCCCGAGTTGACCAGTTCGCCGTCTTTGGCATCGAAGCTCTCTTCCCAAGAGGCGGGGTCGGTGGGCTCGGTGCCAGGCTTCTTCACTACTTGGATGATGGGCAAGTTGAAATGTCTTGCAAAGGCGAAGTCGCGGCTGTCGTGGGCAGGCACGGCCATGATGGCGCCGGTGCCGTAACCCATGAGCACATAGTCGGCGATCCAGATGGGCAGCTTGGCTCCCGTGATGGGGTTGATGCCGTAGGCTCCCGTGAAGGCGCCGCTCACCTTGCGGACCTCAGCCATGCGTTCGCGCTCGCTGCGGTTCTTGGTGCGGGTGATGTATTCCTCCACCTCGGCACGCTGCTCAGGGGTGGTGATGGTTGAAACCAGCTCGTGCTCGGGTGCCAGCACCATGAAGGTGGTGCCGAACAGGGTATCTGCACGGGTGGTAAACACTTCTAAATCAATATCCTTACCTTCGACTTTGAAGATGACGGAGGCACCCATGGACTTGCCGATCCAATTGCGCTGCACTTCTTTCACCGACTCGCTCCACTCCACGGTCTCCAGGCCGGTGAGCAGTCTTTCGGCGTAGGCGGTGATGCGGAGCAGCCATTGTTTCATCGACTTGCGTACCACAGGGTAGCCGCCACGGACGGAGAGGCCATCGACCACCTCGTCGTTGGCCAGAACGGTGCCGAGTTTCGGGCACCAGTTCACCAGGGCTTCGGCCTGATAGGCGAGACGGTAGTTCATCAGTACTTCCTGCTGCTCCTTCTCGCTCATGGCTTTCCATTCGGCGGCAGTGAAGCTCAGTGGCTTACTCTCGGCCACGTTGAGGCCTTCGGTGCCCTTTTCCTCGAAGCGGTGGATCAGCTTGCTGATGGGTTGGGCTTTTTGGCAACCGTAGCAATAGAACGAGTTGAACAGTTGGAGGAAGGTCCATTGGGTCCATTTATAATAGGCCGGATCGGAAGTGCGCACTTCGCGGTCCCAGTCGTAACTGAATCCGATTTTGTCCATCTGCTCGCGGTAGCGGTTGATGTTCTTCTCGGTAGTTACAGCAGGGTGAGTGCCCGTTTGAATGGCATACTGCTCCGCAGGAAGACCGTAGGCATCGTAACCCATCGGGTGCAACACATTAAAGCCTTTCAAGCGTTTGTAACGGGCGTAGATGTCAGAGGCGATATAGCCCAAAGGGTGACCCACATGCAGTCCCGCACCGGAAGGGTAGGGGAACATGTCCAAAACATAGAATTTCGGCTTATCATGGTCAATATCAACCTTATACACTTTTTGGTCGCGCCAGTATTGCTGCCATTTTTTCTCGATCTCGGTAAAATTATAATCCATAGGATGTGCGTTTTTTGACGGAATAACCTGCAAAAATACAATATTTTGCTAACTTTGCGTTATAAAAATCACGCAAATGAATTTCTACACCAATAAAAAACGCTGGAAATGGATCCTCGCCGTGGTGGCACTCCTCATCGTGGGTGCCTCGCTGTGGTATACCAATAACCTAGTGAAGTCGATCGCAGAGCAGGAGACCAACCAGGTTCAACTGTGGGCTGCAGCTATGGAACAACATGCCGGCATGATGAAATCGACGGAAGAATTCTTTGCTAAAGTCAGTGAGCAGGAACAGATGCGGGTGGAGTTGTTGGCCATGGCTTACCGTCAGGTGTTGGACTTCTCTTCCGATGAGAACACGGGGGTCTATCTCGAAATCATCAAAAGCAACATCAGTATCCCCTTGGTGATTACCGATGACAAACGCAACATCATTTTCTCCAACAACCTTCCCAAAGTTCAGGAGGGGAAATCGTATTTCGACGATGAGATGAAACTGGCGTACTCGCGATTTAAGCCTATCAAGATCGACCCAGGTTACGGACAAGTTCAGTGGCTTTACTATAACGAATCGATGATCTATACCGAGTTGAAAGCGGTGCTGGAGGATATGATCGACCATTTTTTGGAGGAGATAACCTTAAATGCCGTGGGGGCTCCGGTGATTATTACGAACGAAAAGGAAGACAGCATCTTAAGTTATGGAAACTTGGACTCGCTGATGATGCAGGACAGCAGTTACGCACGTAAACAACTGGAGGTGATGCGCTCGGAGAACGACCCCTTGGAGATCGACTTCATGAACACGGGCAAGGCCAAGATTTTCTACCGCACCTCCGACCTTATCGAGCAGATGAAATACTTCCCCATCCTTCAGCTCATCGTCATCGCGCTTTACCTGTTAATCGCCTATTTGCTCTTCAGTTGGGCGCGTCGTTCGGAGCAGAACCAAGTGTGGGCGGGCATGGCCAAAGAGACGGCTCACCAGTTGGGGACGCCCATCTCTTCGTTGATGGGATGGGTGGAACTGCTGAAGATGCAGGAGGAACCGTTTGCGGGTACTGCGGAAATGGAGAAGGACATTGACCGCTTGCAAGTGGTGACGGATCGTTTCTCGAAAATTGGCTCAGTGCCTGTTTTGGAACCCACCGACATTATCCCCGTCATTAAGGATACGATGGAATATCTCCAGCACCGTTTCTCCAAGAAGTTCGAGTTTGACGTTCAGTTACCCGTGGAATCGTTGGAGCTTCCGTTGGTGCCTTCGCTCTTCCGTTGGGTGTTGGAGAACTTGACCAAGAATGCGGTGGATGCCATGGGGGATCACGGGAAGATCACGTTGGAGCTGACAGAAAGTCCCGATGAGGTGTTCATCGACCTCAGCGACACGGGCAAGGGTATTCCCAAGTCACAGATAAAACAGGTGTTCAAGCCGGGTTACACAAGCAAGAAACGCGGCTGGGGATTGGGCTTGTCATTGGCCAAACGTATCATTGAGGAATACCACAAAGGAAAGATTTTTGTGAAATCTTCGGTGGTGGGTCAGGGAACTACTTTTAGGATTGTTTTACGAAAATAGGAAACGCCCCGCAGGGGCAATTTTCGTTTAGCCCAGGGCGTTGCCCTGGGCTGATTGGTTATTGGCCCTTCGGGCCGTAGCAATCCATAAACCTTTTTATTTCTTCGGCGTGCCGTCCCTTAATGATCACATGGTGATTCCCGATGGAATGCTGTAACAAATACGGTCTCAAATCTACATTTAGGGTAATCTGTGTACGGCAGAAATGATTGCTGTAGGGCGTCTCCACGGCCTGGGCTTCGGTCACAAAATAGCGATCCAACTTCGGGCCACCCCATTTGAAGATGGTGTAATTGGTCATGGGCAGTACCCCTTGGATGGCCACGCCGATACCCGACTCGAAATGGGAGCGGAGGGTGAGCTCATCGCACATCTTTAGAGGGATGGTGCAATGCGCCAGCATGGTGGTCGTTTCTGTGAGTTGCGAGGGGTTGGCCATGAAGGCTTCTGCGCCGCAAAGGCGTTTCACTAGCAGCATGCTCATCAGGGTCTGCATGTCGCCTTCGCAGCCTGCCACGATGCCTTCGTCGTTGAGCAGGGCCAGAGCCAAACAGCTGGTGGTGCCGCAGGCCTTCACGATGTCGAAACAGCGGATGGTCATGGCGTCGAGGCGTTCCTCCTGACAGATCTTCTTGATGGCCAGGTAAGCCTTGGCGGCTTCAAGCATGTCGGCGCACGAGGGCTCCTTCACGTCTTGGGCGCGTTTAACGATGGCTTGGGCCACTTTGGCAGCATCGTTGTTCGACACGGACTTGATACCATCCATCAACCGTTGCAAGTCGATGTCGATGGTTTCCACCCCGAAATGTTCCAACAGATAGTTTCGGTCCACACCACTGGCGATGAGCCAGTCGGAAGGTTGGCCGAACAATCCGATGCGCACACCTTGTAGAGATGTGGTATGCTGTGTTTCTACAAAGGTCGCAATGATTTCATCATTCGTTCCATGCAAAATGCGTCCTTCGATACCTTGGCCTTCCAGCCAAGTGAGGATTTCCAAGGCGGCGGCCAAGGAGTTGTTTCGTCCATCGGCAATCAAGGTCACAGGCCCGTTGCCGGTGAACAGCGTTTTAAACATGTTTTCCACCCCACCGGTGGCGATCATCACCACATCGGGCATCTGGTTACCGTTGATTTGGATTTCAGCTCGGCATTCGTTTTTCAGCCTGCCCAACAGCTCGGCATATTCATTCCAAACGAATTCATCGGTCTGGAAAGAGGAACGTAAAATATTGATATTCATTTTTTTTAATATTTAATAGTTATTCGGGAATCTGAGTAACCATAGGTCAAAGAAACGATCGTAAATAATATACCCGTCAGGAAGTGAGTACACCAATTCCCTGTTGACTAAAGTCTCCAATGCGGTTTGCACGCTGCTTGCACTAGGGAGGTTGTGTTTTCGGATAAAATCTTGTGAGGTGGGTTGGCTGACTTTCCTTTCGCGAGCTATGGCTTTGAGGAGTGAAAACTGGTTCTCGGTAAGAAACTGGACAATGTTTTCATATTGGATGGCTTTGCCCAATATCACCAAGCGAATCGCGTCGAGGACCTGTTCGGAATTCGTTACTTTACGATTTCCCTCGTAAAGTCGGTTTAGGACCGCTTGGATGTATCCGGTGTAACCGTCGAAACGCTGATACAGGTCATGGAAAACCTGCTGGTCGAGAAAACCTTTTTTATCCACAAAGAAGCGATTGGCAAACTCGTAATAGATCGTTTCGTCCAACGGGAGAAGCCCCATGGTCTCGGTGCTTTGGTAGAAAGGCCGTTGTGGTGAGCCGAACATCTCGGCCATCAAGTGTTGTTTGCTGCCTGAGAAAATGAAATGGACATTTTGCGCAAACTGAATATGCGAGCGCAACAAGGCCTCAGTGCTGAGCTCTGGATACTCGCTCACTTGTTGGAACTCGTCGATGGCAATGAATACGTCATGGTTCAGTGTCTTCAGATAGTCGAAAATGCCTTTTAGAGTCATATCGGATTGTCTTGGCTCGATATGGATGGACAGGGTAGGGGAACCGGTCAACGGATCCAGGCCGAACACGGGTTTCCAGGCGCCGAAAAACTCCAGTGCCTTCCGTCTCAACGACTTGTTTCTCGACATCACCTCGTTGATGACGGCTTCGCCCAACATCTTCACCATCTCAGCTTGGTTTTTGGTCGGGTAAATGTCAATGTATAGACAGGTTGCGTTTTTGTCCTGCTCCTTGAGGCGGTAAAAAGCGTTCTGTATCAAGCCGGTTTTGCCGATCCTTCGGGGAGAGATCAAGGTGACATTGCGCCCATTGTGAAGGTGTGCGGCCAATTGCTCCGTTTCGGAAACACGGTCGCAAAAATACTCAGGACTCTCGTATCCTTGATACAAAAACGGGTTGGGGAGTTTTCTTTTCATCATTTTTCATCTTTTACGTTACGGAATCTCCATTACGGATTTTACGTAATGCAAAATTACATTATTTTTACAAAAAATCAATACTTTACAAAATTAGTTTTTTGAAAAATAATAAAAAAACCGTTTCATTTCGAAACGGTTTTTGTTAAAAATTAGAGGAATGGTTAGTGATTTACTACAAAACGCAAGGTTTTACCATCGTTTTTGATGAAATAGACACCATTTGGATAGTTGGCCGTATTGATGGTCAGTTCGCTGCTTTCCATGCGGAACTCTTCCATCTTCTGGCCGAGGGCGTTATAAACGCTCACCGTGCCGAGGCGCTCACCCTTCAAGGTAAGTCTTTCGTTGGCGGGATTGGGGAAGAGGGTAGTCGAAGCCCCGTTTTCATCCACCGACCAAACATCTTCAAGCATCACTACAAAACTGACATCGGGAAGATTGCTGGACAAAGTAACAACATCCGACAGAATAGTATTCTTTGCGATGATGTTGCAAACAAAACCTAATTCAACGGATTCGCCTTGGGGAATGACGATTTCAATTGGGTCATAACAGAAGAAGTCGCTATTACCATCCAAAGTGAAAGCCAACATTTCGTATTGGTCACACACACTGGTAACCAAAGCATCTTCAGCTGTGTTATTGTACACAGTAATCCAATTAATCTCATACTGATTGTCAACGATATTTACCGTATCCACGCTAAACGTAAGCGTCTCTTCGGCACAAGGGAATTGTCCATAGCCTTCGCCAGTCATCGCCGAGTTGATTTGCTCAAGCGTAGGCGGATAGATGTCGCGCATGGCAATCTCATGGTCGGGACGGACCAGCATGATGGTGGGGTAGAAACCTACCGGAATGGCTTGGGCAATGTCGTTGCCGCCTCCGTCGCGGCTGATGGTCGGGAATTTTACATTAAACTGCTCCACCCAAGCTTGACAGGCATTGTCGTGGCCGTTGGGCGAAATCTCTATGAAGAACACATCGTGGGCATTGCATCCGTAGAGCTGGTAGGCCTCGATCACATCAGGCATGGGCGTTTGGCTGTACTCGTCGCCGGTGAGGAAGAAGTAGAGGAGCGCCGCCTGTCCGCCGTCAAGGATGTCGTAAAGGTGGATCTCATTACCATCGATGTCGGGTGCGGTAAAGTCAGGCATGATATCAGTGACAGGTGCCGTGCAGTCGTGTTGCTCAAGTCCCTGTGCCTCAAGCGCGCTGATAACGGATTGGGCATTGCTGATAGGCCAAAGATCCTGGATGACGATGGAGTGGTCAGGAGCAATGAGGATAATGGTGGGGTAGTAGCCAATACCATATTGGTTGCAAATGCTGGTCCCGCCGCTGTCCCCAGCGATGGTGGGATATTCCACGCCGTGGTTGTTTGTCCAGTTGAGACAGGCTTCTTCGTCGTCACCTGTGTCCACTTCCATATAAAACACATCATGCATGTTGCAGCCCATGGACTGGTAGGACTGGACCATGTACGGGATGGTTTGGATGCAGGCAGAGCAAGTGGTGAAGAAAAAGTCAAGAAGCACATATTGTCCGTTGTCGAGAATGTCAAACAGATGCACTTCGGTGCCGTGAACGTCAGTAACCGTGAAGTCAACGGCGGTTGTAAGTGGACACTGCGCCTTCACCCCGAATCCCAAGGTCAGCGCAATCAAAAATAGTAGAATCTTTTTCATAGTTGTTCAGTTATTCAATTGTTCAGTTGGCAGTTTTCCGTTTTAATTATCTCTGTAGTCTTTCTTCTTCGTCAGTTTAAGGTCTTGCAAGGCTTGTGCCTTCACGTTGATGGTGAAGTTCCAGCTCTTGTAGTTGCCGATGGGGATCCAGTTGAAACGCATCTCCCAGCAGTGGAGGTCGCGGTAAATATTCAATGAGGTGTAGGATAGTCCGTGGTTGGTGAAGTCCCATCCGGTAGAGAAGTTGACCTTCCACTTCGGGGACAGGCTCACGTCACCATTGATGGTCAAGGTCTGTACCACTTGGTTGGTGGCGATACCCATGAAAGCGGCGTAGGTCAAGTTGGAACTATGTCTCAGGTTATAGCTCAAGGAAATCGACCATGGGGTTTCCCAATCAATATAGGATTTCGGATTGCCTAAGATGTCGTCCAACTCACCGTCAGTGACGAACTCGCTGCCGTTAGCCCTTCGCGTGATTTCGTCCTGAAAACTCAAATCGGTAGGTTCTCCGTTTTCCGTTTTCCATTTCTTCACATCGTTTTGGCTAAACGACCAGCTCAAGCTGAAGTTCCAAGCGGAGTTGTTTTTGTGGAAAAGACGTTGGTTGTCGATGATTTCGAAGCGGTTGATACGTCGGCCCAGAGAGTCGATGACATAGGGGTCCCAGACACTTGAATAGGTCACTTTCAGTTTTTTGAACAGCGTGGTACGGGCGTTCACCGACATGTAGGAGAAGTTGAGCGAGTCCTTGGTGAGGTCGTAGTTGCCTGAGAAGCTGAGTGCCTCCAACAACGTCACGTTTTTCATCCCAGTGATAGTGTCGGAGCTAGAGGGAACTTTGATGTCGAGAGTGTTGTTGAAGTTGTAGGTGAGTTGTCCCGACCTGTTTTGTGAAGGAGTCCCGTAGAGGGCGTTCATAAACATGTTGTACGTTTGGATTTCGCTGTTGGCATCGACATAACTGTTGTAGACGTTCCATTTGGGGTCGCTGAAGTCGGGTCGGTAGGAGAACCCGAAGGTAGGGGTGAATACGTGCCGTACCGCGCGGATCGGTCCTTTGCTGAAACGCGCCATGCCATAGATTTTTGTGGTGACATTACTCGACAGGTTGTAGTCGATGAGGTTGTTGAACCCCCGGATGGTGTCGATTTTCATGACGCTGTCGGCTTGAAGCCATTGCCGTTCAACACGGTTGAAGTACATATAGTCGTTAAGGGTGAGCGAGGTGGTCCAGGTGAAATATTTGAACAGTTTGATGGGCATGTTGATGGGGAGGGTATGTTTGATGCCGTTTTGTGTATATTGTTGTAGGTTGTTGAACCATCCCGACAGGTTTTCGTACCAGGCATGGGGAAATAGCAGGGAGTCGACGCCCGAGATGTAGTTCTTGGCGTTCATCGTGTAGCTGAGGTTAAGGTTTGAGATTTGTTTGGTTAGTCCTTTCAGCTTGCCGTTGTTGTTTTTCAGTTTCTGTAGTGGGTAGAACCTGTTGACGGTGAGCGTCATTTCGGGGAGCGACACGGTGACTTGCTTGGTGAGGGTATTTTGGCTGTGGCTGGCGTTCAGGGTGAGGTACACCTTGCCCCCAAAGTTGGTCTGGTAGGCTATACTGCTCTTGAAGGTGTTGCTGAGGTATTCGTTGGAGGTAGTGGCGTTGTATTTGTTGAAGTTGGAGCTGATGATGTTGACGTCGGCGGAGAAGTTATGTCGTGGATGGGCTTTGGAGTCTTGTTTGTGGGTCCATTTCACCTTGAAGTCGGTGCTTTTGTCGTAGTCGGCGGCGCCCTCGTCGCCGATTTTGTTGACAGCGAAGCCTAACGCCAGTGAGCCGTTGTGCCGATAGCGTTGGTTGTAGCGGAAGGTGGGTTTGAGCGCCCAACTGCCTCGGGTGTAGATGTCGCCCAACAATTGGAAGTCGTAATGCTCGTTGATCGCCCAGTAATAACCTCCGTTTTCGAGATAAAAGCCTCGGTTGGCCGATTCACCGTAAGTAGGGACGATGAGACCTGATTTCTGTCCCTTGGTATTGGGGAAGATGGCGAAAGGCAGTCCGATGGGAAGTGGCACATCCTGAATGGTCACATACACGGGACCGGTGACAATCATGTCGTCGGGGATAATCTTCGCTTTATTGAACCTGAACTGGAAATGGGGATGGTCCTTGAGGTTGCAGGTGGTGAAGCCTCCCGACTGGATGTTGATGGTGTTGTCCTCCATCCGCTTGATCTTCTCGCCGTGGATGTAACCGCCGCTTTCTTCGGACCAAACTTTGTGAATGATGCCCTTCTTGGTCTGGAAGTTATACGACATCTCCACGGCCTCAAATTTGGTTTCGCCTTGGGTAAATATGGGTGTGCCCTGCATCTTTCCTAAAGTGTCGGGAAGCCCTGTGGCAGTAACGATGTTGGTGTTTAAATCAAATTTTAAGTAATTGGCTTCCAGTGTGATATCATCGTATTTTACAACGGCTTTTCCATAATAATGGATGATTTTATTATTCATCTCTTGAATGACAGAATCCACTGCGCTTCTGACGACTTGCACCTCAAAGGGACTATCTTTTTGGGGCTTTGAATGATGAGGAACTGGACGTTTTACGATGGTATCAGAAATGGTGGAAAGGGTATCGGCGAATAGCGTATCGGAGGGGGGAGCAAAGGGAAGGGGAGTGGTTGAAAGGCTATCGGTAGGGTAAGGGATGGTATCTTCCGCAGGGAGGATCGGAATTACTGGAACGAGCTGGAGGGTGTCGATTTGCGGTTCTTGGACGGGAGGTTGCTCTTCTACTTTTGCAACGGTTTTGCAGGCATTGACGATGAAAATCAGCACAAACGACAAAAAAAGTGCCGTCTTATAAGAATAATTATGTGCAGTTTTCCGTTTCAACTGTGAAAAATCGTTTATTTTTGTGCCAAAAATAAGAAATTAGATGATGTCTCAACGAAACATTTTGAAATTTGGTATTCTTTTGGTGGCTTTTCTCCTCCCTTTGATGCTTCATGCCCAGCGTGGCGAGAAAATCAGCACGGTGGTGATTGATGCGGGTCACGGTGGAAAAGACACAGGTGCTTTGGGCGCCATCAGCAAAGAGAAAGACATTGCCCTCACAGTGGCTTTGTTGACGGGTAGCTACATCAAAAAGAACTGTCCCGATGTAAAGGTGGTCTACACTCGTGAGCGTGACGTGTTTGTCACCTTGAACGAGCGTGCTGCCATTGCCAACCGCAACAATGCTGATGTGTTTATCTCCATCCATTGCAACTCGGCAGGAAGCAAAGGGGCCTCTGCAACGGGTGCCGAGACTTTTGTGCTGGGTGAACATAAAAACGCTGCCAACCTGGAGGTGGCAAAAAAGGAAAACTCGGCCATTCTCTATGAGGAAGACGCTGATGAGCAATACGGCAATTTTGACCTGAACAGTCCCGAGGCTTACATCGCCCTTTCCTTGTTCCAGCAGGAATACTTGAGCCAGAGTCTCCAGTTGGCTGCTAACGTTCAGGAGCAGTTCACGAAACGTGTGGGACGTAAAGACCGTGGGGTGCAACAGGCAGGATTCCTCGTGTTGTGGAAGACAGCCATGCCGAGCATTCTTATCGAGTTGGGTTTTATCAGCAATGCCAAGGAGGAACGCTTCCTGGCTTCGGAGGATGGACAGACCTACATGGCTTCGGCCATCTACAGGGCGTTCCGCGACTTCAAGGCAACTTATGAAGGGGAAAACAAAATCGAAGCTAAGCCTGAGACCAAGCCTCAGACGACAACGCCGAGTGAAAAACCTGCTGAAAAAAACCAAGTCAGCTTCAAAGTGCAGTTTGCCACCCGTGATACCCAGGTGCCCGTTAGTGACAAAACGTTCGCCAAGGTGCCTGAGGTGGGGGTGTACTTCTACAATGGTGCCTATCGTTACACTTCAGGCGATTTCAAAACCAAAAATGAGGCCATTAACCGTCAAGCCGAGATCCGAAAACTGGGGTATAGCGATGCCTTTGTGGTGGCCTTCATCAATGGAGAACGAGCCACCCTTAAAGAAGCAGAAGAAGCCTTGAATAATTGAGTTTTTTATCCCCAATTAGAGTGCGGCAATCATCTCAATCTCGACGAGAGCCTTCTTGGGGAGTTCTTTTACGGCGAACGCGGCACGAGCGGGGCAGTCACCCTTGAAGTACTTGCCGTAAACAGCGTTCATGTCGCCGAAATAGCTCATGTCGGCCAGCAAGCAAGTCGATTTCACCACATTGTCGAACGTGCAGCCAGCCTCGTTCAAGATGGCTTCGAGATTTTTCATGCACTGTTCGGCCTGGGCGGTGATGCCTTCAGGCATGGTGCCGGTGGCCGGATCAATGGGAAGTTGGCCGGAGATGAAAAGCATTCCGTTGGCTGAGATGGCTTGGCTGTAAGGTCCTATGGCTCCCGGAGCCTTGGTGGTTACGATGGCTTTTTTCATGGTAAACGTTTTTTGTTGATGTTTTTCTGAGTGCAAAAATACATTTTATCCTGCAAAATACCTAACTTTGCAATTCAAAATCTATAACGACATGATTTTCCGTCGAATCCTCAGCATACTCACCAACCGCTATGTGATTGCCACCCTGGTCTTTGTCCTGGTCATCCTCTTTATCGATCAGTTTAACTTGAGAACCCAGATTAAACTGCACCGCGAACTGAAAGAGCAGGAGGAAGAAATCCAATATCTTCAGACAGGCATCACGCAATACAAGGACTCGTTGCGGATGGTCACCGAGGACCGAGAAGGCATGGAACGCATCGCTCGTGAGAAGTACTTCATGAAACGTGACAATGAGGTGGTTTACAAAATTGAAACCCAGGAATGAAACCGCTGCTGACTTTTCTTCTTTGCCTTCTTTCCTTAAGCCTTTTTTCGCAACAGCATACGGTCGCTGGAAAAGTCACAGACGCCCAAAACCGTCAGCCGATTGCCTTTGTCAACATCGTTGTTAATGAGGGACAATATGGTGGGATGAGCGACATCAACGGAAGATACGAAATCAGCGCTGATGAGCCAATCCAGTCGTTGAAATTCTCTTGTTTGGGCTATGAAACCCTCGAAAAGACGGTGGAATCCAGCCGTTTGAACGTAGCGCTTGTCCCCAAGGCTTTTCAGCTGGGCGAGGTGACCGTCGAAGCAGGGGAGAACCCCGCCCACCGTATCATCGATAGCGTGATGGTGCACAAGAAGGATAATAACCCGAATTCTTTGGACTCGTACCGCTACAATATTTATGATCAGATGGTGTTCACCATCGACAGCAGCGACTTCGGCAAGACCTTGGCTTCCGTACCGGAGAGTGCGGCGATGACCTCTTTTGACAGCCTGTTGAAGAAGAGCGACTTGATGATTATGGAGACTTACTCGGAGGTGCTGTTCCGTGCTCCCGACCATCAGCGGCAAAATGTATTGGGTACCAAGATGTCGGGATCCAAGGATGCCCAAGTGGTGTATCTAGCCAACAAGATGCAGAGCTCCAGCTTTTACGACGAAACAGTGAGCATTGCAGGAACGGATTACGTCAACCCGATTAGTCGGAATAGCAAAAACCATTATTTCTTCACCTTGGAAACCGTGACACCGGCAGAGGGCTCGGATTCGCTGTACGTGATTTCGTTCCATCCCATGCGGGGGAGCACTTTCAGCGGCTTGCGTGGTACCATGACCATCCATTCCAACGGCTGGGCGGTGCAGAATGTGAAGGCGGAGCCTGACCAGCAAGGAGGATTGTTCCGGATTAGCATACAGCAGTTGTATCAGATCATAGAGGGACGCTGGTTTCCCAAACAGTTGAATACCAACCTGGTGTTTCCGAGCATCGCGGCGGCGGTTGATGGCATGGCCTTCCCCATGGTAGCCATTGGAAAGAGCTATATCTCGGGGGTGGTGTTGCATCCTCATCTTCCAGAAAGTGCCTTCTCCGAAGTGGATTTGATGGTTCATGAAGAAGCAGGTTACCGCGACGATGCCTTTTGGACCCAGCATCGCATCGACTCGTTGACGGAACGTATTTTGAATACGTACCATCTGGTGGATTCCTTGACCGAAGGCAGCGATATCTTCGATCGTGTGTTGAACGTTACCACCAAGCTGCTGGAAGAATCGGCCGTGAGCCTCGGTCCTGTTGACCTCAATTTTGGCAGCATGCTTCGGCTCTCGACGTTTCGAGGATGGTATTTTGGTCTTCATCTCTCAACGAATGACCGTTTTTCGAGGTACATCCGTATCAGTGGATTCAATGGTTTTTGGACGCGGCTTGGCGATTTCGATTATGGGTTGGAGGGCAAATGGCTTATCAACCGTCAACACCAAATGGAGTTGGGAGCCCGTTTTGCCCACAAGTCTTTGGCTATGGGAGAGTTCAGCGGCTTTGGCGAAGGCGGCAACATCTTATCTGAAAACGAGTATCGATATACTTTTTATGAGAATGTCATGAGCCGTGGAAACAGCACCGAAGTGTTTTTCAATACCCGTCTCGCTCGTCATTTCAAGGTCTTTTTGACCGGAGGAGTTTACCGTAAAAACTACTTTCTGTCACCTTACGACAGTTTGCCGACCCAACGTTTTGCCAATGCGGAGTTGAAGTTGCGATTTGCTTATAAGGAAAAGTTCATTAGCACCCCTAAAGGGTTGCAGTCGCAAGGCACTGACTATCCGATTGTTTGGCTTTCGTACCAGCGTTCCTTCAAGGATGTGTTGGGCGGTGGGTATGCGTTTGACCGTATTAAGTTCCAAATGGAGAAGGATTTTCAGACACATTATTGGGGCAAATCGTCTGTGTTGTTGCAGGCAGGCTATGCCTCCAAAGGCTGTCCTGTAATGGAGACATTCAATATCATGGGTTCCTACGAGCCTTTTGGATTGTATTCCCCAGGCAGTTTCGCCACCATGCGCGAGAGCGAGTTTTTCTGCGACCGTTTTGTGTCGTTGTTTCTGAGTCACGATTTCCAAGGAATGTTGTGGAGTCCCCGTTCGGTATGGTTCAAGCCTCAGCTGACCCTCTCCACTGCGATGGGATGGGGCGCGCCGACCATGACCCAGGGCTATTTTGAGAGCGGTTTTGTGGTGAAAGGATTGTTGTATACCCCACTGACAAACATGGGGCTAGGCGTGTTTTATCGCTATGGTCCCTACGCCAATCCGAAGGTTTTTGATAATTTTGCCTTTAAATATAGCATTACCTTTGCCTTGTGAAAAAAATACTGTTGATATTCATCCCCTTGTTCCTCGCTTCCTGCCTGCACCGTCCCCAAAGAATGGTCTTGGAAGGCCTAGCCCAAGGTTCCTATTATGCCATTACCTATTACGATGACCAAGCACGTAACTTCAAGCAAGGCGTGGATTCTATTTTCCATGCCATCGACCTCTCCGTCAACCTTTGGGTGGACAGTTCCGTCATCTGTAAGGTGAACCGTAACGAAGATGTAATATTGGACAATATATTTATTGATAATTTTAATATTGCTCAAAAAGCTGCTGAACTTTCTGGTGGATATTTCGATCCCACCATCTCGCCCTTAGTGGAAGTTTGGGGCTTTAGCGCCAAGGAAAGCATGGAACTTACCTCTGTGATGATTGACAGTTTGAAGTCGCTGGTGGATTATCGGAACATCCGTATCGAGGACGGCAAGGTGGTGAAAGCCGATCCTGCCATGCGTCTCGATTTCAATGCCATTGCCCAGGGTTATACTTCCGACAGAATCGGGGCCTATCTGGAGTCGAAAGGAGTTTTGAATTACCTGGTCGATGTGGGTGGGGAGATCCTGGCCCGAGGCGGAAAGCCTGATGGTTCTCCTTGGGTGGTAGGTATTGAGAAGCCTGCGGCCAACTGGGATTCTGACCGAGTGGTGCAGCAACGAGTGGAGGTAAGGGATCAAGGCATCGTCACTTCTGGCAGTTATCGGAAATATGTAGAACGTGACGGTAAACGGTATTCGCATAGCATCGACCCCACCACAGGGTATCCGGTAGAGCATAACCTCTTGAGTGCCACGGTCATCGCTGAAACATCCGTTTGGGCTGACGCCTTGGCCTCCATCTGTATGGTCATGGGCATGGAGCGTTCGCTTGACATCATCAACAGTTTGGAGGGCGTGGAGGCCTATTACATCTTTGTTAACGATAAGGGTGAGTTGGAGACCTTTGCTACTGAAGGCTTTCAACCTCTCTAAATTCTAAATTCTTAATTCTAGATTAACTTGGTCATTCTCTTCAATAAACCCTACGGCGTTTTGAGCCAATTCACTCCCGAGGCGGGTCACCGGGCCTTGGACGAGTTTGGTTTTCCTCCTGGCGTGTATGCTGCGGGCCGATTGGACCATGACAGCGAAGGTGCATTGCTGTTGACCGACGAAGGAAAGTTGATCAAGCGTTTGCTCGACCCCATGTTTGAACATCCTCGCACCTATTTGGCCCAGGTAGACGGACAAATCACGCCCGAAGCCATTAAGCAACTCTCCAAGGGTGTTGTCATCAAGGGCTATCGCACCAAGCCCTGCAAAGCCGAACTTGTCGCACCGCCCGACCATCTTTGGGAGCGGGTGCCGCCCATTCGTTATCGAGCCAACATCCCTACCAGTTGGGTCAAGCTCACCTTGATTGAAGGCAAGAACCGTCAGGTGCGCCATAGCACTGCTGCGGTAGGTTTTCCCACCTTGCGCTTGATTCGTGTTCAGATTGGGAACCTCTCTTTGGGCGACCTTCAGCCTGGCCAGTGGCGGGTGGTCACGGAGCGGATTATCTGAAGTTATTCGAGAAAAATAGCCCTAGTTTATCTCCAACTCTCCATGAGGGAAGGCTCCACCACCAATTGCTCCAGTTCTTCTAGAAAATCGTGTCTCGGGATGGGGTAGGCTCCGAGGCTTTTGAGGTGTGGGGTCTCCTGCTGGCAGTCGATGAGCTTGAAATCATGGGCTTTTAGGAACTGATGCAAATGATAAAATGCCACTTTGGAGGCATCGCTCACCGTGTGGAACATCGACTCACCGAAGAAGGCCTTGCCGATGGCGACGCCGTACAAGCCACCTACTAGATGGCCGTCCAAATAAGATTCAAAAGAGTGGGCAAAACCTAATTCGTGCAACTTGCAGTAGGCTTCCAACATGTCATTGGAAATCCAGGTGCCATCCTGTCCCTCGCGAGGGGTGTCGGCGCAGTGCTGCATCACCGAACGGAAGGCCGTGTCAATGCGCACATCGAATTTCCTTGAATTCAGCGTATGCCGTAGCGATTTGCTCACCTTCATCTCGCCAGGACGGATGATGAGCCTCGGGTCGAGGGACCACCAGAGTATAGGATCTTCCTCGCTGTACCACGGGAAGATGCCGTTGGCGTAAGCGTTGAGCAGTCGCAGTGGAGAAAGGTCGCCGCCGATGGCCAACAGTCCATCTTTTTCGGCCAATTCTGCCGAAGGGAAGGCGTAGTCGTTGTCGTTGAGGCGGAATAGCATAAGTCAAAAATGAAAAAAGCCGCTTTTAGCGGCTCTTTTGCTGTACTCCCGCAGGGGATAGACCGAAGCCGCTTCAAACCTGCAAATTTATGCAAAAATATGATTATTAATTGATTCCGAAAAATTGAAATCGGCTCATTAGGCAACGATATGAAGGAATATGCAAGGAAAACACAAAAATGTTTCAGCTATGTTTCAGTAAAAAAGCTGGTAAAATAGTGTTGCCAAAGCACAAGCTTTTTTATTGATACTGCTCCAACGCCTGCTTCAATAGTTGCTTATGCTTGTCAACCAACTCCTGGGGTCCGAGAATAGTGATAAAAGGAGCGTATGACAACAACACTTGTTCCAGTTCGAAGTTGAGTTTCACATCAAGGGTGACATCCAGTGTGTTATCGTCAACCCAATTTCTGTGTTGGGAACTATGAAGAGGTTTGGTGTATAGGTAATGTGCAGTTTTGCCGTGAACAAGGAAGTGTATCTTCTCCACGGGTGCATTATCAAGATTGGTCACGCCTATTATATCATCGAAATAATATTTCCAATCAATGTCTAAAGAGGTGTACGGAAGTTTTGTGGATTCAATGTTTTGGATACGGTCTAAAGCAAGATTCCAAATCTGGTCGGGATGATTTTGCTCCATACCAAAGACAAACCATCGCCCATTGTACTGTTTCAAGAATTGGGGGTGATAGATGAAGTCTTGCGTTTCCTCATCAAAAGGCTTATATGTGATTTTCATCACAGTGTTTTCTTGGATGGCATTGAACAGAGGCCTGATAAATGCTGTTCCTTCGACGTCCGCATTGTAATCTAACCCAAAACAAGGTTTGGCGTTAGTGTTGTAGGCCATCATGCCGATTGTTGCCAAACTGTTATCCATGCCTTTGAACTGTGGCAGACCGTCAATCGTGCCTAAAGCATCGACGGCGGATTGGATGTATTTCAGTTGCTCGTCCGTTAGCGGCTTCTTTTCAATGGAAAAGTCAAGGTCGCTGTAGCGGTAATAAACTCCTCCTTCCCAACGATAAGCCTTGATGGGTGCCGACCAGCCTTCTTCGCTTCGCATATAGGCGATGTCCATGCGGATGGTTCTCAGGCTGATTCCTTTTTCTTTGAAGCTAAGCGCTTCGTTGCATTTGTCAATCAAGTCTTGAATTGAATACCTGCCGACCGGGTTTCTGAAGCATTTGTCAAGGACTCGGTACCTTAAAAAAGAGTCTTTTGTAATGGGCATAATTATGTGGATTTTTTGCAAAAATACAATTTATTTCATCTGTGCAATATGGTTGCACACATAATCTTCATTTTTGCAGCTGAAAACAAAACCGAACCCATGACCAAAACCAAACGAAATATGAAAAGAGAACAACGCTTTATGAAGGCTGTGAGCCGCAAAATGACCAAGGCAGGCTTTGAATGCAAGATGATGGACAACCATTTCATTGTAATCAAGGACGGCAAGCCATTCGAGGTGGAGATATGGAACACCCCGGGTTGGATGAAACGCAGGGTACACTTCAACCTTAACTTTGCTTTCGACGACATGGATCAGGTGATGCCGGAAGGGCTGATGTGGCTGACCTCGGAGTGTAACAACCACAGCGACTACACCACCACGCGCTTGTTGCGTGACCATTTTTCTTGTTGTGTGGAGACATCGGTTCGTTCAGCCAAGGAGTTTGTGAGGGAGTTTGGATTCGCCTTCAAGCAAATCGAGATCACATACAAGGGTCTGGTTGCGAACTACTCAAAAATAAAAGAAGAGTTCAAGGAGCAACCTGCACCTCGTCCCATTGGTTTCTTGGCCGACCGTTACATGGAAGAGGTGAAAGAGTTGAATGAGTGCAAATTGGTTGCACAGACCTATACTACTTTTGCAGCGGAACAATAAAAACAAAGATCATGAGAATTCTAAATCAAAACACGTACAACGAAGTAACGGTAGCCCAGAACGAAAGGCACCAATGGGGTGTAATTGATTCAAAGGGTAATGTCGTTGTTCCATTCGGAAAATATGATTGGATTGATGGCTTTGACCAGGGGTTGGCTCGCGTCAATAAAAGGGTTGTGATTGATCAAATCAGTTTTTTGAAAAAAAAGGTTTGGGGTATTATTAATGAGAAGGGGGAAGAGGTCCTGCCTCTGGAATATGAAGAAATATGGAATTTCTTTGGCAAGAATAGGTATTCGACCAAAGTTGTAAAGGATGGTGAGCAGGATGATGTGTTCTTCTGCGATCTTAATCCAGAACTGCCGGATAGAAGAAGGGGTGGCCGTTGTGGTTGGTCCGATGATTACCATGATTGTCGTGAGGATTCGTATGATGATCTTTATTTCGACATCGACAAATGCTATGACGAGCAAGGGCGTTTTGATTACGAACGGCTTGAAGATGCCATTCTGGATGGGGAATATGTCCCTGAAGATTGGTAAAAACACCTAACCGGTAAAGAATTGAACCAAAAAACAAAAGAAATGAATTACAACGAACAACGTATTAAGCAAGAAACGCTGAAAAAAGAGTTCTGTGAATTACTTCAAAGCACGCATCGCGAAGGAGTTGACTATGTCATTGAAGACCTCGAGAGTCTGGGCTTTTTTGACGCACCGGCTTCCACGAAGTTTCACCTCAATTACGATGGTGGTCTTTGCGAACACTCGCTCAATGTGTGCAAAATCGGCTTGGTGTTGCGCGAAGAGATGATCAAATTATCGTCCGCTTCTGAAGCTTATCTGAAAAAAGACAGTGTTATTATTGCGACTTTACTTCACGATGTTTGCAAAGCCGAGATATATAAAAAGGTGATGAAGCGGCAGAAAAACGAGTGCGGTATCTGGGAAGACGTTCCAGGGTTTGACGTGGATTACTCCAGCTTTCCTATGGGACATGGTGAGAAATCCGTTATTCGCCTTCTCCTATCGGGCCTTGAACTCACTGACGAAGAGATGCTTGCTATTCGATGGCACATGAGTGCTTGGGACCTTGCTTTCCATAGCCCTGAACAGAAGAACAACCTCAACATGGCCAGAGACCTTTACCCGTTATGCACTTTGTTACAATCGGCCGATGGTTTGGCCTCTAGTATTATTGAGCGAAAAGAGCAGAACCGGGATTAAAGCATAAAATAGCAGAGTGCAAATTGGTTGCACAGATAGGATATATTTTTGCAATCGAAACAAACGAAAACACAAACCATTAAAACCAAAAAAGATATGAAACAGTCAATCGCCTACGGAATGGAAAAAGCCAAAGCCCCCTTCATCATCTTGTCATGTGAAGGTCACGATTTTTATTTCCTCATTGATACCGGCTCTACCGACAATCATTTAATAGCCTATGGCTATGAATATCTGAAAAAGTATTTTCCTAATAGTCTTTCTGATATGCAGAAAGATACGTCCTATTCAACTGCGGGTGTTGGAGGAGAGTTTGAATGTTTAACCTGCGAGTTCAGTTTTGATTTTGGTACGGAACGTCATAAAGATGTTTTTGGTATTCTGCCATCATCGGAGGTGTTCTTCCGTATTTCCCAGTTACTCGATAGCCCTGTTTGCGGTATTATTGGCAACAAGTTCCTGGCAGAGCATGGGGTTGTGATTGATTATGGCAATCAGATGATATATACCAAGCGAAACTACAATACGAAAAAAAGAGTTGCAACCTTGCAATAATTCGGGAGATAAGAAACTATTAATTATATTTGCAATCGTTCTTTGAAAAGGTGTTACGGACCAGCTTAATTTGACTTCGCCATCTGAATTGGGTGGTTACTTTGACAATGTTGGTATTGTCATTCTGTCAGTTATTCCTATATTCGTTTCGTATGTTTATGTATGATTATATATGAAGTCGGAGCGGAATCATATCTTAAGAAGTTAAGCCTCCGTAACACCTTTGACAAGAACAAAACGGAGTTGAGAATATGCGAGATACAGAAACTGAACCGAATGACGAGGTAAAGAGGGATCTTTTGAGCCAACTCAACGAGATAAAGGAGAAGCTGTATGGTGAGAACTGTCACACGATAACCATGAAGCAGCTCAACTATCATGCATATTCCAAAAACAACCCCAAACGCTACATCCAATTTCAGATACCCAAGAAAAAGAAGGGAGAATTCCGCACCATCACAGCTCCTAATGCCGGCTTGAAATGTATCCAGCGATGCATTAACGCTATGTTGCTAGAACAGTTTACTGCACACCCGTCGGCCAACGGTTTCGTTCCTGGAAAGTCTATTGTTGATAATGCCAGAGTTCATTTGGGACAAAAGTATACCTTTAACATCGACCTAAAAGATTTTTTCCCCAGTGTGACAGCTGGACGTGTGTTTGCTTGTCTTCAATTGCCTCCTTTTTCTTATGAAAAAGAAACGGCCAGCTTAATTGCCGATCTTTGTTGTCATAATGGTGTATTACCTCAGGGTGCTCCGACATCACCTACATTAACCAATGTTGTTTGCGCAAGGTTGGACTGGCGCCTGACCAAATTGGCCAATCGCTATGGCATGCGCTATTCTCGTTATGCTGATGACATTACATTCAGCTGCATGAGCAACCTGTTCCATGAGGATGGCGACTTTGCAAAAGCACTTCGTCATTTCGTAGAAAAAGAGGGATTCACCATTAATGATGCAAAGACCAGGATCAACACTTTCTACCAACGTCAGGAAGTCACAGGGTTGACCATCAATGTCAAGCCCAATGTAACTCAAAAATATGTGAAGCAAATTCGAACTATGCTTCACAATTGGGAAGTTGCGGGTTACGATTACGCTCAAAGCAAGTTCCTTGAGCACTACCATCCCACCAAGAATGTTACTGGCTTACATCATATCGAAAACGTTATTGGCGGCAAGCTGGATTTCTTGAAAATGGTGAAAGGCGAAAAGGACGGGACCTTCATTAGGCTAAGAAATCGTTTCAATGAATTACTTGGCACTGTTTCGGTTTCAGATGATTCCAACAATCCTATTGCACCCGCCTCAGATGGCGCACCATCTGAAACTATTTTCGATTCTCTCGACACTGTCCTGCAGAATCTATGCGAATCGAATTTTGACCTATCGTTATTATAAAACTGACAATGTATGGGACAAAACAAAGAACAATTGAACAAACTGCTTGATTTCATCGCTGAATTGGCGAAGGACAAGGACAATGCCTGGTTCGTTAAAGAACTTGGAAATAGATACAGCAATGGTGTACTTCCACAAATCTCCAGGATAGAAAAATACCTTGCGTTAGATTATGTTTTGGACTCCTCGGATTCAACGATAGATTATACTTTTATTAATGATGGTTCAATTCGAAACCAATTGGTTTCTGACAATAGAGAAATGATGAGATTCCGTTATGGTGTCAGAGGTCATAAAATTGATTTTGATGAATTCTGTCGATTCGCGCATTTGCAAGCTGAGATGCTTGTAAACTATTATTATAAAACTACATACCTGGATTTCCAAAGTGCCAAACAGATAATTTCCCAATATAACAGAAACATTAGAATTAGTGACGATTATCCAGAAATAGAAAGCATTGCCTACGGTTATAAATTAAAGGCAATTATTTCAGAACTTTATCCACCTGCGCCAAACAGTTCATCATGGTTTTCAATCGAAGGTCAAGGATTCTATTCTTCATTGAACAATATTAAAGATGTTAGAAATTCACAAAGCCATAGGGGGCAAATAATAGATTTTGAGGCGTTTGTTTCTAAATATGAGTGTGATGCAAAGGATGCGGGGTTACCATGGGAAGAAACAAAAAAAGATATCAATTGGCCTAGTTTAAGAAGGTCTCCAGAGTTAACAGCGGTTTACGAGTCTCGTTTTAAGGATAATCACGACAAATACAAGTTTTACAGGTGGTATATTCTCAAGCCTTTTGATGAAATTGTTGCCACCATTAAATCGCTTTCTATACGCATAAGGAACTCGATTGTTTATAAAATACAACAACTATGAGAACGTACGAAATGGCTGTGTTTTTTGAGCTGACAGCATTCAAATGGTGGGGGGATCCCAAACCAAAAATACAATATGTAAAAACAACAATTAGAATAAAGTCAGAAAAAGACTACGAGTCTCTTCAAAACTTATGTCTTGAAATAACAAAAGATAAGTACGTGAGCGCAAGAGTTAATAGAGAACTTGATGATTTAGAGGATAATGTTATATCAGAAGAGGAATTCTTCAAAAGATTATCAAAGGCTTATTTAACGATGTCCTTTTGAAGAACATTATGATGGAAAATCGATTTTGCCCTAAATAAGAGATAATAAACGTATATGGTATATATTACTAATTACAATTTCAACAGGATAACAAGAGGATTTAAAACACCGAATGAAGAAGGGTTTAAGTTTGATGATATTGTTATCTGGAAAAGTCCAGAAGGCAAGGTGCTGGATAAAGATCACCCTACTTGTTTATTTGCGAAATGGGATGTTAATGACCTATTATTATTCAAAGCATTTTGTAAAGACACAGAATTAGCAGCTGGCAAGTTTTATCGCAACCTGCCAAAGCCTCAGGACAGCTATCTATATATTCAGCCTGAAAAGGCACCGTCCTATCATAATGACCCGGATTGCCTTGCCCTTCATTCTGAATTTGAAAGAATAGCCATACCCGAAGAAATCCGCGAACAAGGCAAAGAAAGAATAGTAAAGTTTCGGAAATGGTGGAACGAACACGAGGATTTGAGACTCGAGAATCCAAAGGCATTTGTAGCACGAATCAATTTGGTGTTTCATTTAAACATCCGAGAGTTTGAAGTGGAAACCAAAAGCAATTCTGGGATAAAAGAAATAGAAAACACTTCTGTTGCCCAAATAAACGAAGCAATAGATAAGAAGTTTAAAGATTTGTTTTCATGGGCCAAAGAAGACTGTGATCGTCGTAAGATTTTTATTAGTTTCGCTTATCTCTCGTACTTGAGCTCTACGGATAAACCAATAATGAATAATCCCACGCGATACACTGAAAATGATATAAAAGAAGTCTTACGATATGTTCATCCAATAAAGCAAGAGATTATTAGGGATTTACAAACCCTTTATGTCCAAACATATAATCCGCATTTATCTTTTGAAAGCACATTGCTTGACCAATTGGGCTTTGTCCCTTGTTCTATGTGTGGAAACACCATTGTTGGCGATGTTCTTTGGTAGGAAAACAGCATCAATCATGGTTTCTTATTGCCATTAAATAACAATCGGGAACAATAGCCGTTTGAAAGTGTTGTGAAGCGTAAATATTATTAACAATGAAATATATCGAGGATAGGAGCAAAAGGAGGAAACTCAACGATTTTGATAAAACATTAGATGTTTTTCAAAGGAAGGACGGGAGATTATCTGCAACGTTTGAAGGCTTATATCTTGGCATTGACAGAAGGCTGCAGAAACAAGCTCAAGAAATCTCTAAACTTCCAGAAAACCAGAGACATGCAGCAATGTTGAATCTTCTAGAAAACATTGATGTTGTGTATTTGGTGCAATGTGATGAGTTGGGAGCCCCTGCAAAATATATCGATAGTAATGGCTCTATTCAAGAGGACCAATTTAAGTGGTGTCTTGTGCTTCGGGAAGAAATAGAGCAAAACCATGAGGTAAAGCACCGCTCCACCTCGTTAATCACAAATGCCAATTTCAAGAAGATTTTTAAAGATTATTATTGCATAGATACTGAAGATCAATCCGACTTTATTTGGGAGAACGAATTGAGAGACATTATTGATAATAAGGATATTCAAAGAATACGTTCATTTGTTTCCTTTTGTAAGGATCCGCAAGGTTTTGTTTCGTTAAGAGTTTACCATGGCGATACGTTTGAGTGGTTAAACGAGACAGCTCCCAAATACCACAAAAGCAAAGATTGTGATTGGTTGCATAAAGACTTTTTTGGAATCAAGCTTCCAAAAGCAATTAGTTTAAAAGGCAAGTTACAGAAAGATCAAGGAGTTGATAGTTCTATCAATGTTGTGAATGTATTTCGGCAAAAGTATTGCCAATTCAATCTTCACAGGATGGTGCGTTTATATCACAATAATACAAAAGCACAGGAAGACACATCGGCAATCAGCGAGGAATTACAAGAAACAATAACTCGGTTTGTCGAGGAATGGAACAAACACTATGACCCCAGACTATCAAAAGATGATATTTGGACAGATGTTGTTGAGTCATCCAATTCTGGTTCGACTAATATCTTTGACGGTGATTTGGACTCGTTAAAAAGAGAAATAGACCAGCAGATAAACGATTTAAAAGCTTTACTAAAGAGAGTGTTGGAAACTAAACGATGTTTGATCGATCAGATAGAAAACTATTATATCATTGAGAGTAATCCTGAAAGAAGATGGGATACAACGTGGCTTGAGAGTTTAGGGTTTGAACCATGTGGAGCGTGTTATCCGGAAAGAAACAATAATATTCTGCTCACACTATAATACAGCGGCAGCTAAAGAAAGTGTTTTGGGGAAGAAAGAATTAAGTAAAATGGTAACAATCAACAATGGGGGAAGGTGTTATTAATAGGGATTACATTGGCTACATAACCAATAATAACGGCCAATTAGAATACGCAGAAGAACCAATTGGAGATGAATCATCGGTTTTCCTTGATTCAATAATGGAGCTTAATGAGACAGAGGGCTCAACCATAGAGGATTTGTGGAGAGAATTCAAGTCATTCAAAGATAGTCATCAATTAAAGTTCTGGTTCAGGGGTTATTGCATTGATTGTGATGATTATTATGATCCTGTTTTTGATTCTGTTAAGGAGCCTGTGCTTTTCATGCTCCAAAGACAAATTAATAGTGAGGTAAGAGAGTGCCGCAAAGATTATCGTGGAATACCTTCAGAAGAGTTGCAGGAAATCATAGATTCTATTAAATCATCATACAAAGACGAGTTGTGCCGTGATATATGTGATTTTAGTACGGCAATTAATTATGAAATGACACTGCACGAGTTGTTAGAAAGGAATCCCAACGTTGTTCTATATTCACACGACTATAAAGGATGGGATAATATTATGTACCAAAACATCACGGATGACATAGACATCTCTATAAAATCGAATTTTTTCTATGGAAAAGCATCCTATTTTGTTGTTTGTCTTAGATATAAAGGCGTTGACATTCTGCCATATAGTAAATTAGTCGAATACCGTTTTGCGAAAATGGCAGATCTAATAAAGGGAACTGTTTTCCTAGAACCTGAACGTCGGCAATGGCTAACAGCTTTTAAATATGTCTTAGAACTAGCTGATGAAGCGAAAACCCAAGAAGAACAATTCATTAGAAGGTTTATAGTAGATGATGTTGAGAAATTGATACGTGGATTGAAGAAAATATACCATGAAACAAAGTCTGAATACAGACGACTTGGCCATTCGTGCTATTCTCCTTGGTGGATTCTTAGGTTTGAAAATGAGGTGGGGATGTCTAGAGCATATATGAGCAATACATTCCGGCTAGAAGAGGAGAAAGAAAGGTATGAGGTATCTGAAAGAGAACTGGTGGAGTGTTTTAAGTTTGAAAAAATAACCTATGCATTGGAGTATTTGGACAACTTGTCAGTTCTTGCAGAAAACACAACAGAAAAAATAAAAGCTGTTGTTTGTAATGCCATGGGGGAGATTGTTACATTGAACGAAAAAATCGTGCCACAGATCAAAAAGCTGAAAAAAGATATTGATTCTGAAATTGATAGCTTGGCTAATGAACTTGAAGAGGTGGTTCGAGAATGTGAAGAGTGTGAGGAATCGGATGATGAAAACGAAAAAGTGTTTTGTAACACAAAAAAACAACAGTTAAACGAATTGTTTGAAAGACGCACTGCGGTATCAGATTTATTATCGGGATATATTGAAAAGATAAGCCAATATACAGAGCACAAATAATAAGGTGGTCTGTATGCAGTTGGTTAAAAAAATCATAGCGTGCAATTCCGTTGCACAAGTCATTCCTATCTTTGCACCAAACATAAAACCAAAACCAGTGAACCAACTCTTTTCAACCTTTCGTCCCGACCTTGGCACTGCCATGTTTGGGCACTCGTATGCAGCGCCTTTTATCATTGACGTTGCCGATAATGACAAAGATGCCTTGTCAACGAAAACCAACCAGGACCTCACAGAAGAGATTCGGTTCCGAGTCCTGGAGTTGCGTAATAGGGGAGTGCAGTTGTGCCGGTTGCAGGATCTTGTATTCGAGCAACTCACATTGAGCCGTCTGGTTGTCACAGAGGATTTCCGGATTCTGCTCCCAGATTTCAACAACATGGAAATCACGATGTCGCCATTGCCCAAAGCCGTGTACCTGCTTTTTCTGAAACATCCCGAAGGCATCCTGTTCAAAGAACTGCATTACTATTATGAAGAGCTGCTTGACATCTACAAGCAGATCAGCAACCGTATCATCGAGAATAACATCGTGGAAAGTATCCGTGACGTTACCGATCCAACCAAAAACTCCATCAACGAGAAGTGCGCCCGCATCCGCGAAGCCTTCCTCAAAAAACTCAACAGCATACAAGCCGATCACTACTACATCACCGGTAAGCGAGGCGAACCTAAGAAGATAACCTTGCCGCGCAAATTGGTGGATTTGCAAGCCTTGTAAAAGTCAAGACTGCATCCCGCTAAGAACTACTTTTGCACAAAACGAAAACGAGCATTCCGTTCAGTCAACATTCGGTCATCCGAATCCTCTAACCTTACTAAAACAATATAAAGAAATGAATTACTGGATTATCATCTCCATTTACTGGGTCGTGGCCGTTGCCGCGACATATTGCATTCGTGCTTACAACCACAAGAAGAACCATTACAAAATAGCTGCTTTTAAAGCACTTGGGATTACAAAAACACCTTCTTTATGGAAACGGATCGGCACGCATGCCTCCATAATCCTTCTGGTGCCTCCTTTGATGCCCGTTATTATCGTAGTATTCCTAATCGACAAATGCCTAAAACACAATAAGATGAAAAAGAGAATGAAAAAAGAAGAGCCGCAAGAAGAGAAGAAGTACTCGGCTAAGATGGAAGAGAATCTTCCCGATGACATTTACACGGAAGCATCGAAGACTATGATGTACTCCCTGATCTTTGGAACATTTGAGGAATTTGAAGAGATGCTAGACGATGCTGTTGAGACGGTGTTGTATCGATACAAAACCGTGCGAGGGAAAGCCGATGTGCGCTCTTACTGGTGGGATTGGAGGAAAAGGTTTGTGCTGACCAAGAAAGTGACCAGCTTAGAAGTCGTGATGAGTCGGTACTATTCCCATGCCTGTGTTAAGGTGGAATCTGACCAACTTATCATGTTCGGAATTGAAGATGGGAAGATAACCAAGATTGTGTCGCTACCTTTGCGTTTGACTTCGGTCTATTCCAATGACAACATGCTTAACTATCCCTTGGAGTATGTGCGGATAAAGCAATTCTTGACTCCATTGGAAGAATCCCTTGACAAAGACGAGAATCCAATGCCGTTGACGGACCGGGTTCCGTGCTTGCATTGTGGCATGGAGTCGCAAGATCTGAGATGGTACAGCATCAGGATTCCGGATTGGTTTTCTGATAGATGGCAAATCGGCCAAGTATCGGTCTGTCCAGAGTGCGGTCGGGTTGTCGAATACAAGGAAGTGAAGACCGTGGAATCTGAGGATGATAAGAATGTTCCGATAGAGAGTTCAATGTATTCCGACAGGGGCAACGCTTTTTCGGAGTATGCGGAGAAGATGTATTCAAAGGACAAAATTGATTTTCTTGGAAATACCATGGACGAGGAGGTCGTTCCGGAATTGAGAGAAGTTGTAAGGAAAGCGTTTGCGGATTTTTTAATCCCGGAACCATCAGAGATAAAAGTGGATGAAGGCTTTAGGTTTGATGTCGTCATGCCTTCATTTGAAGGGAGTGGGGATATTACTCATATAGAGATTGTAGATGAAGGTGGAAATGCAACTGACGACTATGTTCAGCACATCATGGTCAATCCTACAGAAATGGCGGTTTGGCAGTTGTATCTGCTTGAAAACTATTATACTGTATTACCAACAGTTTGGCATGGAGGATACAATAGATGCGAATACATATTCAAGGAGACGGATGTTGACGACATTGTCCCGTTGAAATTCCATGATTTGACGGAACTTGTGGAACAAAAGAAATTGATGCCTTTTGTGGAGGTATGTAAAGACGGTGATAGCAGGTACACCGCTATTGTCAACTGTACCTATTGGAACAATTGGCAGGGGCTGGTCAGAGAGCACGTCACATACAAGTTGGATAATGGCCGCATTGTGTCTAAAGAAAGCAGCAAAGAAGTTCTCTATCAGTTCCATTGCGGAATGTGGTTTTGATCATTTGTCCACGCCTGTTATTATACCGATAAACCCGTTTTGTTCATAAATTAATATACCCCAACCCATTGCGCTTCGAGCAAACCTTACATAACTTTGCAATAGTCGCTTGGGTAATAGCAGAAACCTAAGTATCAATCACTTACATATTAAGGAAACAAAAAACGAAACCTGGTCCAAGACCTGGATCTATACCCTTATAACGACATGGATAACGCTGCTATGGTTTCTGTTATCACCGACGGACTGGAAAATGCCTCCAGAGAATACTCTGGCAGAGCGATAAAAGCGCTTGTGGAACGGATGAAAAACGAAGAAGGATGGAACTTTGCCTTTATGGGAACCAATCAGGACGTGGAAGCAACCTCCGCCTCGCTGGCCATCGATAATTATATGGCTTTCCGCAATCCTGCTTCCGTCAACGTTGAGAACATCTGTCTGCCAGAAGACTTTTGGATGGAGTTAGTGTAAAAATGTCAAAGGACTACTACAGCATATTAGGCTTAAGCATCAACGCAACCGCTGATGATATCAAGAAGGCGTATCGAATCCTTTCAAAAAGGTGGCATCCCGATATGAATCCAGGTCGAGATACCACCGCTATCATGCAGGATATTAACGAGGCTTACTTTGTTTTAAGTAATCCGACAGAGAGGGCTCGATACGATGCGAACTATTCAAAAGACCACGTTGATTTCAGCGTTGATTATATAGTAATAGTTCGGACCATCAAAAAAGCAAAGGAATCTTTTGCTAGATATGTTCGCAGGGTTTTGGCACTTTTCAGTCATTGGCTTATCGATGTTCTTATTGACGGAATTAAAGTGTGGCTCAGATTTCTCTGGCAGTACGCTTGTTTGGTCATAATAACGCTTATGATTTCGGCCCTTTTCTCACCGAATAACCATAATGACCCTGCTCGTGCGGAAAACGGGGAACCGTCAACTCACAAAATGAATGTCGAACAGAGACTAAATGACCCATTCTTCTTTAATGAAAAGAACGCAGGGAATCCTCATTCCATATACAAGCCAATTAAATCCAACAATCAAAACGAACAGAATAAACCTAAACACCACAGTATAAACAATTAAACGAAAAACCTATGGTTATATATGATCTAGAAAACAAAATGCCCGATGACAATGAATCGTGCGAGAAGGCGGATATGTTCCAGATTTGTGCTGAGCGGCTGATGAAGGAACTGAATCTTAAGATTGACAAGGACGAGCCTGAATGCCCGAATACCATCTCGTATCCTGTCCCAATGGTAATCAAATCGGAAGTGGGTTCTGCAATCATGGTTCTTGATTTCGTTTATGATTTGGCTGGTAAGGGGTTTGACCCTGAAGCCCGTGACAATAATCCATTTATGGACTGCAAAACGATGAAGACAATGATGATGGGACTGCCGGAGCAGGAATTGTCCGTGATGATTAGAAACCTGAAGGATCCGATGTTAAGGAGTCTTGCCGTAGATGCCCTAGCGGAAAAAGCCAAACTGGCAAGTGTGACATGGCATAAACGAATGCATCGCAAAGCACCACTGAAGTTTAGGGCAAAAGCGAAACGGAAACAATGAAAGCTAAGACCATGGATTATTTCATCCCATTTCCAGAAGAAAAACCTGAAAAAGGGAAGCTGGAGGAATACTCGGAAATTCTGATGAAGCAGTTGTCGCTAAAAAAAGATGATGATGATGTGGTTTCGAATGAGGTGGCATCCCCATTTCCTAAGGGAATAAAGTCGGAAGCGGGAAAGATTATCCTCGCCATTGATTTTCTGGTGACTTGTTCGGGGGAACGCATAGGTGCGCTATTTCATCTGGACGAAGAAGAAAGGAAGACCATGGTGTCGATAAGGTGGATGATGGACCTGGTGCCGAAAAACGAGATGGCTATTCTTGGCAAAGAATTGCACGACGAGGGTCTTATAAGGGTTTACGAAGAAGTAAAGACGAAATATTTTGAAAAGATCTCTCTACAGCGATGGAAACGCAGGTTGGAGGAGGATGAAAGAGTAGGATTTGGGCAAGAGGGGGTAGTCGTTGATAAGAATTTGCTTTTACAAAAGGACAAATAATTTGAGTAATTATTAAGTAAATATATGACAGATCAAGAAATCAAGGAAACAGCCAAACTGATGGAAGAAGGGAAATTGGATTTGGTGGATTATTTCGAGAGGACTACAGACGAACTTATGCAAAGCCTAGGTTTTACCAAGCAAACGGATGAAACGGAACAGAACGAAGTCGCTCCGATTTCTGGAACGATAACCTTCTTAAAAGGGAATTCTTTTGAAAAAGCGGAAGAGCATTATCGGAAGAAGAAAGGAAAAGAATAAGAGATATTGTATCCTTCACTATTATGAAATACAACCATTTAATCTTTCTAATTGTAACAATCACATTGGTCGGTTGCAACCAACAGGAAACCCCAACCGTTCCCCATGACGAGCTTGGCTATTACATCTATGACCCGAATGACACCATCGGCAATCAGCCGTTTAACGATTTGCTATGGATTGACAGCGCAAGGGCGGAATACCGTCAGGACAATCCTATTGTCCAATGGTCAACATCCGATATAGGTGGGTTTATGAGAGAAACAAAAACACTAGAGGAACGGCAACGCGATGACAGCCTTGTCTATGCGGAAGCGGAAACGGCATGGCATGAAATGATGGGGTTGGTTTCGCAAAGGCAATACGAGAAAGCCTTGGAGAATTATATGCATAAAGATGCAGAAATAGGGATTGCTTTGGGTACCTCTACATTGAAATTCGACTTGGATTATTTTGTTGTCGGCACGTTATTGTTCGAGGTTCTCGATGAGTATGAGGCGGTGGAGCAGCTGGTCAAGATTTTTGAATATGACAAATTCCAAACGGAAAGCGTACTTGCGTTCAGCATGGCCGAAGGCGGAAGCGGTTATATTCCTCCTCAATATGCCTTCCTGTTGGAACGCCTTTGTTATCTGTATATGCGTCAAGAAGAATGGGAAAAGGTTGAATCGCTGATGGAACCTCATCGGGAGGCAGTGTATCTGCTTTCTGATGACGTTCTTGTGAATGAGCAGCACATCCTCAGCCTCAAACTGGATATACTCGCCGCACAAGAGGATAGGGATGGTGTGAAGCTGGCTTTCATGGAACATAAAGACTTCCTAATCCGTTATGCCGCCGAAACTGGAGAGGATTTGTCAGAGGAAATCGAAAAAGTTGATGAGATCATCGAGTATATGGAAGAATACCAAGAACCGATCAAGGTTAGTGCGAATGCTTAAATCAAACAAATAAAACCTTGTTGAAAATGGCAGAGACCAAAATGGTTTTAAAAGATCCTCGTTCATCCCTTTTTGTTGATAAATTAATACCCCCTTCTCCCTTGACAAACCAAGTTCCTCATTTGTAGCTTTGCAAACAGAAAACGATTCCCTTTTCTTTTTCTTAACAATATAAAGATTATGAGCTTGCTATCTTTGACAAGAGAGATCGCCATCGATCTCGGGACCGCCAACACTATCATTATCACCGACGGACAAATTGCAGTGGAAGAGCCGTCGGTGGTGGCGATCCGTAAATCAGACGACAAAATGAAGGCAGTGGGCCGCAAAGCCGCTGCCATGATCGACCGCGGGGAGGAACGCATCTACACGGTGCGCCCGTTGAAGAAAGGTGTCATTGCCGATTACAAGGCTTGTGAGATGATGATTCGTGGCCTCATCGACCTCATCCCACAACGAAAGACTTTGTTCAAACCTTCCATTAGGATGGTGGTGTGCGTCCCTTCAGGGGCCACCGACGCCGAGATGCGCATCATCAACGACTCCTGCGTCCATGCTGGCGCCAAGGAACTGTACTTGATTTATGAACCCATGGCGGCCGCATTGGGCATGGGCTTTGACGTGGAAGGTCCCGATGGATGCATGGTGGTGGATATCGGTGGAGGAACCACAGAGATTGCCGTGATGTCGCTCGGTAGCATCGTGGTGAACAAGTCGATTACCGTGGCAGGCGATGCATTGAACAATGACATTGTCCAGCACATGGACCAGGTCCATGGTATGCGTATCAGCGAACCTACCGCAGAGCGCATCAAGATGAGTGTCGGTGCCGCCATGACCGAATTGAAGGAACCGCCTCAGGACATGGAAGTAATCGGGCCCAACAAGACCACCGACCTGCCGCTGAAGGTCAACGTGTCCTATAAAGAAATCGCCCAGTGTCTCGACAAGAATATTACCAGTATTGAGACAGCCATCCTTCATGCCTTGGGACAGACTCCGTCGGAACTATATGCCGACATCGTGCGCAACGGCATCTACCTTACTGGGGGCGGTGCTTTATTGAATGGCTTGGCTGAACGTTTGACCAAGAAGATGACCATCGAGTTCCATGTGGCCGACGATCCACTTCACTCCGTGGCCAAGGGAACAGGAGTGGCGTTGAAAAATTTGAATAAGTTGAGTTTCTTGATTCACGGAAGTTAAAAAGGACACGGATTATCTAATTCAAAAACTTGGTACTTAATGCTGATGGATTTAATTGTAGATTGAAATTTTCTACAGATGGATATACTACAGAAGATATTGATGAAATAAAAAAACTTATAGAAAATGGCGGTATCAGAGATAAAAAGAGTTTTGATAAATGGGCTAAGTCTCATATTAGAAAACAAGGAGATTATAACAGCGATAGCATTAATGCTGAAGACAGAGCGTCAAATGATGACAATGATAGATTGGATATACAAACATCAGAAGGAGAATCCGGACGAAAACAGGATAATAAGAATAGCTAGAAAAATTTCGGAACAGGTTTCGTGAGAGTTCCTTGGAATGATGGAACAAACGAACCGAGATATATTCCTATAAATTCAGATGAGTAGTTGTTTTTAACAAAAAATGGAGAAAATTATGGTTTTGTTGACAGGCGGGGAAATGTTTATCTAGATGAAACCGTAATTTCTCCAGAACATCCTATTCACGAATACACTCATCTTTGGGATAGGATTGTTGCTGAAAGGAATCCTCAGTTATGGAACAGAGGCGTTGACCTGATGAAGAAGACATCTCTTTGGAAAGAGATAGAAGATGATACAAACTATGGTCAAAAATGGCAGGAATACAAGGAATCAAATCCAGGATTATCTAATTCAAAAACTTGGTACTTAATGCCTTTAATCACTGTGCTATGTCAAAAACCACCAAAGTCATCCTTAATATAGTATTTGCGCTTATAATCGCATTAAGTGCATTCGATCTTGGAATACGCTATGATGACATCTATGATAATAAATTGTTTCGTGGGACAATCAAGGCTCCTAACTGCGATAAAGACGCAGAACGAGAAACAGACGCCTATCTGGAAGAAATATACAGGATGGGCATAAGAGACGGCGTATATAGCACGCTGCAAGTTCCTTATGATAGGTTGGGCAAAGCCTGCTACGAGTTTCTGTTGGATCATAACATCAACCCCTCTTATTCATCATTCTATGACAGATTTCAAAGTGAGTGGTTTTCCTTTCTACAAGAGAATGGCTATTGCGAAGCATATCCTTGCGAAGAAATAGATATTGATTCAATCGAAAACAGACTAAAATACTGAGTATAGAAATCTTGGATGACATAAACAGAACATACCGCAACGATACAAAACAACAAAGAACCATAATAGATTATACACCAACTAAAACTTTCAAGACATGAAAAGATTCGGCAGAAAAAAGAACGAAAAGAAAGAAGAACCTGTAGTAGTAACAGAGAAAGCAGAGCAATCATCAATCGACAAAGTTGTTAAAGAGGTCGATGGACAACTGGATATGGTAATTGCATTCGACACCACCGGCTCAATGGCAGCTTACATCGATGATGTAAGAAAAGAGGTGTCGGGGCTGATTCCACGACTATTCAGGGCCAACCCTGATTTACGTCTTGGGATAGTGGCATTCGGTGATTATTGCGACATGCTAAACGCCGATGAATTCGGCATTGCATATCAACGCATCCAACTCACTGACAACGAAAACGAATTGATCAAATTTGTCAAGGAATCCAGAAACACCAACGGGGGCGACGGCGATGAATTCTATGAGTTGGTAATCAAAAAAATTGTTGAAGAGACAAACTGGCGCACAAGCTCAACCAAAGCCGTGCTTTTAATTGCGGATGCCATACCACATCAAATAGGATACTCTTACAAGGAAATCATTCAAAACAACACGATTGATTGGCGACAAGAGGCCCAAAAAGCATCAAAGATTGGGATTCAATTCGATACACTTTCAATCACGGGGGAACCTTGGTTTAAAGAACTGTCAAAAATGACAAATGGTTTGAATCTTCCCTTTTATTCATCCCATAAAACCTCTGGGTTGGTTGAAATGTCAGCAATGGCGCGGGGAGGTGAGAGGACCAAGGAACTCTTTAAGTCAATATGCTGCTCGTTTGCTTCCTTTGATGACAGAGAAATGATGGATGTTTCCGAAGAGTATCGCAAAAAAACAGGCCTTAAGGATGAGGATTTATTTTAGGATCAATAATTCCACGAACTGAGCTTGCTGTGAAAACTATTCATCTCGCCATCATTATGGCCACATTAGCGCTGGTCGGCTGCGTGGAAAGACCGACGAGACCAAGCAACGGTCCAAAGTACTATGCCTTTAACCCGGAGGACACCATCGATAATGTACCTTACCAACAGATGCTGGGGATTGATAGTGCAAGGGTGGAGTATCTGTTTGACAAATCGATGAAGCCAATACCTATCGAAGGTGTGGATGTCAGCAACGACAGTGTCGATCAGGTATATGTTGATGCCGAAGCGGCCTGGTATGAGATGTTGGAAATGTGTTCCAAGAAGCAATACGAGGACATGTTGAGTTACTATATAAAAAACGAAAGCATGGTTGGTATTGGGTTAAGCACATCGACCAGCAAGTTCGAGCTAGATTATTGTGTCCTAAGTAGGTTGTTAATCGACCAACTCGACTTCATAGAGGCGGTGGAATTGCTAACCAAATGGTTAGAATTCGACAAAATGTTGGCTGACGGAGTGGTAGCTTTCAGTACGACCGAGGGAGGAAGTGGTTACATCCCACCGCAATACGCATTCCAAATTGAAATGCTATGCAGAGCCTATACCATATTGGAAGAGAGGGAGAAGGCGGAGGCCCTAATAGAACCTTATGGAAGAGCAGTGAATCTGCTTTCGGATGATATCTATGCAAACGAGGGCAATATTGCCAAATTCAAATTTGACATCTACGATAGTTTCGGAGACACAGAGAAGGCTCTTGAAACGACTGTCGGCTACCGAGATTTCTTGATTCAGTTTGCCAAGGACACCGAACAAAACCTTGACGAAGAGATAGAAACTTTTAATGAATTGATCAAAGAACTGAAAAATGAAGATGAAGAACAGATACTCCATGGCCTATCAAGCGGTTTGCTTGCTAGCAATTGGACTTTGTTAAATTACAATAAAAATGATTTATTACTATGTTAGGCGCAGTTACAGGAGATACAATAGGATCTCGATTTGAATTCAGAAGCATCAACAGCACCAATTTTGAGCTGTTTGACATCAGAAGCAAATACACCGACGACACGGTGATGACAATGGCAGTGGCGGAATGGCTACTTGAAGACCCGAAACACACGCATAAGGTGTTGGAGGAAAAGATGGTGAAATACGGGAAGCTTGACCCGCAAAGAGGCTACGGAGGCATGTTCTTCAGGTGGCTGTTTTCATCCCAGATGCTCAACGAGGATGGTTTACGCCGTCCTTACAACAGCTTCGGTAACGGCTCTGCAATGCGTGTAAGTGCCGTGGGATGGATGTTTGACACTTTGGAGGAAACGGAACGTGTAGCAGAAATATCAGCTAGTATCACCCACAATCACCCCGAAGGCATCAAAGGAGCACAGGCAACAGCCGCTGCAATTTTCATTGCCAGAAACGGGAAAAGCAAGACTGAGATTAAAGATTACATCACCGAGAAATATGGCTACAATCTGAATCGCACTTGTGATGAAATCAGACTGGACTATGACTTTGATGAAACTTGTCAGGGGTCTGTTCCAGAAGCCATCATTGCTTTTCTTGATAGCACGGATTATGAATCGGCGATAAGATTGGCTGTTTCACTTGGGGGCGATGCTGATACCCAGGCTTGCATTGCCGGAGGTATTGCCGAAGCCTTCTATGGAATGCCTGATGAGATTGTTCGGGGAATGAACATCTACCTTCCTGAAAACTACAAGGACATCATCATTCGATTGGCTGAGAATTCGGCTTACAACTGCCATAGTGAACAGCTTAAGCGGTGTTGGACACCAGTAAAGCAATGTGGCAATGAAATAGTACTGTGACTATGAGCTTTTTGAAACGGTCTTTAACTAACCCCAAGATTTCTTGGATTATCATCAACATTGAAGACGATGGTTTTCTGAGCGAACAGACCCGTGAAGGGAAGACTACACTATCGCAATGTCCTGATTGTAAAGTTGCAAGGGGTTATGAGTTGTTTTTGACGGATAAAGACAAGATAGCCCTGCGGTGGAATGCAAGCCCCACAAACACGTATCAAATCGAGGTTGACGCTTCCGGAATCTACCGTTCATTATTTGATGATGCCGAACCGCTTAGGCTTGTCGCGTTTCCTGACAGGCTCGTTCCCAAAGAGGGATTCTGTTGGTACAAGGAGAAAACCAAAGACAACAAACTGAAAACCGACAACGACGAGCCTGTTCAAATACCCATTCCTCCTGACAGGCTAGACAACACTTACGAACTATACAGAATCGTATACTATTTTGAAAAGCTGTGTTTGACCATGACTTATGATAGAGAGAAGATGGCCGAATCAGGGATTTTTTACATCGTTTATCTGGGTACCAGTGACTCGAAGACGGTGTTCGAGCGGCTTTTCTCCGCCTATTTAAAACGGAGTCATTTGTTGCCCGATAACGCTCAGTGGGATGTTGTCTTCTGTGACGAAGTTGTTATGAAAAAGACACGGGGATCAAGATTGATAACGACCAAAAAAAGTGAAGGAGACACTATGCTTACGAATGAGGTCGAATACGGTCAAAATGATGTAATAAGAATGAAAACGAATAGACTTGATCAAGATGGAATAACGTTGGTGACGGAAATAACCCTTTATGATAAAAGCGGGAAAGCATTGGGTGAACCTCTAGTATTTCAAGGATTGTAAACCGAATAATATGGCAAAGTGGATTGAAATACTAATCTATGCAGGTGTGTTTTTGTTTGGCCTGCTGCTTAATTGGGATGCCAGAACACCACAAGAAAAATGGGAAGACGGGTTAAAAAACCTTAAGCCTAATAAAAATCCGCATCCAAGAATAGAAGAAGAAAAACATGAAAATCGTCCTTAAATCTTTTGCCCTCTTTCTTTCGTGGCTAACGATCTCGCCATTACTACTTGTGCTTGACCATCGCTGGCAACTATTACCAACATGGGTAAGGATTGTGGTCTTTGTACTTTCACCGTTGACGTTGGTCGTATTATTTGCCCTTGAAATAATGACCTTTTATTGTCAAGATTATAGGCACGCGCACCATTTTGTAAAACCGAATGTAATAGAAAACATCACCGGGGTTAGGATGCCGAAATACAAAGTGATAGAGCGAAACCCCAAAAGAAACCCGTTTGATGATTTTAGGAAAAGGAAGCTTCAAAGAGACACGATAGAGACGTGGGTGTTAGACCGCATAGACACCTTCGTCTTGGAGTTTAAAGAAATGCCCGACAGTTCTTTTTATCAGCATTTACGGAATAATGGTTTTGATTATTATGATGGTTGTTATCATTTCCAACTGAATTGGGGCTCGGGCCTGGTGAAAGACGAAGTTGTTCCCAAAGGGGAGAAGGGCAACTATGATTACACCATGACGATTTGTGAAGGCGAAAAGACGTTCACCGTCAGGGTCATGGAACTGTAGTGCCTTTAGGCTTGTTGTTTCTGTAGTTCCCTGATCACCTCGTCAACAATGTACAGGTCGCCAAAGGTATAAAGCAGCGTCGAGGGGTCGTGTAACTGCTCGTTGGTTTTGGAGGTGTAGAAAATATCCAAAGCCCTTTCGCCTGAGATGTCAAGGCGTTCCGCCAGGAGGGTTACGATTCGACCAATCTTATTCCACATCAAAACATCGCTCAACATAGCATTATCCTTTCATTTTAGTGGATTTCTCAAACTTCAGGTATTTGTCAACGACCTCTTGATTCAATATGCAAATCTGGTTGTTGGGTTGGTGCATGGCCAAAAGCCCAAGGGCTTTTTCTTCATCGATCAAACCGGCCATGTAATTCTCCACCGTGTCAATTACCCGGTCGTTGGCTACGCCGCCCTCAATGATATCAAAGGGCTTCCAAACTTGTTTGCCTTGACGGCAGTCAACGATGAAATGCAGCCATTCCTTATCGTAACTTTCAAACTTCTTGTAACGGTATTCTGCAACGGCTTTGTCGAAATCGAAGAGATAGTAGCTGATGATACCAGTGGCATCCAAGTAAAAACGGCTTTTGATCTGCGCCCAAGTCTTGGCTTGCTTTAGGACGTCGGTAACATAAAAGCCTTTGCCAAAGTCAAGGTTGTCGCGACCGATGTGTACCAAGGGTTGCTCAATGATCTCAATGCCGCCGTGATAAACCCTTCTCATGCAACCACTCCTTTCTTGGCTTCCCAAATGGCAAGGGCGCCCAACACATCTTCGGTGACATGTTGGCGGCTCTGAGTGTGAAGACCTTCATAACACATCAAGATGAAGCCCTCAATCAGCCCCACGCGCTTCATCCTTTTGTACATCTCGGATGAAGAGACATTCTCTGCCCTTGCAGCCGACTCCACGCAGGATGCTGCAAAGATCATCATCTGTTCAGTCTTTCTTCTGGAAGTGTTTTTAGGCATGGCTTTTCGTTTTCTCTTTGCAAAAATAATAAAAACAAGGGTCTTGTGGGCAAAAAAATAGAAAAGTTTCAGTCATGTTTCAGAAAGCACCCATAGAAAAACCCTTGCAACTTGTTGCTAACCAACAGATTACAAGGGTTTGCGAAGTACTCCCGCAGGGGGTCGAACCCTGGACACCCTGATTAAGAGTCAGGTGCTCTACCAACTGAGCTACGGAAGCATCGTTTGCGGCTGCAAAGATACAACCTTTTTTGATTATGGCAATATTTTTTCGTTTTTTTTCTTAAAATTGAAAAATAAGCCATCCTCAAAACCAAGATAAGGCTTTTAGTATTTCATTACTTTCTTGACAGTGCGTTTCCCATTCTGGAGGACTGTGATGAAATAGATCCCATTAGGGAATGGGATTAGGTCAGCAAGGTTTTTTTGACCTCGTGACACGCCTGAAACCATTTGTTGTCCGTTCAAATTGTAGATGTGATATTCGAAGGTTTCATCGTTGAAAATCATCTCATTTTCGGTGGTTCCAGTTGGAGTGTCGGGACCAACACCGTTGAAGTTATCCATGCAGAAATAGGCAGGGGTGATCATGCCATAGCTGTTGTTTTTCGAAGAGGAGAGGCTGAAGGAAATCCTTGCCACTTCGCCTAGAGGACTGAGATCGAACCATTCCCAGGTGTTGAGGATGTAATCGTCGGCAGGGTTGCTGAAACGGTAGTCGGCGAGATAGAAATCAAGAGTTCCAACGGTCTGACCGCTGGCGTTTGTACCTGTCGCAGTGAGCTTGAACCAATCGGGGTCGTTGCCCGTAGTGCCGCCGAAGGGCGTAGCGGTGGCATCGCCATGAAGCATGTTCTGATAAGCCCACAGGTTGTTGGTGACGTAACAACCGGTGATGACCTGTGTGCTTCCATTGGAGGCATAGACATCGGATGGGGAGCCCATGGTGTAGGCCACAGCATACTGTGCAGAACCATCGTAACCTCCACCTGTCGCAGCCGTATACTGAGCATCCAAGCCAGTCTGAGTCAAGTCGGAATGGTTCGAAGCGGTGAAGCCACCCCAAAAATAACTGGAGTAATAATTGGTGAAGTGCCAGCCGCCGCTGAACATCTCGTTCTCGCCTTCCTCACCTTGCCAATAGCCATGGGGACCCAATGCCACATCTTCGAAGTCGGCATTATTGATGGTGATGACCACCTCGGCACCAGACACGATGACGTCCATGTCGACATACTTGCCATTGCTGGTGGCTCGGATAATCAATGTTTTGTTACTGAACGTATTAGGTGTTGTTCTGCTCGCTGAAAGCGTTTTGTTGTTGATTATGACGGAGAGTTCTTCAGGGCATTGTTGAACAGCCATTGTGATGAAATCATTGTTGTTATCGGGATCGTCGAAGGTGTTGCTGAGGTCGAAAGTGAGGGTCTGTGGGTAATCGTTGAATTGGATGGGGGCCAACGGGTTGGCCACGACAGGGGGAAGGTCTTCGGCCACGCATTCCACCGAGAAGGAGGTCTGCACCGATTGCCCCGCGCTTTCAGCACTAAGGGTGATCGTGCTGCTGCCGCCTGTGCTTGCGAGCCGTTGTAGCGTCAATGTCCTGTTGTTCAGCGTCGTAGAGACGAGTGTCGGATTGCTGTTTGAGGCGATGGTGATGACGATGTTTTCGTTGGGGTCGTCGGGGTCGTTGAAGGTGTTGCTGAGGTCGATGGTTTGGCTGGCGGGGTAGGTCTCGAAAATCACATTATCGATGGGGGTTTGCACTACGGGCGGCAAGTTGGTGCCGCTGGCAAATTCGTCGGCTCCAGCGCAGGGAGCTGATGCTGAGCGGTCTTCATTATCGATGTCTTTCGGCACGTAGGAAAGGGGATGGACCACGGTGAGACCGCTGTTGCTGGTGATGTGCAGGTCGTTGGTACCTATAAATTGGGGTTCACATAGAGCAGAGTTGGCATCGAAGCCGGTGGCTGCGGTCCAGTCGGTTAATGAGGTATAATCGTCTGTGCCAAATCGTCCAAGGTATGGGCCGCTGCACAGAATTCGGTTGTAGTCGCAATAGCGTTCTTCGGCGTAGGTCTGAAAACGGAACACATATCCCCCAGTCTCGTTGACGAGAAGGTTGTTGTAAATATATAGGTTGGGCCAGTTCTTCTCTACGATGATCGTTCCGCAAGAACTGGAACCATGACATCGGATGGTGTTGTTCACAAGATAGACATGGCTGCTGTTGGAGTCGTCCAAATCACAGCAATAGCTGCTACTTACGTTGCTTTCGAGATTGATGATATTATTCCGGATGATAATAGGTTCTTCCGCCGTTCCCATGGCGGGACGGATTTCGAATACGGTAGCGTAGTTGGAATTGCGTGTTACGTTCATCACATTGTTTTCGATGATGCAGTGGTATCGGATTCGCAGCAAGTCGATGGCGTGATAGTTGGTAAGCACGTCGTGGGTATGATTGGTGACGGTGTTGCCCCTTAGAATGGCATGGTCGGTAAAGCTCACGTAGATGCTTTTGAAGGCTTGGTTGGTAAAGTTGCAGTTTTCCACTAAAAGGCCATCGTTAAGCGTATAGATGTTGTGGCCTTGGTAATATAAACCTATATAACCGTTGATAAAATCACAATTAACAAATTCATTGTCAAGGTCGATCCATTCTCCACTGGCGCGATACACGAGGTCTTTCCCGTTGTCGAGACTCACGGAGGAGACGGCTCCCAGGAGACGCAAGTTATTAAAGTGGTTGCCGACATTGCCATTAAGGAGTTTGATGAGGACGGCGTTTTCAGTTGAGGTACTGGTAATGGTCATGTTTTCGAAGGTCACGTAGTCGGTGCCGTTGAGGGTCACCATACTGTTGTCGGTATAGCCTGCATTGCCAGTGAGGACGGTTTGCTGGTTGTCGGCTCCCATACCTTTAAAAGTGATTCGATTGGATTCGCTGGCACCGTTGATGACTGCTAAGGTGACATACTCCTCAAAGGTTCCGGGGGCAATCTCGAAGAGGACGGGACCGGATACTCCTTGTTCCGTTAAGGCTGTGGCTGCCGCGTTGAGCGAGGTGAAGTCAGGATTCTGCGATGGGTTGCTATTGATGGTGTAGGTGCCTGAGAGTTGAGCATTGGCAATAGTCGTTACGATGAACGACAGGATTAAGAAAAGCCCTTTTTTCATAAATATTGTTAGTGGATTAAGTCGTTTTCGTCAATTAGATTATTTAGCATAGCATAAACGGTAAGTCCTGAAACCGATTTGATGCCTGTTTTTCGGGTGATGTTCTTACGGTGGGAGATGACGGTGTGGATGGAAATGTTCATCATGTCGGCAATCTCCTTGTTCATCATGCCTTTAGCTACGGCCACCAAAACATCAATTTCCCGTTTTGAGAGCTCCACGTCGTCCGTTTTCTTTGAGGTCTCGTTTTGGGCCACTTCATTCATCTTGCCGATGACCTTGGCACGGGTGTCGTTGATTTCGATGATTCCATGATAAGGAGCCAGCATGGTGTGGTCAAGATAGGAAGCCACTAGAGCGATGATAATCAGGTTGTCGTGTTCTTTTTCGAGCTGCGTAAGGAAATCTTTGGATTGAAAGCCTAATAGGGTTGGATTGACAATCAGGATATTTGCATCGGTAGTCAGGATCTTCTCGCTGACATGTTCAGGGTTGTCGAGGCGTGCCACCACGTCGAACTGCGCCATGCTGTCGATGATTTCGGCCAGTCCGTTTGCGATGATCTCTGAGGCTTCGCAGATGATGACACGGTTTCTCATGACAAGGCATTTTCGAGTGATTCAACATAAGGGATGAGGATGTGGTCCTCGATGACCGAGTGGCGGTTGAGGTCGTCGCTCAGTTCCATGATGTCTAGCGAAATCTCCACACGTTCTTTGGGAAGAATGTCGCCGGGAAGATATTTCAGCAGGATGTTCATCATGTCGTCGAGTACATCCTGGATGTTGGTGTGGTTATGTTCAAATTCATCAATCCGATAGGAATCCGTGTGCTGTCCTTTGAGCAGTGCTTCAATATACGGGAACGCCACTTCTTCCTCGTAAAACTTGATGTGCCGCATTACTTCCCGCTTGTATTCGTCGTAAAAGTGAGAGAGCATGGGACCATATTTGGGGCCGCAAGCCTTAATGATGCGTTGCAGATGTTCTTCTAGGTGAGGGAAGCGTTCGTCAAGGTAATATTGGTGGGAGGCCTTCAGATAAGGGAGAAGCCCATTCATGTCGATGCGTTTCAACTCATTAGGATCAGGCTTGTATCCGCTGTCGGTGTAGATCTCGCAAAGGATAAGGAAGAGGTCGGCACTCACCTTGTTCATACGGCACACCTCTTCAACACTACGGTCGCCAAAGCCCAGTTCAATACCAAACCGAGGCAGCAGTTGCAGCAACCTTCTGTCGCCAGCAACCAGTTCAGCCAATTTGGTGTCTTTCGTGAAAAGATCTTTCTTTTTTGCCATGTTGATTTCGTTCATTGTTCGATGGGGCAAAGTTAATAAAAAATCAGTTTTTCAATGTTCGCATGGCGTTGAGCACGGCTAGCACGGTGACACCCACATCGGCGAATACCGCCATCCACATGGTGGCGATACCGAAGGCTGCCAGGGTAAGCACGGCGGCTTTTACGCCAATGGCCAGCCAGACATTCTGCTTCGCGATGTTCAATGTACGTCGTGCGATGCGGATGGCAAGAGCGATTTTGGAAGGTTTGTCGTCCATAAGCACCACATCGGCCGCCTCGATGGCGGCGTCGCTACCGAGTCCGCCCATGGCAATGCCCACATCGGCACGGGCCAACACGGGTGCATCGTTGATGCCGTCACCCACGAAAGCGAGTTGACCGTTGGCAGTTGGCAGTTGACTTTTATGCAGTTTATTGACATAGTCCACTTTGTCGGCGGGTAATAGTTCGGCGTGGTATTCGTCGATGCCGAGTTGTTCGGCCACGGCTTTGCCCACCTCTTCACGGTCGCCAGTGAGCATTACGGTGTGGTGCACCCCCAGTGACTTCAGTTCTCGGATGGCCTCGGCACTGTCGTCCTTCACCTTGTCGTTGATGACGATGTGTCCGGCATACTCTCCGTCGATGGCGACATGGATGATCGTCCCCACATGCTCGCAGTCGTGCCATTGTGCCCCTATCGACTCCATCATCTTGGCGTTGCCTACACACACCGTCCAGCCTTCCACCTTGGCCTTAATGCCATGTCCAGCGACCTCTTCCACCTCGGTCAGTTGGCAACCGTCCGTGGCCTCGTCAGGAAAAGCGTCTCGCAAAGCGGCTCCGATGGGATGGGTCGAATAATGCTCCACATGCGCAGCAAGATGGAGGAGATGTCGCTCGTCGCATTTCTCGGGGTGGATGGCGGTGACGGCGAACTGGCCGTGGGTCAAGGTTCCGGTCTTGTCAAAAACCACGGTTCCTACCTTGGCAAGAACATCCAGATAATTGGAGCCTTTCACCAAGATGCCTTTCCTCGATGCCCCTCCGATGCCCCCAAAGAAGGTGAGCGGCACGCTGATGACCAAGGCGCAGGGGCAAGATACTACCAAGAACATCAGCGCCCGGTAAATCCAAGTGGCAAACGGTTGTGACAGCAACAAGGGTGGGATAACGGCCAGAGCCAAGGCCGCAAACACGACTACGGGGGTATATATGCGCGCGAACTTGGTAATGAAGTTTTCGCTTTTGGACTTGCTCTCGGCGGCGTTCTCAACGAGGTCGATGATCTTGGCCACCGTACTTTCGCCGAAGGCCTTTGTGGTGCGTACTTTGATGAGACCTGAAAGGTTGACGCATCCTGAAATCACTTCGTCGTCTTTCTCCACGTTTCTAGGAACGCTCTCACCCGTCAAGGCAACCGTGTTCAAAGCCGTATTGCCTTCAACGACCACGCCGTCCAACGGCACCTTCTCGCCGGGTTTGACGAGGATGATCTCACCGACTTCAACGTCCTCGGGATGGACATCCTCCAAGATGCCGTTGCGTTCCACATGGGCAATGTCAGGCCGGATGTCCATCAAATGGGAAATGCCCTCTCGACTCTTGCCCTCGGCGTATTCCTCGAAGAGTTCTCCGATTTGGAAAAACAGCATGACAAAGACGGCCTCGGGATATTGGGTCTCAGCCCCAGGCATGAAACCGATGCAAAGCGCACCGATGGTGGCGACCGACATCAAAAAGTCCTCGTTGAAAGCCTCACCGTGGATGAGCCCTTCAGCAGCCTCCTTCAGAGTGTCGAAACCGATGAAGAGATAAGGGACGAGATAAACCAGCAACAACTGCCAATTGTTTAGTCCGCAGGTCTTTTCAACGATAACGGCTGCAAGAAGTAAAATTACTGCCACAGCAATCTTTATGATCCGCCCCTTCAATCCTTCTTCATGATGTTCGTGATGGTGTTCGTGGTTATGTTCGTGATGATGTTCTGACATTTTTCAATCTCCTTTCGCTTGCAAAATTAGGGAGTAAATCGATAGTTAATCCTCCTAATTTATGGTTATTCACCTTTTCAAAAACCCTAATCAATGGGGATTCCTTCGCGGGAAAAGAGTTCGGAATTTTGCATCATCAATAATTAAAAAACAACAAGATGAAATCGAAACTGATAACAAGTGCTTTTTTGTTTGGTATTGTACTGATATTGAATTCTTTGCAAGCTCAAGACACCCTTGTGAAAAAACAACGTCTGACCATCGGCGGCTACGGCGAGGCGATCTATACGCGAAATTTCTATAGCGACAACATGTACCGCTATTCCCATGCGGAGTCCTATACGGATGCCAAGAGCCATGGCCGTCTCGACCTGCCCCATGTGGTCATCAACCTTGGCTATGACTTTGGCAAAGGCTGGACCATGGGTTCGGAAATCGAGTTTGAACATGGCGGTAGCGAAGTCGCTGTGGAGATCGAAGCCGAAGAGACCGGCGAGTTCGAACATGAGATCGAACGTGGCGGCGAAGTCGCCCTGGAGCAGTTTTGGATCCAGAAATCATTTGGCAAAGGCTTCAACATCCGTATGGGGCACCTTGTGGTCCCTGTCGGACAGACCAACAAAGCCCACATGCCCACCGAGTTCTTCACCTGCTACCGTCCTGAGGGCGAGTTCAACATCCTGCCTTGCACCTGGCATGAGACGGGCATCAGCCTCTGGGGCAAGCTCGGCAGCTGGCGTTATGAGGCCATGGTCATTCCTGCCTTGAACTCCAACATGTTCAACAACGCCAACTGGGTGAAAAACGGCTCCGCTTCGGCCTACGAGTTCCGGGTGGCCAACCATCTGGCGGGGGTGTTGCGCATCGACAACTATTCCGTCAAGAACCTGTATCTCGGCGTGAGCGGTTACATCGGCAACTGCTTCAACAACGACATTGTTACCAACGAATTCACCGAGACCAGCCCATATAAAGACGTGAAGGGCACTGTGGTCATCGGTACGGCTGAGTTCGACTACAAGGCCAACGGCTTGGTGCTGCGGGGCAATTTCGACTATGGTTACCTCAGCGAGGCCAACCTCATCTCTTCGTGGAACAAGAACCAGAACCACCAGAGTTTCTCGCCTTATCCGCGTTCGCAAGTAGGGGAGAAGGCCATCGCCTACGGCGGTGAAGCCGCTTACGACATCTTAAAACCCGTAAAGTCTGTTAGCGACCAGAAGCTTTACCTCTTCGGCCGTTACGACTATTACGACTCGTATATCCCTTCTGCCTTAACCCTCACCGACTATCAATGGACTGACCGTCACGTGATGACCTTCGGCCTGAATTACTATCCCACCGACCAGATCGTCATCAAAGCCGAGTACGCCAAACGCTTCCTCAAAGAGCAATACAACGACGAGCCGAGCTTCAGCATTGGGGTGGCGTATAGCGGGTTTTTCAGATAAAATTGAAAAAGGTCAACGGCTTGTTGACCAAATTGGCCACCAGGTTGGTGACCTATTTGTGGAAGTTGAAAAAAAGCCAGCAAGTTGCTGGCCAATTCAACAGCAAATCGTCAACAAGTCGTTGACGAAATTCGTCACCAACTGGTGACGGATTAAGTGCTCTATTGACCAGATCGTCATCAAGGCCATGTGACCAGCCGCTTCCTCATGGAGCAATTTAATGATGAACCGAGTTTCAGCGTGGGGGGGCGTATAGCAGTATTTCGAAAGATAATTAATAAACACCATATTTATATATAAAATATTTTTTATCTTTGCGCCATGTTTGATGCAAAGAAGTTTATCACAGATTCGATTTATGGTGAACGCCTGTTGATTAGCAAACAGGCCGACAAAACTGAGCTCGAAGATAACATTCGTGTTGCGAGGATACTACTTAGCTGTTTTGTCGACATGAATATTCGTATTAATGAACATCTGTTGGTTTTTGGCCATAAGAATCCAGAATATACCATAAATGAGAGACTCGCCGACCGAAAAGGCGTTGAGAGCGAGCGAGGAGTAAAGTCGGCTTTTCGTAAGGCGAAAGATCAAGGCTGTCAGGTAGTGGTGCTTGATTTCGACATGCACATGTCAGAAAAAGCTATTCAAACTAGAAAGATTGCCTCTGGCATCTATGGAAGACACGAGGATTTTGCAAGCGGAATAGTATCCGAGTGTTATGTGGTTCACAATGGCATAGCAGTGGTTGTAAAACCCGATGTTTTTGCCAGTCCTGACAAGGATACCATCAAGCATTTAATAGAAGAATTATTGGAAAAACTGAGGACATAACCTTGCGGCTATGTCCTCATATGGGGGTCAGAAAGGTCCAGCTTGAGTATTGCTGCGAAAGCAATTAGTTCGCGCCCTCTGACGACAATCTGACCATGCAAAGATATTATCTTTTTTCATTTCCTGCAAGGTTTTCCTGAAAAAAAGTTGAAAAGTTCAACGAATGTTAGTATCTTTGCACTTTAACAATTAACGAATTAAACACGGGAAACAGAAGCAATAGACAAGTAAACTTATATTGAGCTGACGCTCTTGTTCTCACTTGGGAAGTCCGGAAAACTTATCAGCTACGAGAATGAGTTGCGAAGGACTCACGTTCATAGGCGTGAGATTTCGTAATCTTATTTGTAGCATGGCAACTTTCCGGACGCCACCAAGTAAATAAGTCCTTACGGAAGCATCACGCCTCTTTTTATATCCGAACGAATGGGCAAAGATATGGTACATAGGGATAACGGAAGGAAAGTTTGCAAGCCTTGCAAAACTCCAATCAGTTGGTAATAATGACGTATATTTGCAATGTTGGTTTGAAATACAATTGCAACATGGAAGAAACACAGCAACATAAAGTCCATCATCAAGTGGCGCTCTTCAGCCTGGACCTGCCTTTCCAGCCTTACGGCTGTCAGATGATCTATATTGAGACGAATGTAAACAAACACATCAACGCATACTTTCGTGAAAATACCACGAAAGTAGCCGATATCATTGGGAAACAGTTCATTTATCTACCAGTCCTGTTAGAAGATGTGGCACAGGTGGTGGATTACAATTGGCCTGGGACCGATCCTGCTCGGATAGAAGAAGCAAAGCCTGATTCGTCATGGTATTTAGACACTTATCGCGAGATTCTCTCTTATCGGATAGACAAGAAAGGTGGTGGGTTGGAATTGCCATTGCACATTTCAGAGATGCCGCTGTTGATACGTTACGAATATACTACATCCGATGGCCATTTATTCACGCTGTTTCCACTGCAATATAATAATGACGGACAATTTGAACAGCTATTGAAAGCCATAGCTTGTGTGCCTTATCTGGATTCTGGGATTCGTCATAGCACGATTACTGAGACGGAGCGTTTGTTTCCTGAAGATCCGAGAGACCGTGCGGATTGGCGTGATATTAGTTTTTTGGCCGACGAAATAAAACAGCGTATCGAGAAGTTGAAGCTAATGGGCGTAAGTGATTATGCGATAAGAAGGTTGATTGATCTGCCAGAACCAAAGTTAAGCAAACTGCTCATCACCAAGGATTACCGCATCTTCCTAACCGATTACAACAACATGGAAATTACCATGCCAACGCTGTCGAAGGTGGTCTATTTCTTCTATCTGCGTCATCTGGAAGGGCTTCGATTTAAGGAGTTGATCGATTACAGGGATGAACTGCTTTTTATTTACTATCGTATCTCTAACCGAGGGGAAGTCGAAAAGATGGAACAAAGCATTGATGAATTGGTGGATTCAACTCGGAATTCCATCAACGAAAAGTGCAGCCGCATCCGTTCCGCCTTCGTGAGCCGGTTTTGTGACGACTTGGCCAAAAACTATTACATCACCTACGGTGAAGGTCGTGCCAAACGCATTGCTCTCGACCGTGTTTTGGTGATTGATGAATCGGGAATAATAACAAACAAACCATAAAGCAGGGAAGCCGAAAACTGCAACAAAGAGTAGGCAAAGAAATGCAAAGATTATACATGAAAACAAAAAAACGCAATCTTCTTGTGCTATTAAGCACACTCTTCATTCTGTCATGTAGCAACAATGTTTCAACAACCAGAAATGAAGTTGTAACTAACGAAGATAGTATTGAGTTGAATGGGAGTTTAAGAGACATACCTTTAGGTTTTACAACTATAAAATATGCAAAATACGTTGCAAAGAATGATGAAGAAGCACGCTTCATTCACGATATGTATGATATGCTAAAAGCCAGACAAGATAAAGATTGTGAGAAAATAGTAGAACTTTATTATCCCGATTACATAAAACTCATTCAACACGAAATACCAGAGAAAAGTGTTGATGAAATCAAAGATTTGTTAAAATTATATCTTGAAGAGAATGTCGAAGAAATGAATGCGACTTTTACAAATCAATGGAAATATGCGGTTGTTGCAGGTCTTTGTATAACGGACATTAAAAACAGAGTTAAAGAAGGTGACGGCATCTTATACCTTTATGAATACCACAATACTTTAATATCTGAAACAGATACCATCTTTAAAAAAGAAGCCGAGTATTCTATTGCGGCCTCCCTTGATAATGGCAACACGTGGTATGCTATTAATCCAGAAGGTGGTGACTTGAATGAGGTTTTTGAGATACTGGGTGTAAGTTTTAGCCATAAAGCAATAGATGAAGTCTTAACAGAAAACTAAACTAGGACTACTACGATGATAGTTTTGCTGATAATCGCCTTAATAGTTGCAACTATTATACTTAATGCACAGAATAATGCATATAAGGAATCTGGTAAAAAAGAAGATAAGGTTACATTTGGTAAGGTGGTGTTGTGGATTGTAGTCTCTGTTGTTCTTGTGTTTCTCGCTTTTAGTAGGTTGATGGGTGATTGGGGGCATGACACAAGCGAGATCTTTTTTGGAAGATAGTTTGATGAAGAGTTTTTCATATACGATAGAAAATACAATCAGGGAAGTTAAAAACTGCAACGAAGAGTAGGCATAAAAAGTTGCGCCCGACACGGATTAGGGCTTATTATATGGGATTCTTCAAAAAATTCTTTGGTTTAGAAAAAACCGACAAAGAAGAAATAAAACAAATCAATCCGGGTAATCCATATTCATCAATGACCCATAGACAAAAACTAGCAGCCATGAATTTAATGATGGTATTCGGTGGGTCATGTTCTGGCTCGGCAGAAGAAATAAGCAAAATTAATCATATTATGACCCAAGAAGGGCAATTAATGGGTGTGTCTGGAGTGGAAATGCATGCTGCTACATCCACGTTTACTGGGATGACGGGAATGGCTGATTCATTAAAAGGAGTGGAAAGGAAGGTGCTAGAAAGATTATTCTATGTCTTTTATTGCGTAATTGCGGCAGGTAAGAATATTCAAGCTGCACAGGTTCTAATCGCTATTTATAAAGACTATGGTTTCAGTGAACAAGAATGTTTTGCTATCTTGGAAAAAGTATCAGGAAAAAAGATTACAGACGTATGATTTGGGTAATACTTGTTATTATTGCAATCGTTATTGCATTTAGAATTGGCAGCAAGTCGGGTGAAATGATATCGAGTTCAATCAATGCTGGGGGAATGCGAGTGAAATATGCCAAGCTATTAGAACATATTCTCAACGGGCATCCAGAAAGCAAAATTGTGGTTGAAACAAGGACATATCTTCGAGCAGGCGTTTCTAATTACGGAGGAACAACGATGTTTCACATTCAACAAAATGTTGGTGGCACTGTTTTGATTGACTATGAGGTGTCTAATAATCCCGCCGTTCCAAGTTTTACACTTCATTATTCTTTCCCTGATACGATGGATCAGGATGAAATGTATGATAGAATCTGTCAAGGAATAAAAAACAAAATGGCTCAATTGTTTAATTATTAAGTATTTGCGAGAAGTGGGTCTATTTAATAGAAAAAGAAATCCGAAATCGCCGTATGACACTTTGCCGGCGGAACAAAGGTATGCGTTGTATTTTCAACTTGAATACTTGACTATGAACGGTGTGCCGATACATGAAATGTCGTGGGCGTTTTCGTATTTGGAAAAAGCCGCCATCGCTTTTGGAATGACAAAAAAACAGATAGAAGAGCTTACGCCTTTCTATAATACTTACGAGAAAATAATAACCTATATAAAACAAATTTCTAATAGGCAGATTCTTGAATACATGATAAGTAACTGCTCAAACATCTTTTATCTTATGCGAGGTGATGAAAACCACAAAATGCTAGGAGAACAAGCATACAAGCTATACGAGGAGCTCGGGTTTTCTTACGAAGAAGTTCGGAGAATTACTAACAAGTACATGTACAGGACTGAAATATAGATGAACTCTTAAACAATTAAAATTAATGTTAGGAGCAATTATCGGCGATATCGTTGGCTCATATTATGAGTTCAACAGCATAAAGACAACGGAGTTTGAATTGTTTGACCACGGAGTCGTTATACGAACGCCCCAGGATTTTAAGTAAAAATTATGGAGAACAAGAAACAGAATACTATTCTAAAGGCTGTTGTGCTAGCATTATCCTGGCTCACTCTTTCTCCAGTGTTGCTCATCCTTGATGGGCGTTGGAAACTGTTGCCCAAATGGTTAAGGATTGTGCTGTTTGTGTTATCACCATTGATGTTGGTCATGCTTTTTGTTCTTGGTATAGTGGCCTATTCCTATTATCAAGATTATTGGCGAAAGAATCATTTCGTTAGGCCCCGAGTAATCGAAAACATAACGGGAGTGAAGATGCCTAAGTATAAGGTCATAGAGCGGGACTTTAAGGGAGGGCTGCGCGATCATTATGACACGTTCATTTTGGAATTCAAGGAAACTCCTGACAACGCTTTTTTTCAAACATTGCGAGATAAGGGCTTTGATTATTATGATGGATGTTATCATTTCCAGCGAAATTGGGGCTCTGGGCTGGTGAAAGACGAGGTCGTTCCCAAAGGAGAAAAAGGCAACTATGATTATTCTATGACGATTTGTGAAGGTGAAAAGACGGTCACTGTTAGGGTTATGGAACTATAAGACTTACTATTAACAATTCAAATTGATTCAACCATGATCCCAGGAAGAGCAGAAATAGTCAGATGTCCTTATTGTTGGAAAAAGAAAAGATTGCTCGCAATTGAATCTGGTAACGCTATTGATGCAGAGTTTTGGTCCGATGGTAAAATGATTGCCCCAATGCTACCACAAGTATCTCCAGTGCAAAAATGCCAGAGGTGTGGTAAATACTATTTGGAATATAGGTGCTTTTCCAGGTCTGGCTTAGGCAAATCGTGGGAAAAGGGAGAGATGACCTATTATGAATGGAAAGAAGCTTACTCTCAGTTCCTGAGCGAAAAAGGCGTAGCAAAGGGGAAAAATAGACTGGTTCAGGCATATAACGATTTTTCCTCAATAAAATGTAATCCTGAAGATTTGGTAAATATCAGATACTGGTTGATACAATCTTACAATGACTGCTACTATAGACATGATTCCCAATACATCGGACATGAGACCAAAGAACTTGATCCAGAGGAAGAAAGCTTTATTGCTGGCATCATAAACGAATTTATAGAATTGTATAATTGGAGCGAGAGGTCTGATTCTTTATTAAAAGCGGAGCTCTATCGGGAAGCAGGCGACATGCAAAAAAGTTCGGAAGTGCTTTCTCAAATCAATCCAGAAGAATTGGGAAACGGCGAGCTCAAGGTTTACTGTGGAATCAAAGAAAGAATAAAAGCAGGCGATAAAAGAGTTTTTAAGATAGGTTAGAAGGTCCAATTGACGGAATCTTTTCGTGTTGAAGTGTCATGGCACTTCAAACTATCAAATACTAATCCCCGGCAAGCGTCAATTCTGGAGAGGCCCTATTCCCCATTATTGGTGAGCCCAGCCCTCCGTGAATCGCCATTATTGATGATTTTTTTGAAGGGAACGATATCGGAATTTTGCAGCGTGAATAATTAACAAACAATTAAAATATCACGCTATGAAAAGAACAATCAAAACGAAGCTCCTAATCGCATTGTTAGGACTTTTAGCCATGAGTTTCAACTCCTGCGGCAAAGACCAAGTCATTGAAGAAAAGAACAAAGAAACCAAAGAGGCGATTGTGAAGCAATACCTCAATCAGACCGTGTATCCCACCTACGGTAAATTGGCCGAGGAGGCCCAAAACCTGGTGGACAACCTGAATGCCTTAAAGGAAAACAAGACGCAAAGCAACCTCAACCAAGCTACGGTGAGCTTCCTCGAAGCCCGCAAATGGTGGGAGATGAGCGAGGCCTTCCTGTATGGCGCCGCCTCTGACTTCGGCATCGACCCACACATCGACTCATGGCCCCTCGATGAAGATGCTTTCAACCACCTGATGGCCAGCCCCAACATGATCGAGATGCTGGCTGGCGACGAGGATGGTACCGTGGCCGGCGAACAACTCGGCAACGCCCTGCTGGGCTTCCACGGCATCGAGTACATCCTGTTCCGTGAAGGCCAACCCCGCGACGTGAACGAGGTGAACGACGACATGATGACCTACGTGGTGGCCGTGTCGCGCGACCTCCGCAACCGCTGCTTCCAACTGGAGGTGAGCTGGAACGAAAACGCTCCTGCCGAACATGCTGCCTTAATGGAAAAGTTGGAGCTTAACACTACCGTCAACGGTGGCAACAATTCTTACGGCTCCAACATGATCCTCGCTGGTCAGGCGGGTAGCACTTACGCCACCTTCACCAACGCCCTCCAAGCCATCGCCGACGGCTGCATCGACATCGCCGATGAGGTGGGTACCTCCAAGATCGGTAAGCCCCATACGGGCGAGGATCCGCATTACGTGGAATCACCTTATAGCCAAAAATCCATCGTCGATTTCTACGACAACATCATCAGTGTCCAAAACGCCTACATGGGTGGCATCGTCACCAGCCGCGACGAAGACCGTTCACTGCATGCTTACCTGGCCGACTACAACACCGAACTCGACACCCGCGTAGTCAACGCCATCAACAATGCTCTGGAGAAGATTAACGCCATGAAGGCTCCCTTCGTGCTTTACTACGCTGACGCCACCGCTGGCGCCGCCATGGAAGCCTGCCAGGAACTCTCCGATGTGATGGCTGAAGTGAAGGAAGAATTGTCAAATATTGATAAAAAGTAAATAAAAAAAGAGTCTATTATGAACAGAACAAAATCTATCGGTTTTTTATTCGCCGGTGGCCTTTTGGCATTTGCCATGGCTTCCTGCGGCCCCAAAGAACCCGTTCCCACCGACCCTCAAGTACTTGAAGAAACCTACACCGGCGGCGAACTCGGCACTACGTTCAATACGACGCAAACCGCTTACGAAGACCCGACACCTGCTGTGGAGCAGGCTGGACTGACCACCGCTTTCAAATATGGCGAGTATTTCTTTGAGCGCACCTACACGCAGAACAACGAGCCTTTCGATGGCCTCGGACCGCTTTACATCCGTAGCTCCTGCATCGCCTGTCACCCTGGCTATGGTCATGGCAAGCGCATGAACCGCTATCGTGCCGATGAATGGGGCAATGGTTACCTGCTGGTCTTCACCGATCGCAACGACACCTATCTCAGCTCCTATACGGGAATGCCGCAAACCAAAGCAGTTGCGCCCTTCAAGGCTCCACTCGACGAAGACAAGATCCAGATCAACTGGCTCAACTATACAGATGAATGGGGCAACCGTTTCCCCGATGGCGAATCCTACAGTTTGATCTATCCTGAGGTCTATATTCCCGAAGATGCGTTCTATGTACCGCTCGAAGTGGGGGGCAACCCGATTCCGTACAGCGACTTCGTGTGCCGTTTGGAATCCACCATCGGCATCTATGGCACTGGTCTCATTGACGCCATCCCTGACGATTCCTTAAAAGCACAATATCAAAAGGAATACGACGACAACTACATGCCGAATGGTCTGAACCCCGCGATGTGGGCAGGTAACGACTGGGCGCCTACGGGATTGTATGGCAACACCAACCACCCCAAGCGTTACACCTATGCTTTGACCCGTGGTCCCTTGCAGGATGCTCCGGGCGCCAACGCCATCTGGAACATCACCAACGTGACACACCCCACCAAGATGGGTCACTACATGACTGCCGCCTACGCCACCAAGGCCTCCCAAGATCCCGATGTCCAGGCTGAGTTCTACAACTATTACCCGCAATACAACCTTACGGGTGACGTAGAAACCGACATCTACAACTACCTGATGATGGCCAACATCCCCGATGAACTTAAGGAACCCGAGATGAGTGCCGAGGAGTATTCCGACTTCATGGTATGGCACCGTGGTCTGGCCGTTCCCGCCGCCCGTGATTTGGGCAACGAGGAGGTGCAACGTGGACGTGCCTTGTTCCGTGAGATCGGCTGTGCCTATTGCCACCGTCCTTCATGGCAGACCGGTGACGACGACTTCACCGATCCGGCCGGCTTCTTCGCCGACAGCGACCCACGTCTGCCACGTTATCCCAACCAGAAGATTTGGCCTTATAGCGACTATATCCAACACAAGCTTCACATGGAAAACGACATCCGCACCGGCTGGTGCCGTACCACGCCGTTGTGGGGTAGGGGACTCTCGGCCATCTGCACCGGTGCCAGCGACCGTCTGCACGACTGCCGCGCCCGTACCGTCATCGAGGCCATCATGTGGCATGGCAACGCCGAAAGCGACGCCCGCCGTACCGTCGAGAAGTTCCGTGAACTTCCCAAGGAAGACCGCGATGCCATTGTGAAGTTTATTGAGGCAATTTGATAGAAGAAAGAAGTAAGAAGTAAGGAGAAAAGATTAATTTTGCATTGATGAAGAAGATATGTCATATAGTTTCAGTTTTGATGATTGTGCTGGTGGCCGTTATGGCCGCCGGCACTATCGTTGAAAAGCTACATGGCTCAGAAACGGCTTTGGCCAGTGTTTATGGGACATGGTGGTTTGTGGGGTTATGGGCTTTGCTGGCAGGTCTCATGGTGACGATAGCTGTGAAATTCCGTATGTGGAAAAGGATAGCTGTCTGCACCTTGCACTTTGCCATATTGTTCATCCTGTTGGGTGCCCTTCTGACCATGCTCACCGGACAACATGGCCGCATGCTACTTGAACCCGGGAAACCGACGCATACGTTTTATGAAGGCAACGCAGAAGAAAACCACCCTGTGGAGTTGCCTTTCACTTTGACCTTGGACCGTTTTGAAATCGAGACCTATGCTGGCAGTAGCAAGCCCAAGGACTATGTGAGCTACCTTCAGCTCACCGATGGTTCAGCACCTCAAGAGACAGTCATTTCGATGAATCGCATCTTGAGGCATCGTCACTATCGTTTTTATCAGAGCGACTTCGATGAACAAGGCAATTCCATTCTCGAAGTTGCCCGTGATCCTTGGGGCATCGGAGTCACCTATACGGGTTATGTCCTGCTCTTGGTTGCCTTGGTAATGATGCTATTTCAACAACCTAGGACTTACAAGGCGGTCACTATTTCATGGATGGTCGTGCTTGTCGTTTTGGCGGTGTTGCTGCACATCAGGATGCTGACCCACCAGCTGTTGCCTGTGTTGCGCTCACCTTTCTTCAGCCTGCACATCTCGACCATTGTCACGGCCTACGCACTGCTGTTCGCCATCATGATAACAGGCATCGTCGCCCTCGTGAAACCGAAAGACAAAGCGCGTCTTGTGAAATACAAAAGCCTCAGCACAGCGATGCTCTATCCTGCGGTGGCCTTGCTTGCCATCGGTATCTTCATTGGTGCCGTTTGGGCCAACGTCTCATGGGGCAACTACTGGTCGTGGGATCCCAAAGAGGTCTGGGCCTTGATCACGTTGCTGATTTATGCCGCACCGCTGCACGAAAAGATTTGGAAAACATTTCAAAAGCCTGTGTTTTTCCATGTTTACGGTATTCTTGCCTTCTTAAGCGTGCTGATTACTTACTTTGGGGTGAACCTGCTTTTGGGCGGCGTTCATGCCTATTCGTAACGCAACGCATTGATCGGATCGGTCCTGGAAGCCTTCAAAGCAGGGAAGAAGCCTGCGATGAGACCGAGGACTGCGCACGACACGAAGGAAATGATGGTCCAAAGGACGTTGATGACAAAGGGGAGCGACATCGCCAAAGCGACCACGTATGAGAGGGCGATGCCAAGAAAGATGCCCAACACACCGCCGATGAGGCTTAAGATGATACTCTCGGTGAGGAATTGCATCAGAATGGCTGCGTTTTTGGCACCGATAGACATGCGTAGGCCGATTTCCTTAGTGCGTTCGGTAACGGTGACATACATGATGTTCATGATGCCGATGCAGCCGACTAACAATGAGATTAAGGCAATGGCAATGAGCACCGTAGTAATCATGCCTGTCATGGAGGTCATCATCTCCAACATCTCCTGCTGAGTGCGCACCTCAAAATCGTTGGCTCCACCGTCTGGTATTTTGTGGGCAGCGCGAAGGATGTTTTCGACCTCTTCCACTGCTGCTTCAGCCACATCTTCGGAAGTGGCAGAACAAACAATCTGTTGGATGTAGTTGACTCCCAACATGCGCTTCTGCACCGTGGAATAAGGCATGATGACGATATCGTCTTGGTCCATGCCCATGCCGTTCTCTCCCTTTTCCTTGAGGGTGCCGATGACCATGAAAGGCATGCTGCCAATACGGATGGTCTTGCCGATGGGGTCTTCCCCCTCTTCGAAGAGTTCCTCCACGATGGTCTGGCCAATCAAGCCTACCTTGGCGTATTTCTTGACATCTTCATCGGTGAAGTTGACCCCTGTGGCAACCTCGTATTTCCTGATTTCAAGGTATTCTGGTGAGCCTCCATAGACCGTTCCTGACCAGTTTTTCGAGCCGTTGACGATTTGTCCCGCACTGTTGACTACGGGACTGACCATGGTGATGTTTTTGGCGTTTTTGGCAATCTGCTCGCAATCGCTCACCTTTAGCGACTGGACGTTGGAGGAACCCATGCTGATACCGCCACGGCGTTGGTTGGCGCGCATCACCATGATGAGGTTGGTTCCCATATCGGAGAGTTGGTTGGCCGTGCTTTGCTTCAGACCTTCACCTAGGTTGACTACCGCTATGACAGCGGCAATGCCGATGACGATGCCCAGCATGGAAAGGGCAGTGCGTGTCTTGTTGCGCAACAGGGCTTTGGCCGATATTCGTATGAGATTTAAAATGTCCATTTATTTAGAAGTCAGAAGACAGAAGTAAGAAGTTAGAATCATTTATAATCGTTATCGACGGGGAGGGCGGCAAGGGCTTCAGATGCCGATTTGGTGGCTACGGGCTCGTCGCGGAGGATGTGTCCATCGCGGAGGAAAATGGTGCGGCTGGTGAACACGGCGATGTCGGATTCGTGGGTGACGAAGGCGATGGTCTTGCCTTGCTCGTGAAGGTTCTGGAACAAGCTCATGATCTCGTAAGAGGTACGGGTGTCGAGGTTGCCAGTGGCCTCGTCAGCAAGCACGATGACGGGGTCGTTGACCAAGGCTCGGGCGATGGCCACTCGCTGTTGCTGTCCTCCAGAGAGCTGGTTGGGCATGTGTTCCATACGGTCCTTCAGCCCTACCAACTCCAAGGCATGTTGAGCTTTCTCGTGACGTTCGCGGTGTGATATGTCAGGGTTATAGACCAAAGGCAGCTCCACGTTCTCCAAGGCAGAGGTGCGGGGCAGCAGGTTGTACGACTGGAACACGAAACCAATCTTGCGGTTGCGGATCTCGGAGAGCTCGTTTTTGGTGCGTTCCCTCACGGAAATACCATCGATGTAATACTCGCCTGCCGTAGGTTGGTCGAGGCAGCCTAAGATGTTGAGCAAGGTAGACTTGCCGCTGCCAGAAGAACCCATGATGCTCACAAATTCACCTTGGCAGATGTCGAACGACACGCCTTTGAGGGCGTGTACCTCTTCGCTGCCGACGATGAAGGTGCGCTTGAGGCCTTCAACTTTGATGATGGATGGTCGTTCGCTCATTTCTTCGTGTTGTTGTTTCTTCTTCCAGGAGGGCCGGGCATGAAGGGATTTTCGCCTTTCTTTGCTTGCTTTTCCTTTGCTACATATTGTGCTGAGAGGACCACCTCCTCGCCTTCCTGTAAGCCTTCCTCAATGATTTTGTAGGCGACGTCGCTCGTGCCGACTTTGACGGGCCGAGGCATGATTTCTTCACCTTTTTTGACCCATACCATCGACCTGTTGGAATCCTGCCCAATGTTTTCATCCATCATGGGTCGTTCGCCTTGTGGCTTCTCTCCCGCGTCTTCGGGTTTGCCGTTTTTACGCATGGCTTTCAGTACCTGCTCGTCGGGAGTGAAGTTGAGCGCTTCGGCGGGAACGGCAAGACCCGTTTGGGATTCGGTGATGATGGTCACGTTGGCAGTCATGCCAGGGAAGAGCTTCAGGTCAGGGTTCGGAGCGCTGATGATGACAGTGTATTTCACCACGTTGCTGGTAGTGGTGGCTTTCATGCGGATCTGGTTTACCGAGCCCTCAAAGGTCTCATAGGTATAGGCATCAACGGAGAAGTTGACCTTTTGTCCGATTTTCACCTGCCCGATGTCGGCTTCGTCGACAGCAGCCTCCACTTGCATCTTGGTGAGGTCGTTGGCCAGGGTGAAGAGGGTGGGGGTGCTGAACGAAGCGGCCACGGTCTGTCCTACCTCCACAGCGCGGTCGAGCACCACACCGTCGATGGGTGAATAGATCTCAGCATAGCTCAGGTCGACCAAGGCTTGGTCGTAGGCGGCTTGGGCGTTCTTCTTGCTCATCTGGGCTTGGGTGTAACTGTTCTGTGCTTCCTGGTAGGCGGCCAGTGTGGCGGCCTTGGCCTCGTAGAGTTGTTTAGTGCGCTCGTAGGTGAGCTTTGCATAGTTGAGCTGACTCTCTGCCGAAGTGAGACTCGCGTTGGCCCGGCTGACATTCTGGTTGAGTGTCAACTTGTCCAACTCGGCTAGCAACTGGCCTTTCTTCACCACGTCGTTGAAATCGACATAGATCTTCTCCACCTTACCCGACACCTGCGTGCCGACTTCCACGGTCTCCACAGGCTCAATGGTGCCCGTGGCCGTGACCGTATTCTCCACGGTGTATTCGCCAACGACATGGGTGCGAATCACCAACTCCTTCTTTGAGGACTTGGCTGATTTTACAATGATGAAGACAATCATCACCGCAGCAATCACACATAGGATTATTAACCATGTTTTTCTTTTCTTTTTCATACCGATAGGCATTATAGGGTTATTTTCTTTCCAGTATAAACATCAAGAATTTTGCGTTTCATTAAGAGGTTATATTTGTTTTGAATATAAGTATTTAAAACATTAAGATAGTTGTTCTGTTGCTGGAGCAGTTCCACGGTGGTGATGGTGCCGTATTGGTACTGGATGTTGTGGGCAGCAAAGCTTTTGCTGTAAGCATTTTCTCGGACTTCCGACACTTTATAGGCGTTATAAGCCGACACCACATTGCGGTAGGCTTGAACCACGGTTTGGCGTACGGAAAGTTGGGCCTGTTCGTGCTCTAGCTGAGCCTGCTCCAAAGCGATTTGGCTTTTCTTTACGTTGGCTTGGGTGGAGCCCCGGCTGAAAATGGGGATGTTCACGGAGATGCCAGCAGATTCCGTTGGGGTACTATACCACTTGTTTATCCCGTTGCCGTCGAACGAAAGCACTCCCATACCTACGTTGGCGTTGGCGGAGACCGATGGAAGGTAATTGCCTCTCGCCATGTCGACATTTTTCTCTGCAATACGGATGTTGTAGTCGCTCATCCGAAGGTCAGGCATATAATCCATAGCCATTTGGATGGCCTCCTCTTCCGAGGGGAGGCTCTCCTTCAGCGCATCTAGATTTCCGGTGTCAGGGGAGACAATTTCCAAACGATCGGAGGGATTCATGGAGAGCAACACCTTGAGGTCGAGGAGGTTGTTCTCGATATTGATACGGGTGTCGACCACGTTATTCGAGTCGCTGTAGTATTGGGCCTCAAGCAGAAGATAGTCGCTTTCGAGGATGGAACCAGCCTGATAACGTGCTCGTCCTTGGTTCAGCTGTTCGCTACTGGTTTTCAGTACCTCAAGCTGATAGTTCAGCAGTTCTTGGTTGCCGAGGATGGTAAGGAAACTCTGCAGAATCTGTGTGACGGTTTGGTTGTCGTAGCGTTCCATCTGCACCTCGTTGCGTTCCAGGTTAAGGCGGTTTTGCTCAATGGTGTTGCTGATTTGTCCACCTTGGTACAGGGTGACCGACGTGCCGATGCCCACGTTGCCTGACGATGACCAACCGTTTTCGTTGTTGGAGATGTTTTGTCCATAGGAGGCACTGAGGTTGGGCAGACGCTGCAGCTTCGACTGCTTGTAGGTGGCTTCGAGCGACTGGCTAGTGAGTTCCATCGACTTGCGTTCGTAGCTGTTGGCGAAAGCATAGCGGATGCAGTCGTCCAAAGTGAATTGGTAGGAATGGCTCTCCTGGGCCATGACGGAAAAGGCACCTAGGAGAAAGAAGAGGAAGGATGCTATTCTTTTCATAGATGCAAAGTAAGTAAAAAATCCGGATATTTTGGTCGTTGTTTTTAGGTGAAATGGAAAAAAATCATTTTGAATTAGGGTATTTTCATTTTATTTTGTACGTTTGCACCTTGATTTGTCAATTAACAACTTTTAAAAATTATCATTATGAAAATCGGTAACAAATTCTTCGCCGAATTGTTCGGCACATTCGTTCTTGTTTTCGGTGGTTGCGGTACTGCAATCTTTGGTCATGTTGGATTCCTTGGCGTCGCCATCGCCTTCGGTCTCACGGTCATCGCTATGGCCTACGGCATCGGTCACATTTCTGGTGCTCACCTGAATCCCGCAGTGAGCTTCGGTGTGTGGGTGAACGGTCGTATGACCTTGAAAGAGATGCTTTGCTACTGGGTCGCACAGATCATCGGTGGTATCATTGCCGGTCTCTTGCTGATGGTGATTGCCAAGTCAGCTGGAATGACCCTTGGCACCTTCGCTGCCAACGGTTATGGCGACTTCTTCAGCGCTGCTGATGTGGCTGGTGGCTATCTCCAGACTTCCATGTGGGGTGCTTTCCTTGTTGAGGCTCTGTTGACCTTCGTCTTCTTGATGGTCATCCTTGGTGTCACCGACAGCCGTCACGCCAACGGTAAGTTCGGTGGTCTCGCCATCGGTCTCACCCTGGTGCTCATCCACCTCATCAGCATCCCGTTGACCAACACCTCTGTGAACCCTGCTCGTTCACTCGGCGTTGCCATCTTCTCCGAGAACCCGCTGGCTATGCCTCAGCTCTGGCTGTTCATCGTGGCTCCGCTCGTCGGTGCCTGCGTTGCTGGCCTTTGCTACAAATGCCTCGGCGGTTGCTGCAAGAAAGAACAGAAGTAAGAAGTAAGTAAAAAGTAACAAGAAGTCAGGAGTCGGAAGACAGAAGTTAGAAGCCCTACAGGATTCTTTCTTCTTACTTCGGTCTCCTGTCTTCTTTTTTACCCATGTCGGGCCTCTACATCCATATTCCCTTCTGCTCCTCCAAATGCGCTTATTGTGGGTTTTATTCCGTTCCCTCTATGAAGCGGAAGGGCGAGTTTTTGGATGTCTTGAAGCATGAAATTGTCTCGCGAAGAGCTTATCTTCAGGGGGAAAAGGTCGAGACCGTCTATTTCGGTGGCGGTACACCTTCTTTATTAAAAGTGGAGGAGCTCGAAACAATCCTCAAGAACCTCCATGATCACTTTGAGATCGATCCAGAAGCTGAAATTACTTTGGAAGCCAACCCCGATACCTTATCTCTAGATTATCTGGTAGGCTTGCGGTCGATGGGAGTGAACCGTCTCAGCATCGGCATCCAGAGTTTTTTCGACAATGATCTGACCTATCTGAGCCGACGGCACGACTCAAGACATGCCCGCCAATGTGTTGGTTGGGCAAGGGAGGCTGGCTTCGATAACATCACCATTGATTTGATTTATGGGTTGCCCACCTCCGATGCCGAACAGTGGAGCCGTAATCTGGATTGTTTTTTTGAATTGGGACTCCCGCATCTTTCGGCCTATGCTCTTACTTTGGAGCCCAATTCCATCTTGACCAAACAAATAGATTTGGGGAAGACATCGCCCGTCAACGAGGAAGATGCAGTTCGCGATTACGGTATCTTGTGCCAAAAAATGGCACAGCAGGGGTTCCAACATTACGAGATTTCCAACTTCTGCAAACCAGGAATGCATTCACGGCACAATGCCAGCTACTGGTTCGGCACTCCATACGCCGGTTTTGGGCCATCGGCACATTCATACGATGGCAAGTCGAGGCAGTGGAACGTTTCCTCTTTGGAGCAATATGTAGGGAACGGAGAACGAAACCCCGAAGGGCTCACCGACCGAAAGGGAGGTAAAACGGAAAACGGAAAACTGTTTGAGAAAGAGATCCTTACGTTGGAACAGCGGTATGATGAATACGTCATGCTCCGTCTCCGGACGATGTGGGGCATTGATCTGAAATACCTGAAAAGTGCGATGGGAGAACGCTTTTCAGAACATTGTGAACGTCAAGCGCAACCTTTGATTGCCCAGGGTCGTCTTTCCCAGAGGCAGGGGATCCTTTTTCTCAATGACGAACAGATGCTTTTTGCCGACGGCATAGCCGAGGAGTTATTTTGGTAACTTTTCTTTGGCGGACAACTCGCTGATAATCTTGATGGCAAAAGGCAGGGAGATGAAAAAGGTCATGGCATCGGCGATGGCCTGGGCGGCTTCGAGGCCAGTGAGTCCCCAAATCCAAGGAGCGATGAATACCGATGGCAAAAAGCAGATGCCTTGGCGACACATGGAGAGAAAGGTGGCCTGCCAAGTGTAGTTGATGTTTTGCAAGAGCATGTTGGTCATGGTACAGAGTCCCATCAAGGGGAAGGCGACACACTGCCAACGCATGGCATGGCTACCAACACGGATCAACTCGGGATCTTCGCTGCGGAAGAGAGCGATGATTTCGGGAGAAAAGATATAGCCTAACGTTCCCAAGACGATTAGCACCATAGTAGAAAGGGTGATGCAGAACATAAAACTTTCTTTGACACGGCCATAAAGCTTTGCACCATAGTTGTAGCCGCACACGGGTTGAAATCCTTGTCCAAACCCGATGATGACCGAATAACTCATCATCATGACTCGGGTCACAATGGAAAAGGCTGCCACGACAGAGGCCTCGTTGCCAGATTCAGCGTAATGCACCGCCATGCGATTCAGGCAGATGGTCGCCACTACGGCAAGGGCTTGGCGCATCAGCGAAGGAAGGCCCCCTCTGAGGATTTGGATGTAGTATTCCTTCGTGGGGGTGAAGTTGCGAAGCCGTATATGCACATTGCCTTCACGAGAAGTGCCCCAAAGCAAAAGGCACCAGCCGAAACATTGGCTGATGGCTGTGGCTAAAGAGGCTCCGCTGACCCCCAGGTCCAACACAAAGATGAAGATAGGGTCAAGAATGATGTTGAGGATGGCCCCCGAGGCGATGCCAATCATGCCGAAACGGGCGTTGCCCTGAAGCCTCAACTGGTTGTTCAAGGTCAACGACGACATCATGAAGGGGGTGGCGAAGAGGATGTAACGCAGATAGGCGTTAGAGGAGGGCAGGATTTGCTCTGTGGCGCCTAGGGCACGCGAAAGGGGACTGAGGAAAAACAGACTGAGTGCTCCAGCCAAGGCACCGAAGATCAAGGGACTTAGGAATCCCGTGGCAGCCATCCTGCCAGCATTTTCGATACGTCGTGCGCCCAAAGCCCTCGAAATGTAATTGCCAGAGCCGTGACCGAAGAAAAAACCACAGGCGTTGATGAAAGCCATGTAGGCAAAGGCAACCCCAACGCCCGCTACAGCTTCTGTACTCAGATGCCCTACGAAAAACGAATCCACCATGTTGTAAATGCTCGTTACCAACATGCTGATGATGGTGGGAACCGACATCTTGAGAATCAGCCTCTTGACGGGTGCTTCCGTCATCATCAGATAACGCTCATCAAGTTTCCGTTGGTCGTTGCTGGGATTCATGGTGTTGTTTTGGGTTCAAATCACCTTTTTCCGCCAGTCGGCTTTCCAGATATAAAAGAAAGCGATGGTGCCCATGACAATGTTGTAGAACCATTCAGCTGTCCAGACACTGGCGATGGAGGCGCTCTTCGTCATCAGGAAGACGTAAAACATATAGGCGATGAGTACTCCAAACTCCAACGCCATCGCTGCTGAGGTGTTGCCTGTGCCGGAGACGGCCTCGAAAAACACCATGCCAACGGCACCCAGTAAGGTGGCCACCCCGACAACGTATACCGAGGGGACCGCTGCGGCAGCCAAGGTGAGATCGTCAGTATAAATCTTAAGGATGAGTTCGGGGATGATGGCGGTGATGATGACTAGCACAGCAGAGCAAAGGACACCGTTTTTTACCACTTTCCAGAGCATAGGCATCACCTCGTCGCTCTTGCCCTCGCCGATGATACGGCTGGTGAGCGTGTTGGCCGTCGCCGCAAAGGCGAAACCAGGAATGATTAAGATCATATAGGTGCTGCGGACCACCGAAGAGATGCCAATGGCGGTCTCGCCCATCTTCTCGATGAGGATGAAGAAAGCGAACCAAGCTCCAAACGAAAACAACCGTTGTATCATGCAGGGGAAGGCCACCTTTAGGATGTCGCCCATCAGCTTCGGCTGCAGCTTATGCCAGCGAAACATGCCGTACTCTTCGTGGGGGATGGTGACAAAAGTGTAAACCCAGAAGAAACAGAACGCCGTGATCTCAGCGAATAGTGAGGCCAATGCTGCACCGCCTACCCCCATCTCGGGGAGTCCACAATGGCCGAAAATCAAGCACCAGTCGAAGAAAATGTTGACGACCGCCATCAGGATGGTGGAATAAGTGATGACCTTGGTGTTGCTGATGCCTACGTAGAATGATCGGAACAGGAAGTTGAAAACCACGAAGATGATGCCGAACTGCCGATATTTGAGGTAGTGCATGGAAGCAGTGTAGATGCTGCCCGATTCAATGATGTTGCGCATCAACCCATTGCTGAAAAAGAACAGGATGCTGAACAAGAAAAGACCGAGGAGCAGGACAAAGAGGGCTCCATGCTGGAAAATGACACCGATCTTTTTCAGGTTGCCTTCGCCAAAACGCCTTGCGATGAAGATTTGAATGCCAACAGCGAAGCCCATGGCCAAGGTGGTGAACACGTAGTAAAACAATCCGGCCATCATGGAAGCACTAAGTTCATTGGTGCCGAGATGTCCAAGAAATGCCGTATCGGTAAAAGTGATGATGGTCTGCGCCAGATTCCCCAGCATGATGGGGTAGGCGATGCGCCAAATCTCACGGTTGGTGATGGTTGTTTTATTCATGATGCAAAATTACAATTTTTATTATCTTTGCATTCTCTACTTCTAACTTCTAACTTCTGAATTCTAAATTCTAAAAAATATGTCTCTCGAAAGTACCTTAATGGCCGACATCAAGGCCGCCATGCTGGCCCGCGACCAAAAGAAACTCGAAGCCCTCAGGGCGATCAAAGCACAGATCCTATTGGAAAAAACCAAAGGAGGTAACAACGAACTCACCGAAGCTACTGAGTTGAGCCTGCTCCAAAAACTGGTCAAACAACGCAAGGAGTCAGCAACTATCTATGAACAGAATGGTCGTCAAGAACTCGCTGACGAGGAACTTTTCCAAGCTGCCGTCATCGAAGCTTACCTTCCCAAGCCTTTGAGTGAAGAAGAACTTCGTGCTGTTGTCAAAGACGTCATCGCCCAAGTCGGGGCAACCTCCATCAAGGACATGGGGCGCGTGATGGGTATGGCCACCAAGCAAGTCGCTGGCAAAGCCGACAACGCCAAGGTCTCGCAGTTGGTGAAGGAGATGCTGAGCTAAACTCGTAACCATCACAACTCGGATACAAATAACAACGTCGATTTGTACCTTATTGCTAAAATCTGCCAAGGACTCTTTCTGACCGACCCCAAACGTTCTTTCTGGGGGCGCGCGTGGCAGCTTTTCTCAAGGTTTACTTGGGAATTGCCTCAGACCCTCGTGGGTTGGCTTTTCACCTTGGGAAGAGCACTCGTGGGACAAGTGGACCGTGTAGATACCTTGGGCGGCATCACCTTTGCGACAAAAAGTAAGGGGACAGGTTGTAAAGGCGTGTCGTTGGGCACGTTCGTCGACCTTTGGGATGGTCGTTGGCTGTGCGATGGGGAAAAAGGACTAGTGCTCAGCAATCAACTTTGTATGCACGAATTTGGACACACCGCTGATAGTCAGCGTTTCGGTTGGCTTTATCTCCCGGTTGTCGGTTTGCCAAGCCTCATCAGCGCGATGGGGAAAGGCGACCACAACGTGTTTTGGACGGAGATCCGTGCCAACCGTCACGCAAAAAAGTATTTCGGCCAACGCTATGGTGTTGATTGGAGCGAATATGGCTATCCTACTAAAAAATAGGTATGCTTTTTGTATATACTTTTAGTTTGTACTTATTTTTTAAATCATATCGCTATGAAAAAATTGTTTTTTTGCTTGGCGCTGTTTTGTGGTCTTGCCATCATTAGCACCAGTTGTAACAAGGAAAATCAAGATGTAAAACCGGAAACGGAATTGGGTTCCATGGCCTTGGGAAGCAAGACCGTTGGGATTACCACGGCAGAAGCGGTCAATTATGGCCAGCAAAACGCCATTGTTTTTGCTTCAGAGGCGATGACCAACGCTAATAATGAGGGCGTCGCTGTTATTTTTAATGGGGAGATTGCCCCAGGTCACTATAGCTTGGGCGATTCCAAAGAAGTAACGCCTAGAGTGGTGGGACTGAAAGAATTCAATATGGGAGAGTTGCAATTCGTCATTGGGGCTGACTCCTTGTATTTCGGCGATGTCTACTATTGGGTGAGCGGCGAATTGTCCATCACGATGGAAAACGGGGTTTACACTGTCATTTTGTCTCAATGTGTTGCCAACAATGGCACTGGAACCAACCTTAATCTGTCAGTCAACTTCAGCGGTACGCTGACTCCCTTCGTTATCAGCACGGATAATAAGTTCGTCATGGATGGCGTGGAGACTCCCATCGGATTGGCGGGATTTTCCTCTGTTGGCTTGACGGATACAGTTGGGAACTTTTATGGTACCAAATCCATGGTGTTCATGTCACCTAACCATAAGAAAGCTTTCATTGTCAGTTACCTCAACAATGAGAGTGTTGACGGTGAATACCAACTGAGTGCCTTAATACCTTATCTTCCTTCGTTGCCTTGTGTTCACGTGGCTACCGACTTCGATTTTTGGAGTGGCACGCCTCAAACAGGATATGTGGCAGAAGCGGGTACACTCAAGGTGCAAACCAATGCCGACGGTACCCGTACGGTTACCATCGAAAATGCCAAACTTCATAACTTGGAACATCCCAACAGTATTTTCTTCCCTGTGATCGATGCTTCGTTGAGTTATCGCGGCCTGATGTATGAGATAGGAATGTAAAAGGTTGAAGGTATCTTGTTCTGCAAAAAAAAAATCACCGCTGATCGGCGGTGATTTTTTTGTGGAGCATAACGGAGTCGAACCGATGACCTCTTGCATGCCATGCAAGCGCTCTAGCCAACTGAGCTAATGCCCCCTTGCTTGTTTTGCGCTGCAAAAGTACAACTTTTTTCGGATATACAAGAAAAAAAGTAAAAATTTTTCTTTTTGGCTTTAAAAATCGCCTGGGTTCCCTTGAAAATACTAACTTTGCCTATCTATGAAAACAATTAAAGACATTTACAAAATAGGTATCGGTCCGTCAAGCAGCCATACCATGGGGCCGCAGAAGGCCGCACAACTATTCAACGACCGCTATCCCGATGCAGATCGTTTCGAGGTGACACTTTACGGCAGCCTTGCCGCTACCGGGAAAGGCCACATGACCGATTGGGCCATCCTCAATACGCTTCAAGCTCCCACTGAGATTATTTGGAAGCCTGATGTGTTTTTGCCTTATCATCCCAACGGAATGTTGTTCAAAGCCTTGGATTCGCAGAAGGAAGTCCTTGGCGAATGGACAGTGTTCAGCATCGGTGGTGGTGAGTTAGCCGAAGAAGGCAAGAGGAATGAGTCGGTGGAGGTCTACCCGATGGACAGGATGACGGACATCCTCGACTGGTGTGAGCGTACGGGACGGACCTATTGGGAATACGTTTATGAGCACGAAAACCAGAACGAAGTGGAGGACTACCTGATGGAGGTCTGGCAGGTGATGAAAGCGGCCGTGGAACGTGGGCTTCAGCAGGAAGGTGTTTTGCCTGGCCCACTGCATCTGGCTCGTAAGGCGGCGATGTATCATGTGAAGGCGAAAGGCTTCTCGCATACCTTGCAAAGTCGCGGTTTGGTCTATTCTTACGCCCTTGCTGTCTCCGAGGAGAACGCTTCGGGTGGACGCATCGTCACCGCTCCTACCTGTGGCTCGTGTGGAGTGATGCCTGCTGTGTTGTATCATCTCTCCAAAAGTTATGATTTCAGCGATACCCGCATCATTCGTGCTTTGGCTACGGCTGGCCTGGTGGGTGATATTGTGCGCACCAATGCTAGCATCTCCGGCGCTGAGGTGGGATGCCAAGGTGAGGTGGGCGTGGCCTGCGCCATGGCCGCCGCCGCCGCCAACCAGCTCTTCGGTGGCAGTCCCGCACAAATCGAATATGCCGCTGAGATGGCATTGGAACACCATCTTGGCATGACTTGTGATCCCGTGTGCGGACTGGTGCAGATTCCCTGCATCGAGCGTAACGCCTATGCCGCCGCCCGTGCCCTCGATGCCAACATCTATTCCACGTTCACCGATGGTCATCACCGGGTGTCGTTCGATAAGGTGGTGGAGACTATGAAAGAAACCGGTAAGGATCTACCTTCATTATATAAAGAAACCTCGCAAGGTGGCTTGGCCCGTGATTATGAACAAATGAAATAAAAACTATAGAAATATGAAAAAATTTGCAGTTGTTTTGGCCGGTTGTGGCCATAAGGACGGTGCCGAGATCAATGAGGCCGTTTGCTTGTTGCTCGCTATGGATCAACATCATTGTGAATATCAATGCTTTGCCCCCGATCGTCCACAATCCGAGGTGGTGAACCATCTCACAGGTGCTTCGGAGAAGAATGCTGAGCGGAATATTTTGGCGGAAGCCGCACGTATCGCCCGTGGTAATATCCTGCCCATCGAGCAGTTTAAGGTTGAGGACTATGACGCACTGTTTTTCCCAGGAGGCTTTGGCGCTGCCAAGAATCTATGCAACTATGCCTTCAAAGGTGCCGACATGGAAGTCCAACCCGATGTCGCTCGTGCCATTCTTGAAATGCATCAGGCCGGGAAGCCCATTGGTGCCCAATGCATTGCTCCCGTGATGCTGGCCAAACTGATTCCAGGCGTTTATGTTACTTTGGGTACTGAAGGCACACCGGTCACCGACGAGGTGCGGAGCTGGGGTGCCAACCATGTGCAGACCGAGCATGGCGATGTATGTGCCGACAATGGCAACCTCGTATTTACCACGCCCGCATTCATGTTGGATGCCACGTTGAAGGATGTTTACGACGGTGCCTATAACATGGTAGAAGCGGTTCTTGAGGCTTTGGAAAAATCCTGACTTCTGTCTCCTGTCTTCTAATCTTCAAATCTTCTCCCCGTAAGCCAAATCCCCAGCATCGCCCAAACCAGGAACGATATACTTGTGTTCGTTCAAAACTGGATCGATAGCGGCGCACCATAAGGTGACGTTGTCCAAAGGTTTGAACAGCTTTAAGATATTGTCCACACCCGATTGGGCGGCAATCACGCAGCAGAGGTGGAGTTGTTTTGGGATGCCCTTGGCGCATAAAGCTTCGTAAGCCAGCTGCAAGCTTCCACCTGTGGCCAGCATCGGATCAGCGATGATCAAAGTCTTATTGGTTAGGTCGGGCGCAGCAAGGTATTCTACCTTGATGCCTACCTCTTCATGCTTCTCGTCCATATAGTAACGATATGCCGAAACAAAGGCGTTGCCGGCGTGGTCAAATACATCCAAAAAGCCCTGATGAAAAGGCAGTCCGGCACGGAACACGGTAGCCAGCACAACCGCATCGTCGTGGGTGCTTGCCTTGGCTGTAGCCAAAGGGGTTTGAACGACCTTCTCAGAATAGGTGAGGGTCTTGCTAACTTCGTAGGCCATCAGCTGACCAATGCGTTGTAAATTATGACGAAATGTGTTGCGGTCACTTTGGATTTTGACATCCCTTAGCTCGGCCACATATTGATTAATGATGCTGTTGTTTTCAGCAAAATTGACAATTTTCATGGCAAGAAGTATTAGAATGGTCGCAAATTTAAAAAATATTTTTATCTTTGTACATCAAAATCTCTTGCTGAACGATAGACTCATCTTTAAAAACCATAGAAATGAAAAAACTAGGACTCCTTATTCTTTCAGCTGTTACCTTGAGCATCAACGCAACAGCTCAAACTGAGTGTAGCATCAATTCAATTCCTGCTTCGCTTGAAGAATTCCAAGCTTTGCAAGCAGAACTTGGCACCACCCCTGAGGGTTGCATCATGCTTCAGCTTGTGGCTATGGAAATGTACCGCCGCGACAGGACCGTCGGCCAAGAATGCCTGAGACTCAACAACACCGACACTAACCTCAGCTATGTGACCAATAGGTTGAAGGAAATCTTCCGCGAAAACGATTCCTATGCTCGGCCCTATCTGGTTTCTTCATTCTTTAAGGGAGCCAAGCCCTCCAATGGTTATAATCCCGATAAGCCTTACACCATCCAGGTGCGCAGAAATCCCGCTCACCCAGAGGATGAACGCTCACAAATGCTGAAGGGCTATGTGAAGTACATGCAGGTTTATAGCGACGGCTACGACACCCCATGGCGTGGCGTGGAGGTGGTTCAACAGAAGGGCGACACCTACTACCGTGTCTCCAACTGCCCTTCCATCTACACCCAATGCAAGGAAGTGGATTTCGATGCCACCGAGGATTGGAAAGGACTGGAATAATCCAGTGATGGTTAGAGACTGAAAAAATAATGGCCGCCCCCGAGAAGGAGCGGCCATTATTAATGGTGTGTTTTGAAGGTCTTACCAAGCGAAGAGCGGGTAGTCCTTCATCATCTTGTTGACCTCGGCACGGACGGCGTTGATCTTGGCCTCCGAAGCGGTCTTGGTCTCCGGATTGATGTCGCTGATGACGTCGTCGATCAAGTCGACGATAACAGCCATCTTGT
>CAMHFN010000003.1 GCA_946184615.1 uncultured Bacteroidales bacterium
TCTTGGGTGTCAATAGTGGTGACACCTACGACACCTACGGCACCACTACCTCGGAGTTTTAAGTGATTGATTATTGAGGGGGATCAATGTTTGTACTTTCATTTTTTTCTGTTTTAATGTTGTATTATTCAAAAGTTTTGTATTTTTGTACTTGAGTTTGTGCGAGACCAGAAAAACAAAGCTCGGTGCAAGCAGAGCCGGGGGGCGGTTATAAGAGACTCAGTAAATGTGGTCACTGTTTCGCATAAACTCACTGCTTTTTCTTGATTAATAATCCTTCCCTTACTTTTTTATCCCTTATCGGAAACCATGTGGTGAATTGCAAATCGTTACCTTTGATTTTTCCGTTTTAAGTGATTGATTATTGAGGGGGATCAATGGATTCGTGCTGCTGGGTCTGGGGCTTGCCCTTGTTGTGGTGTGTCAGTTTTTCTCATGATTTTTTCAGTTTTTACTTGTGTTATTGAAAACTTTCCATACTTGACATTTACGCCACAAGCGTATGGGTTGGCTGCCTACATGATCCTCTGTTTCTTCAAAGATCCCATGCTTTGCATTGCGCTCTTCTACGAAAACGTAATGCTTAAATAGGAGGCATTCATCACGGTGTTGGCATCGCTCCATAACACCGGTCTTGCCATTGTAGCGTAAACCGTCACATTTCCCATGCCCGTATTGTTTTATTTCAAGGGTATTAAGTCCATACTTGTTTTTTAATTCTGTTTTTTTAATCATTTTCTTTCAGTTTTTACTTGCATTATCCAAATAATTTGTATTTTTGCAGTGCGGGAGGAGCGTACTAAACATTGTTTAGTCCCTCCCGCTCCTCTTTTATATGCGCGTCCTGAGTTTTAAGTGATTGATTATTGAGGGGGATCAATGGTGAGTGGCGTTTCGGAAACGCAGCTGGCCACCATCGCCAAAAACGAGCACAACCTTTGGTGCTACGACGGATATGAAGGCTCGTTTACGGGCTGGCTTGTCCCCTACGTGGAACCAGGCGATGCAGTGAAAATTATCGACACAGATTATCCGAATAAACAGGGAGTCTATTACGTTACGGGAACTGAAGTAAGCTTCTCTAAAGAGGGTGGAAAACGTACTGTGAGTTTGGGAAGGAGGCTGTCATGAAAAAGCTATTTTTTCTTTACGTACTTCTTGGCCTGTGGGTCGTATCCTTCGGTAACGAGCACGAACACGTCGGCCCATTGCCAATCAGTGAGAGCGATGGTGTAGTCCTCCTCACCTTTCTTGGTGACAAACTGCCACTCACCTTTCTTTGGAGCATGGTCGACCACCCTGACATCGAAGTCATGAGTATGCCCCCGGTTGACGAACCAAACGCATACATCGGGACACTCCTTGTTTATGTCAACAATACGAACTTTGCCATAAACACTCTGTGTGACGGTCCCGGAAAAGTTGGCCCCATAGTCAGTGACGATGGTAATAGTCTCGTCCTGAAGATGGAACACGGGCCGATCTTGGGCGAAATAGTTTGCCGCTGCCCGCAAAACGATAACGAGTATAAGAAACATCCTTTTCATGACGCAAATATAACAAAAATCTGAAACATGCCCAGCCCCTACACCGAAATACGTAACAAAATCCGCGCCATGGTCGGCCAGAAGACCCCGCTGCTGCTCACCGGCAAGGTGGAAAGTGTGGAGGGCGAAACCTGCACCGTATCGATAGGCGACCTGAAGCTTACCGGTGTGCGCCTCCGCTCGGTGGTGAATGGCGAGGCATCGAAGCTGCTGGTCACACCCAAGCAAGGCAGCTATGTCACCCTCATCGACCTGAGCGGCGAGCTTCGCGAGACCGAGGTGATAGGCTACAGCGAGATCGAGACCATCGACATCGAGACCGGTTCCGACATCAACATCAACTGCAACGGCACCGTAACCTTCAACGGAGGGCAACATGAAGGGATAGTGATAGCGAAAAACGTAACGGAAAAGCTCAACCTCTTGGAAAAAGAGATAAACAATCTGAAGGATGTATTCACCAAGCAATGGACTCCCGTAGTCTATGATGGAGGCGCCTCCTGTTTTAAGTGATTGATTATTGAGGGGGATCAATGTTCACCGGCTGGCTCATTCCCTTTGTGGAGCCAGGTGATGCCGTGAAAATTATCGACACTGACTATCCCGCCAAAGAAGGCACATACTATGTAACTGGAACGGAAGTTAGCTTCTCGAAAGAGGGTGGAAAGAGAACAATAAGCCTCGGGAGGTGGCTCAGAAAATGAAAACGTTATTGCTTCTTCTTCACATATTTCTTAGTCAGTGGGTCGTAACCCTCGGTGACAAGGATTGCAACATCGGCGGCAAAAATATCAGTGATGCGGATGGTGAAATCCTCCTCCCCCTCACGGGTAACGAACTGCCACTCACCATCCTTGGGCGCACGGTTAACTACACGGACGTCAAAATCGTGAATTTCACCCCATCTAACGAAACAAACTTGAAGATCTGCCCTTCCATTGGTGATAATGCGCACCTTACCATAGATGCTCCGCTTCTCAGAGAGAGAATAACCCACTCCGTACTCCTTATAGTAGGTGAAAGAATCGTCTTCAAGGTGGATTACAGGATCAGGCTTGGTCTGTCCGAACCCGGACACGGCCACCAAGGCAAAAGCAAGTATGAGAAAAAGCCTCTTCATGCCGCAAATATAACAAATTGTTGAAACATGGATGCCTACACCGAAATAAAAAACAAGATACGTGCCATGCAAGGCCAGCGTACCCCGCTGCTGCTCACCGGCAAGGTGGAGAGTGTGGACGACGAGACCTGCACCGTGTCGGTAGGCGACCTGAAGCTTACGGGTGTGCGTCTTCGCTCGGTGGTGAACGGCGAGGCATCGAAGCTGCTCATCACGCCCAAGCAGGGCAGTTTTGTCACCGTCATCGACCTCAGCGGCGAGCTTCGCGAGACCGAGGTGCTGGGCTACAGCGAGATCGAGGCCATCGACATAGAGACCGGTTCCGACATCAACATCAACTGCAACGGCACCGTAACCTTCAACGGAGGGCAACATGAAGGGATAGTGATAGCTGAAGAAATAAGAAAGAAACTTAACAACCTTGAAAGTGAGATCAAGTTTTAAGTGATTGATTATTGAGGGGGATCAATGTGCAGGTCTCGCCGTCCACGCTCTCCACCTTGCCGGTGAGCAGCAGCGGGGTCTTCTGGCCGACCATGGCGCGGATTTTGTTGCGTATCTCGGTGTAGTTATCCATTTATTGTTATATTTGCGCCATGAAAAGGTTTTTTCTCATACTTGTTTTTGCCTTGGTAACTGTGTCCGGCTTCGGACAGCTTGACATCGACCGTCGCGTGTGTACCAAGACCTACGGAATGATTTCTGAGGGTCACTCCACCTGGGGAGAGTTTTTGGTTGTTGACAATGGCTTTGCCAACTTCCATGTTTACGTCAATCCCTGCCATCATTGCCATGACTATGACCTCAATATCACGCTTGTTGACAAGGATCCCCATTGGGACGAATGGAAGCTTGTGCGAACCACCAATAAGCCCGACGATGAGGTTGTTAAAGTGCGGTTTGTGGATTGTCGCGAAAAAGCCGACTTTGTGATCCGCATCGAGAACCCGGAGAAGATCCCGGCGTGGCTGAAGAAGAAAATTGTGATTAATCCTTGATGGTTTTAAGTGATTGATTATTGAGGGGGATCAATGAAAAAAGCCATATCGGATGATATGGCGGAGCGTGCGAGGGTTTCTTATGTTGACCGCAATCACGCATTGCAAAAATACAAATTATTTGGATAATGCAAGTAAAAACTGAAAGAAAATGATTAAAAAAACAGAATTAAAAAACAAGTATGGACTTAATACCCTTGAAATAAAACAATACGGGCATGGGAAATGTGACGGGTTTTAAGTGATTGATTATTGAGGGGGATCAATGTCGTATCCCTCAAATTGGAGGGAGATGAGATGAAGCTGAAGACCTGGTATGTGCTTCGAGATTCCGATAAGAGAAGGGGATTGCTGATAAAAAGAAAGCAGTAGGTTACTGCGGGGTATGGAATGTCGCACTTAGACCATTTATTACCGCCCCACGGCACTGCTTGTACCGAGCTTTGTTTTAGCACTCCGCAGTAACCACACCTGCAAAAATACAAAACTTTTTAATAATGCAACATTAAAACAAGAAAAAAAGAGGAGGAAAAGGAATGACCATCGAAGAACTCAAGCAAAAACTGTCCACCCTTAGCGATGACCTGCGCCGCGACTGCGCCAAGATTATCGCCGAGACCTCCACCGAATACTTTAAGGGCCGCTTCCGAGACAAAGCCTACGACGCACGGCCTTGGCGACGCACGGCCTTGGCGACGCACGGCCTTGGCGACGCACCCTGAGTTTTAAGTGATTGATTATTGAGGGGGATCAATGGTGTAGGGGCTGGGCATGTTTAAGATTTTTGTTATATTTGCGTCATGAAAAGGTTGTTTCTCATACTTGCTTTCGCTTTGGTAATTGTGTCCGGCTTCGGACAGGACAATCACATTTACCATGCTGCCGACAAGACCATCACCATTGAGACAACCCATGGAGCCAACCTCACGGTTACGAAAACGCGAAGCGTCTATGGCAAGGTGCGTATCGTTGACAGGAACGAGGAGTGTCCCGATGTGCGTGTATGGTTTGTCGAAAAGGGTCATGTGCATGATTTCGGTGTCAACGTGGTCAACCATGCACCCAAGGACGGTGAATGGCAGTTTGTCACCAAGAAAGGCGAGGAGGACTACACCATTGGTCTCACAGGGCCGTTCCAGGCTGATGTTTTCGTGTATGTCCGTTCCGGCTATAATCCACAGACTAAGGAATATGTAAAGTAACGTTTTCATTTACTAAGCCACCTCCCGAGACTTACTGTTCTTTTCCCGCCCTCCTTTGAGAAGCTGATTTCTGTACCAGTCACGTAATATACACCTTCCTTTTTTGGATAGTGTTTTAAGTGATTGATTATTGAGGGGGCTCAATGAATGTTTTCGCTTTCAGTTTCAGAATTTTCCGTATCTTTGCTTTCGGAAAGTGTAGGAGCATTCATGCTGGAGGACGTCTGTGTGCCGCCTTGCTCGGCGTCTTGCGATGCTTCAACGGTTTCGGCAGGCTGTTTAGCCGTAGTATGGCGGTTATACACTTCCTTATTATTCTTACCGTATGAGGTCTTGAAGATTCCCGCGGTATTTAGGTTTAAGTGATGTTTTAAGTGATTGATTATTGAGGGGGCTCAATGTTATTGTTATATTTGCACCATGAAAAGGTTGTTTCTCATACTTGCTTTCGCCTTGGTAACTATGTCTGGCTTCACCCAAACACGACCGAGGGCCGAGATTGACCTTGAACTTGATCGGTTCACCAGCTACAGAGTATATGGGGTCAACATTTCTTATTCCGTCACACAAAGCCTTTACGGTAAAGTGCGTATCATTAAGGAGGGACGTCCTGACCTGTATGTTTGTTTTGTCAAACCTGGCCAGGGACATATGCGTGATGTCCGTGTAGTCAATAGAACTCCAGACCGTTTCAAGGGCGAATGGCAGTTTGTCACCCGAGAGGGCGAGGAAGACTTCACTATCCGCATTACAGATGATATTTTCAATGCCGACATTTCCATACTTGTCACCGAGGGTTACGACCCACTGACAAAGAAGTATGTAAAGAGAAAAAAGTAATGTTTTCATGACAGCCTCCTTCCCAAACTTACCGTGCGTTTTCCACCCTCTTTCGAGAAGCTGAGTTTTAAGTGATTGATTATTGAGGGGGATCAATGCCCATGCCCGTATTGTTTTATTTCAAGGGTATTAAGTCCATACTTGTTTTTTAATTCTGTTTTTTTAATCATTTTCTTTCAGTTTTTACTTGCATTATCCAAATAATTTGTATTTTTGCAGTTGTAAGTCTCTCAAACAAAAACGTGTGATTGTAGTTCCACGATGGCGTTTGAGGGACTTACTTGTTTATTCCATTCAGGACTTTATCGTTTTAAGTGATTGATTATTGAGGGGATCAATGAGAAATCGTAAACCTTCTTTGTCGCAGTGACAGCGGTCTGCTAAATCTGGTTTATGGCCTGCTGTGCATTGCCGGTGACATTTATTACGAATTGTACGGTGTTGTTCGACATTTTTTATAACTTTGCGGTGTTAAAGTGATTCAAAATGATAGTCGGGTTGTCATTCTTCATTTTCATGTTCCTATCCGTAACGGCCATTGTCGTTCTTGTTGTAGTGGCAGTCCGTATCCGTCGGAAGCAGAAGTGCCAGCGGCCAGAGTCCAGGATACAGATTATCGTCAATTTCAAGGAGAATGACCATTAATCCTTTACCAACTTTTGTTTTAAGTGTCGGATTATTGAGAAGGAATAATTGAAGAAAGACTATTTGAGCCATACGACGACATCCATGGTCAGCCCTAGTTTTTGACGATCCTTCTTGCCGTAACACCGTCGCTGGTGACCAATCGAAGCATGTAAATGCCCTTGTCGTAACCAGACAAGTCCACCGAGAACTCTTTTTCATCCATGCTTTTATGGAGCAGCATTCTTCCAAACACGTCAAATACTTGCAATTCCAACACGGGCTGCCCTTCAACACAAACATGAACAATGCCGTTGGAAGGAATAGGGAAGACCCTGACGTTGGCCTCACCTTGCTCTCCGACAATATTAGGAGGCAAGGCTGGACCACGGATGCCTATGATGATGGCGTGATTGCTGTTGAATCCGTATGAGCTGCAGTTGGTGATGGCGTAGAAACCGTTTTGCTGTCCGTCCCAACCCCAGTTGAAATGGAAATAGTTGTCGTCTTGGTAACCGTCGCAAACCCAAACATGTCCGCCATAGCTTCCACTTCCACCGTACATGAAGGGTGCACCCTCGTCGAGCTCACCTTTCAAATAACGGAGCCATGTTGTCAAAGAAAGATTTCCGCGTTCCATGTAAGTCACAGTGGGTGGATAACAGAAATAGGTTGAGAGGGCGGCGACAATCTTGTTGGAGTTGCTGACACTGGCTGCTGGACCGTAATTCATGTTGACGGCAACACCGCAGTGGTACAGCAAAGTGGCAACGGCTAATACGCAACTGTCAGGATGATAAGCCGTGGTGAGACGGTCGGGCATATCCTCATAGGGGTAGGTTGTTGCACCGAAGTTTGCGTAAAGTGTGCCATAGTTGTTGCTGTTATACGAATGGCTTCCCATGCCGGTTTCTGGAAATTGCCAGTAGCGCATCACTTGGCCCATGACAACGGCACCACAACCTACAGCTGCGTGACCGCCGTATGCAGGGTTGCCGGTCGAATCGGGGGGACAAAGGTCGTTGTAGTACATGGTCTGGCCCCAGCTGAGATCGCCAAGCAACGGGCCAACAACCACATCCCCGTCTTTTGGTGCGGGGAGGACATCCGAAAGCAACGTTTCCCATTGTTGTCGGACGGCTTCATCGGCATTTTGTTGGTTGTCAACGATATGCTGAATGTCTTCGGTATATCCATCCAAAAAATAACGAATGTGGGCTGGCATGTTTTCGGCAACAAAGGCTCCCTCATGGGAGAAAGCCAAAATCGGTTGCACCCTGTCATCCCCAGCAACGATGACGAAGCCCTCAGCATCGAAATTAACGACATAAAAACTAGGCCATGAACCCTTTTCGCCACAGACCGAGGGAGCCGTGTAAACAATAGTGGGTGTTGGTGTTTCGGGCGTATGGTTATATTTCATGGCAAAGAAATGGGATGCAACGGCATAAACGGTTGCTTCATCCACGGATTTAGCGGATACAGGAATCAACGCCGTAACCATGATGAAGAAGAAGAACGACAACTTCAATCTCATAACGGTAGTTCTTGGAAGATTATCTATACACTTTTCGAGAAGATACCCCCTGGGATGAAACGGTTCTTTCGATATAGATGCCGGGTTTCAGGCGTGAGGCATCCACTTTCTTTCCTGTGAGATCAAATAATTCCACTTGTCGCATTCCGTTCGTTTCTTCTTGCTCAACAACACCGTCTGAATCCACTACAGTGACCCATAGGGTGGTCATGGAAGTGGCACAGTTGCAATCAAGCACCAGCATGATGTCGAGCCAGCAGGTGGAACCGACAGGAACGGTCGACAAAAGTGTTGCTTCCGTGAGGACTTGTTTGGTCTCGTCGGGTTCGAGATGGAACGTGGTGCATTGGGCACCCTCCACAGTGAAATGGATGTTGTTGAAATATTCGTGGGAAGGCGAAAAAATGACATCGATGGGTTCGTATCCCAGGTTATGGACATCGAAACGGAAAACGGCCTGCCCTCCAGGACTTAGCGACATGTAGGCAGTGCTCGGCGTCGCAGAAAACTCGTATTTGGCCACCATGTCGACGTTGATATCGTCGATGGTAAGATGATGTGCCCCTTCGGCGGCTACGGCATGAATGCCCAAATGCGCATAGTCAGCGGCAATTGTTTCGATATAGGCGCTCGCTTTCTCGTATTGGCCCCCACTGACTGTGACAGTGAAAAGGAGTTGCTCCATGTGACTCGCGTTATCTTCGGTACCAGCCCAAAACTCCAATTCATAGGTCCCATCGGAGATCACCCAACCCGAGAATCGGTATTTGAGCTGTGAACTAATATACAGAGGCATAAACATCCATGAATCGTTTGCATTGGTGAATGCATACCAATCGCCAGAATGTGGTACTCGATTGTGGTCTTTGTCCAAATAGCCACATAGCCACGACTGATCTTCGCAAGTCCATCCAATGGGGGAGGTCATGTCGTGATTCGCATACTCGAAACTGTCCCAAAAGATACTGGACGCAAATGTGAATACAGGCAGGAGAAAAAGCAAAAGGAGTAATGGGATTTTTTTCATTTTTCAAAAGTTTAGAACGCAAAAATAATAATATTCAAATAAATATCCTAATTTTGTTTTTCAAATAATAGTCTTATGAAAGAGAGGAACATCGATAGACTAGCGGGGTATCTCATCAAACTGGGAGGTTTAGCCATTGTTTTGGCTTTATGCCTGTATTTTAAAAATGTACTGATCTACATTGCTGTTGCTTTTGTGGTTTCATTGATTGGTCGTCCGATTATGAAACTGCTGAAAAGGTTCCACATCAAGAGGCTCCGTCTGCCAGATTGGTTCTCAGCGGTGTTGACCATCCTTTTGATTATTGGTTTTCTGATTCTAATCATCACACAGATGGTGCCCTTGGTGTCGAATATTGTTCGTGATGCCTCGGTGCTGAACGGCAAGGTCAGTCTGGAATCCAATCCCGTGGAACGTATCAACGAATGGCTTATCAATGTATTCCCTGGTGTCGGTGCAGACTTCAATGTGCTGGATGTCGTCATGGACAAACTTAGGGAACTGGTAAGTTTCAATAACGTGACGGTATTTGTGGGCTCGGTGGCCTCGTTGGTTTCCAGCGCTTTTGTGGGACTGTTTGCGGTGGTGTTTATCTCATTCTTCTTCCTTAAAGATGCCGGCCTGTTCGAGCGGATCATCTGTGCATTGGTTCCTGATCGGATTGAGCAAACGATGAACACGACACTAAACGACATTAAGCAACTGCTTTCCCGCTATTTTGTCGGCCTGTTGTTGGAGATGTTGGGGGTGGCTTTGATAGATTGCCTAGGCCTTTGGCTCATTGCACGGTTGGACTTCAGCTATGCCATTGGTATTGCTTTCATCGCTGGTATTTTGAATGTGATTCCTTACGTTGGGCCACTGATTGGCTGTGGTATCGGTGTGATCCTGGGTGTGGTTTTGAAAGTCGGTATCGGTGTTGGCTTGGGCGTGAACGTATGGGTGTTTGCCTTGATCATCCTAGCCGTCATGTTGACAGCGCAACTTGTTGATAATTTCATTTATCAGCCAGTGATTTATTCCACAAGCATCAAGGCTCATCCCCTTGAAATCTTCATTGTACTCCTGATGGCGGGCCATATCGGCGGCACCGTAGGGATGTTGGTGGCCATACCAGCTTATACCGTGGTGCGTGTCATTGCTTTGCGGTTTTTCCATCGCTTTAAGCCTATTCAAAGATTGGATCCCGATTTGAGCGAAGAAGATAAAATCATTGAGAATATCGATTAATTGAAGCGGCCGCTTGCGATAAGGTGTTATGTAAATAATAACTTACATCGGCAAACTTCAGTGTTTTCCCCTGTGTGCTGGTCTGTTTTGACGAGTCTGATGCAATAGGTCAGTTCTCCCGCCTGTTCCTTGTAAAAATGCAGTTTGTCGCCTTGATGGGTTTCTGCCACGTAGGCGATGTCAAACCGTTTGATTTGATGTTCACGGTACCAAGAAATGTCCCATAAATCAATCACATGCTCAATGTATTTTATGGAATTCACATGTCCATTAATGTCGATGTCATGATAATAGGTGTCGATGGTTCTGACGAGTTCGGCATTGGAGCCCATCTTCACGCGGTCGCCTTTTTCGATGGGGCAGGGTTTGTCGTTCACAATCCATTGGTCAATGGCTCCATGGTCGATGTCGTAGATATCGGTAGTCTGCCGCGTTTCCGTGTCAATCATGGCCCAGACGGAGCGGCCGTAGCCATATACCTTACCGTCGAGGTCGCTGACTTGGAAGTTACGTTGGGTAAAGTATTTCATGGCGTTTTCCACCCAGGTTTCCACGGTAAAATGCTCGTATTGTTCGGGCATCGAAGTCATCTCAATGGCGAGTCTGGACAGCACCCAGGACCGGTGAATGCCCATGAGATATTTCATGCCGAAACCACGGTTGGTGGAGTGAAAGTCGGCGGCGTTGAGCATTTGATTCCCCAGATGCCCCAGGCATAAGTGCCCCGAAAAGTCGCAGTGGAATGGCTCCGCAATAAACTCATATTTCCCAATCTTATTCATTATTCATTATTCTTACTTCTGTCTTCTTAAAAAAGCCACCGAGTCACCCCATTCATTATACAAAACCTTATGACCGATAGCAGCCAGCCGGATATCCAGGCAGCTATGGCATTCGTCGGGTTTGTCCTTCACGCAGGCTTTGTCGGGATAGATCAGGTAGTTCTCGCGGAACTCGTTGGGGGTGAGGTTCGGCATGATGACGTTGGCCCCGGCGAGGATGGCTTTCTCACGGCCTTGAGGGTCGACAGTCTGATTGGCGGTGGCGGCGACCATGTTGATTTCAGGCATCATCAGTCGGAGGATGGCGATCATCTTGAGGGTCAGCTCCATGCGCTTCTCGGCGGATGGAATCTGGTCTCGGTATTGCCATAACGGCGTGTCGGGGTGGGGGATGAATGGTCCCATGCCCACCATGGCCACGTCTTTTTGTTTGAAAAACAGCAGGTCGTCGGCGAGGTCGTCAAGCGTTTGGAAGGGGAGTCCCACCATCACACCAGTGCCGGTCTGATAGCCGACTTTCAAAAGGCTGTTGATGCAGGCGAGACGTTGCTTGAAGTCGTGTTTCTCGTCGTGCGGGTGAATCTTGTAATAGAGTTCTTCGTTGGAGGCCTCGATGCGGAGCAGATAACGGTGTGCACCGGCCTCAAACCAACGGCGGTAGGTCTCTTCGGTTTGCTCGCCCAACGATAACGTGATGCCGAGGCTGCCGTTGTCGATCTTCTTGATTTCTTTGACTAAATAGGTGATTTTGTCTACAAAGGCCTTGTCGCTCCTTTCTCCGCTTTGCAGTGCCACAGAGCCATAGCCCAACTCATGTGCTAGCTTGGCACATTCAATGACTTCTTCGTCGCTGAGCGTGTAGCGTTCCACCTTTAGGTTCTTGCAGCGCACCCCGCAGTAGAGGCAGTATTTTGTGCAGATGTTGCTGTACTCAATGAGTCCGCGTAGGTGGACGTAATTGTCCAGATGTTCCAGCTTCACCTGCAAGGCGCGGTCGAAGAGTTGCTTCTTGTCTTCGCCTTCGGCGGCAAGTAGGAGCTTGATTTCCTCGTGGGTAAGGTCGGTTTTATGTAACACGTCGGTGACAGCCATTCTTCTGAATTTTGCGGCAAAGTTAATGATTTCCAAAAAAAATCGTACCTTTGCCGCCGATTTGAAAACGAGATTTTTTATTTTATGACAAAAGCATTGAAAATCGTGGTGCTTGCCAAGCAAGTGCCCGATACGAGAAATGTGGGCAAAGACGCCATGACGCCGGAAGGCACCGTCAACCGCGCCGCCCTGCCCGCCATCTTCAACCCCGAAGACCTGAACGCCCTTGAACAGGCCCTGCGCCTCAAGGAGCAGAATCCAGGCAGCACCGTCGGCGTGCTCACCATGGGCCCGCCGCGCGCCGGTGAGATCATCCGCCAAGGCCTCTTCCGTGGAGCCGACACGGGCTGGCTGCTCACCGACCGCCTCTTCGCAGGCGCCGACACCCTCGCCACTTCGTATGCCCTCGCCACCGCCATCAAGAAGATCGGCGATGTCGACATCGTCATCGGAGGCCGTCAGGCCATCGACGGCGACACCGCCCAGGTGGGTCCCCAAGTGGCACAGAAACTGGGTCTCAACCAAGTGACTTACGCCGAGGAAATCCTCAAGATCGAAAACAACATCGCCACCATCCGCCGCCATATCGACGGTGGCGTGGAGACTGTGGAAGTGCCGCTGCCCTGCGTGATTACAGTCAACGGTAGCGCGGCTCCCTGCCGTCCCTGCAACGCCAAGTTGGTGATGAAATACAAGTATGCCTCATGCCCGCTGGAGCGTCAGCCCGAAGATCCTCGCGCCGACCTTTATGCCAGCCGCGACTACCTCAACCTCAACCAGTGGAGCGTGGCCGATGTGGATGGCGACCCCAACCAGTGCGGCCTCTCTGGTAGTCCCACCAAGGTGAAAACCGTGCAGAACATCGTCTTCCAGGCCAAGGAGAGCAAGACCCTCACCGCCAGCGATGCCGATGTGGAAGGATTGATTAAAGAATTGTTGGACGAAAAGATTATCGGATAATGAACAACGTATTTGTATATATCGAGACCGAAGGCACACAGGTGGCCGAAGTCTCCCAGGAGTTGCTTACCAAAGGGCGTAAATTGGCCGACCAACTTGGCGTGGAACTGCATGCCGTCGTCGCTGGCACTGGCATCAAAGGCAAGGTGGAAGACCAAATCCTGCCTTACGGCGTGGATAAACTCTTCGCCTTCGACGGCGAGGGTTTGTTCCCTTACACCTCTGCACCCCACACCGATATCCTTGTCAACCTCTTCAAGGAGGAACAACCCCAGATTTGCCTGATGGGCGCCACCGTCATTGGTCGTGACCTCGGTCCGCGCGTCAGTTCCTCGCTGACCAGTGGCCTCACCGCCGACTGCACCCAACTCGAGATTGGTGACTTCGACGACATCAAGACGAAGAAACACTACGACAACCTGCTGTATCAGATCCGTCCCGCTTTCGGTGGCAACATTGTGGCGACTATCGTCAATCCTGAACATCGTCCGCAGATGGCTACCGTCCGCTCGGGCGTGATGCAGAAAGCCATCTATGAAGGCAAGGCCAAGAACGAAGTCGTCTATCCCGAGGTGAGCAAGTATGTCTCGCCCGAGGCATACGTCGTGAAGGTCCTCGACCACCATGTGGAGGCTGCCAAGCACAACCTGAAAGGCTCACCCATCGTGGTGGCTGGCGGTTATGGCATGGGCTCGAAGGAAGGCTTCGACATGCTGTTTGAACTTGCCAAGGTGCTCCACGGCGAAGTCGGTGCCTCGCGTGCCGCTGTCGATGCGGGCTTCTGCGACACCGACCGCCAGATCGGTCAGACGGGCGTCACCGTGCATCCCAAGGTGTATATCGCCTGCGGTATCAGTGGACAAATCCAGCACATTGCGGGTATGCAGGACTCCAAGATCATCATCTCGGTGAACAGCGATCCCGATGCACCTATTAATAAGATTGCGGACTATGTCCTCGTTGGTACCGTGGAAGAAGTCGTTCCCAAACTCATCAAGTATTACAAACAAAACTCGAAATAATCATGGCAAACTATTATAACGATAACCCGAATCTTGATTTCTACCTCGACCACCCGCTGATGAAGCGCATCGTTGAGCTGAAGGAACGCAACTTTGCGGATAAAGACACCTACGAAGACGCTCCCGTCGATTACGAAGACGCGATGGAAAACTACCGCCGCGTGCTTGACATCACGGGCGACATCACTGGAAATATCATCGAGCCCAACTCCGAGAGTGTCGACCTCGAAGGTCCGCATTTGGAGAATGGCCGCATGATCTATGCCTCCAAGACCGTGGAGAACATCGATGCCTGCACCAAAGGCGGCCTCTGGGGTGTCTCCATGCCACGCCGTTACGGTGGCTTGAACCTGCCTATCACCGTGTTCTCCATGCTGAGTGAGATGGTGGCCAGCGCTGATGCTGGTTTCCAGAACATCTGGTCGTTGCAGTCATGCATCGACACCTTGTATGAATTCGGCAATGAGGAGCAACGCATGAAATACATCCCGCGCGTTTGCGCCGGCGAGACCATGTCGATGGACCTCACCGAGCCTGACGCCGGTTCTGACTTGCAGAGCGTCATGCTGAAGGCTACCTACAGCGAAGAAGAAGGTTGCTGGCTGCTGAACGGTGTGAAGCGTTTCATCACCAACGGCGACTCCCATATTCATCTGGTGTTGGCCCGTTCCGAGGAAGGCACCAGGGACGGTCGCGGCTTGTCGATGTTCATCTACGACAAGCGCAATGGTGGTGTCACCGTGCGTCACATCGAGCACAAGCTGGGCATCCACGGCTCACCGACCTGTGAGTTGGTGTTCAAGAACGCCAAGGCCGAGCTCTGTGGCGACACCCGCATGGGCTTGATCAAATACGTCATGGCCCTGATGAATAGTGCCCGTCTTGGCATCGCTGCCCAGTCAGTGGGTCTCGGACAAGAAGCTTACAACGAGGCTTTGAAATATGCCGGCGAACGTCAGCAGTTCCATAAGAAGATCATTGAATTCCCCGCTGTGTACGACATGCTTTCACGCATGAAGGCTAAGATTGATGCGGGTCGTTCCTTGCTTTATATGACGGCCCGTTATGTCGATGTGTACAAGTGCCTGGAGGATATCCAACGTGAGCGTCCGTTGACGCCTGAAGAGCGTGCAGAGTTGAAGAAATACTCCCGTCTGGCCGATGCTTTCACGCCTGTGGCCAAGGGCATGAACTCCGAGTACGCCAACCAGAACGCTTACGACTGCATCAGTATTCACGGTGGCTCCGGCTTCATCATGGAGTACAAGTGCCAGCGTCTCTACCGCGATGCCCGTATCTTCTCCATCTACGAAGGTACCACGCAGTTGCAGGTGGTGGCTGCCATCCGTTACATCACCAACGGCACCTACCTGGGCATCATCAAGGAGATGCTTGAGAAGGAAGTCTCAGAGGAGCTGAAACCTTTGCACAACACGGTGCGCACCCTCGTGGAACTCTACGAGCAGAGCATCAACTACGTGAAGGGTGCCAACAACCAGGAAGTCACTGATTTCTTGGCCCGTCGTCTCTACGACATGACTGGCGACATCATCATGTCGTTGCTGATCTTGGACGATGCCACCCATGCCCCGCATCTTTTCACCCAGTCGGCTAACGTGTACGTCCACGCCGCCGAGGAAGACGTCATCGGCAAGAGCGTCTACGTGAAGAACTTCATCGAGGAAGACTTGGTGAACTTCAGGGCGAAGGCGAAGGAAGTGGAGGAATAAGCTGAGACAACATGAAAAAGACTTTCATAGTACTGCTTGCCGCCTTCTTGTTTTGCGGAAGCCTGCAAATGCAAGCTCAAAACGACAATGTCACGTTGTATTTCAGTGCAGAGGAGATGCCCGACCTCATCAAGTGTCTGCCTCCTCCGCCTGATACGATTGGGGTGGACTTTGCCCACGACATCCTGCGTTACATGTGGGGCAAGACGCAACGTTGCGATTCGGCCCGTGCCGCCATTGCCTTCCGCGATGCCGTGTGGGATTACGACTCGCTCTTTGCGGAGTTCAATGTGCCATTCGGTCTAGAGATTTCCAAGAATGGCACCCCCGAGATTTACAAGTACCTGGTGAACAGTCTCTCCACCATCGACCAGACGCGTGTCGTTCCGAAGGCCTTCTACCATCGCAAGCGCCCCTTTGAGCGTTTCCGTGAACACATGCTCACGGTGTACGAGGAGAAGTATCTCTCGGGCGAGGGTTCCTATCCTTCGGGTCATAGCCAACGTGGCTATGCGACGGCCTTGCTGCTCTCGGAAGTTAATCCTGCCAATGCCGACACCATTATGGCTCGGGGCTTCATGTGCGGAGAGAGCCGCGTCATCGTGGGCGCCCATTGGCAGAGCGACGTCGATGCGAGTCGGCTCTGTGCCGCCATCGGCATGGCCCGACTGCACACCAGCCCAGCATTCCTGGAACAACTCAATAAAGCACAAGTCGAGTTCCAACGGTTGACGGGATTGTTGTCGTCCTCCGACGATGCCAGTCAGTTCGTGAACCTGACGGACGTTGTTCCTGATGCCATCTTGGAGATCCGTTATTACAGCACCTATAACTTTGTCGGTGCCCGTGTGGACGGTTATCTGGAGCCCATCGCATTGCTTACCCGTCAGGCTGCCGACAGCCTCCGTGCCGTGAGCGACGACTTGAAGAAACAAGGCTATCGGTTGAAGATATACGATGCCTATCGTCCACAATGTGCCGTTGATCATTTTGTGCGTTGGGCCGCTGATGTCAACGACACGCTCATGAAGCCTTATTTCTATCCTGAAGTGCCTCGCGACAGACTTTTCGAGCTGGGCTATATCGCCAAGAAAAGTGGTCACACGCGTGGCTCCACAGTTGATCTCACCTTATTCGACATGGCAACGGAAAAAGAAGTGGACATGGGTGGCACTTTCGACTGGTTCGGCCTTGAAAGCCATCCCGATTATCGAGGTATCACCTCCGAGCAGTACCACAACCGCATGATCCTACGTGAGGCTATGCTTCGCCATGGCTTTAAGCCCATCGGCGAAGAATGGTGGCATTTTACGTTGAAGGGTGAGCCGTTCCCTTACACATATTTCACTTTCCCGGTAAAGAAACTATAACAGGTATTCTTCAGGCATAAAAAAAGCGCGTCTCAACCAAGGCGCGCTTTTTATGTAGATGAATGAACTTATTCTCCGTAGTAAGCATTGTATACGGTTTCCAGGATGTCATGGAACTGGTTGATGGTGCCATCTGCATCGCGTCGGGCCCACCAGTAGAGGAACATCTCACCTGTGTTACCATAGACGTAGCTGCCGTCTTCGAGGTCAAGCTCATTCAGTAACATGCAGGATGGACATTCGTCAAAATCCAAGTAAATATTGCCATTTCTGAGCATGATATCGTCAAAAACGGCTTGCTTGTCAGGGCAAATCTCCGGATTGTTCATTCCATCGTAAAGGCCTTTCATGATCAACATCTGACGTTTGAGGTACTCGTCAACAAGGGGTCTGGTGTTTTCCACAAACTTTTTGTCGGAAACCACCTTCTTGGCCAGATTGCCGAGATAGCTGATGGCTTCGGGATTGTAGTGGCCGAAATCGGAAGGATCGTTTAGGTTCCAACGGTTTAAGTAGTGGGGGCCTGAAACATAGAGGTCGCAAGGCAACATGCGGTTGAGGGTGTACAGTGAGATAAGAGAGAAGAGGTGACCGCCAGTGACACGGATACCGCACTCTGGCCAATAGTCGAATTCGTTAGCCAGCACCAACTCAGTCTTATCGAGGTTAGTGGCTGCTCTGCGGAAGATCTCAACAGCCTCGTCTTCTTTGATACGTTTGTCGTCGGTGATCGGCTCGTCGTCATCGAGGTCGCAAGTGTATTCGGTCTCTTCATAATAGTCCCATTCCCAATCGTCATACTCCTCCATAAAATAGTATTTCTCCGTCTCGTACTTGTATTCAGGGTGATAGGCTAGGAGAACGGTGCTAAGTCCATCATAGAACTGGTCGATGGTGCCGTCTTTCCAGCGTCTGGCCCACCAGTAAAAGAACTCGTAGTTGAAGTTCCAGAAGAGATAGGAGTCATCGTCACTAATTTCTTCAATATAGATGTTGCCTAGATACCAGCTCTCTTCTTCACTATAGCCATAGTTGTTAATGACCTCATTAAATAGGTATTCGCGATAATCTTTGCCGAAAAGCTCATCGTCATACATCACGTCGTGAAGCACCATCATGCAAAGCATTTGACGGTAGAGGTATTTGTCGACTAAGGGTTTGCTGGCAGCGACGAACTTCTTGTCGGCGACCACTTTCTTGGCAAGCTCGGCAAGATACTGGATGGCTTGTGGATTGTAATGGCCGAACTCGTCACTGTAGAGGTCCCATTCACCATCGTGGTGAGGACCAGAAACGTAAAGAGGAGTTGGGAGCATTTTCTCGAGTTCGCTGAGCGAGATAAGGGAGGCAAGGTGGCCACCGACATTACGGATGCCGCCGTCAGGCCAATAATCGTAGTCGTTGATGGTGAGTTGGGTGTTGTCGAGATTCATGGCGGCTTCCTTAAAACGGTTGGCGTTTTTATCGCCGCAAGAACTGAACGCAAAAACGAAAGCGATGGCTGCGAGAGCCAAGGAAAGCTTGTTAAAGGTAGAATTTCTCATAGTTGTAATTGTTTTAGGTTGGGTCAAAATTACAATTTTTTTTAAAAACAATCGTGTTTTGTGATTATTCGTGTTATTTTTGCACCTTATTTTACACCTAAAAAAACAGATTAAAATAATATACAATGAAAAGAGTTCTTATATTGCTTGTTGCCGTCATTTCAATGATGGGCAATCTTTTGGCTGGGAATGTTAGCCAACAACGTGCACAACGTATCGGTCAACGTTTCTTGAGCAATTCGGAGTTGGGTCAGCGTAGGACCGAAATACAACTTCAACTGGTTAGTACAGCAGCCACACGCGGTGCGGTGGACTATTATGTTTTCAACGTCCAGGACGGTGGTTTCGTGATCATCGCTGGCGACGACCGGGTGAAACCCATCTTGGCTTATTCCACCACTGGTGCTTACGATCCCGATGATGTCGCTGAGGGATTTGCCTATACCTTAAGCACTTTCCAAGAGGAAATCCAATACGTGCGTGAACATCAGCTTGGTGCTACACCTGACATCGTTGCTGAATGGAGGTCGGTGGCCACTACAGGAAACCTTCGCCAAGGCCGGACAGCTCGTGCCGTGGTGGGACCGCTCTGCCAGACGCTTTGGAACCAAAACTTCCCTTGGAATAGCCAATGTCCGGAAGATCCTGAAGGCAATGGCGGTTTTGTCTATGCAGGCTGTGTGGCGACAGCCATGGGTCAGGTCATGAAATATTACGACTGGCCGCCTCGTGGAACGGGTTCGTACACTTACAATCCCGAGGGATACGATCCCCAGACCGCCAACTTTGGAGAGACCGACTATCACTTTGAGTTGATGCCTCTAGAACTGGATTCGACCAGCACAGCGGAGGATTATTTCTACATTGCGCAGTTCTTGCACCATTGTGGCATTGCCGTGGATATGCAATATAGCGGTCACGGCAGTGGTGCCTATTCAAGTGACGTTCCAACTGCTTTGCAGAACTATTTTGGCTATACTTCTGGAGAGTATGAGACCTTGAGTTTCTGGGGCTTTCCTTTCTATACGAACGAGGAATGGGCTCAGATGTTGAAAAACAGCGGCCTTGATGAGAACATTCCTTTATATTATAGCGGTTCCGATGACAATGGCGCCGGCGGTCATGCCTTTGTGTGCGATGGCTACGACGAGAACAACTACTTCCATTTTAATTGGGGCTGGAGCGGCCGTGACAATGCATGGTGCCCGATTGGAGCATTGAACACGACTAAATATGCCTTTAATGACAGTAATAGTTTTATTGGCCATATCATTCCTACATCGTCAGACTATCTTCAGAGGGCTGACAGCGTGGCTGACTTCACCGTACTGGAGAACGAGGACAGGAGCGGTGTGTTGTTGAGTTGGAGCAATCCATCCTTAAACCTTCAAGGAAACCCCTTGACTTCTATCGATTCGATTTCGATTCGCCGCAACAATCAACCCTTAGTTACCCTGACAGGGATGGAAGTGGGTGCTGCCGGTGGTTATGAGGATGGAAGCCTTGAGCCAGGTCTTTACGAGTACTCCATCTTTGTTTGTAACACCGCGGGCGTCAGCCGTACGGTGTACCGCACGATTTTGGTAGGTGAGAAGTGCGATGTCATCTTTGAACTACACGATGAAGGTGGTGACGGTTGGAAGGGTGCAGCCATCAGCGTGGCCGATGAGAATGGCCAGCGTATTGCGATCATCGGCATGGACGAAGGTTCAGAGCAGACGGTGACTGTGCCGTTGCTGAAACAAAACCTGAACTTCATTTGGAACCATGGATGGTATCACACCAGTGAGGAATATGACACGGATTATGAATGTTCTTTCACCATAAAGGATGCTGAAGGCAACGAGCTCTATGCCTCTGACGAGCTTGAGGATGGCGTCTTTATGACCTACAATAACAATTGTGAGTTCGGTGCCCTGACCTGCTATCCCGTTCAGAACCTTGAGGGTGAATATGTTTGGACCGATGAGCAGGAATTCGGTGCTAGACTAAGTTGGAACGCTCCATCCATCACCGCCAATCTGGATCACTTTGTCATCTATTGTGATTATGCTGTTTTTAAGGAAGCCATTACGGTGCCTTATACAGGCCAATCAAGTTATGAGTATGTTGATATGGTGGATGTTATAGGGGATTATGAGTATAGTGTCACTAGCGTTTATGTAAGAGGGGATGAGACTTGCGAATCGGAGTTTGTCGCAATCGATATTATGGTTACCGATGTTGAAGAAATTGTTTCAAACGTCAGTATCTATCCCAATCCATCGAAAGGTACTTTCACCGTGGAAGGTGTCGGTCATTTGACCGTGATGAACCTACTCGGACAGACCATCAAAGAACTTGATCTTGACGGCCCAACCACCATGGATCTTCCGAAAGGTGTGTTCTTTGTCCGTATTAATGGCGCCACAAAGAAAGTAGTGGTGGAATAACCTTTACAGCTTCACCGCTTTCTTGACGATCACCCCTTTGTCGGTGGTGATCTTCACTAGGTAAGTCCCGCTCATCAAGCCCTTCAGCTGATGGACGGGGCTTTCTGTTTGAATGCTTTTCACGAGTCGGCCGTCCATGCTGAACACCTCAATCTGATGCATCCCCTCACAGGTGACAGTAATGTCCTCTGTGCTAGGGTTGGGAAAAATGCATGCTTGTCGCTCGTTGGTTACGAAAACACCATCCCATGGAGTAACAGCGTTGATTGCCGCCAGAGCGTCCACACGACCTACACCGGTGATGTTGCTCTTGTTGGGGGTTAGCTTGACGGAGGTCTCTTCAAGGATCTGGCAGATTTGCGCAGGGGTAAGCTCGGGATTCTTGCTGAGCATCAGAGCGACGATGCCGGCAACACAAGGCGTAGCTTGCGAAGTGCCACTTAAACTGTTGTAGCCACTGGTGTTCTCGTAATCCAACGATTTGATATTCACTCCAGGAGCGCAAACATCGGGACGGATGAGGCCAATGTTGGGGGTATAGGCATAATCGCCAAATTCAGTGCCTTGCCAAGTGACAGGACCACGGGAGGTGAAGTCGGCAGCCATGTCGTTGCCATCGACGGCACCGATGGACATCACACAACTCAATCCCCCTGGGTTCACCAACTGGTCAGGATCAAGATAGGGTGGAGGGCAGCTGGCAGGCACCCTTACGTTGTTTGGTACCGGATAGGTCATTTGGAGGAAGGCGTTGCCCTCGTTGCCAGCACACACCAGAGCGAGGATACCTGCATCCAGTATGGCCTCGCAAGAACGTCGCAAGAGCTCTTTGTCGGCGACTGATGCATCGACCATGCCCAATGACATGCTAATCACATCGCAGCCATGTTCCACGGCCCATTCCATGCCACCAGCGATGTTCACGGCACCACCGAATCCATCGGCGGCAATGCTTTTGACACACATTAGAGTGGCCTCTGGTGCTATTCCAGTCAAGGAGCCTGCCGTGCCGTCGCCACAAACCGTTCCCGCACAATGCGTCCCGTGACCTTTGTCGTCCATGGGATCATCGTCGTTGTTCACAACATCATAGCCGTGATGAGGGAACGCATCGCCACCATCCCAAAGATGGTCTGCAAGATCCTCGTGTTCGTAATTGACGCCCGAATCGACGACCGCCACCACCACCCCTTGTCCAGTGTAGCCCAGAGCCCATACCTGATCGGCATGGACTTGAGAAATGTTGGGCGTGATTTCACGGGAATCCGTTGCCTTGACTGGAGCCTCTACTTCGGGAATCCACTGATGTTTGACGTTACGGCTGATGATTGCGATGTCGTTGCGTTCCGAAAGGCAGGACAGGGCACTTTCCGTGATTGAAAAGTACAGGGCATTCGACATCCAAAGGCTGTGGATAGACTCTACCATGCCTTGTCGTTCCATTTCGTCAAGTAGGCCCCTCAAATCCTGTTGAGAGGCTTCTGAAAAGGCTTTCAACGTTTTGACGACATGTTCCCTGCGTTCCGTTCGTGTTGGATAATATGCTGCCTGACGCCCTAACTTGGCGCGGTCGTATTGCGACTTCATCAGGACAACAATTTCGATTTTCGCCTCCTCATCTTGAGCGAACGCTAGATGGGTCGGAATCATTAAGAAGAGAAGGAACGCAATTCTTTTCATGGCATTAGAGTATTACAATCTTTTTTGTTATCAATCCCTTTTGGGTGTCAATCTTCAGCATATAAACACCGTTGTCCAATCCGTCGATGCGAAGTGTGTTTCCTGGGTTCTCCACGATCTTGGCCAATTTGCCATCCATGGAAAACACGGATACTTGTCTCATTTCCTCACCAACGATGGTAAGGTGGTCGTAAGTTGGGTTGGGAAATACGTTGACTTCCAAGGAAGTTTCTTCGATGTCATCGTAGTCTACTGCGTTGACTGCAGCCAGCGCATCAATGCGTCCTGAACCAAAATCGTTGCTTTTGTGTTCAGACAAGGGAATGGAGGTCCGCTCCAGGATTTCGTCGATTTGGGCAGGGGTGAGTTCAGGGTCTTTGGAGAGCATCAACGCAATGGTGCCGGCGACCAAGGGCGTCGCCATGGAGGTGCCGCTTTTCAGACAATAGCCGCTGTCGTTGGTGTAATCCAGTGATTTGACGTTTACGCCTGGAGCGCATACGTCAGGACGGATAAGGCCAATAGATGTCGAGCTGTTAGAGACGTAAGGATAATCGTTATAAAAGGATACGTCGGTCCAAGTTGAAGGGCCTTCCGATGAAAAACCACCGAGGGCATCGTTGTTATCGACAGCACCGACACAAATGACACAGCTGGTGCCTCCTGCATTGACCATCTGGTCTTCATGAAGTTGAGGCGGAGGACAGTCGCCAGGCGACCAGATGTTGTAGGGAACAGGAGCCAGCATCTGTATTTGTCGGGTGTTTCCAGCGCAAACGGCTGCTACGACTCCGGCAGCCAGGGTGTTGTCGCAAGCTTGCCGCGACATCAGTTTCACGTCGGCATCAGGCAAGGGTTGTCCCAACGACATGTTGAGCACGTCGGCACCATGTTCCAAGGCAAATTGCATGGCTTCAACCCATAGAGTGGGTTCGGTAAGGTTGTCTTCACCGTGGAATACCTTGAGAACCATGAGCTCAGCGTTTGGAGCGACGCCTGTTTGAGTGCCTGAAGCACCCGTGCCCACAAGAGTTCCTGCCACATGAGTGCCGTGTCCATGGGTATCAGACGGATCGTTGTCGTGGGAATAGAAATCATAGCCATGGTTGGGGTATTCCGCTCCACCGTCCCAAAAACGGCCTTGCAAGTCAGAATGAGTCAAACTGACCCCTGTGTCAATAATGGCGATGAGCACTCCTTGGCCTGTGTAGCCAAGTTCCCACACCTTGTCAACATTCACTTTCAGAAGGTTCTCGGCAATTTCTCGGCGGTTGTCACAGGCAACGAGAGTGGTCTCATCATCGAATAGGCCATGGAGTTCCTTGCATGGGTAAATGGTCTGAATGTCACTGCGGCCTTTCAGACTAAGGATGACCTCTTGCGTGGCATAACAGCGGATGGAATTGACAATCCATAGTGGCTGGATTTCAGAAACCAGTCCATGTTGTTCCAGTTCCCTGAGCAGTCCCATCAGTTCCTGTTGGGATGCTTCCGCTTGGCGTTTTAGAGCGTCCACGACGTAGGTCCTGCGTTCTTGTCGGGTGGGCAGCCAACTTGCTGCACGACTTAAGGCCACGGGATCGGATTGCTCCGTCAATAGGATATTGACCTTGATTTGCTCTTGGAAGGTGTTCCCAAAGGAAAACAAACCGAGGCAAAGGGCGAAAACCGTTAATAGCGCTTTTTTCATGATGATCGTATGTGCTTATTATTAATTAGGTGCCTTTCCCCCGAAAACATAACACTTTCCTTGCCAAGTGTCACGTGCTTCCATGCGTTGCTCAATACGGTTGAGTACTTGGTCGTAGCGGAGTTTCATCCAGGGTTCAGACGCAAGATATCGTGGAGGGACTTCTCCGGCAAAACGCTCGATGACAAGGTTGGGGTTGAGCCGCTCAACGAAGTCAATGACAAAGTCGATGTATTCTTCTAAATCAAAGAGATGAAAGGCTTCTGGGTGTTGCTGATACTCTTTAGCCATCTTGGTGCCCTTGAATATTTGCAGCTGGTGGAATTTGACGGTGGTCAGAGGTAGTTGTGAGATGATGCGGGCGGCATCGAGCATCCTGGTTTTGGTCTCTCCAGGAAGGCCAAAGATGAAGTGAGCGCCACAAGGGATGCCGTATTGGGCAGTGAGGCGGATGGATTGTTCCGCTGTGGCAAAATCGTGGCCACGGTTGACTCGTATTAAAGTTTCGTCGTACACACTTTCAACACCGTATTCCAACATGACGTAATGGGTCTGTTGGACCTCATTGAGATAGTGGAGTAGGGGCCTGTCGATACAATCGGGACGGGTGCCGATGACGATGCCTGCAATGCTAGGAATGTCAAGAGCCTGTTGGTAGATTTGTTTTAGCTCGTCAAGGGGTTTGTAGGTATTGGAATAAGGTTGGAAATAGGCCAAATATTGGCTTGCCCTACGGTAGCGTCGTTGGTGGAATTTAATGCCTTCTTCGATCTGTTGGCGGATGCTCTTCTCGGGTTTGCAGTAGGAAGGATTGAAGGCCTCGTTGCTGCAGAACGTACACCCTCCGGAACTCAGTGTGCCGTCACGGTTGGGGCAGCTGAAACCGGCATCAATGCTGATTTTTTGGACACGTGAGCCGAAGAGTTGCGTGAAGTAGGAGTTGTAGCTGTTGAAGCGTCGGCCGTTGAAAGAGGAGGGTTTCATGAGGCAAAGATACTAATTTTTGGGATTACTCGCTTCGCGAGAGTCGCTTGCGCGGTATTACTCGCTTCGCGAGAGTCGCTTGCGCGGTATTACTCGCTTTGCGAGTGATCCCTGGGCGCTCGCCGCGGGGCCCTTACGTTGGTGGAAAGCCGTCCGGGCTGCGCCCGGCCTTGGCTTTTGTGTTTACCAGTCGGTCCGAAAGCGAGCTTTCGTCCCAACAGGTAAACACAAAAGCCAGCCCGCTACGCGGGCCGGCTTTCCACCAACGCGGAAAGAAAGGGATTCGAACCCTTGGAACGCAAAGCGTTCAACGGTTTTCGAGACCGCCCCGATCGACCACTCCGGCATCTTTCCTTGGCCAAAAAATAAAGCGACCTGAGCCGCTTTAAGCTGCGGAGACAGAGGGATTCGAACCCCCGAAGCCTTTCGGCTTAACGGTTTTCAAGACCGCCGCTATCGACCACTCAGCCATATCTCCGCTGCAAAAGTACAACTTTTTGCGTTCACGGCAAGCATTTCCAACAAAAAAAATAAAAATTTGTTATTTTTGCACCATCAAAACCTATACTTATGAAAAGAATTCTCTTGTCGCTCATTTGTTTGATGGCAGCCATTTCCGGCATCGCCCAAAACAAAGTTGTCCACTCCTTCCTCTCGTCTACTACCTATAACGTTCCGGGAGGAACTCCGTTTATTGAGAATGCTATCGCTTTTGACTGCTCTTCAGTGATTTACAAGCAGTTTGAACCAGGTAAATTTAAAGCCACGGTTGAAATCCAAACCATTTTCAAACAAGGGGAGAAAGTGTGCAATTTCTCAAAAGAAGCCCTCGACAGTCCAGTGACTGCTGATACAACCAACATTGTAGGTGCATTTGTGGACCAACAACGTTTCTCCCTGCCCAATGGCGAATACGCCATGGAAATTACCGTGAAGGACCTCAACGACTCACGGCAAACACCTTACACCTCGACACAGACCGTAGTGATCGACTATCCGACGGATGCCCCCGCCGTGTCGGACATCCTGTTGGTAGAGTCCTACAGCAAAGCCACCGCAAATTCAGAATTCACCAAAAGTGGCTATGACCTCATCCCTCGCGTATATTCCTTCTATTTGGCCAATGCAAAAGAATTGACGTTCTATGCCGAGCTTTACAATAGCGACAAATATTACCCCGATGGTGGACAATATTTGGTAAACTATTACATCCAATCGTATGAGTCGGCAGTCAAGATGAAGGAGTTCAATTACATGAAGCGGACGGAGGTGAGTAATGCCAATATCCTATTGAATACCATCAACATCCAGAATCTTCCAACAGGCAACTATTATCTTGTAGTGGAGATGCGTGACCGCAACAACGAACTGCTGTCGTCCAACAGCGTGTTTTTCCAACGCTATAACCCGGGTTGTGAGATTAATCTGGCCGACTTGAGAGCTACTGCCGTCAACAACACCTTTGCAGCAGAAATCACCAATCTCGATACGCTTCGCGAATACCTCCGCTGCCTCAATCCTCGCTGCTCTGAGTCAGAACGCGATTATGTCAACAACCTCGTTAAAACCGATGACAAGGAAACCATGCAGCAGTTTCTCTATAACTTCTGGAACACCCGAGCCCCGTTTAACCCCAAGGATGCCTGGCAAGAGTATTACGCTCAAGTGAAGCGTGTCAACGCCTCATATTCCACGCGTACGAAAAAAGGTTATATGACCGATCGTGGTTATGTGTATCTTCGTTATGGTACCCCTGATAAGATTTGCGAGGAACCATTTGAACCAGGAGCTTATCCCTACGAGATTTGGCATTATTATGCCGTTGCCGGGCAACGTAATAAACATTGTGTGTTTATGTCACAAGATATGGTGACCAACGACTACCAACTCATCCATTCCGACATCATAGGCGAGGTCAACAACCCGCGATGGCAGATGATGATTTACTCCCGTTTCTATGGAGCAGACTACGCGGGCGATATTATCGACCAAACCGAAGCACCGGCAGCCTGGGGTACCCATGCAGGCGATCTCTACAACAATCCAAGATAAATCGGTCATGTCGTACTTGGGCTCGGACATTTGTTGTTTCATCCTCTACCATTTGGTTCGCTATCGCCGAAAGGTAGTGCGCGATAACCTCATGAAATCATTCCCCGAGAAATCGGCCCAAGAAATCAAAACGATTGAAAAACAGTTTTATCATAACTTCTGCGATTTAATATCGGAAACCCTGAAACTGCGAAAATGGGAACCTGAAAAAGTGCTTGAGAGGGTGACTGTTACCAATCCTGAATTGCTTGAAGATCTGTACCGAAAAGGGAAAAGTGTGTTTTTGGCGATGCATCACTCCAGCAATTGGGAATGGCTTTTGAAAATCCTCTTCACCACCTCGTCCCATCACCATTATGCAGTTTACAAAAAGTTGAAAAACCCCTATTTTGATCGACTTGTTTACCAAGTAAGGACCAACCATTCGAAGGATAAGGAAATCATGATCGAAGATAGGGCATTGAAGGATGTGCTGGAGAGGTTAAACGATACGAGGAACGCTGTGTTGATTCTGGGAGACCAGTCGCCGCGTGGTGCTGAAACCGATTACTGGACCGACTTCTTGCATCGTGATACCTGTTGGTATACAGGATTGGAGAAACTGGCTCGAAAATACGACTATGCGGTGGTTTATACCGAGATGGCTCGGGTGGAGCGAGGAAGGTATACGGTGACGTTCAAGCTGATTAGTGAGGATCCCAATTCCGTGGAGGTGGGTATTGTGCTTGAGCAATATGTGCGCCATGTGGAGCAGTTTATCCTTCATTACCCCAGCAACTGGTTGTGGTCGCATCGACGTTGGAAACATTCAAGACAAAAGGCATCATGAAACGGGTGGCTGTGGTCATATTGAACTACAATGGCAGGAAATTCCTGGCGGAGTTTCTCCCCAATGTCATTGCCAATACTGAGGCCGACCTGGCTGATATTGTAGTGGCCGACAATGCCTCAACGGACGACTCAGTGGCGTTTATGCGTGAGCATTTCCCTGAAATCCGTCTCATCGAAAATGGGTTCAACGGTGGTTTTGCCACGGGGTACAACCTCGCACTTCAACAGATAGAGGCAGCGTATTACGTGTTGCTGAACTCTGATATCGAAGTGACACCACGGTGGATTGAACCTATTGTCGCTTTGATGGATGCGGATGCCTCGATAGCAGCGTGCCAACCGAAAATCCTTTCGTATTATGAAAGAGAGAAATTTGAGTATGCTGGTGCTGCGGGCGGTTTTATCGACCGTTACGGATATCCTTTCTGTAGGGGTCGGGTCTTCCAACATTTGGAAGAGGATAAGGGACAATATGACGACAATTGTGAGGTGTTTTGGGCGACTGGTGCCTGCATGTTTGTCCGCGCCGACTTGTATCGAAAACATGGAGGTCTCGACGATTCTTTCTTCGCCCACATGGAAGAGATCGACTTTTGCTGGAGGATGAAGAACTTGGGCTACAAGATTTACTGCTGTCCGCAGTCAAAAGTGTATCATATTGGTGGAGGCACGCTTCCCAAGAGTTCTGCGCGCAAGACGTATCTCAATTTTCGCAACAACCTTTCTCTCCTCTATAAAAACTTGCCTTCCAATCGGGTGTTTTGGGTGATCGTCTACCGGATTCTTCTCGACTGGGTGGCCGCATTCAAGTTTTTGTTTGGAGCCAGTTTTGCCGACTTCTGGGCCGTTACCAGGGCACACGTGGCTTTTTACAAGCGCATTCCTGCTCTCCGTAAACTTAGGAAAACATACCGAAATCGCCCGGTGAGCCAGATGTATCAACGGAATATCGTATTTGAAAACTTCCTGAAAGGCAAGAAAAAGTACTCGGAGCTAGATCCTAAGGAGTTCACGTAAAGCTAATTCGTAGCCTTTTAATCCTTGTCCCATGATGCACTTTTTGCAGGCCTCAGCCGTATAGGAATGATGCCTGTAGGATTCTCGTTGGCTGATGTCGGTGAGATGTACTTCCACCACGGGAATACCGATGGCCCTGATGCAGTCCGCCAAGGCGATGGAAGTGTGGGCGTAGGCTCCGGGGTTCATGACCACACCGTCGAAAAGACGATGGGCTTCCTGTAATTTATCGATGAGATTGCCTTCATGGTTCGACTGGTAATAATCGAGTTCGATATTAGGAAATGTGCGTTGCAGCCCCAAATAATAGTCCTCAAAAGAAGTTGTTCCGTAAATCTCTGGTTCGCGTTGGCCCAGAAGGTTGAGATTGGGCCCATTGACGATTAAAATTTTTTTCATAGTGCAAAAGTAATAAATATTATCGTTATATTTGTGGCAAATTGCAAAATCATGAATTTCGTATCCATCGGAAAAACTGGACTGAAGGTCAATAAGAACGGTTTTGGTGCTTTGCCCATCCAACGTGTTGGTATGAAGGAGGCCGTGTATCTGCTTCAGAAAGCCTATAATAACGGTATCGATTTCTACGATACGGCTCGGTTCTACACCGACAGTGAGGAGAAAATCGGGGAAGCCTTGTCGCATTGTCGTGATAAAATCGTCATTGCTTCCAAAACAGGTGCTGTCACAGTGGAAGAGTTTTGGAACCAATTACATACCACCTTGAAGAACCTCAAGACGGACTATCTCGACATCTACCAGTTTCACAATCCGGCCTATTGCCCCAAACCAGGTGATCAGGCAGGTTTGTACGATGCTATCAAGGTGGCCCAACGGCAGGGTAAGGTGCGTTTCATCGGCATCAGCAACCATCGCCAGAGAGTTGCCATGGAGGCGATAGAGAGTGGCCTTTACGATACGTTGCAATACCCATTTTCCTATCTGTCTGCCCCAGAGGACGAGGCTATTGTGAAAGCTGCATTGAAGCATGATATGGGATTTATCTGCATGAAGGCGCTTGCGGGAGGTTTGATCAATGACTCTGCTTTGGCATACGCTTATCTCAATCAATATAATGTGCTACCTATTTGGGGCATCCAGCGTGAGCATGAATTGGATGAGTTCCTTTCGTATCAGACGGTAGCTCCTGAAATGAACTCCGAGCGCTGGGCCAAAGTGGAGGAGGAGCGTAAGAACCTTTCGGGGGACTTCTGCCGTGGTTGTGGCTATTGTATGCCTTGTACGGTAGGCATCCAGATCAACGATTGCAACCGCATGAGCCTCTTCTTGCGTCGTGCACCCTTGAGTGTCTATCTCACTGAGGAATGGGCCGAGAAGATGAAACTGATCGAAGACTGCGTCGACTGTGGACAATGTAAGACGAAATGCCCATACGGCCTTGATATCCCTCGTCTTTTGAAGAGGAATTACGAAGATTTCCAAACTTTTTGGAACCATAAATAAGTTTTTTATTACTTTTGCAGTCGATATGTGGTGTCCGAAAGGACTCAATAGGGAATCGGGTGTGAATCCCGGACAGTTCCCGCTGCTGTGTCGGTTGGACGCTTGCCACTACGCCACTGTCAGACCCTCCATCTGATGGGAAGGCGGCAAGTAGAGACCCAAGTCAGAAGACCTGCCTCATGTCGGTAAAACAAGGCTTTCGGGATAAGAGCCGGCGTTCATATTAATAGGTGTACCCGACCCCGACTTGAAAGTTTTGAGGGAATTTGAAATTATTAACCTTTAAAACTTATGCGTATGCGTATTAAAAACTTTACTCTTTTGTTCCTTATGGGAATTTTCGGTCTGTTTACGAACAACCTTTTTGCTCAAGAAGATGCCACCATCGCCCCTGAAAACATCAAGTATTGGATTGGAGAGGGCAACACGGAGATTATTTTTATTGCCAATTGGGCATCACCTGACACCGCCTTGGCATGGGGCTATCGCACGAATGCGGAAACCCTTATGGTAAAGGATGTGATGGATGCTATCGTCGAGGCTGACTATCGTATTGATTATGAGGCCAGCGGTAGTTGGTTGACCGACATAACCTTCAATGATGGTGTCTTAAATCTGGCTCTTGCCGGTGGTTATTGGATGTATAATGTGAATGGTATCACGGCAGGGAATTACTTTGACGCTCAACCTGTGGTCAATGGTGACGTGATCAAATTTGGCGACGAATCCTGCGGTATCATCACGGATCCGGAAATGTATACTTACATCTGGACCAAGGAAGTCGCCCCTGTCTATGCTCTCGCTGACGAAGCCATGATTGATCCTTCCGAGATCCTGTATTGGATTGGTGAAGGTGCGAACGAAGTCGTTTTCGCGGTGAACTTCGCTGAACCCGAGGATGTGTGCTATGCTTGGGGCTTCCGCTTTGCTGCCGAAAATATCACCATTAAGGAAATGATGGAAGCGATCGCAGAAGTAGACCACCGCTTCTTTTTCAATGATGCTCCTTCTTCCTACGGTGGCTATATGCTTACCGACCTCGCTTTTGATTATAATGGGAAGCATTATGTCCTTCAAGGTTATAATGCCATGTATAATCTGAATGGCGGAGCGGTATGGTACACTTTTGATGCTCAAACCGTGGTAAACGGTGATTTCGTGAAATGGGGTGACTACAACATTGGTACGGAGATTGCTCCTTGGACCTACGTTTGGGAAACTCCTGTGCGTCCTGTGATAGCTTATGACAACGTGTCCGAACAGAACGTTTCCATGTCGCTGTACCCCAATCCCGCCACTTCCTACACCATGCTCGAAGTGGGTGTGAACCATGCCACCATCACGGTTACCGATCTTCAAGGTCGTGTGCTTCGTAACTTTGCTGTGACGAATGCTAGTGAGCCTGTCCGCATTGAGACCGAAGGCTTCCAAGCCGGTCTGTACTTTGTAACGGTGAGCGATGGTGCTACCCATCAGACCCTGAAGCTCTCTGTGAAATGAGAAAAATCTTATCCATATTTTTAGTGATCCTTCCGCTTTTGTCGGTGGCTCAATTTGAGCCATCGACAGGGCAGGAGGCCTATGGACCCATCCATGCCGACTCGTCGGTATTCGTTGCCTGGGCCACAAACTGCGTGGTAGAACCTGGTCCGATGAACATCACGAATCCCGATGCTGGCGTGGCTGGTGCTGGTTGGCCTGCAGAAAACGCTGTGGGTGCTCCTGAAGGCACGTATGGCGTTACCTGTCTCGGCGATGGGGGCTGTGCAACATTAACGTTCAGTTCTCCTATTTATAATGGACCTGGACCGGATTTCGCTGTGTTCGAGAACGGTTTTGCCAATGCCCAAGATCCCAATATGCTTTTCCTGGAGTTGGCTTTCGTGGAGGTTAGCTCTGATGGAGAGCACTTCTTCCGTTTCCCAGCCTATTTCAATGCCCCCCAAGAACCCCAACTGGGCGGTATGGGCTGTACTGATCCCAACTTGATTCATAACCTGGCTGGCCAATATGTCGCCATGTATGGCACACCTTTCGACTTGGATGAAGTGGAGGACAACCCGCTGCTTGACAAAGATAACGTGACTCATGTCAGAGTGGTTGACGTGGTGGGATGCATTGATCCACAATATGCGACCTACGATTGTCAAGGACATGTCATTAATGATCCTTGGCCGACACCATTCCCATCAAGCGGATTCGACCTTGATGCTGTAGGTGTGATTCATGACTTAAAACATCACGACATTGTTGATAATACTATTGAAATATTGAGTTTGTTTCCCAATCCAGCCCATGATATTTTGCGAGTGAAAGGGGCTTCGTCTGTGTCAATGACCGTGTTCTCATTGTCGGGTCAGCAACTGCTTTCATCGGATAGTAATAGTTTGGATGTCTCCCCGCTTCCCAATGGTATCTATTTGGTTCGTGTTGTGACGGAGGGAGAAACCCTAGTGAACAAATTCGTTAAAAACTGATGTTTATGAAAAAAATAGCTTTAGTGGTTTTATGCGTCATTTCGATTCTGCTTACGGCTTGTGGTCCTAAAGACCCTTTGCCGGACCAACATGACGTAATTGTGAGAGGAAAAGGGCTCTTTGTCCTCAATGAGGGCAATTTTGGTTATGCCAATGCCAGTTTGACGTTTTATGATCCAACGGCCGACACTGTGGCGAATAACCTGTTTTATCGTGTCAATGGTGCTCCCATTGGCGATGTGGGGCAGAGCCTTGCTTTGATGGATGGGAACCTTTATGTCGTGGTGAACAACAGTAAATACATCTATAAGATGAATGCTGGGACCCTTGCCGTTGATACCACAAAACCGTTTAAGCTAACCGATTTCTATTCACCGCGTTACATGCTTCCTGTAGCTCCTGATAAGGCCTATGTTTCTGACCTTGTGGGTACAGAACTTTGGATTGTAAATCCGCAAGATATGACCCATACGGGTACGATAAGCATGGGCAAGTCCACCGAGACCATGGTCCAACTGGGTCGTGAACTCTATGTGACTAACTGGTCTAGATACTATGTCCCAGGGATGCAAAACAACACCGTTCAAGTGGTTGATATCGACAACGATGTGAAAGTTGCAGATATCGTAGTTGGTTGCGAACCTAACGGAATGGTAGTGGATAGAAATGGCAATCTGTGGGTGCTTTGCGAAGGTGATGCCAATGATGAGACGGTGCCCAGCACACTGTGGGAGATCAATCCGATCACCAAGCAATCCTCGTTGGTGGTTCGTTTTGAGAAGAAAGCCCTGAACCTGGCCATCGATCCAACGGGTACCTATTTGTACTTTGTTTATGGCGGTGATTGGGTCGTCGGGGGCGATGTGTGTCGCATCCATATAGACCAACCCCATGCGGAGGACAGTTTTGTCATTCCTGCCGAGGGTAGGATGTTCTATAAGATGGCCGTAAATCCCGTTAACGGTGATATTTATCTCTCCGATGCCAAGACCTACACGATGAACGGCACGGTTTACCGTTATTCATCCGATGGTGTGCTCCTCAGCTCTTTCGATGCAGGAATTTGTCCGGGATTTATGGTTTTTAATTAAAAAGACAGAATGAAGAAGATTTGTCCTAAGTGTGGTAAGGAATTTGAGTGTGTTCATTCGGTGGACTGCTGGTGTGTTAAGGTTCATTTGACCGACGAAGCTCGGCAAAAGCTGAAAGTCTATAACAATTGTTTATGTAAGGAATGTCTCGAAAGCTTTGCCCAATCGTGATGTTATGGATGCTCTCGGTGCTGCTGCTGGCATCGTGTGTATCGAAGACGGTACAGGAGTCTCCTTCTTCCCCCCAAGGGGAGAATTTGATGCGCTATGCTCGTAATGTAGCTGTGTACGAAGCCGATTCGGGCTATCAGATGGAGGTCTGTAATCCTTGGGACACAACGGTTTCATTGGGTAGCTATTTCATTCCTGAGGAGGGATTGGGTTCGGTCATCTGCTTCTCGTCTACCCAATGGTCGGTGTTTCTCCAATTAGGAGAGATTGCTCGTGTAAAAGGACTGTTGGAAGGTCGCTATGTACACGACCAGCGGATGAAGGACTTGCTCGCCGAAGGAAAGGTAAAAGATGTTGGCACAGAAACAGCCAAAAACATCGAGATGATGATCCAGATGCATCCTGATGTCATCCTGTATTCCCCTTATTTCGATGGCAACCAAGATCCGCTTAAGGTAACCGGAGCTATGCTCTTTCCCTTTGCCGATTATCTGGAAACCACCCCGCTGGGACGCGCGGAATGGATTCGTGTCGTGGGTATGATGACGGGCCGTCGTGTTGATGCCGATGCTTGGTTCAATGATATCGAAGCGCGTTACAATGCCTTGAAAGACCTTTGTGCCGATGTAGAGACTCGCCCCACGGTGTTCTCGGACTTGGCCTTCAACGGGCAGTGGTACGTGGCGGGGGGACAGAGTTATATCGCCCAGTTATTTCGGGATGCTGGGGCCGACTATATTTGGAAGGACGACCCTTCCACCGCCAGCTTCCCATTGGATTCGGAGACCATCCTTGCCAAAGCCCAACATGCTGATTTCTGGCGTGTTACCAATTCGTCGTCCCTAGCCATGACTTACGAGTCACTGAAGCGTGAAAACGCAGTGTATGCGCTCTTTGACGCTTATAAAAACCACAAGATCTTTGTTTGCGACATCCAGCCAACAGGCTATTTTGAAAAATCCCAAATTGAGCCGGATATCCTTCTTTCGGATTTCATCGCCATCTTCCATCCCGAAAAACTGGGAGAGGGGTATCAATCAAAGTATTATCATTTGATGGAGTGAGCGCTTTAAAAGCTTTAAAAGCGGAGGACTCCTTTTATTTTGATTTATCTGGGAACGCAGGAATGGCGGGGATCTCAGGATAATCTTTCAATTGTTTCAGGATGACTTCGATGGCTTTGTTCAGTTGGTCGTCGATGCCTTCGAACTCATGGGCTGGATCATTGTCGATGACGATGTCAGGATCGACGCCATAACCTTCGATGACCCAATTGCCGTTTTCGTCGAAAGGAGCGAATTCGGGACGGGTCAGTGTGCCTCCGTCAATGAAGGGCAAACTACCACGGATTCCTACCACACCGCCCCAGGAACGGGTGCCAATGGTAGTTCCGATTTGGTGTTTCTTGAACTGATAGGGGAAGAGGTCGCCATCGGATGCTGAATATTTGTTGAATAACAGCACTTTCGGTCCAAGGACCATTTTGGTGGGCTTGGTCTCAGGCTCGCAGTTGCGCATCATATCGTACATGGAGAGCTCACGGCGCAGACGTTCGATGATCATCGGGCTGACATTGCCGCCACCATTGCCACGATCGTCAATGATCAAGGCCTTTTTGTCAAGTTGGGGATAGAAATATTTGGCGAACTCGTTCAGGCCGTCCACACCCATGTCGGGGATGTGGATGTAACCCACTTGACCGTTGGTGGCCTTGTTCACCTTCTCGATGTTGTCCTGCACCATATTGTAGTAATACAGACCGTTTTCATCGGCAATGGGCTTGACCACCACATCGTGGCTGCCACTTTCGGAGGCCCTACTGTTGACCGTGAGTAGCACTGGCGTATTGGCCTTGCCGACCAGGGCTTTGAACATATCTTTCATGTCTTTGGTGCTTTGTCCGTCAATGGCTATGATGTAGTCGCCTTCATTTACGTTAATGCCCACTTCGGTAAGTGGGGAGCGTGTCTTTTCGTTCCAGTTCTCGCCTTTGAGGATCTTGTCGATCTGGAAGTATCCCGACTTGTCGCGGTGGATTTGTGCGCCAAGCAGTCCGAGCGGGATGCGCTCTGGCTTGATGCGGTCGCCATCACCGACATAGGCATGTCCGATGTTGATCTCACCAATCATTTCGCCGATGAGGTAAGTGAGGTCATAACGGTCAGCGCAGTAGGGGACGAGTTTTCCATATTTCTCTTTCATGGCCAGCCAATCCACGCCATGCATGTTAGGGGCATAGAAGAAGTCGCGTTCTTGCCTCCATGCCTCATTGAGAATCTGAGTCCATTCCTCCTTGAGATTGACCCATTTCTTCATCTGGCTGAGGTTGAGGCTGCCATCGTCTTTGGGCGTACTGCCAGGACCTTCTTTCCCGCCACCCGGCATGGGGCCTTTGGGGGCATTGATGATTTTATAGCTGCCGCGTTCGCGTACGAGCATTTTGCTGCCGTCGGCAGTGAGTTGATAGCCCATGTTGCCACCGATGTTGGTGCATTTCTTGGTCTTGGCGTCAAAAAAGCCCAAACCACCACCATTTTTGCCACCAGCGACGTAATACAGACCGTCCATGACTCCAGTCAGATGACGGTAGCTGCCAGCGTTGGTGGGCAACACAACGATACGATGAGTGATGCCCTCAAAGTCGATCTTCACCGTTCGGGGAGCTTCTTTCTTGGGTTGGTCGGGACCTGGCCTTTCTCCTTTACCCTTCTTTCCTTCTTTTTTGGACTCGTCTTTGGGACCTTCAGGCTTTTCACCTTCCACTTTTACCTCGTCGTTTTCCGTAAGGAAGGGCGATGGGGTGTCTTTTTGAAGGGTGACCAGGTAGATGCGTGTCATGTCCGTATAGACATGGTTCCACTCGGTCCAGCTATACGTGGGTCGGAAATCGCGTTCGGAGGTGAAATACAGGTATTTGCCGTTCTTGTCGAAGGTGGGGCTTGAAGCATTGAACAATTCTTCGGTAACCACTTCGTCTTTGCCTGAAGCGATGTCGTAAACATGGATTTGGCTCACGCCAAAGGTGCTGGGCATGGTGTAGGCGATCCAACGGCTGTCGGCCGACCAAGCGTAGTCGTCCATTTCACCCGTTTTGTTTTCAGCTACTATAGTCACTTTCTTGCTGCTGATGTCCACCATGTTGAGACGGTTTTTCTTGTCGCACCAGGTGATGTATTTGCTATCGGGTGACCAGGTCGGATCCCATTTGTACGTGTCGGCATCCTTGGTGAGTTGGATAGCCTCTTCTTTGCCGTCCTGGGCTTGGATGTAGATTTCGTCTTCTCCTGTCCGGTCGCTGATGTAGGCGATGTACTTGCCATCAGGCGACCAAGCCACATCGCGGTCGTGGACACCGTCGCTCCATGTGAGGTTCCGGGTGATGCCCGACTTGGCGGGTACGGTCCACACATCGCCACGGGCACCAAAGGCTACACGCTTTCCATCGGGAGCGATGGAGCTGGAGTTGATGTATTTGCTGCAATCCACATATTTGTTCCGGGTGGAGTTGCCATCGTCAAGGATTTGCACTGGGATGGGGTAGACTTTGCCGTCCTTCAGGTTATAGCGAAACAGCTCGCCCCCGTTTTCATAAACGATATCGTTGTCACCCAACGAGGGATACTTGATGTCATAATAAGTATAGTCGGTCACTTTAGTGGTCCGTTTGGTTTTGAGGTCATACACAAAGAGGTTCATCGTACGGTCGCGATCACTGCAGAAATAGACCTTGTCACCGACCCACATGGGGAAGATGTCTTGAGCGTCATTGTTGGTGATGTTCTCAATCTTTTTGCTCTTGAAGTCGTAGATCCAAACGTCATCGGCCATGCCCCCTTTATAATACTTCCAAGTGCGGAACTCACGCATCACACGGTTGTATGCGATCCTCTTACCGTCGGGAGAATAGGATATCCAGCCACCTTCGGGCAAAGGGAGTTGCTCTGCGATGCCCCCTTCGATGTTAGCGAGGAAGAGCTGCCCCACAAAGTCGTCCCAACTTTGTTTGCGGGAACGGAACACGATGTTTTCGTTGTCGCGCCAGGCCATCACCATGTTGTTGGGTCCCATACGGTCGCTCACATCATCGCGGCTGAGGGTAGCAGTATAGGTGAGTCGGGTAGGGGTGCCGCATTCGGGGTAAGGCATGACATAAACTTCGGTGTTGCCATCGTATTGTCCGGTGAATGCCAGATGCTTCCCGTCGGGGGAGAAGCGAGCGAACATTTCGTAGCCGTCCATGTCATGGGTCAGTTTGTGGGCCACACCGCCTTGGATGCTGACTTTGTAAAGGTCGCCGCCGTGGGTGAAAACCACGTCGTTTCCGTGGATGGTGGGGAAACGGAGCATTTTGGCTTCCTGCTGGGCGGTTGCAACGAGGCCAAAGCACAGAAAAAGGGTGAAGGTGAGTAGTTTTTTCATGGTATTGTTTTTTAGTTGAAATGGATTGTCATTTGGTAGTCGGGTTGGCCCACAGGGACCACCTTTACCGTATCGCCAAGGTACACCAGATAAGCCTCAATGGGTTTCGACACCATTTTTTTCAGCACCTCCCGATAATGGCCTAACTGACGGTGATGTTCGGCTTCGGGTTTCCCGGTCTTATAGTCCAATAGGAAGATCTTATCAGGCAGCTCGGCATAGCGGTCGGGACGTAAAATGTCACCGTTGGACAGTAAGATTTCACATTCGTTTTTAACTTTAGCTAAAGAGGAGAAAGCCTCACGGATTACGGGAAGAGAGGCCATTTGAAGGAATTGTTCCTTGAGCATGTTGGCTGTCGCTGAGTCGATAATTCCAGCGTCAAGGTGGGGCTTCAAGGCACGGTCGAAGTCATCGGCGTGCTGTACCTCCGAAAGGGTTTGGTGGATAAAAGTGCCCCATTCCATCGGATTCATTTTGTCGTCGGGATGGGCCCAAAACATACTGGGGTTGGAGTCGATGCTGATCTTGTTGAACCACTCGCTGGCCGATGATTCGTGCAAGAACTCGTTGACCTCCTTTTCCGCTTTTTTCTTCAATGCCACTTTACGGGTATTTGGATCACCATAAGAGGCGGGATGGTCTTGCAGAAAGGCATTGAGAGGGCTCCTCTCAAGCTTTTTTTCTTTGTACGAAAGGATATGAAGCCGTTGCTCGGCACGTGTGAATGCCACATAATCCAGATTTAGGTTGTCGAGCCTAACTTTGTCATGCTCTTTTTCAGCAAGACGCAGGGTTTGGTTGGACCATGTGGCGCTATCTTTGGTGATGGAGAACTTCACTTTCTCGATATTTGGAATGGGGTCGAAGCCTAACTCTTGGGGAGTAGTCCATAGGGTGGCGGTCTTGCTGTCGTCGATATTGTCGTTGACAAAAGGACAGATGACCACACTGAATTCCAACCCTTTCGACTTGTGGATGGTCATGATATTAACGGCTTCGGCCTTACCACAGACGACGGCAAGACTATCTTTCTTGTTGTCCCAGTATTCCAGAAAATCTTTGATGCTGGCTTCGTTGACCGACTGCCATTTGTAAACGGCTTCAAGAAGGTAGTTGAGGAAGGAATCGCCCACCATGTTGAAGCCAAAGACCCTTATGATGGCAGCGCAAAGGTCGTAAAGGCTGTAGGATCGGGAAAGCAATTGCTTGAAAAGGTGGGGCTCCAACCCCAGCGTCTCTTCCATGCTGACGGTGCCTTTTGCAATTGGGTCGGCTTGCTTGAAAAAGCCATCCACCACGCCTCCGAAGTGGCTCTGATGTGCTGCATTCCAATAGTACAGCATCGTGGCGACTACGGCAGGATTATCGCTGCGAATCAAGTAATCCAGTGCGCTGATGACAAGCTGTACTTTGTTGGAGGTTTTTAACAAAATGGATTCGGCTGAGACGACGTCGATACCGTTTGCGTTCAGATACCCGGCAATCAACGAACCAGTCTTGTTTTTACGAACCAATAGGGTGATGTCACTCTTTGCAAACCCTTTATCAAGTGCATCCTCGATGAGTTCCTTGATGCGACTAAGCATTACGTCGTCGCTTTCGTCAGGATCGAACAATTCCACTTGGACAAATCCTTTGTCCTTGTAATGGTGTAACTGTTTGATAGATACTTCTTTGTGAAATTGTTCGTTCGTTTCAACATAGACCTTTCGGTTTTCGTCCGACAGGAAACTGGAGCTAAACTCAAAAAAGTCATTGTTGAAGTCGATAACATTTTCCAATGAGCGATAATTGGTCTTTAAATTATTGAAATTCAAATTGTTGACTAAATTTTGCTCAAAAAGATCAAAGGAGGTTCCTTGGGGCTTTTCGTAAATCAAGGGGAGGCTGGCAATTTGTCCTACTTCACCGTTACGCCAACGGTAGATGGACTGTTTGCCGTCGCCGACGACCATGCTCATTTGGTTGTTGGCCAAGGTGTTGTCGATCAAGGGAAGCAGGTTTTGCCATTGCAGTATTGAGGTGTCCTGAAATTCATCGATGAAAACATGTTTGAATTGTTCGCCGAGCCGTTCGTAAATGAAAGGCACGGAGAAGTCGCCCATCACCTCGTTGATTCGCTTGTTGAATTCGGAAATATAAACAATCTGTTCTTCACCGATATAGGCTTCTAGTTCGCTTTTGAGTTTCGAGCGTAACACATAGAGGCTGAGCTGTTTGAGTTGGCTTTTGTAGAACAGATAGGAACCGATATGTTCATGGTAGTGCAGGGCGAACTTGAGGAACTCGTTCTCGAATTCATGGCACAACCGCTCAAAATCAGAAGTGCGTTGCTTTTGAAAACCATTGGAATACCAATTGGCGTCACCGTTCATGATCTTTTTGAGGCTGTCACCGATAGTGCTGTATTCTTTTTTCTTGAGTTTCTTGAAAAAACTCAGGCAAGCGCTTCTTGATTTTCCATTGAAGTCGTCGTTGCCCAGATTATTCTTAGCCAAAAACCCGTCAAAGCCTTTGACAAACTGTTGGCATTGGGATTCAAATGAATGGATTTTTCCTTGTAAGAATTCGCGTGTTTCTTTGTAGTTCTCCTCAGTCTCAAACAGATTCTGTTCGTTTTTCACGAAAGCACCTTCGGAAAAAAGCTCTTTGACAAAGTCGTAGATGTTGTTGGCCACCTTGGGGCTTTTCTCACTGTCGAATTTTAGTTCGCTATAGTCTTCGACTACCGTTGTCAAGTAGGGGTCAACGACTCCAATTCTCTCTCCAATGCGTTCCGTGATGGCATCGGCCACCTCGTCCTTGTCGATGCTGACGTTGAATTGCGAGGGCAGTTTTAGGTCTTTCGCAAACGATCGAGCCAGTTTTTGCACAAAGGCATCAATGGTACATACGCAAAAATCGCTATAATTATGTATGATATTTGTAAATAATTCTTTAGCGTTTTCTTTGAGCTGGTTGCGGTCGATGCCCAGGATCCCCAGGAGGTCCTTTTCCATGCCTTTGGCCTCCTCGCTGGAGTTGCTGTTGATGATGTCGAGCAGCTGGTTGGTGATTTTTTCTTTCATCTCGTTAGCTGCCTTGTTGGTGAAGGTGATGGCGAGAATCTGCCTGTATTTATAGGTGGAGGCTTTACTTCCCAAGCATAGTGTGAGATATTCTTTTACGATGGTGTAGGTCTTGCCCGATCCTGCGGAGGCCTGATACACTTTAAAGGATTTATTTGTTGGTGCCATCGTCATCTTTCTTTGGGCTTGTTGGTCTATCGGGGCGGTCGATCATAGGTCTGTTAGGCAGGTTCAAAGTATTGGTGCGTTTTCTGAAGAGGTCTCTGAAGGTATCGAAGTTTTTGCTGTAGGTAAGACCGATGCCTTGGGTATAAGGAGCCATCTTATAGTAGGTGTACTGGTAATACGTGGTGTTATAGTTCGATCGGTTGAAGACTTGTCCACTCCATCGTCCGTCCTTGGTGATTTTATAGTTGATGTTAAAGTCGCCCACGATATTGGTTGAGTTGGAGGCGTAAGTAGAGGTGGGGATGATGACACCGAAGTTGGTTTCAATGGTAAGACGGTCGTTGAACAATTGTTTTTTCATGGCGACGGTCATCTCTTCATTGCTCATTTCAGATCCGGGTTTATAGTTGACATTGATGTCGATGTCATTGGTGAATTGTGAGATGATGTCGTTCAATTGGTTGCTGATAAACCCCGTGTATTCGCTGCTTTCTCCACCATAGTTGAAAGAATTGAACAGCATAAGGTATACGGTTTGTAGCAGGACTTCGGACTGGTTGGTGGTGTCGATAACATTAAACACCGCCATTTGCATGTCTTCGTTGGCTTTGGGCAATCTCAATCCAAAGGTAATGTCGGGGTTAAGCAGTTTGTTTTTCAGGCGCACCAGACAGTCCACGTTGACGTTGTTGGAACTCATGCTGGTAGAGTCGATAAGTCCCAGTGAGCTAAGGGCGGCTTTGGTTTGGTAGACACCGGTGGCGTTGATGGTGCCGTTGACGGGATCGCCTGTCCATGAGATACTGCTGCCGGGTTCAAGGGTAAAATTCTTTTTGAACATCTCTTGGATGTTGAGGGCCAGCGAGCCAGAATGGATGACATAATCGCCGATGAGTGACATGCTGCTGTTGGAAGGTAAGCCCAGTTTAATGCCGCCTTCGCCACGGGCCTCCATTGTGCCGAGGTTGTTGGGGAGGTTGATCTTTACCTGGGCATCGTTGTTGACGTTGATGTCGAGACTGATGTTCAGGTTGGAAGATCTTTTTTTCCGTTGTCCCTGGCTGGTTTGTTCTTCTTCGTCTTCGGTGACTTTTGCGTTGTGGTCGACGAAAGTGATGAACTCATGCTTTTTGACCCCTGATTTACCGCCGAGGGGGATGGTTATGGAGGTGCCTTTCTTTGTCAACGCCTTGATGTCAAGGCTGAGATTGTCAGTGGGACCTTGGATTTTCACTAAACCGTTGGCAATGGCGGTGCCATAGAACGACGGGCTGAGTTCGGGGGTGGTGGCTAGGGCCAGGAATTCTCTTGGGTATAGCTTGATGTCGAGAACGAAATCCTTCAGATGGTGGTGCATAATGCTTCCGCTCACCAAAGCGGAGTTGCCCAACGTGTCGGTAAGGGAGAAGTTGTTCAGGTTGATAAGTCCATCGTTGAGGGTGATGGTCGGGCTGAAAGTGTAATAGGTATTCAGAAAATTGACTTTGCAGCCGCCATCGTGGACACTTAGCGAGCCAGTGATGTCAGGTTGGTTGAGTGATCCTTTGATGTCGACGTTCCCGGTGCATAAACCTTGAAGTCGCTGCACGGCTTTTTGGAGGAATGGTGACAAGATGCTAAGATCCAATTCATTGGCGTTTAGTTTGAAGTCCAGATTGTCGTCTTTTTTCCCGGTGTAGAACGATCCGAGGAGGTTGACCACTTCTTTGCCATGGTCGTTTAGCCCCAAACGAAGGTCAATCGCTTTTTCCTCATTGTCCCATTCACTGAAAATGACAGCGTCACCGTAGGTGTGACCATTGACCCCTAGGTCCTTAATGCCAAGGTTGGCGAAAATGGTGGGGTCTTCATTGAGGTCGCTTACGGAGGCATCGCCTGAGATAAGTCCGTTGAGATTGATGCCGGAACTCCCCAATAGGAAGTTAAGCGTGCCGATGTTAAACTGGCTAAGTGCAACAGAAAGGGTGTCACCAGGATTTGTTGGAACGTAGCCGTCGGCAGTCAAAAGTTGCTGGTGACTCTGAAGCGTCACATTGTGGATGCGCACTTTGCCTTCGTCGATTTCAACGTAGTTGTCGGGAGGGATGTTCCAAACGGTATCGTTGAGGAGGATGTCAGCACTGGAAATGTTAAACCGTCCACCGGTGGCTGATGGCACGAAAGAGGTGGCAATTTGGGCTTTGTTGTGATCGTCCTTGTTGATGTCGTCCCATGAAATGTTGGCTTTGATGCTGTCGTTTCCAAGAATAATGGCAGTCTGGAATCGGTCAAGGCTGATTCGTGTAGAATCGGTGGCCGTGGAGTCGCGGAGGACGATTTGCATCATGTTGAGTCTGGTAAGAGAACGCCGTGGCGAACTCATGCTTTTACACTCGATGAAGTTGAATTTGATGTTGTTCAACCTGACGTAGTTGGAACGTAAGGTGAGGTTCAGGGAGTTCGATTTGGAGGTGAAAGTGCCACTCAACGTGGTGTTTTTCGCGATGGTGAGACTCGGCATCAGCAAGTCGGTGATAGGCTTGGGATTCCGAATCTTCATGTCTATGTAGAAGTCTTGGTTCGCAGACAAGTTGCGTTTATTGAAAGCTTCTAACTCCTCGGTCCATTGGGGAATTTCCACATAGGTGTAAACATATTGTTTGAAAGCGGTGACGAGGGTGGTGAAGTCCATCTGTCCAGCCATTTCGAAATCGAGGAAGTCGCAGTTGGCTTTGATGCGTTTTTGGAATAAATGGTCATTGACGATGGTCGCTTTGAATTCATCCATAACGAATTCGCCTTTACTATGGGTGAAGACAACATCGTTGAGTTTCAAGGAACCCTCTGCTTTGTTGAAGTCGTTGACGTTGTTGACATCGGCGACGATGGAGGCATGCAAGCGAGCGACTTGGTCGTTTTTGACCAGGTTGAGACGATGCAGGTCGGCATGTGCGATGTTGGCCTTGAAATCACCGCCAAGAGATTGGGGGTTGCTGAAATCGAACCTTCCGTTGAAGTCAAACCCCAGGTCTTCGCCATCGATGTGGATCTTTCCGTTAAAGCACTGGTTTTTCAGACTGCCGTTGAGTTCGATTTCGTTGAGTGCAGTGCCGAGGATCTCTGCATCGTATGCCGAACCATCGATGTCGAGGTCGAAATTGCCGTTTGGAGTCTGGCGTGCAATGACATGGGCCGAAAGGTCAAGGGTGCCTACGATGTTAGGTATGTTGGCAACCGTTCCGACATTGAAACGATCTGCCCTTATGTCCCCCTCAAAAACATTGTTATGGTTTTCGTCCAACCGCCTGTCAAGAGTGACATTTACGTTGCCAATTTCCGAAGTGGCGTTGAGTGTGGTGCTGAACTTGTTGATGGAGCCGTTGAACTGACCGTTGATGGTGCCATGTCCCAATGCAGCAAGTGCTGGTGGCAAGGGGATGGTTTTGGAAGGGATGGGGAGGTAAAACCGGGTGAGATCGTTATAGTCGTAGTTGAACTTCTTGATGTTGAGCATCTGCACCTTGTCGTTCAAATTCATGGGCTGTAATGCGATGCTGCCTTCAAAACGCGTGCGCTTACCTAGGTTAAGACAAAGGTTGTCCACTTTGAAATTCTTAACGGGACCGCGCATCCATCCCTCGAAATGGATCAAGTCCGGCATCTCGTAGAGTTTGGGTGTAAAAGGACCTAAGTCGCTGAGCATGATGTCGGTGGGATAGATTTTGGTGTCAAATTGAACCGAGTCGACAAAGCTGCTGAAGGCTTGGTATCCATCATACAGCATGTGGAGGTCGAGATGAAGGTCGCTGTGGTCAGTCTTTAATCGTAAACTGTCAAGTAAAATGCCCGATGGCGAAACGTTGACATTAGAGGACATCTCATGCAGATTAAAACCACTGATCTCTTTGGCCGTCAAGAGGTTGATGCGAGCCATGATGCTGTCGTTAAGAATCACCAAGTCCTTCAAGTCGAGATGGATGCTATCGACTACCAAATGGGAATAATCCATTAGGTGCTGTTCCGTCTTCTCCGGTTGGTCTTTGTCTTGATTCCATAACTGAAAGTTGAGGTTGTTCAGTTTGATATGGTCAACGTAAATCTCGGTGTTGCTATTGGGGTCTTTTTCTTTGTCGGTGGCAAAGGCATCGATGAGAAACTGAAAATTCATGTGGTCTTCGCCTTCATAAGTGATGAGGTTGGCATGCGCTTCATTGAGTTCCACGAGACCGATGTGGATCTCTCCATGGATGAGGTCTTCCATGATGGGGCGTACCCGGAGTTCTTCTACGTTAAGAATATCGTTTTTTTGGAGGTCTTTAACTGAAAACTGGTCGATGTGAATGGTGAAGTTGGGGGAGATGTATAGTCGTCCAATCTGTACTTCGGCACCGGTTTTTTGAGAAATGTATCCACCTGCAATTCGGATAGCAAACTTCTGAATAATAGGATCTTGGATGGCTACAAAGATACTCATGATGAACGAAATGAACACCACGATAATCACAAGGATGCTATGGATAATCTTTTTTTTAATAATTTTGAGCCTCCAAATCTCAGTTCATGAACGAATACATTTTAGGCATCGAGTCATCGTGTGACGACACTTCCGCCGCTGTTCTTCAAGGCACGTGTGTGCTCTCCAATGTCATCGCCAGTCAAAAGGTGCACGAGAAGTACGGGGGCGTTGTCCCCGAATTGGCCTCGCGCGCGCACCAACAGAATATCATACCCGTCATCGACACGGCCTTAAAGGATGCAAAGATACAAAAAAATCAAATCGCTGCAATTGCTTTTACACGAGGACCTGGACTTTTAGGATCTCTTTTGGTAGGAACCTCATTTGCAAAGGCTTTTGCGCAGACTTTGAACATCCCCATGGTCGAGGTTGATCACATGAATGCCCATATTCTGGTGCATTTTGCCACGGATGCCACCCATACCGAAGTGCCTGATTTCCCGTTCCTGTGTCTTACCGTCTCGGGAGGACATACTCAGATTGTGGTGGTGAAGGATTATTTTGACATGGAGGTCATTGGCAAAACCATTGATGATGCCGCAGGAGAGGCTTTTGACAAAACGGCCAAGATCCTAGGTCTGCCTTACCCGGGTGGTCCTGTTATCGACAAACTGGCCAAAATCGGCAATCCAGAAGCTTTCAGTTTTGCCAAGCCTCAGATTCCTGGATTGGATTATAGTTTTAGCGGTCTGAAAACCAGTATCTTATATACCGTTCGTGACCAACTGAAACTGAATCCGAATTTTATCGAGGAGAACAAAGAAGACCTCTGTGCTTCGGTACAGAAAACCATCATTGATATTTTGATGAGCAAGTTGGTCAAGGCCAGCAAGCAGACAGGGATTAAGACAGTAGCCATTGCAGGAGGTGTGAGTGCCAACAGCGGCCTGCATGACGCCATGCTCGCTATGGGTGAGAAATACCATTGGAAAGTGTTCATCCCTCGTCTCAGCTATAGTACCGACAACGCCGCTATGGTGGCTGTGGCAGGCTATTTCAAGTATTTGAGAGGTGAATTCGCCTCACAAGATTTGACCCCCTACGCTAGACAGAGCCTAAGGGATAGTTGAAAATTGAAAACTTTCAATTTCTAATCGATTCCTCTCAGGTCTTTATAGAGTTGTACGGCGTAAAGGTCGGTCATGTTGGAGATGAAATCCAACACGGATTGCACCTTGTAATACATTTCTTGGCGTAGCGGGGTAAACTGCTCGGGTATCAGGCTCAACAGTTTTTTGTGATAGGCCTTTTCGGGTTCCAGTATTGCTCCGACAAATTCTTCCAATAGGGTTCCAATCACATTGAATCCGGTTAACTCAATCTTCACTACCGAGGGATGGCGGTAGATGTCCTTTATGGACTGTTTGCGACATTGTTTTAAGGCATTTTCCTCATGTTCAGGCAGATAAGAGATCAAACTATCTTTGAAACATCCTTCCATAATTTCTTCATAATGAGCCACAAAGATGTCGCTGGCATGGTTGACCAGCTTGTTGATTAGGGTGGCACGCAGGAAGGCCATGCGCTCGTTTTGGTCGGTCACCTCACGGTAAACCTCTTCTTTATGTTGGAAGAAGTTGGAGTCTCTTTTCGTGTCAAAAAAGGAAAGGAAGGCCTGTTCAGCGGCTTCGGTACTGATGATACCGCGTTTTTGGGCATCCTCCATGTCGAGAATCAGGTAACAGATGTCGTCGGAGGCTTCCATCATGTAGGAAAGTGGATGTCTTGCATACACGTTGTGTCGGTCATCGATTTTCGGTATGCCGCATTTTTCCATAGTCGCTTCGAACACTTCCAGGTCAGAATAAAACACGTTGTACTTTTTTCTGCCTCCGTTGTTGTAAGAAGGGTAGGGGTATTTTATCAAAGAAGCCAATGTTGCTGCCGTCAGCGAAAGTCCTCCAGGGCGTCGTCCGTGGAACTGGCAGGTCAGCAGGTGAAAGGCGTTGGCATTGCCTTCAAACGAAATCAAGTCGCTCCACTGTTCGGGCAACATGGTATTTTGAAGTTCTTTTCCTTTCCCGTCTTTGAAGAAACTGCTGAGGGTGTCTTCACCGGAGTGACCAAAGGGAGGATTGCCTAGGTCGTGGGCGAGGCATACAGTGGAGACAATGGTCTCGATATCAGACTGACGCTCCTTCAAATCGGGATGTTTTGTGATGAGTTTTTGAACCGTTCGGCAGGCTATGGATCGACCGACACTGGCCACTTCAAGGCTGTGTGTCAGACGGTTGTGAACCATTTGGCTTCCAGGGAGTGGGAACACTTGGGTTTTATTCTGTAGCCTCCTGAAAGCACTGGAAAAGACGATGCGGTCGTAGTCGCGTTGAAAAGAACTTCGTATGTCGACACTTTTGTGGGGCGAGGCATAACGGTGGGTGGAGAGAAGGTCGTTCCAGTTCATGGGAATTCTTGTATTATTCATGCAAAAGTAATATTTTTGCAGCATATTTAGTCAAAAATGAAACGATTTAACACCCTTTTGTTGTTATTAGCACTGGCTTTCGGTCTCAGTGCTCAGGTGAGCGAGCCTTACGTGTTGGCGGATTTTTCGGAGAATGAACTTGGTAAAATGGTGGAAATCTGCCATAAGGGAGGATTTGATATCTTGATACAAAAAACGCCGTTCTCGACTTATGGCCATTATGAATGGAATGAATCGTTTGCACCCCGTGGAAATCGCTCCGTGGAGCAGATGGTCACGGCAGCGGAAGATGCCGGTGTGCAACTGGGTGTCTGGGTTCAAGAGAATGCCGTGGGTACTGACGACCCTTTCTTCTCCTCGGAATACCTGAACCAATATCGTAAGGGAAGCCAATTGCAATTGTATAGCGCCCTATCGGCGGAGGAGACCACGATAGTGATGCGCCGTAATGAAGAACTGAAGACGCCTTCCACTTTGAACCTGATTATGATCGATGATGAGCTCATCTCCTATTCCACGTTGGAGTTCTCTGGCGAATTGACATTGATTCACCGTTGTACCCGAGGAGCCTTTGGAACCAAGGCATCGGCACATGATATCGATGCTGAAGCCTATAGGATTTGGGACTCACCGGAACAGTTTGTGGAGCCTGAAGGTGAACTTCGAGAAATGGTCCGTCAGAGCCTGGATAACAAACTGCAGTTTTTCCCAGTGAAACTCTATCAGGGTGAGGTAAATCAAGAATTGATTGACGAGTCGATTCGAGTGAGTCATGGGGAACGTTGGGAGAAGGAAGGGGATAACTTATCGTCGTTGGGCTTGTTCGTGATTCGCGCCACGGATAAACGTCGGATGGGTACGACTATGGAGGAGCTGGAATGGATGCTCTCAAAGGCAGCGTGTTTCGGTGTGGGTTACGGCTTAGTGATCGACCCGAAGGCCATGAAGAGTCATGGTATGCTGGACGATATGTTGGCGACCATGAAGCGTTGGAATAGGTTGTTGCGTGCTGGTGAACTTACTGAACGACAGAAACAGTTGCTGCTAGATCCTTATCTTGATTGGCATTTGGAGGAAGATAGTACAGGCTATAAGTTGTATTCCCAGAGTACCTCTCGTCGTTATCCTTGTCATTTGGAGGAAGTTGAGCCTGGAGTGCTTCGGAGTGAGACTTGGACTTGGGATGCGGAAAAAGGAGGAGGTTTTGGACTCCGAATTCTGGTAGAAGGCGAGGTGGAAATACTCAATCCCATGGTCAGTACTTCCCAAGGACTGGTGATGTTCCCTTGTGCTGTCAAGCCTGGACAACGTCTGTTTTACGATTTCGGAGAAACTGCCTGTGTGGTGGATGCCAATTACAATAAATTGGAGGAAGTCGTTGTTGAAGGTCTTGCGGAACTTGACGAAGAAGATAGCAAGGTGTATTTCCTCTGCGAGGTTAACCCTGAAACTCAGCAGCTTCCCTTGGTGACGCTGCGTTACATCACACGTGAACACTCCGAATCTGTTTTTATCCATGATGTTCCCAACAAATGGTGAGGGTTTCTGACAGATACCCTCATTAATAGGTATGATAAGCTGAAGGGAAACGGCGTAATTTTGCGGAATAAAAGATTAATCGTGTATGATAACGCTTGATAAACTCGAAATAGGTCATTCCGCCGTCATTAAAACTGTTGGAGGAGAAGGTTCGCGCCGTCAACATTTCCTTGATATGGGTGTCATCCCCGATGCCGTCGTCAAATTGGTGAAATATGCCCCCTTAGGAGACCCGATGGAGGTGCTCATCCATGGCTATTCGCTCACCTTGCGTATCGCCGATGCCCAACTGATCGGAGTGGAGCCCTGTGCGGAGGAGCCTGCCGCCAATCCGATGGATCCCAACAAATTGTATATCACCGCACTTCATGACCATAACGCCCACCCTGGACTGGGTGAGGAAGGGGTGTATCATGACAAGGATCACGAGACACCCTTGCCCAAGGGCACCAAACTGACTTTTGCTCTTGCTGGGCAACAGAATTGCGGCAAAACCACCTTGTTCAACCAGCTGACGGGCGCCAACCAGCATGTGGGCAATTTTCCAGGTGTGACCGTCGACCGTAAGGATGGCGTCATCAAAGGACATCCCGAGACCTCCGTGACCGACCTTCCCGGCATCTATTCGTTGTCGCCCTATACCGCCGAGGAGATTGTCTCAAGGCAGTTCATCATTGAGGAAAAGCCTAAGGCCATCATCAACATTGTGGATGCCAACAATATCGAGCGTAACCTCTATTTGACCATGCAACTGATGGAATTGGGTGTTCCCATGGTGCTGGCCCTCAATATGATGGATGAGGTGCGCAACAATGGCGGTACCATTTTGGTGAACGAAATGGAAAAGATCTTGGGTTTGCCGGTGGTGCCGATCGCGGCCTCCAAAAACGAGGGTGTCACCGAGTTGGTGGAACATGCCATCCATATCGCACAATATCAGGAAGCACCGGTTCGTCAGGATTTCTGCGACAAGGACGATCATGGTGGTGCTGTACACCGTTGCCTGCACAGCATCATGCATTTGATTGAAGATCATGCCCAACGGGCTGACATTCCCGTTCGTTTTGCCGCCTCCAAGCTCATCGAAGGTGATGGAATGGTGATGGAGGCTTTGAAGCTTTCCCAGAATGAGAAGGAGACCTTGGAACATTTGATTGTACAGATGGAGGAGGAGCGGGGTCTTGACCGTGCTGCAGCGATGGCCGAGATGCGTTTCACCTTTATCAAACGACTCTGCCAACAAACCGTGGTCAAGCCAAAGGAGAGTAAGGAATACCAACGCAGCCGCCGTATCGACCGCATCCTTACGGGCAAGTGGACCGCCATTCCGATTTTTGTTTTGGTGATGGTGGCAGTCATCTACTTGTCAATCGACCTTTTGGGTGCGCCCTTGCAGGATTGGCTCGACCAGGGCATCACTTGGCTGGCAGGGGTATGTGGTGAGGCGCTTGCCCGTTGGAACGTCAACCCCGCCGTGCAGTCTCTGGTGGTCGACGGCATCTTTGGTGGCGTGGGCAGTGTGTTGAGTTTTGTCCCTATTATCATCCTGCTGTTCTTCTTTTTGAGTTTGCTGGAAGACAGCGGCTATATGGCCCGAGTGGCATTTGTCAGTGACAGTTTCCTACGTAAGTTGGGCCTTACGGGTCATAGTATTGTGCCGATGTTGATTGGTTTCGGTTGCACGGTGCCTGCCGTGATGGCCTCACGTACCTTGCATTCCACCCACGACCGTTGGCGTACCATCCTCCTGACGCCATTTATGAGCTGCTCGGCCAAGATCCCGATTTACGGGTTCTTCACCAGCATGTTCTTCCCTGGCCGCGGTGGTGTGGTGCTCATCTGCCTTTATTTATTAGGTATCTTTGTTGGCATCGTCACAGCCTTGGTAACCAAACTGTTCAAAAAGAACGTTGATGTGTCGCCCTTTGTGATGGAGCTGCCCAACTACCGATTGCCGAGTGCAAAAAATGTTGCTCACCTGTTGTGGGACAAGACCAAGGACTTCGTGCAGCGTGCGTTCACGGTCATCTTCTTGGCCACTTTGGTGATTTGGTTCTTGCAAACTTTCGACTTCCATTTTCAGATGGTGGAAAACGGCGAGGGCAGTATGTTGGCTCGTGTGGCGGGCTGGATTGCCCCGGTATTCCGACCCATTGGGTTGGGTAATTGGCAGATTGTCACCGCTTTGATCAGCGGCTTCATGGCCAAGGAGAGCGTGGTGGCCACCCTCGAGGTGTTGAATGCCATGCCCTTGTTCACCACGGTCACTTCCATTTCGATGCTTGTCTTCTGCCTGCTCTACACCCCTTGTGTAGCCGCCGTGGCCGCCATCCGTCGTGAATTAGGTACCCGATGGATGTTCTTCATTATCCTCTTCCAATGTGTGGTGGCTTGGGTTATTGCCTGGATTGCCTATCTCATTGCTAATGCCGTCATCGGATGAACCTTGCTACCGCTATCGTATTGCTTGTCGTGCTGGGACTTGTCGTGCTGGCTGTCGTAGCATTACGCAAAGGCAAAAGTGGTTCTTGCTGTGAGGGTAAAAAGAAAACAGGAGGCAACCCATGTGCCTCCTGTAATGTCGATTGCCCTTTCAGACGTTGACTTCCGTCTTCTGATTTCTGTCTTCTTACTTTGGTGCATTCTTAAGAATATCGCAGAGGAAGTCCCAGAACATCTGGGCAGTCTTGATCTCGAGTCGTTCGTCGGGGCTGTGGACGCCGCGGAGGGTCGGGCCGAAACTGATCATGTCCATGCCTTTGATCTTGTCGCCGATGAGGCCGCATTCCAATCCAGCGTGGATGGCGCGCACTTTCGGGTCTTTGCCGAAGCGTTTCTTGTAGACTTTCACGGCGATGTCGCAGATCTTCGACTTGGGGTTGGGCGTCCAGCCTGGATAGCCGTCGGTGTGTTCCACGTCGGCACCTGCCAGGTTGAAGACCGCCTCCACCATGTTGGCGACGTTCACCTTGGCCGAGTCGATGGAGCTGCGCTGTGAGGTCTGGATGAAGAAGTAGCCTTCTCTCTTCTTGCAGGAAGCGAGGTTGGTAGAGGTTTCCACGAAGTTCGGGATGGTTTGCGACCACTCGATCACGCCGTGCGGGCAGGCGTAGAGGGCATTGAGCAGCTCGAACTGTGACATCTCGTCGATGACTACGTCGGGTTGGATCTCAGCCTTCTCAACCACCACGGTGATACCTGGATCGGCCACTTGGTACTCGTTCTTGAAGTTGGCTTCCATCTCCTTGCAGTATTTAATGAAGTCATCGCAGCAGTCGTTGGGCAGATAACCCACGGCAGTGGCTTCACGGGCGATGGCGTTGCGCAGGTTGCCGCCTTGGAAGTCATAGAGGGCAAAGTCATAACGGCTAGTGGCTTCAAAGAGGATACGGGTCAGCAGTTTGTTGGCGTTGGCCAGGTTTTTGTTGATGTCATCGCCGCTGTGACCGCCTTTGAGACCTTTCACGGTGACACGGTAGGCGGTAGCTTCTTCCGGGGCAGGCTCCAGCTCGTACCACATCTTCACGATGGTGTCCATGCCACCGGCGCAGCCGATGAAGATTTCACCTTCGTCTTCGGAGTCGAGGTTGAGTAGGATACGGCTCTTCATGTGTTTCGGGTCGAGGGCCATGGCACCGGTGAGGCCTGTTTCTTCGTCAACGGTGAAGATGCACTCCAGCGGACCGTGTTTGACCTTCGGGTCGGCGATGATGGCCAGTGCGGCAGCGACGCCGATGCCGTCGTCAGCACCGAGGGTAGTGCCGTTGGCATGCAGCCATTCGCCTTTGATGACGGCCTCGATGGGGTCTTTCTCAAAGTCGTGGACCTTGTCGCCGTTTTTCTCGCACACCATGTCCATGTGGGCCTGGAGGGCGATCATCTTGCGGTCTTCCATGCCTTTGGTGGCTGGTACGGTCATGATGATGTTGCCGCATTTCTCTTTCACGTATTTTACTTTATGGTCTTTGGCCCATTTTTCAAGGTATTCGACCATTTTGCCTTCTTTCTTGGAAGGACGCGGCACGCCGAGGATGCCTTGGAATTCCTTCCACATGCCCGCAGGGGCGAGTTTTAAGATGGATTCGTTCATAGCGTTATTTGTTGAATTGTTGAATTGTTCACTTTTCACTTTTCACTCCTCATTTTCCTAATCGTCTCCTCAGGGTTGTCGGATTTGAACACCGCGTTGCCGGCTACTAAAATGTCGGCTCCAGCTTCGTATAATGCGGAGGCGTTTTGGAGATTCACCCCACCATCGACTTCGATGAGGGTATGCAAGCCTTGGTCTTCGATCATCGCCTTCAGCCTGCGGATCTTCCCGAAGGTGCGCTCGATGAATTGTTGTCCGCCGAAACCTGGGTTAACGCTCATCAGCAAAACTAAATCGAGGTCGCCGACGATGTCTTCCAGCACGGCCACGGGCGTATGGGGGTTGAGCACTACGCCTGCTTTCACGCCGAGGGCTTTGAGCTGTTGCACGGCACGGTGGATATGGGTGCTGGCCTCGTAGTGGAAAGTGATGATGTCGGCACCGGCCTTCACGAAGGCTTCGAAATATTTCTCGGGCTCCACAATCATCAGATGGACGTCGAGGGGTTTTTCAGCCAATTGGCTGATGGCTTGCACCACGGGGATGCCGAATGAAATGTTGGGCACGAAGCGTCCGTCCATCACATCGCAGTGGAACCAGTCGGCCTCGCTGCGGTTGACCATGTCGATATCCTTTCCAAGATTGAGGAAATCTGCTGAGAGCAGGGAAGGGGCGAGCATTTTCATAGTGGAGAGTTGAAAGTTTTTTCTTGTTGCAAATGTAATAAAAAAACTGTTTTCAAACTTTATGTCTATAGTTTTTTATTCTAATAATTGTTTTCTTTCCAAATACTTCCTACTTTTGTGCTGTTAGTTGTGAAAGACGAATCCAAATATGATATTATTTAATATATTTTTATGAGAAATACTTCTATTTTCTTTATTTGCTTGTTCGCCATGTTGGCGGCAGGTGTGGGGGTGAAAGCCCAGGAGGTGACCATCACCCTGAATCCGGGAACCACGTGGATAGGCTATTACCAGACCGAGCCCATGGATATCACCACGGCCTTGGGTAATTTTGTCCCCGTGAATGGTGACAAGATCAAATCATTGAACAACGGTACGGCCACCTATATGAATGGACAGTGGAGGGGGAGCCTGAGTCAATTCACCCCTGGTCTGGGCTATATGTACACCTCGATGCGCAACGAGCCGGTGAGTATCTCTTTCGCGGGGAATAGCTCAATCATTGTGACCACCGGCGAGCCGACGGATATTACCACAACGACAGTAGTAGTAGGAGTTGCGGTGACGGTAGCCGATGGCGGTCATGTGTTCTTGCGTGGCGTGTGTTGGGGAACAGAACCGAATCCTGATATCGAAGGCAATCATACTTTTGAGGTTATGGGAGCTGGCAGTTTCAATAGCGTATTGGAGAACTTGACTTCCAACACCACTTATCATGTGCGTGCATACGCTGTTTCTGACGAAGGCCTTGCCTATGGTGAGGATCAAAGCTTTACCACTGAAATCGAAAACCATGAGTACGTTGATTTAGGTTTGCCGAGCGGCACTTTGTGGGCCACCTGCAACATTGGTGCCAATGCCCCCGAGGAATACGGCGACTACTTTGCCTGGGGCGAGACCCAGCCCAAGAGCACCTATGTTTGGAGTACCTACCAGTACTGCAACGGCAGCTACAATACCCTCACCAAGTATTGCAGCAAATCCAGCTATGGCTACAACGGCTTCACCGACAACCTGACCACCTTGCTGCCCGAGGACGATGCAGCCACAGCGAATTGGGGCAACGTGTGGCGCATGCCCACCAAAGAGGAATTTGAAGAACTTTACAACAATACGAACGTGACCTGGACAACCCAGAACGGTGTGAGTGGGAGACTCTTCACGGCCTCCAACGGTAACAGTCTCTTCCTGCCCGCTGCTGGCTTACGCAGCGGTAGCAGTCTCAACTACGCAGGCAGCTACGGTGGCTACTGGTCGAGTTCGCTCAGCATGAGCTACCCGAATAGCGCGTGTTGTTTCACCTTCGGTTCAGGCAATTACCAAACGGAATACCACAGCCGCGACTATGGACATTCTGTCCGGGCGGTGCGTTCTGGTCAAAACGTGCAGAGTTATACGATTAGTGTTTCAGCCAGTCCGATCGATGGCGGAAATGTTTCAGGCGGCGGTATTCATGGGCAAGGTCAAAACTGTACGGTAACGGCTACTGCCAACAGCGGCTATGTTTTTACTAATTGGACGGAGAACGGCGAAGTGGTTTCGACAGATGCCACCTATACTTTCACCGTTGTTGGGAACAGGAATCTGGTGGCGAATTTTGAAATACCAACTATTGTTGACCACGCCTACGTTGATCTTGGCCTGCCGAGCGGTCTGCTGTGGGCCACCTGCAATGTGGGAGCTGATAACCCTGAAGACTACGGCGACTATTTCGCCTGGGGTGAGACTGCGCCAAAGGATTACTACGACTGGAGCACCTACCAGTATTGTAACGGTAGCTCTACCACGATAACCAAGTATTGCAGCAACTCCTATTACAGTTCCAATGATTTCACCGACGACCTGACCACCCTGCTGCCCGAGGACGATGCAGCTACGGCCAACTGGGGCAGTGGCTGGCGCATGCCTACCAAAGAAGAATGGCAAGAGCTTTATCAAAACACTACTCATACTTGGACAACACAGAATGGTGTAAACGGCAGACTTTTCACTGCGTCCAACGGTAATAGTCTCTTCCTGCCTGCTGCTGGCTCCCGCAGCGGTAGCAGTCTCAACTACACAGGCAGCTACGGCTACTACTGGTCGAGTTCCCTCTATGAGGAATACCCGCACGACGCGTGGAACTACTACTTCTATTCGGCCTACTGCGACATGTACTTCGACGGCTCCCGCTGCTATGGTCAATCTGTGCGGGCAGTCCTTTCGGGTCAGTCAGCCCCAACCACGCCTCCAACGGGTGCCATTAATGGCAATTTTTCCATCAATTCCAATGGTGACCAAGTGTATTTTTCGCAGGGCAACCTGCAATATATTGGCAGTGCTACCACGCCTTACTGGAAGTTTGCCGAACACCAGTGGGATGTTCTTGGCACGACGACGGGACAAAATAGCAGTGATGAAAATGTCGACCGCGACCTTTTCGGCTGGGGTACCAACGGCTATAACCATGGAGCTGTCTGCTACCAACCATGGAACATCAGCACTGATTGTAGCGACTATTATGCATACGGCAACGAGCTGTGTAACCTTTACAGCCAAACTGCCCAAGCCGATTGGGGCTACAATCCCATCAGCAACGGAGGCAACCAGCCCAACCAGTGGCGTACGTTGACAAGAGAGGAGTGGGTGTATGTGTTCGAAACCCGTGAAACCAACTCCGGCATCCGATATGCCAAGGCACTAGTGAATGAGGTGAACGGTGTGATACTGCTGCCTGACAACTGGAATACCTCATATTATACGTTGAACGAAACCAACAACAGCAGTGCCAGCTTCAGCAGCAATGTCATCACGTCATCGCAGTGGAGCAATCTGGAACTGCATGGTGCGGTCTTCCTGCCGGCAGCAAGCCTTCGCTATTCGTATGGGGTCGACGATGTCGGTTCCAATGGCTATTACAATGGCTACTACTGTTCGTCCTCCCGCCTTGGTACTAGCAGCGAGTACATTGTATCAATCAAAGATTCGTCCTTGAATCCGCAGGACGAGGGAAGCCGCTGCTTCGGGTTCTCCGTGCGTTTGGTGAGTTTAACTATCGAGAATGGTACTGGATCTCAGAATAATGCCCCTACAGGAGCCATTGATGGCAAGTTTTCTATCAACGCATATGGCATCCAAGTCTATTTCTCCCAAGGCAACCTTCAATATATCGGCAGTGTTACAACACCATATTGGAAGTTTGCCGAGCATCAGTGGGATTACCTTGGCAAGACGACAGGACAAAATAGCGATGATGAAAATGTGGATCGTGACCTCTTCGGCTGGGGCACCAGCGGCAATAACCATGGAGCTGTCTGCTACCAACCTTGGAGTGTCAACTGTAATATTGGTGACTACTATGCCTACGGCAATCATTGGTATAACCTCAACAGCCAAACCGGCCAGGCCGATTGGGGTTACAATCCTATCAGTAATGGCGGCAACCAGCCCAACCAGTGGCGTACACTGACTATCGATGAATGGGCGTATATCTTCAACACTCGTGAGACCAATTCTGGTATCCGTTATGCCAGGGCCATAGTAAATGAGGTGAACGGTGTGATACTGCTGCCCGATAACTGGAACACCTCATATTATACTTTGAACGACACCAACAATAGCAGTGCCGGCTTCAGCAGCAATGTCATCACGGCATCGCAGTGGAGCAATCTGGAACTGCATGGTGCGGTCTTCCTGCCGGCTGCGGGTTACCGCACAGGAATTGCGGTCAGTGATTTCGGTTCCTCCGGCTCTTACTGGTCGGCCTCTTGCGATTTTAATAGCGGCGCGTACTCCGTGGGGCTCATAGGTCCGAACCAGAACTCCTACTATGGTTACTACGGTTTCTCCGTGCGCTTGGTCCATTCCGTTCAGTAATCCATTATAATCCATTATCTCTTCTGTTACCACCAGTAGGGCTGTCACATTGTTGACAACCCTATTTTTTTGCAAAAAATGAAACTTATAAGTTGCGTAAGTCAAAAATCATTCTTATATTTGCAGCCTAATAACTAAACAAGCAGTATCATGACATTTGATAAAATTATTGAAGATGGCCGTTTATGGGCAGTCCGTTTTGATAACGATAGAGAGAACGCATTGGAAAAGGTAATGTCTCAATGGAGCGATGCGTTGTGGCTCGCTGATTTCTTTACCCAGAACCTTGACGATCTGATAGCCTATTTCAGAATTACCAATGTCGAAGATGCCATTTATCAAACTATGGAAGACCGTGATGAGTTGGCTTGTATCATTATGGACATTTCGCCCGATGCCAACCTCGACCATTTCTTCCGACCGCTTGAGAACAGTAGGTCAAGCGAGATGCTGCTTGGAAAAGAGAAAGGCCGTCCAAACCGCCGTAGTTGGCTCCGTTTATATGCCATCAAATTAAATGTGGGCGTTTACATTATCACTGGCGGCGCTATCAAGTTAACACATACCATGCAGGAAAGGGAGCATACTTTACAAGAATTGGGGAAAATGGAGAAAGTAAGGAATTTTCTGATTCGTGAGCGGGTGTTTGACGATGATAGTTTTACAGATTACCAAAAAGAGATTGAACCATGACACAAGAAGATGCAATTGAACGTTTGAGCCGATACCAATCGGACCAACCATCCAAATGGCGCGAAGAGGAAGAAAAACGCCGTCGTGCCAAAGCAGACGGATGGCTACAGTATTCCCGCAGAATCGCCATTAAAATTGCCATGGCGATGAAACAACAAAACCTTTCACGGCAGGAAGTCGCGGAACGGATGGGCTGTTCTCCCCAATATATTTCACGCCTGTTAAAAGGGGAGGAGAACCTATCCCTTGAAACCATCTATAAACTGGAGTGCGCACTCAACGTGTGTATCTTGCAGTATGAATTTGCATAAAAATAGGGCCTGCTGTCGTATCGAGGAGGTGGAGCATGAGCAAAAAAAACCGACGGGTTTCCGTCGGTTTTTTTCAGATGACTTGATGGATGTTATTCCACCACGACTTTCTGCGTTATGCCATCCAAGGAAATGAAATACACACCCTGAGGAAGGCTAATGGGAATTTGGCACCATTAACACAAAAAAAGACCATGATCACTAACAGACCACCGAACTCTATTTCCTCCAACACGTCCTTTATGGAGTGGCCAAAACCATCACCGAACACATCAAACTCGGCACCTAATACCAAAACGTAAAGAAAGTGTATTCCATCAACATCTGAATTTAAACATTAGGTCCAGTTGTCATGGCAAAACAGAACATGGTCGCAATCGGCTGACAAAGTTTGTTTTATTCATGAATTATTCCTATTTTTACCTTGTCATCTAAAAACAATTCAAAAATGAAAAAGTTCATGAAGGCTATAGCAGCCATAATACTGATGGCGGCGATGGTGTTTGCCGCAGGATGCAAACCAGAAAATGACCCAAATAACGGGGGAGGAGATAATGGAGGCAATACTTATAATGGTCATGAGTATGTTGATCTTGGCCTGCCAAGCGGTATCTTGTGGGCTACCTGCAATGTTGGTGCTGAAAAGCCAGAGGATTATGGTGATTATTTTGCATGGGGTGAGATTCAATCTAAATCTATTTATTATTGGAGTACTTACAATTATTGTGATGGAGGGAGAGACAAACTTACTAAGTATTGCAATGACTCCGTTTATGGGGTAAATGGTTTTACTGATTATCTGACAATATTGGAACCTGTTGACGATGCTGCTACAGTTCATTGGGGTGTGGGATGGAGGACTCCGACGAGGGAGGAATGGGGTGAATTGTATTCAAATACGGATAATGAGTTTTCAATTTTAAACGGAGTTGAGGGTTGGCTTTTTACCGCTAATAATGGCAATTGTCTGTTCCTGCCATGTGCAGATTGGATATATGGTCCAGTTGAAAGTCGTACCTTTTCTGGCGATTATTGGTCAAGTTCGTATGTGGACTTTCTCACTGGCCCAGACTATGCATGGTGTTTTTATTTTGGCTGGAGTTCTTGTCAAATCCAAAGCGTTGAAAGAAGTCTTGGACTTTCTGTCCGTCCAGTACGCTCCGCGTCACAGAACTAACTGATATAACATAACAAACAAAAAAGCCCTCCGTTTCCGAAGGGCTTTTTTAAAAATCCAAAGATCTTAACCGAGATAACTCTTAAGGATCTTGCTTCTGCTCGTGTGTTTCAACCTACGAATGGCCTTTTCCTTAATTTGACGCACACGTTCACGCGTCAAGTCGAATTTTTCTCCAATCTCCTCGAGGGTCATCGGGTGACTGCCATTAAGTCCGAAGTAAAGACGGACCACATCGGCCTCACGCGGTGTCAGCGTGGAGATGGCTCGGTCAATTTCCTTGCGTAACGACTCGTACAGAAGTTCCGTCTCTGGAGTAGGAGCCTCTTCGCTCTTCAAGACGTCGTACATGGTGTTGTCTTCGTCTTGGATCAGCGGGGCGTCCATCGAGATGTGACGTCCGGCATTCTTCATCGACTCTTTCACCTCGGCCTCCGTGATTTCCAGCACCTCGGCAATTTCCTCTGCATTGGGTTCACGCTCATACTCTTGCTCCAGCTTAGCGTAAGCTTTGTTGATTTTGTTGATGGAACCGATTTTGTTCAGAGGGAGACGGACAATACGCGATTGTTCGGCCAGTGCCTGAAGGATGGATTGACGAATCCACCACACGGCGTAGGAGATGAATTTGAAACCTCTGGTCTCGTCGAAACGTTGTGCGGCTTTTATCAGACCCAAGTTACCTTCGTTGATTAAGTCGGGAAGACTAAGGCCTTGGTTCTGATACTGTTTTGATACGGAGACGACGAATCGCAGGTTGGCTTTGGTAAGCTTTTCCAATGCAACTTTGTCGCCTTGCTTGATACGTTGTGCCAATTCCACCTCTTCTTCGGCGGAAATCAGTTCAACCTTACCAATCTCTTGCAGGTACTTGTCGAGAGACGCGGTCTCACGGTTCGTAACCTGCTTCGTAATCTTTAACTGCCTCATTTATAACGTGTTGGTTAACCAAAAAAATTAGTTCTTGTGGTTGCCGCCATTGCCATGTCCACCGTGGCCGTGACCGCCACCTCGGTTGCCACCGCCGTGGTTGCCACCTTCGCCTTTATTGGGGCGAGGACCATTGTTCGGGCGAGGACCGTTGCCGCCTTTCTTCTCCACATAGCCTTCCGGTTTGGGCAGCAACTCTCTGCGTGACAGGCGGAGTTTGCCGGTCTTGCTGTCGATCTCAATCAATTTGACGTCGATCTCGTCACCTTCCTTCAGGCCGGTTTCTTCCATAGTGTTGTAGCGCTCCCAGCCAATCTCGGAGATGTGCAGTAGGCCGTCCTTGTTGGGCAGGATCTCCACGAAGGCACCGAAAGCCATGATGGAGACGACCTTGCCGTGATACACTTCACCGACTTCAGGCACAGCGACGATGCCACGAATCTTGGCCTTGCAGGCTTCGATGTCGGCCTTGTTCTGCGAAGCGATCTCCACAATACCTTTTTCTTCGTCCTCGGTGATGGTGATGACGGTGTTGGTGACCTTTTGGAGCTCTTGGATGACTTTTCCGCCGGGGCCGATAACGGCACCGATGAAGTCTTTCGGGATGAACATCTTCTCGATGCGAGGGACGATCTCCTTGTAGTCGGCACGAGGCTCGCTGATGGTTTTGGCCATCTCGTCGAGGATGTGCAGACGACCTTGGCGGGCCTGTTCGAGGGCTTCGGTGAGGACCTCGTAGCTGAGGCCGTCGACCTTGATGTCCATTTGGCAGGCGGTGATGCCGTCGCGGGTACCCGTGACCTTGAAGTCCATGTCGCCGAGGTGGTCCTCATCGCCAAGGATGTCAGTCAGGATAGCATATTTTCCGGTCTCGCTGTCGGAGATCATGCCCATGGCAACGCCAGCAACGGGCTTGCGCATCGGCACGCCGGCGTCCATCAGGGCCAAGCAGCCACCGCAAACGGAGGCCATGGAGGAGGAACCGTTGGATTCGAGGATGTCGCTCACGATACGGACCGTGTAAGGCATGGTCTCATCGTGGGGCACCATCGTTTTCAGGGCGCGCTCAGCGAGGTTGCCGTGGCCGATTTCACGACGTGAAGTGCTACGGGCAGCCTTGGCTTCACCAGTGGCGAAGCCGGGGAAGTTGTAGTGCAGGGTGAAGTTCTTGGTGCCTTCCACCACGGCGCCGTCGATGGTCTGCTCGTCGAGCTTGGTGCCGAGGGTGACGGTCACCAAAGCTTGGGTCTCACCGCGGGTGAACACAGCGGAACCGTGGGCTGAGGGCAGGATGTCGACTTCCGTCCAGATGGGACGCACTTGGTTGAGCTGACGGCCGTCGAGACGGGTGCGCTTGTCGAGCACGGCATTGCGCACGGCAGAACGTTGCACGTCATGGAAATAACGGGCGGCGAGCGGCTTCACGGTCTCAAGCTCTTCTTCGGTATATTTTTCAAGATATTTGTCGAGGATGCCTTTGAAGGTGTCTTCGCGGAGGTGCTTGTCGGCGCAGCCTGACAGAGCGAAGTCGTAGCAAGCCTGGTAGCAGGCCTCCTGCACTTCGGCACGGATGGTCTCGTCGTTCACTTCATGGCAGTATTCACGTTTGGCTTTGCCGACCTTCTCCATCAGTTCGATCTGGCCTTGGCACTGGATCTTGATGGCTTCGTGGGCGGCTTTGAGGGCACCGAGCATCTCTTCTTCGGAAACCTCTTTGCATTCGCCTTCCACCATGCAGATGTCCTTCATGGAGGCAGCCACCATCAGTTCGAGGCGAGCTTCCTCTTGCTGTTCGAAGGTGGGGTTGATGACGTATTCGTCACCGATGAGGGCGACGCGGACCTCGGAGATCGGGCCGTGGAACGGGATGTCGGACACGCTGATGGCAGCAGAGGCGGCCAAAGCTGCGAGGGCATCGGGAGCCACGTTCTTCTCTGCGGAGAGCAGGTTCACCTGCACGATGGTCTCGGCATGGTAGTCATCCGGGAACAAGGGACGCAGGGCGCGGTCGATCAGACGGGAGATGAGCACCTCATAGTCGGAGGGCTTGGCTTCACGCTTGAAGAAACCACCGGGGAACTTGCCGGCGGCATAGTATTTTTCGCGGTAGTCGACTGACAGCGGGAAGAAGTCCGTTTCGGGGGCGACTTCGGTAGCTGAGCAGACGGTGGCAAGGAGGACGGTGTCGCCGCAACGCAGCAGGGCAGAGCCGTCGGCTTGCTTGGCATAACGACCAGTATTGATGCTGATTTCCTGACCGTTAGGCATCTTTATGATTTGAGTAATTCCTTCTGGACCCATTTTTTTCTTTACTTTTAGATGTGGACTTTTTTAAATGCAAAAGAAAGGCAATAGGGTCTATTGCCTTTCTTGGAATTCCGCTTAGGCAGCGTGAAAGATTTTTACTTTCTGATGCCCAAATCCTTGATGATGGCGCGGTATCTTTCGATGTCAGTTCTCTTTAAATAATCGAGAAGTTTTCTTCTCTTACCTACTAAACGAACCAACGCGCGCTTGGCCGCCACATCCTTGTGATGCTCTTTTGTTTGTTCAGTCAAATGCTTAATTCTGTAGGTGAACAAAGCGATCTGACCTTCTGCTGAACCAGTATCGGCAGCGCTTTTGCCGTATTGGCTGAAAATCTCTGATTTCTTTTCTGCAGTCAAATACATAATTACTACTTCTTTACTTTTTACTTTAAACTTTTCTAAACGGGCTGCAAAATTACAACAATTTTTGATATGGTGGTGATGTTTTTATAATTTTTTTTCTACCGATATGGCATCCCGATGGGGTGCGGTAACTCTTAACTTTTAACTTTTAACTCTTAACTCGTTCATCGCTATGGCTCTCCGTTTCGAGTCTTCCATCACCTCTTTGGCCTGCTGTTGAAGCCACCTTTCCTCGTCTGTTTCAGGTGTCAGCGTGATGCCATGTGGCTTGGAGCGGTGGTTTTCATCCAAATAGGAGAAGGTGGCGAAGCCATCTGCGGCTGTCTTTTCAGGCTCGCGGCTGCGATACATCTTGGTGTAGACGGTAAGGGTCGAGCGCCCCACATGGATCACCTTGCTTTCGAAAGTGACGATGTCACCGGCAAAGATGGGGAACTTGTAATCGATGCCGTGAAGCACCAGAAGAACTGTATCCTTGGTGTCGACATATTGTGCCACGGCAAAATAGGAACTTTCCAGAAACCATTCGGCGCATCTTCCTGCGAAGAAGGTCTGATGGTGGTTGAGGTCGGAAAGCTTGATTAAACGTTGGGAATAGGTTGCTTTCATAGTGGGGGCAAAGGTAAGAAAAAAACGGAAAACGGAGAACGGAAAACGGAAAGTTGTATTAATTTTGCGGTATGGAAGAACAACACCCTCTGGAACCATTCCTGCCTGAGAACGCCAAGGTGCTTTTCTTGGGTAGCTTTCCGCCACCGCGACAGCGTTGGTGCATGGAGTTCTATTACCCGAACTTCCAGAACGACCACTGGAGGATCGAAGGTGCAGTGTGGTTCAACGACAAGAACTTTTTCGTCGATTTGGAGCGCAAGTGTTTCATTAAGGAGAAGATCATAGATTTCTTAAATAAAAAAGGTATCGCCTTGTACGATACGGCACAGGTGGTCCGAAGGCTGAAGGAAAACGCTTCCGATGCCTTTCTGGAGATTGTGGAACCGACTGACTTGAAGGCTTTGCTTCGTCAAATCCCCCAATGTCATGCCATCGCCACCACGGGCGAGAAAGCCACAGGGGAGGTGTGTCGCTATTTCGGGGTGGAGCGGATTCCAGCCTTGGGTAGTGTTACCGAATTGGAAACAGGTTTGTTGTTGTATCGGCTGCCATCGTCGTCCCGGGCCTATCCTTTGGCCTTCGAGAAGAAGGTGGAGGCGTATCGCAAAATGTTTGAGAAGGTTTTTTAATACTAGAGGATTATGCTGACGGAAAACACCATGGAACGGTTGCGCATTCTCACCGAGTCGGCCAAGTACGACGTGTCGTGCTCGTCGAGTGGCACGGTGCGGAGCGGCAAGAAAGGCATGGTGGGCAACACCGTGGGCGGCGTCGGCATCTGTCACTCCTTTGCCGATGACGGACGTTGCATCTCGCTCCTCAAGGTGATGCTGACCAACAGTTGCATGTACGACTGCGCCTATTGCGTCAACCGTCGCTCCAACGACATCCCTCGTGCAACACTCTCCGTCACGGAATTGGTGGATATCACGATGGAGTTTTACCGCCGCAATTACATCGAGGGGCTCTTCCTTTCCAGTGGTGTGGTGCGCAATCCCGACTATACCATGGAACGTCTGGTGGCCATCGTTCGGAAACTGCGCACAGAGCACCGTTTCAATGGCTATATCCATCTGAAGAGCATTCCAGGTGCCTCCCAGGAACTGCTCAGCCAGGCAGGGCTGTATGCCGACCGAATGAGCGTGAACATCGAGATTCCCAAAGAAGAGTCGCTGAAGCTGCTTGCCCCCGAGAAAGACCACCAGAGCGTGTTCCAGCCGATGAAACTCATCCAGCAGGGAGTGCTGGAGAACAAGGAGGACCGCCGCCGTTTCCATCATGCACCGCGCTTTGTGCCGGCGGGACAATCCACCCAGATGATTGTTGGGGCGACCAAAGAGACCGATCGCGACATCCTCACCATGTCGTCGATGCTCTATGGCCAGCCTACCATGCGCCGCGTGTATTATTCCGGCTACGTCAGCGTGAACACCTACGACTCGCGTCTGCCGGTGCTGAAACAGCCGCCTTTGGTTCGTGAGAACCGGCTTTACCAGGCCGACTGGCTGCTGCGTTTTTATCAGTTCAAGGTGGAGGAGATCGTGAACGACCAATATCCAGACTTGGATTTGGAGATCGACCCGAAGCTGTCGTGGGCGTTGCGTCATCCCGAGGTCTTTCCTGTGGACGTCAACACCGCAGACTATGAGATGCTGTTGAGGGTGCCGGGTCTCGGCGTGAAGTCGGCGATGCTCATCGTGAACGCCCGTCGTTACGGGAAACTCACGTCTTTTGACTTGAAGAAGATCGGTGTAGTGATGAAGAAAGCCAAGTATTTCATTACCTGTCATGAGCTTGCTTCACCACTTCCTGGGACGATACTCGGTGTTAATGAGTTGCGTCCCGAACGCTTGCGTGCGATGCTGGTCTCGCCACAGGAGCGCAAATTGGCCGAAAAAGAACAACAACTGACCCTTGACTTTGGCGTATGACGGTTTACACTTTTGACGGGACTTTGGACGGGTTGTTGACGGCCGTCTTTGATGCCTTTGAGCGGCATGAGCAGCCGGAGCAGCTCTTGACCACGGGCGATGCCTTGCCGTTGTTCTGCGAGCAGCTCCATGAAGTGATGACCGATGAGGCTAAGGCTCGAAGGGTTTGGACGGGGCTGGAGAAGAGGCTCTCGCGCGAGGCATTGCACCTGATTTCGGTTAGCTGGCTCTCTGAGTTGCCAGAGCTGTACAATCCCTTGTTCAACTATGTATGCAAGACCTTCCGTCTGCCAACAGGTGAGAAGAGCATTGAACGCAACTTCGCCGATCCCGATGTGCTTGCCGTGACCAACATCGCCCGAAAGGTACTTCACGAGCAGTTGCGCATGAAACAGTTCATCCGTTTCCAGAAGGCCAAGGACGGCACCTATCTCTCTGTCGTCTCGCCCGACCACAACGTGTTGCCTCTCATCATCGAACATTTCCGCGACCGTTTCAACGACCAGCCCTGGCTCATCTACGATGCCAAGCGGCATTATGGTTATTATTATGAAGGTGCAGACAAACCTATCCGAGTCACCTTTGAGGATGAAACCACCGTGCCTTTCAACCTCGCCGACGGCAAATTGAACGACGAGGTCTTGAGCATCGATGACCATTTGATGCAGGAGCTATGGCGCACCTATTTCAAGGCCATCTGCATCCGTGAGCGCATGAATCCCCGCAAGCAGCTCAAAGACATGCCGCGAAGGTATTGGAAGTATATGACGGAGAAGCAGTGAGTTTAGGTAAAAATCCTTACCTTTGCCGCCAAATCAATCTCAAAATGAAACACACCTATTATCCGCATGGCACCTGCAGCCAGGTGATCGAATTTGAAATCAACGACGGGGTCGTCCACAATGTGCAGTTCTATGGAGGCTGCGATGGCAACACACAAGGCGTGGGCCGCTTGGTGGAAGGCATGAAAGCGGATGAAGTCGTGCAACGGTTGGAAGGAATCCGCTGCGGCTTCAAGGCTACCTCATGTCCGGATCAGTTGGCGAAGGCGATTCGTCAGGCGATGGGAGAGGGGTGCTAAACATCCCGTCGCGCTTCAACTCGGCCAATACCATTCTGATCTCTCCAAAGTCGAATTCATCGCCAAGCACGTCTTTGGCGGCACCTAACGATGGGTCTTCTGTCGATTCGAAATAGTCGCGGATGGTGTCGTAATGTTCCTCGCTGACGAACTGTGTGGCATCATACAGATCCTTCGCAATGAATTTAGCCAAGTGACCGTAAATGGTAGAGATTTTCAGTCCACGCTCCTTGGCGATTTGTTCGGGACTCAGCCCTTCCTCAATCATGTTTTTGGTGATTTCGTAGGTGCTGATTTTGGGCTCTTTGGGGGACTCTTCTTTGGACTCCTTCTGGGGCTCGTCAGAGGTGTCTTCAAGCGTTCCGAGATTAATGCCTTGCTGCCCTAAAGATCTCAGAATGATGTCGAGGATTTCGGCACCAAATTGCTTCACACGCTTGTCGCCTATGCCTTTGATGGCTTTGAGTTCGCGTAAGGTGACGGGCTGCTCTTTGGCGATGGCCTTGAGTGCTGTGGTGGGGACGATCCGATAGACTTCCACATCCAGCTCGTCAGCCCTCTCTGCCCGCCAAGCGTGAAGCCGCTTATATAAAGAGTTTCCTTTCAGGTCGTCCTTGATGGAGACTTTGCCCTTGGGTTTCTTCTCCGCTTCCAATACAGCTACTGCCTTGGCTCGCTGGTATTCCTTGATGCTAAAGCCCTTGCAGCAGGCCTCCAAACAGCTTTGCTTGGTTTGAAGGTCTTCCTTGAACTGCCCCAGAGCCTCGGTGAGCAGTTCGTTGATGGCCTTGTTGTCGGTCTTGAAGGGGAGTTCGAAAAAGCCTTCGGTAAGCTTGTCGAGTTGTTCCTTGAAATAGATGGCGCCCTTGGTGAGACGTTCTTGCAATATCGTGTTCTGTTCACAGGAAGGCATTTGGGAATGGAGCTTTCTGACCTGTCCCTCGAACTTGGAACCGACGCCGCAGAGGGTCTCCAAGAATTGGTTCCGCCGTTTCGAGAGGTCTTGGATCATGTCGGCATCAAACAAGGTGTTGTTGTCGTAGAGGATTTTCATCACCTTGCCGAAGCCCTTGTAAAGACCGTAGAAGTCGATGAGTTCCAGCAACACCTCCAGCTCGTAGTCATGGCGCAGCTGGTCGACTTTCTCTTGGGTGGGTTCCAGCTCGGGGATGTGGTCAACAAACTGGTTTACCGAGAAATCGTTCACCAAGGCGCTCGACGGGATTCGGGTCTTCAGTACCAATCCTTCCAATGAGGTGCATCGACTCAAAGCCACATAGACCTGCCCGTGGGCGAAGGCATGACCAGCGTCGATGATGAGCTTGTCGAAGGTAAGGCCTTGGCTCTTGTGGATGGTGACGGCCCAAGCCAGACGCAGGGGGATCTGGGTGAAGCTGCCAATCTCATTTTCTTCGATGTTTTGGTTCTCGGCGTTGATGCTGTATTCCATGTTCTGCCAGGTGAGTTTCGACACGGTGATGCATTCGTCGCCGCATTGCACTTCCACCGAGCCTTGGTCTTCATCGATGCCGACAACTCGTCCGATCTTGCCGTTGAAGAAGGCCTTCTCGGGGCTGGGATCGTTTTTGACGAACATCACTTGCGCGCCGATTTTCAGTTCCAGTTCTTCCTTGGTGGGGTAGGTGTTTTCGGGGAAGGTGCCTTTGACCTCGGCGTTGAAGAAAATGGACTTTGACGGAAGTGCTTCTAGTTTCGACTCATTGATGGCATCGGCTTGGAAGTTGTGGGTGGTCAGGGTGATATAGCCGTCCTTGTCATCGGGCTGGTAGTCGGGGAGATAGCGTTGGTTGAGGAGTTGCAGACATTCAGCATCCATGCGGTTGTCACGCACCTTGTTGAGCAGGGTGATGAAGTCCTCGTCGTGTTGACGGTACATGTGGTCGAGCTCCACGCAGAGGTAAGGCGTTTTTTGCAGGACATGGCTGCCGAAGAAATACACGTTGTTGTAATAGGGCGCAAGGATTTCCCATTCTTCGGGTTTGGCCACGGGAGCCAACTGGTGTACGTCGCCAATCATCAGGAGCTGCACGCCGCCGAAGGGTTTCTGTGACCTTCTGGCCCGTCGCAGCACCGCGTCGATGGCATCGAGTACATCGGCTCGGACCATGCTGATTTCGTCGATGACGAGCAGGTCGAGGCTTCGGATGATGTTGAGTTTGCTCTTCCTTAGCTTTTGGTACTGTGAAGCCAGGGTCCTGGCATTGGGCTTGGGAGATTCATTTCCAGCAAACAGGCCTTCCCCTTCCGAGGGTTGGCCAACATTTGTGAGTTGTATCCCGTCTTCGGGGATCTGTGGCCCAAATGGAAGTTGAAAGAAAGAGTGTATGGTCTGTCCCCCCGCATTGATGGCAGCTACTCCCGTAGGGGCGACCATCACCATACGTTTATAGGTCTTGGCGCGCAGGTTTCTCAAAAAAGTGGTCTTTCCGGTTCCCGCCCTTCCCGTCAGGAAGATATGCGAGTCGGTATAAAGCACCAATTCCTCTGCAAACTCAAGTTTCTGATTGGTAAAGAATTCCTGCATTTCAATGAAAAACTTTCATTTTGCAAAGGTAATTGTTTTCGGCAACCGATAGCTGCTTTTTGTCTCCATTTTCTTTAAAATAACCTTGAAATCCTCGGGAAGCAGATTCCATTCGGTTAAGGCGATGTCGTCAGGAATCTCTTTGTAGAAGGCTTCGGCGATGCCGCCGGTGATGCAGGCAAGGGTGTCGCTGTCGCCGCCCAGGGAGATGGCCAAACGAATGGCGGACTCGAAGTCGGTGCTGTCGAAAAAGGCGACCATGGCCTCAGGGACGGTGCCTTGGCAGGAGCCCTCCCAGCCATAGACGGGACGGATCTCGTCGCAAGTGCGGTTGAGGTTGTAACCGTATTTCTCCGTGATGTACGAACGAATCTCTTCCTTGCTGCTGCCGTTGCGGGCCATGAAGATGGCAGCCGCTGTGGATTGGGCACCCTTGATGCCTTCAGGATGGTTGTGGGTGATGGCGGAGGAGAGGCCTGCCACACGTTCGGTCTCCTCCAAAGTGTCAAACATCCAGCCGTTGGCACTGGCGCGCATGGCGGAGCCGTTACCCCATGAGTTGTAGGGCTCGCGCTTGCCGTCGCTCCTGAAGAGCCAACGGAAAAACATCCCGCCATACCCGCCCATGGGGCAGGGATACTTTCTGGCAAAGCTGATGAAGCTCGCTTCCAAAGTATCCATGCCGTGCGTGGGGTCCTTCAACAGCCAGTCGGCCACAGCCATGGTCATAATGCTGTCGTCGGTGTAGTTGCTCTCCGGAGAGAACAACGGAAAATTCATAGTCTTTATATTGTTAAATTCATATACCGATCCTACGGTATCGCCAATAATTGATCCAAGCATAATTATTTGATTTTTAGGAGTCAGGAGTCAGAAGACAGAAGTCAGAAGTCGGAAGTCGGAATATTCTGTCTTCTGTCTTCTGACTCCTGTCTTCTCTTTTAATTAAACAAGCTCTTCCCAGAAGTCGAGGGGGAGATGGATGTTAGGGATGTTGATGGCGGCGGCGAACAGCGGCGCAATCTGTTCGGGTGTGAAGCCAGCGATGCCGCAGCCGATGCGGGTCACCAGGAAGGTCATCTCGGGATGACAGTCGGCGAAGCGGATGAACTCATCCACGTAGGGCTGGATGGTGTTGACACCGCCTTGCATGGTGGGGATGGCATAGCTTTGCCCTTGCAGGCCCACGCCTTGACCCATAATGGCACCGAAGTGGTCCACGGCAATGCGAGCGGCACCGCCACCGTGCCTGCCAGCCAGGTTGCTGCCGAAGACGAAGATTTCGCCAGGACGCAGGTTGGTGATGCGTTCTGGCGTAATGCGATGCTGGAATTCGCTTAACTCGTGATAGTTACGGTTCATGCTATGACTTTTTGACCGGAAGGCTTTGCGCTCTGAGGGTGACATGCAATACGAAACAGAAGACTCCATCGAAATTCGGCCGAAGACACTCATTTTTGCCTTGCGTTCTTTTTCCCAAGCGGTTCTCATACCTGCATCGTCATCTTCGAATGCCATGTGATTGTCGATGCTGAGCGATGCCGAAGTGGCTTCCACGTCTTGGTTGGTTCCGATATAGGCAAAGTTCCAGCCTTCTTCGTTTTTCATGCGCTCTACCAAAGCTTTGATAGCGCTGCCAGAATACTCGGAGGAAGCATTCTCCAATCCATCGGTAATGACGGTAACCATGGCGGTAGCGTCTTCCTTGTCCTTGATGTCTTTGTATAAGGCATTGATGGAGATGCCCATGGCGTCATACAATGGGGTACAGCAGCAGGGCTGGTATTCCTTGCTGGTCAGTTCCTTGACTTCAGCAACGGGAACTTTGTCATAGACGAGGCGCTTCTCGCAGTTGCAGAAGATCATCAGCGAAACGAAATGCTCTTGGGTTTCCTTGAAACGCTCCTGTGCAGAACGGATGCCTCCTACAGTCTCGTTAAATCCAGCAATGGCGGCCTTGGCGATGGTGCTCATCGATCCGCTCTTGTCTAAAATAATCAAGTTGTAAATCTGAGTTTTCATAATGTTTAATTGTTTAATTGTTTAACTGTTGCTCGAAATCTCTAAATTCTAAATTAAAATTCAAGTCTAAAGTTCTTGTCTTCCTTCAGCCGCTCATACCTTTCTTTATTAAAAGAGAACTTGGTGCCTTTGCGGCGGCGGGGCTCCTCTTCGGAGTACTGTTGTGATGTGGGGAAGGCGGCCGGTTTCCCTCCGCCAAACAAGGCATCGATGCTCATTCTTCGCATTTCCTGATGCTCGCCGTAATAATCTGAATCACTTTCATCGGTCGTTTCTGCTTCTTCCAGAATGCCGGTCTGCAGCATCTTTTTGTAAAAATTACGTCGGTCGAAGTGTACGCCTAAGATCGACTCGTAGAGGCGTTGCAACTCGGGCATGGTAAACTGCTCATCCAACAAACCGAAACCGATGGGCTCAAAGTGGATGTCTTTCTTCAACTGCTCGGTGGCCTTGCGGAGGATGTAGTCGTGGTCGAAAGCCAGGGGGGGGACCTCCTCAATGGGGAACCACTGGGCCTTGGCTGCATCGTCGCCACCTTGCACGTCCGATTTTCTGGCCAGCGCATAGAAGGCGATGGTGATGACCCGTTCGCGCGGATCACGGTTGACGGCCGTAAAGGTGCCAAATTGCTTCAGGTATTCAAGTTTCAAGCCGGTTTCCTCACAAAGCTCACGCATGGCGCCCTGCTCGGCGGTCTCGTCAATGTTCATAAAGCCTCCAGGAAACGCCCAGCAGCCTTTGTAAGGCTCGCCACCTCTTTCTATTAATAAGATGTTGAGTCGTTTTCCATCAAACCCAAATACCACGCAGTCGGTCGTTACGGCGGGGTGGGGATACTTGTAACAATACATTTGTTTTTCCATTATTGTGTAAATTTGACGCAAAATTACAACAATTTTTGGAATCTGCAAGTATTTTTGTGTAAAAATTACACTTTTTTACAAAAAAGACCATCCGACATTGCCGGATGGTCTTTCAAATCCATATAGAGGCTGGGATTTCAGTTATTTTAGGTCAAAGCCTTTACCGTTCCAGACCAGTTTTTTTGGGACTTTCTTGCCGTCATTGTCCATCAACACTTCGATGTCCTTGCCTTTGCGGGGCAGGGCGAAGGTGGTTTCACCGTGCAAATCCTCACCGATTCCGATCCGGTCTTGGTCGATCATATAGAGTTTTTGGGTGGCGTTGTCGTAAACGTAGATGTACATGCCGGAAAACTCCGTAAAGATGGGCTTGTCGTTTTGTGTGAGGTACACGTTTTCGGCAAAAAGTTTGTGAAGGCCATCGTTGCAGTTCCAATAGCAGTATTCCACACAACTTTTTTCTCCCGTCTTGTCTTCGGGGTAAGCCTGGTCGTAATCCATCTCATAGCGGATGTAACCGTTTTTCTTATCTACGGTAAAGGAGACTCCTTTGTCAGGCTTCTCATTTTTCAGGTAGTTGGTCCAAGCTTCCGCAACGGCACCGTGTAACTCGTCCTCAGCAGTGCTTAGATAAGTCGTGACAAAATCTACAATGTCGGGCACTTTAAAGGTGGCGACGGGTTCGTTATTCGTTAATCCCTTGAAAGGATCCTGTGCTTTTGCGCCAAGAAAACTGAACAGGGCTACGGCACAAATAATGATGGCTTTATGTTTCATATCAACTATGTGTTTTTGGAGGTTATTTACCCGTCATGGTGAAGGTTTGATAGCCTGATCTGCCAATTTCATCACCAGTCTCTGCATCGTAAGCGATGATGCGCATATAATAGGTGTTCTTGCCCTTCTTGGGGTGAATGTCGCTATTGTACATCCATATAAACTTGTTTTTAAGGCTGAAGCTGTCAGTTTTATTCTTGTTTTTGAATTCTTTGAGTTTTTGAACAGGATATTGGAGCAAGCCTTCACCACCATAATCGCCATCTTCAGTATAGGTGTGATCTTCGCCTTTAGGACATTCAACGACCAGGTATAGTTCAGCATCGTGATTCTTCATCCCGGTTGCTTCTGCTGAGAAATTGAATTTCATGTAGTATTTCCCGTTGTCATCCTTAAGATTGAGCTCAAGATTGCAATTGGAGAACGTCATTCTTTGTCCGAAGACAGTTTTTGAAGTCATGACCGAAAGCATCAGCATGGAAGCTGCGATCAATAAGAGTTTTGAGTGTTTCATTTTAATAAATCTTAGTTAATAATTTTTATGAGGGTTATAAATCATCAATGCGCCATTTTTGGGACAAGGATCCATAGTTGGTCCGAATAAGGATGTTGGAAGAGTTATCCATGTCCAGGACAAAGTTGGTGTTGAGGGCCGTATGGATAATGTAAGCATCATGATCCTCTTTGGGGTTGTTAGGAGCGGTGTGGCATTTTTCAAAGAACCACCTTTGGGCCTTGGTGTTGTTGCGTTTATAGAGCTGGACATTGGTGCCGTCTGCGGCGACGCCTTTGGTTACATCCAAGACGTAGTCGTGGTTGGTTGCAGAGCAAATGTAATAAGAGCCATCGCCTGCGGGTTCAAAATACCATGATTGTTCATCCCAGATGGAATTTCCATAGATTCCGATATTAGTGCCATTGGCCATTTTGCCGTCTTTGGCGGCCATGCAGATGACAGCAGATTCTCCGCTACAGATGGTGGAAGTGCCTTGTTTCATCTTGGACCAATTCTTAGGGCTTGACATTGGTTTTGAATCTCCTGATACCGTGAAACTTAAATAAGTTGACGGTGACCCAAGAATATTCTTTCGGGTTCCATGGTAAGCATTGATTTCCATAAAGTATTTCTGGGTGCCAGGCAAGGGGTTGAAGTTGTTCAGCGATATCCCTAACCATTTGTCTTTGAAAGTGGAATTGTTATAGTGAATCTGGTAGGTGGCTTCACATTTTATCTCGTTGCCTTTTTTGTCCTTGTGTCTCGAGGAGTTCTGTTCTTCGACGTAGGTTAACAACATAACCGATTGTCCCTTGCCTCCTGTAACATTCATGTCGAAGTGGTATTTGATCATGTTTTCGCTTTCGGCAAGCTCGATCCAACAATTCGAGAATCTCACATCCATTTTGTCGTAGCTACCCGAGTCAGAACCTGTTTCACCCGAAGTGGAACTCGATTTATTCGCTGTGGAACTGGAATTGTTAGAAGAAGTGTTGGCCTTATTCGAAGAAGAGGAAGAGGTGCTCTTGGTCGGAGTGGTGTTACTTGATGACGAGCTTGAATTGCTCTTGGATGCTGTTTGGGAACTCTGTTTCGATAAGCTGAAGCCATTACCATTCCAAACCAAGGTCCCTTGGGTCGTTTTGGAAGTGTTGTGAAAGAATACATCGATATCCTTGCCTTTTTTCGGCAAGGCATAGGTGACTTTTCCGCGTATCTCATCATCTAGCCCGAGCAAGTCCTGGTTGATCTCATATAGTTTTTCAGTAGCGTTGTCGTAAGCATAAACGTAAAGGCCGTCAAAAGGAGCGTAAGCGGGTTTCCCCTTTTCTATCGAGCCTACATTTTCAGCAAAAAGCTTATGAGTGCCATCGGAACAGTTCCAATAACAGTACTCTACACAAATCTTTTGCTCAAGTTGCTCATCAGGATAGGCGACATCGAAGTCCAAGTCAAAACGAATATAGCCGCTCTTTTGATCTACGTAAAAGGATACTCCTTGACTTAATGGCTTGTTTTTTAGATACTTATCCCATTCTTCGGCGACAACAAACCTTAACTCATCCTCACCCACTTTTGTGTAGGAAGTGAGGAAATCAACAATGGTAGGTGAATTGCCGTTGAAGGTGACGTCAACCAAGGCATCACTTTTTTTGAGGTTTTTAAAGGGATTTTGTGCTTTTACACCAAGGCAGCAAAGCAATGCCATTGCACAAATAATAATCGTTCTTGTTTTCATCATGGGTAGAAAATGGTTATTTAATAAGTGCAAATTTACTATAAAACTTGGCTTTTGCAAATGAAAACATAAAAAAACCATCCAGCTTTTGCCGAATGGTTTTTCTGATTGTCAAATCAATTTGTCAAAATAGCTTTAGACTTCCATGAGTTCGTAGAAAGCTTGCTGAGTGTTCAGAAGGATGTTCAGCAGACGAGGGAAGATGTCGTCCAGTTCTGGAGTGCTGTCAAGCATGATCTCGGTGGACTCCCATACATAGTCGCTCTTGGTCACGGTCAGTTTGATCACCTTGGTAGTATCGTTGATCTGGTTCATGGCCTCCAAAGCCGCCATGCGGTTGTCGTCGGTGACTTCAAAGATGGAGGGCATGGTCAGTTGGAAGAACTGCTCGTCATTGTCGTTGACAAAGAAGAGGAAGTTGCGCATCTGGTACTTAAACTCGATGTTGCCACGCTCGTCATACTGGGGCATGAGGCCTTGGCTTCTCAGGTAGTTTGCTTACATCCAAGGGATTGTCAAGCCTTTCTCGTTTCATCTTCAGCATCTTTTGGGCAAAGGGCATGTCGGTATTGAAACTCAACTCCCATGGAGCCTTGCCCGTCAGCATCGTGTATAGCACGGCCGTGGCGGAAAATAGGTCAGTGCGCTCGTCGAAAACCCCAGCTGAGTTGGCACTGGCGCAATAGAAAGGATCAAGGTCAGCGGTGTCGAATGGAATGGAACCTTTGCAAGCCCTGGCAGCATGTCCCATGTCGATGATCTCAGGGGTTCCGCTCATGCTCTCTGACAGCATGATGTTGGCAGGCGTGATGTCGTTGTGGCAAATGTTAGCCTCGTGGAGGGCCTTCAATCCCTCAAGAATGCCTGTGAAAATCTCCATGGCCTTGTCCTGGCTGAACACCCCTTCGCGTGCGATCTTGTCAGCCAACACCTCACCAGTGAAATAGTTGGTGACCATATACTGGCATTCTCCGACAAGACTGCTATAGGTGCCGTGGGCGATGTGCGACACTACATTGCGATGTTGTATCTTTCGAAGTAAAGCAATCTCAATGACTTCCTGTTGTTAAAATACTCATATTCTTGTTGTTATGGGTTGTGGTTCTAATCGGCTACTTCGGAATTGCTTGATTCCGGGTGATTGAGCGCTCCAGGAGTGTCTTGCTCTTTGAATACTTCTGCCACCACATCGGAGTAAAACATCTCGTCGGCAAATTCCCGTGCCCTAGCACTATTCTTTATTTTCTCTTCCTGCTTCTGTTTGGCATTTGACACCACGTTTTTCATCTTCTGATGGAAGGCTAACGTGTGCTGATAGAAACGGAACAACGCCTTTTCTCTTGAGATAAGAGGGATGAGGATGGAGTTGATGACGATGCTGAAAAGGATAACGGAGAACACGATGTTGCGGACAAATAGCCCAGTCTCCAAGTCGGGAATGTAAGCGAGGGCTTGTGTCGCCAATACAGCAGCGGTCAATCCTTTGGGATCAATGGCTGACATGTACATCAATTCCTTGTCGGGAATCTGATCCTTTCGGGAGATGGCCAGCCGAACCACAGGGACGCGGAGGATGAAGAGCATGACTGTGCCCGCCAAACCAATGACGATGGGTTTCCAAGTGTAAAGCTGAATCGACATGCCTACATAGATGAAAAAGAAGGTCTTTAACAGCAATACCAATTCGCTGAACAGGGCTCGCTCGGTGTCGTTGAGGTTGGCGGGACGTTTTTTGATGATCTTTTTGAGAAGGGAGTTGTAAATGCCATCGATATTGGCCATGCCGATACCAAAAGCCAACGCAGCAATGGCACCACTGTATCCCATCCATTCATTCACCCCATAAATGATGAATACAAAGGCAGGGGTGGTAAGTACTGAATACTTGATTTCGCGTACCTTGTCCAAAATCAAAGCCCAGAAAACGGAACCAAACAAACCTATCACTGTAGCCAATATGAAGGAGGAGAAGATGTTGCCGAAAATCATGCCGAACTCGACATGTTGCGACTTGATGGCTTCCAACAGGGCCAACGCCAACACGATGCTAAAGACATTGCCAATGGCCGCCTCCAAAATCAAAATGGTGGCACTCTTCTGCGACATCCTCAGCTGTCGTACCGTGGGAATGACCACAGCCGAGGCTGTGCCGCCTAATACACAGCCAAGCATAAGGCTCACGATGGGGTCAAGCTTCAAAGCCTGCCAAGCTACGAGCCATACCGCAATGGCGGAGATGATGAAGTTGAAGGCAGTCAACTTTAACGAAGGCCTGAAAGAGTCTTTTAAGTTTCTGAAACTCAATTGAATACCGCTTTCAAACAAAATCAACACCAAAGTGACGGCTGAAAGGATGCTCCCCAATAAGGTGAGCCTCTCTGAATCGACCAAGTGGGTGATGGGTCCAAGGACCAAACCGATGAGAATCAGAAACAGTACATCGGGAATCCTTCTCCTACTGAAAATGGAACTGAACAGGTGGGCAGCAAAGATGAGGAGTCCGATAATGGCTATAATCAAACCTATCTTGCTGGACGAAAGCCCATTGGATAAGGTTTGGTTAATGGCTTCTATGTGGTTGGTGCTGTCCATGAATCGCTTTTATTCTTGGTCAAGGAGTTCCGTAATGCTAGGGTCTTTCTTGGGGGTGAAACATCTCTTGTACAAACGGCTAAGGGCATTCTCTTTTTCAAGCACGGGCACCAAGATGGATGTGAAGACGATACTGAACAGGATGACAGCAAACACCACATTTTGGATGGTCTCACCGCCAGCGAGTCCCTTCTGTAAGGGAATGGTGGCCAATACTGCCGCAGCCAGTCCTTTGGGTACGATACCCGACATGAACAACTTGTCTTCCAATGGCATGTTTTCATCTTTCTTACTGTGGACGGAGAGCTTGACGATGGGGATGCGTATCGCAAACAGTACCAACGTGATGACCAAACCAATCAAGATAGGCATGAACTGGTCGAGCTTGATGCTGACTCCAATATACACAAAGAAGAACGTCTTCAATAGGAAGACGACCTCGCTGAAGAGTTGCTTCTCTGTTTCATTGAGTTTGGCGGGTTCGTTTTGGAACATCCTCTTAATGATGAGCCCGTTTTTGTACATGGAGTCGATGTTGGCCATGCCGATGCCGAAGGCCAATGCAGCAATGGCACCGCTAAAGCCTAACCATTCGTTGAACCCGTAGACGATGAACACGAAGGCAGGTGTGGTCAAAATGGAGTTTTTGACATGGCGGACCCGTTCAAGCACATACGACCACAAAATGGCGGCTATCACACCGATGACTGTGGCCAAAATGAAGGAAGACAAGATCTCTCCAATTACCCTGCCGACGTTCATCGAACCTGAAAGGATAGCCTGCATGAACGCCCATGCAAAGACAATGCAGAGTACATCGCTGAAGGCCGATTCGAGAATCAGGATAGTGCCTCCTTTTTGACTGATCTTCAGCTGGCTCACCAAAGGAATGACCACCGCTGAGGAGGTGCCGCCTAAAATGGCACCAAGCATCAAGCTGGTTAGAAAATCCACTTTGACGATCAATCCTAACAAAGCCACGATGATCATGGTGGCGAAAAAATTGATGAGGGTGAGCTTGGCAGTACCTCGGATGGAGTTCAATAAGGTGTTGAAGTTCAACTCTGTACCGCTTTCAAAGAGGATGATGACCAAAGTGATAGTGGTAAATACACTGGCCACAGAACCGAGATCTTCGGGCTTTACCAGATGGAATACCGGACCGATAATGAGGCCAATTACCATCAGGAGCAATACATCGGGGATGCGCTTGCGACTGAAAATCTCCGTGAAGAGATGGGCAGCGAAAATGAGGAGGCCAATGAAAGCAATGACCAATCCCGTGTTGGAGGAGGCATCGGCGTTGGCCGACTGCTGTACCACCTCCTGAGCAGCAGGATTGCTGATGACACTGTCAATGACTTGTTGTATACTGTCCTGAGGTATCATTCTACAATAAATTTCTGGGTAGTAGAGAGGCTTGCTGACTTGATGTTGACAAAATACATACCCTTGTTGAGGTCATTCAGCTCGAGTGTGGTAAGACCGTTGCCTTGAGTGTGGTGCATCACCTGGCCTAGGCTGTTGTAAATGATGATGTCACAATCCTCCTCGGGCAGGCTGAGGCTAAAGCTGCCATGGTTGGGGTTGGGATAGAGGGCAGGAGCAGTGCTGACCACTTCGTTGGTAATGGCAATTACCTGTGAGGCGGGGATGACCACATTATCAATCCAAGCACAGTCGGCACCACTCGACATGGTGACATCTTTGGTGTAACTCCATTCTAAATGGTGGGTGCCAGGGGTTAACGGGTAGCTTACCGGTGTCCAGCCCACTTCGCCTGACCATACGGCTTTCTCGTTATTATCGATCTTGAAATGCAGTTTATCATAGCCTGATTCGGACGAAACTTTTAAATAGAAGCTAATTTCACCTGGGATGGCTACGTCAATGTCGATGGATAGGGCTGAGGTCTCATAATCGTCAATGGCGGCGGACTTGGCGCAATATTGGCCTTCGTAAGGAGTTTGCGTCACTACCTCCCAAGCGGTAATGATGGAGCCTTGATGCCAGTCGAATGCGGTGAAGTCACCAGTTTCAAAGCCTTCTATGGATTGACCAATGGGAAGGAAATAGGAATCGAGCAAAACATAATGTCCGTGTTGTACAGCGTAAGGAAGTTCATACAAGGCACCTAACAAAGCATCAGGGCTGAGGGTGAAGTTCATGTCGGCAGTGAATTCTTGTTCTGGGTCTTGGCTCTCGAAATACCATTGTGTTGTGGTGATGTCAACCTCGGGATGGGAGTTGTACACGTCGAAACGGGCACTTGGAGCGGTGGCGCCACCGCTATTCTTGAATACGAAATGCACCGTGCCGCTGTCGCCAGGATTTAGGAAGAGGCCTGTCTCTGTCTCCAAAGTGGCACTGACCAGTTCAAATTCGGGAGCATATACCCTGACATTGAAATGGCTTTCCCAGATGTCGGTGCCATCGGTGCAGGTGAGATTGAAACGCACGCTAGTGTTGTTGGGTACGTCGTCGCTGGCGCTGAAAGCAAAGGCGTTCTCCATAGTGATACTGTTATTACCGCTGAGATTGCCCACGTTGAAAGTAGGTTGGTTGATGGTGATGTACTCACTTTCAGTGGTTAGGGTGGCCGTCACGTTGCTGGCATCGACGTTGCCTACATTCTTCACGGTCATCTCAAAGGTATAATTGTTGCCAAAGTCGATTTGCTGGCCGCCATTCAAGGTGTAACTGTCGTACACTACATAGGGCGTGTTGCTCGGCACAGCCATCAGCTCGACGCTTTGAGGATAGGAGTTCACTCCAGTGACTTTCATCAGCATCTCACCGACGTTTTGCAGACCGCCTTCAAAGACAATTTCTGCCACACCGTTTTCATCCGTGGTTCCCATGGCAATCACCTCGTCATCCATATAAACGAGGCATCTGTAGTTCTTTAATCCGTTGCCGTTGGGGTCGGTAAGGGTCGCTTCGATAGAGGAGGTGCCAATGACCACTTGTGATGGCACATCGACATTGGCGGTAAAGGGTTCGTCAAGCCATACATTGACGGCACCGTCGCCGAGAACGTTCATGTCGTAGAAGTTCCAACGCAGGGCACCTTCTTCCCATTGTCCTGGAGCCGTGACCCACGGGGCGGTCATGCATTTGCCTTCCGAGATGGCACAGCCAAGCAAGCCAATGCGGTCGTTCCACTGGGCATCGGTCATCTCTCTTTCCAAGTGAGCACCAGGGCCTTCGGTCTGGCCTTCATTGAACCAGCCATAACGTGAGTTGCCGATGACGGCGACGGCAAAGTTGGGGATGGTAACCATCTCCTCCAGAATGCAGTTTGAATCAAAAGCACCACAGTCGCAGCCTTGGGTGTGGAAGAAGGTGTAGTTGTGTGTGGTTCCGTTGGCACCAGAGAAGTCGCTGTTGCTGATGCCGTACCATCCAGCGACATAGCCAGTGTTGGCGTGACCGTCATGGTGCACGTAGCTGGTGCCGGTGTTGATGGCTTGTTTCAAGAGGCTGCCGCTCCAGTTGTTCTCTTCTTCATAAAGTTTGGTGAAATCATAGTTGACAGGATAGCCTGTGGTAGTGTAACCGTTGTCGTCGTGTGTTCCAATCAACAATTCGAGATAATCAGAACCGTTGGAGTTGGGGCTGTCATACAAATGCTCACCAGCGAGAATCACTTTTTGGAATTCTCCCAAGACAGGGGTTTGCTGGTAGGAGAGGGTCTTGTGGATCATGTTGGCCAGTTCGGTGCTGTTGTTGAATGACATGCGGCTCATGCCAATATCGGGCAGGAGGTCATCTTCTCCAGGTTCGCCCCAACGACCGTTGCCATTGTCGTTCCAAGTGCCGTCCAAGCCACAGTAGTAAAGGTCGGCAGGAATGCCGCTGTCTTCTTGGTTTCCACCGTTTGAGGTCACATAGCAGTAAAAGCCACGGTAGGGGACATAGTTGATGTCACCCCCCAACACCACCATGAGGATGCCGTTATTTTGGTATTCTTGGATGATATAATTACGGATTCTGTCTTGATTGTCGGTACCTTGCATGGTCGAATAGATCTCAGAGGTGGTGACGATCCTGTTGCGGAGGCCGATGCTGTTGTAATAGGCGCGGTAATCATCGTAGCCACTGACGAATTCCTGACTGGTGATGATGAGCAAATCGTAGGCGCTCACTTCACGGCCTTTGGTGTCGTAAGTGTCCATCATCTCGGGATTCTGTGCCAAACGTCTGACGCTATTCTTCACCTCGGGAGTGCCCCACAGCATTTCGCTGTGGTCGGCTTTGGCGGCTTTTAGGTTGACGCGTACTTTGGCCGAACGGGCAACCATCACACGGCCTTCAGAGGGGATGTACTGCACAGGCGTGAAAGCAGAGAAGGCAAAAGCATAGCCGTTTTTGTATTGTGTGGTTATCGTGCCATGATTCTGGGATGGATAGATGGTTTTGGAGTTGTATACACTTTCATCCTTGACCAACTCGTGATGTTGGGTGTCGGAATAAGTGCGCGAGGGTTGGTAGGGGAAGAGCTCGTGGAAGCCTTCCATGTCTTGAAAGTCGGATAAAATAACTTCGATGGACTCGGCTTCTTGTCCTTGAGGCAACATCAAACTTACACTTTGCCAGGGCAGGGAAGGTTGTCCGATTTGTGCCGATTGCATGCAACCGCGGAGTTGAATCTGCTCATAACCTTGAAGCCGTGTCACGGTTGGATTTTTAAAAGAATAAGTCATTTCAACGGTTTGGGCATTCAAGAAAAAGCAAACCGTTGATAACAATACAGTTAAAAACAATTTTTTCATTTTATGTGTGTTTTTGATCATTTTGTTTTTAATTAGGAGCGTAAATGAATGCAAAAATAACATTTTTTTTTAATTTTGCTCCTTTAAAATAATTGAGTATGAAAAAGATTCGTGCTGCCGTAGTAGGTTATGGCAATGTGGGGCGTTTCGCCTTGGAAGCCTTGGAGGTTGCTTCCGACTTTGAAGTGGCGGGTGTTGTGCGCCGCAATGGGAATACCAATTGCCCTTTGGAGCTTTCCAATTACAAAGTGGTAAGGGACATCAAGGAACTTGAAAAGGTGGATGTGGCTATTTTGGCTTGTCCCACTCGCTCCTGTCCTGAGTATGCCAAACAAATCCTTCCTTTAGGAATCAACACTGTGGATTCATTCGATATCCATACCTTGATTCCGACGTATCGGAGTGAATTGATGCCTTTGAACCAAGAAACAAATACGGTGAGTGTCATTGCCGCTGGTTGGGACCCGGGGTCTGATTCCATTGTGCGTACGTTGATGCAAAGCTTGGCACCTAAAGGTCTGTCGTACACCAATTTCGGACCGGGAATGTCCATGGGCCACAGTGTGTGTGTGCGTTCCAAAAAAGGGGTGAAGAATGCGCTTTCGGTCACCATTCCCTTAGGAGAAGGCATCCATCGCCGTATGGTGTATGTGGAACTCGAAGAGGGGTATACCTTGGAACAAGTGACAGCTGACATAAAGGCTGACCCGTATTTCGCCAGCGATGAAACCCATGTGTTTCAAGTGGACAGCGTAGACGAAGTCCGTGATATGGGACATGGGGTGAACTTGGTTCGCAAAGGTGTTTCTGGTAAAACACAAAACCAACGTTTTGAATTCAATATGAATATTAATAATCCTGCACTTACTGGGCAGGTGCTGGTCAACGTGGCGCGTGCTTCCATGCGGATGCAAGCTGGATGCTACACCATGGTGGAAATACCTGTCATTGATATGCTGCCAGGTGAACGTGAAGATTGGATTGGTCGTTTAGTATGAAACGTTGTGGTCTTGCCTTAGTATTGTTGACAGCTCTTTTCGCTTGCAACAAACCGGATCAGGTCGACCAGCTGCTATCGCAGATGACCCTTGAAGAAAAGTGTGGACAGCTGACCTGTCCTATTGGCTTTGACTATTATGGTAAAGCAGAGGATTCCATTTGGCTTTCAGACCGTTTTGTCGGCGTGATGGATACTTTGCCGCTTGGTTCGTGTTGGGCGGTGTTGCGTGCCGACCCCTGGTCGCGTAAAACCGTGGAGACCGGGTTGCAACCTTGTGAATCCGCTCATCTGCTGAACATGATGCAACGTCATGCTGTCGAAAACACACGGTTGGGCATCCCCTTGCTTTTCTGCGAAGAAACGCCTCACGGTCATATGGCAGTGGGTACCACCGTGTTCCCGACAGGCATCGCACAGGCAAGCACTTGGGACCCTGAACTATTGGAACAGATGGGCGAGGTGATGGGACGTGAGATTCGTCTGCAAGGTGCTCATGTGGGTTATGGACCCGTTCTTGATATCGCACGTGACCCGCGCTGGTCAAGGGTGGAAGAGACCTTGGGCGAGGATCCCTGCCTCAGTGGCATATTGGGCACCGCAGTAGTCCAAGGAATGCAAAAACACGTGGTGGCCACATTGAAACATCTGGCCGCATACGGCATCCCTCAAAGCGGTCATAATGCTGCTACGGCTGAGGTGGGTCCTAACCGTCTGAAACATGACTATCTCCCAGCATTTGAAAAAGCCGTGAGGGAAGGTGGTGCTGGCTCGGTGATGACGGCATACAACACGATCGACGGCGTGCCATGTACTGCCAACCGATGGCTGCTTGAGGACCTGCTGCGCCAATCGTGGGGCTTTAAGGGGGTCGTTTTTGCCGATCTCAATGCAGTGAATGCGCTTTATGCCACCCATCATGTTGCCGCCGATCCCGCCGAAGCTGCTGCTCTGGCACTCAAAGCAGGTGTGGATATCGACCTGGGCGGCTATAATTATGGCGGCTTCCTAAAAGAAGCTTTGCAACGTGGTTTAGTCACCGAAGCGGATATTGACCGCTCGGTGCGTCGTGTACTGCGTCTCAAATACGAACTGGGATTATTCGACCATCCCTATGTTGACGAGCGTCTTGCAGTAGAGGTGGGATCGCCTGAAAATACAGCCCTGGCCAAGCAAGTGGCTATGGAATCGGCCATACTGCTTAAAAATGATGGCACTCTTCCTTTTTGTGAGAATATAAATAAGGTGGCGGTCATCGGACCGAATGCCGACCAAATGTACAACCAATTAGGGGATTACACGGCCCCCCAAGACTCAAATCGGGTAGTGACGATGCTCGAAGGCATCTGTGAAAAGGGCAGGGCAGAAGTGGTTTATGCCAAAGGCTGTGCCGTGCGTGATGAAAACGATGCTGATATCGAACTGGCTGTGAAAACGGCACAGTCCGCTGATGCTATCGTGCTTGTGGTAGGGGGATCCTCTGCTCGTGACTTCAAGACCAGTTACGAGGACACGGGTGCCGCCATTGTAGATGAGCACGTCTCCGATATGGACTGTGGCGAGGGCTATGATCGCTCTACCTTGAAACTGTTAGGCCGTCAAGAGGAACTAATGCAACGCATTTATGCCCTCGGCAAACCTGTGGTGACCGTATTCATCTGTGGACGGCCTCTGGACATGAATAGGGCATCAGAACAGAGCAATGCCTTACTGCTGCTTTGGTATCCGGGTATGGAAGGAGGCTCTGCCTTGGCCGATATCCTCTGGGGAGATTGTAATCCCTCAGGGAAATTGCCTATCTCGATTCCACGCTCGGTGGGACAGATTCCAGTGTATTACTCCCAACCGGTCACGGGGGATTATGTGGAAGAATCTGCCAAACCATTGTTCTCCTTTGGCTATGGCTTGAGTTATACTCAGTTTGAGTATGGTGATTTGGAAATAAACGACCAGGAAGCCTCTGTCATGGTGACCAACCTCGGTTGTCGCGATGGGGATGAAGTGGTGCAACTCTTTGCTTCCGTTAAGACACCCGGCCTTGCCCTTTCATCGGAAGCGTTGGTGGCGTTCCAACGAATTCATCTCAAACAAGGCGAGTCAAAAAAAGTAGTCATCGCCCTCCCGGAGAACGATGACTACTATTTCAATTACCATGTTGGTGGGTCTTCGCTTATTCAGCGATGACTTTCATGGTCTCTACGCCTGAATGGTTATAAATCTGGACGAAGTATAAACCAGGGCTGTTGAGCTGAATGTGCTGAGTATTGGAAACTTTGCTCAAATTGGCCACCTGTTGTCCCATCATGTTATAGACGATGACATCGCTTTCTTCGGCCAGTTCGATTTGGAAGCTTTCCTTGCATGGGTTGGGATAGATGAAGGCTCCAGCGGTTTCAGTGTTTTCTTCCACGTTGGTAATCGTGCATGTGCGCGGGAAGGTGATGTCGTCAATCCATGCGCAGTCAGCTCCTCCTTCGTTTTTGTTGTTTTTCTGATAGAGCCATTCGAACTCATGGCTACCCGCCTTGAAGGTATAGCTGGCGGGTGTCCAGTCATGTTCTCCCGACCACCATTCTTTTCTTGTTCCATCGATGCTGAAGGCGAAGAAGTCTTTGCCTTGTTCGCTGGAGGTCTTGAACCAGAAGCTGATTTCGCCGTCATCGAGGATGTCGGCATAGATGATCAAACGGGTCTTTTGCAAGTTGTTGATGGCTCCTGAACGAGCGCAATAGCTGCCTGAATGGGCTTCTTCGTCGGTGACAAACCACGGCTGGTTGCCGCCATGGAACCATTCCACAAACTCAAAGTCGCCCGTTTCAAAGGTCTCGACGGCGACACCGATGGATTGCGCATAGTCGTAATCAGTGGTATAAGCACCAGTGTGAAGGGCTAAGTCGAAATGGCACACGGTGCCTTCACGGATGTCGTAGTCAGCATGGAAGACAAGGTTGATAGAAAAAGTTCCATCAACGTCGATGGTGCCTATGGGGATGCGGTTTTCTTCTATTTGAATATGCTCGTTGGAGCATGCAGCCGTCATGAAAGCATCGGAAGCCAAGGCGTGTCCGGCGTTCTTGCCACTAACATGGAGGAGAAGTCGTTCTCCAGGATCGGCATAGCCGTTGCCGTTGCCTTCGAGTTCCTCGATGCTGAAATCAGTGAACTGCATTTGGGGTGCCAAGGCCAAAAATGACTTCTGGGTGCAGTTTGTCACTTCGTCGAGTGAAGTGGTGAGCGTCAGCGTGAAAATGGTCTGGTCAGGAATGTTGTTGGCAATGTCGATGACCCCGACTTGGTCGAAGTGCATGGTGCTGTTGGATTCCATCATGTCAATGGTGAAATTGCTGTCGTTGGATTGGACGTATTCACAATCGGATGTGACGGTGGCGTGGACATTGTGGGCTGCTACATTGCCTTTGTTGTAAAGGTCGCCACTGACATTGACGGTAGTACCGAATTCCGCAGGAGCTCCGAGTTCAATGATGTCGCCATAAACAAAGGCTTCATCGCTGTTGATCCCCGTGACTTCAAAGATCTGAGGCCAAGCGCTTTGCCCTGTAACATCGAGTTGCATCGTGCCAGTGGTGCTTAAGGCAGGGCTGAAAACTAATTCGGCATCGCCGTTTTCATTCGTGTATGCACGGGCTAAAAGGGTCTCTCCGTCAAACAAGCTCACTTGGAAGTTGGAGAGGGGCGTGTCGAAATGTGAGACATGCACAGTAGTCGAAGTGCTACCAGTGACCAGTCCGTTTTCGAAGACCACATTGGGCGTGAAGGGCTCCTCAAACCAAGGGTATATGGCAGCATCGCCTAACACATTAAGGCAGTAGATGTTCCAACGTAGGCAGCCGTTCTCGCCATCGATGGTGACCCAGGGGGCAGAGGCAATCTTGGCTTCACGCAAGGCCATGCCCACCGTGGGGATGCGGTCGCGCCAATAGGCATCAACAAACTCGCGATGAATATGGGCAGCCATGCCATCGCCCCACGGCACATACCAACCGTATCGGGAATTGCCCGTGGTGACTACAAAACCAGTGTTGATGGTGACCATCTTCTCTAAGACGCAAGTGTGAGAGAAGTCGCCGCAAATACAACCATGTGAGTGGAATAACATAAAATTATGGTTGATTCCGTCATTGCCAGCGAAATAGTCATTCCCCATGGAACTGCCTTCCCATCCAGCAACGATGTCGGTGTTGGCATGACCCAAGTGGTGCACATATTGGCCGCCAGTGCCGATGAGGTGCTTGAATTCACCACCAGAGAAGTCTTTCACGGGAGAAGCATAATAACGTTTGAAGTTGTAGTCAGTGGGGTAGCCGTAAGTGGTGTAGCCGAAATCGCTGTTGATGCCGATAATGCGTTCCATATCCTCGCTGCCGTAATAGCCGTCGCCGAGGTGTTCTCCTCCAAGGATGGGGGAGGTGAACTCGCCAAGGACAGGATTGAGCAGGTAACTGAACGTTTTGTGCATGATGGTGTTGAACTGCGTCTCGTTGTTGAAGGGGAGTCGACCAATGCCGATCTCAGGCAAGAGGTCGTCTTCGCCCACTTCACCCCAACGGTCGTCACCGTCTTCATTAAGGGTGCCATCGAGGCAAGCGTAGTACATGTCGGAAGGCAGCTGGTCTTCTTCACCTTCTTGGGCCCAGCACCACAGGAAACGGAAAGGTACAATGCTGATGTCACCGCCGAGGCTGACCATCTGGATACCGTTGTTTTCATATTCCTGGATGATGTAGTTTCGAATCTGCTCTTGTTCATCGCTGCCGTTCATGCTAGCATAAATCTGCTCCAAAGACACGATGCGGGTGCGGATGCCCTTACCGTTGTATAGGCTTAGGTATTCGCCGAAACGCGACATCCATTCTTCGGAGGTGATGACCAGCATATCGTATCCGTTCAGTTCACGTCCACGGCGATGGTAATTGTCGAGTTGTTCCTCGTTCTGAGCCAGGCGTTTGAGACTTGCCTCATTTTCGGGAGTGAGCCACAGTTTGCGGCTGTGGTCGTCGCGACTGGAGGTGGCTTCGATGGTGACCTTCACGGTTTGTGCATAGCGCACTTTGCCTGTGGAAGGAATGTATTCCATGGGAGTAAAGCCACTGAAGGCCATGCCCACACCGTTAAGATATTGGGTGTTAACAGAGCTTCGCTTATCCACAGGGTAAGGGGTGGAGGAACGATAGAGGGTTTCGTTTTTCTCAAACGGAACGACTTCTTCTCTCGAATAAGGACGGGGCTTCTGATAAGGATAAAGGAGAAAGTTGCCTTCTAGCTCCACATAGTCCATGAAGTCCACGTGTACGGAAGTTGCTTCCATGCCTTGGGGTAGCATTAGGCTAACGTTCTGCCACGGTAAAGTGGGTTCGCCTACTTGGCCGAAAGGCAGACAGCCATCGAAGTTAATTTGCTGATAACCATCTTGTTCTGTCATGATGGGGTTTTGATAGTGATACACATGCTCCACGGTTTGGGCATGTATCTCCGCAGTCAGGATCAGAACGATAAGGGTGAGGATTGTTTTTTTCATTGTTCGTATTGTTCGTATAAATTGAATTGTTCAGGGTGTTTTCCCATGACTTTGATGCTTTTGTAATAGTCCCAAATTTCAGCCAGATCTTTTTCGTAGTCGCCAGTGGGATAGAAGATTCTTTCGATGCCGCAATATCTTTTTTTATAATCAATGAATCCCAAAAGAATTGGAACCTTAGCTCCTTCTGCGATGACGTAAAAGCCTTTTTTCCAATGGTTTACTTTCTTTCGGGTGCCTTCGGGACAGATGATGAGATGGGTGTCCTGGTTTTGGTTGAACATGTCGACCATTTGTTCCACTAGGTGATTCCGGTGTCCGCGGTTGACGGGGATGCCGCCAATCTTCTTCAAGAGCCATCCTAAAACGGGTTTGAAGAATTCTTTTTTTATCATCACCTTGAATTTCATGTCGTAGTAACAATAGAAATACATTCCTACGAAGAAATCAGCGATGGCGGTATGAGGGGCCACGATGCAGACCGCGTTGCCTAAGTCGGTAGGGACGTTGTTGACGGTACGCCACCTGCCGAGTTTCAACCCTAGTTTTCCGATCGATCGTTTAAAGCTCATTACCAGATGCTTGCGCGGTTTTTAGGAGCGATATATATTTTGTTGCCGGCTTGGATGTCGAAGGCTTCATAGAAGTGGGGCATGGAACCCAACGTCCGGTTGACGCGAGCTTCTGCAGGGGAGTGGACATCTTCTTTGATGCGACGTTCAAGTGCCTTGTCGCGGATGTTGTTGCGCCAGATAGTGCCGTAGCTGATGAAAAAACGTTGGGCAGGGGTGAAGCCGTCGATGCTCTTATTGGCTTTGGCCTCGTCGGTCATCTGATAGGCATCCCAGGCAATATTAAGGCCGCCAAGGTCGGCAATGTTCTCACCAAGAGTGAGTTGGCCATTGATATGGTGGCCGCGCAATTCGAATTCGTCAAAGAGCTTAACCAGTTGTTGGGTGCGCTCTCTGAACAAGGTGGCGTCTTCTTCAGTCCACCAGTTGTTAAGATTGCCTTTTTCATCGTATTTGCAGCCTTGATCGTCGAAACCATGAGTCATCTCGTGGCCAATCACCACGCCGATGCCGCCGTAGTTGACAGCGTCGTCGGCCTCTTGATTGAAGAACGGAGGCTGTAGGATGCCGGCGGGGAACACGATTTCGTTCATTTCTGGGCTGTAGTAAGCGTTGACAGTCTGGGGTGTCATGAACCACTCTTCCTTGTCGACAGGGTTGCCAATTTTGGCCATCTCGATTTCATTTTCAAATCGGATGGCGCGGTGGACGTTTTGGAAGTAGGAATCCGGAGTGACTTCATATTTGCTGTAGTCTTTCCATTGGTTTGGATATCCCACCTTCACATGGATGCACTCCAACTTATGAAGGGCTTTGGCCTTGGTGGTCTCACTCATCCAGGGAAGGGCTTGGATGCGGTTGCCGAGGGCGACCTTGAGGTTGGCAACAAGGGCTTCCATGCGCTTTTTGGCTGAAGCAGGGAAGTGCTTTTCCACATAGAGTTGTCCGATAGCCTCTCCTAAACATCCGTCGGTGGCATTGAGAATGCGACGCCAACGAGGTTGCTGTACTTCTTGACCGTAGAGATATTTGCTGTAGAAGTTGAAGTTTTCGGCTACGAAGTCGTCGCTGAGCATGGAAGCACTGCCATGGATGATCTTCCATTTTAGGTAATCCTTGATGGTGTTAAGGTCGGTGTTCATAAGAATACCGTCGAGGGCAGCAATGAAGTCGGGCATGCCTACATTGAGGCTGCTGAATCCAAATGGCGCACCGGCGTTGAGAAAGTAGTCTCTCCATTTGAAGTTCGGAGTGGACTTCTGAAGATCTACCACAGAGCATATGTTACAGGTGCGGTCGGGATCACGGCGTTCCACGCGGCTCATGGAGTTTTCCGCCAGTTGCGTTTCAAGGTTTAAGATGGACTTGGCTTTCGCGTCAGCTTCTTTAGTGTTGACTCCCACCAACTGGAACATCTTTGACACGTGTTCCACGTACTTGTCGCGCATCTCCTGTGACTCTTCAGTGAGATAATCGTCACGGTCGGGGAGGCTCAGACCGCCTTGATAGACGTGCATGATGACCATCTCGGCATTTTTGGGGTCGGTAGAGGGACCGGCATAGAAGAATCCGCCAAAGCCCTCGCGGTGGAGCTTGCCAAGAAGTTCGCCTAACTGTTTCTTGTCTTTCAGTTGGTCCACCATTTCAAAGTAAGGCTGCAACTCACTGTACCCCCTCTTGTTGATGGCTACGGTGTCCATGCCAGCATTGTAGAAGTCGCGTATCTTCTGTGAAACACTGCCGAGTTCGGCATTGGCATCGTTCGACACTTCCTTGATGATGTCTTGGATGAGTTGCTCGTTATGCTGGTCAATCTCGGTGAAAGCCCCGAAAGTGGTGTATTCTTCCGGTATGGGGTTGTTTTTCAACCAGTTGTTGTTACAATAACGGAAGAAATCCTCCGCTGGATTAATGCTTAAATCCATGTTCTTCAAATCGATAGCTGGAGTGCCTTTGCTTTGTGCCAAGCCTCCAGTAGTCAGGCTTGTTGCTATCATCATAGCGATTAATGTTTTTTTCATTTCTTTTCTTCTTTCTTCTTAATTCTTACTTCTCAATTCAAAGGTCTCCCTCCAGTTTAAGTTCGGTTTGCAATAGTTTGAGTTCCGGATGAGCCTTGGCCATTTTTTCAAATTTCTCTTTGTCGGTGTACGCCTCGATCTCGGCGGGTTTCTCCATGAGTTCGGGACAGAGTTTATATTGGTTGTTGTGCAGGGTGTTTTTCAAGTGGTTGCGTAGAGCACTCATGCCCTCGGCATCGTTTTCGAAGAGCATGTTGTCGACGTGGAAATGGATTTCGTTGCCTTCAATTAACATGGGTTCGTATTTGCTGAGTCCTGCGGCAAAGGTAGGGGAGATCCTTTTGTATTTGTCAGTAAATTCATGCCAAGCAGTGGTCAGTTGCTCTTGCGTAAACGGTGTGTCCCACGTGGGTTCTTCCTCTTCTACCTTGGCAGCTTGTTGCCAACTCTGTGTGATGGAGATGGTGCTGCTGCCTCCTCTGGGCCGTTGACGGACTTCTGTTGGTTGGGTGGGCTGAGGCTGAGGCTGTTGTTGGGGCTGTTGGGGTTGTTGGGGTTGTTGGGGCTGAGCCTGGGGTTGGGGTTGAGGTCGTAGTTGGGGCTGAGGCTTCAGCTGGGGTTGAGGTTGTGGCTGTGGTGGAAGCTGGGATTGTGGCGGATTACTTCCGCCCAACTGAGGGTTTAGGGCCATTTTGAGCAAATTGACTTCCAGATGAAGTCGTTTGTTGCTGACACTGCGATAGTCAATATCGCTTTGGTTGTTGATGTCCAATGCTTTGACAAGGAAGGGCAGGGGGCAGCGGGCCGACTGTTCAACATAGCGTTGTCTGAGTTGCTCGCTCACTTCGAGGAGTTGTACCGTGGCGGTGTCCTTGCTAACCAAAAGGCTTCTGAGGTGATTGCCCATGCCGTTGATGAAATGTTGTGGCTCGAAACCTTTATTGATAATGTCATTGATTATCAGTAAGATGTCGCTAGTATTGCCTTGTAATAAATCATCGACAATTCTAAAATAGTAGTCGTAATCGAGCACGTTGAGGTTCTCAATGACCGACTTGTACGTGATGTCTTTGCCTGAGAAGCTCACCATTTGGTCGAAAATGGACAAAGCATCACGCAGGGCTCCGTCAGCCTTTTGTGCGATGATATTCAAGGCTTCAGGTTCGGCATTTACCCCTTCGCTTTGGGCAACGAAAGCCAAATGCTTTTCGATATCTTCTATTGTAATTCTCTTAAAATCAAATATTTGGCATCTTGAAAGGATGGTCGGGATGATTTTGTGCTTTTCCGTGGTGGCAAGGATGAACTTGGCATACGCCGGAGGTTCTTCCAAAGTCTTCAAAAAAGCGTTGAAGGCATCCTTGCTCAACATGTGCACCTCGTCGATGATGTAAACCTTGTAGCGTCCGATTTGTGGAGGGATGCGAACTTGCTCGACTAAGTTGCGGATGTCCTCCACGGAGTTGTTGGAGGCCGCATCAAGCTCGTAGATGTTGAATGAGGCATTGTTGTTAAAGGCACGGCATGACTCGCACTCGTTGCAGGCCTCCATGTGCTCCGTGGGGTGGAGACAGTTGATGGTCTTGGCCATGATACGTGCACAAGTGGTCTTGCCCACGCCACGGGGACCGCAAAACAGGTAAGCCTGTGCTAACGACTGGTTCTGTATGGCGTTCTTCAGCGTTGTCGTGATGGACTGCTGCCCAACAACGGTGTCGAAAGTAGCAGGTCTGTATTTTCGCGCTGATACAATAAAATTATCCATATTCTACCTAATATAAAGAAACTACAAAAATAGCGTTTTTTTTGCTTTCTCCTTGAAATCATCCATTTTTTTTCCGTAAGTTTGCTCATTATTATTTTTGAGGCATGTTGATCTTAGTACCCAAAAACACCAACCGACTGCAATATACCCTCGATTTCATCTTCGGTACCCTGCTTAACGTGAACTTTAAAGTGACCACCGATGTGGCATCGTTCCGTGACTTTGAAGGGCCTAAGATGAGCTATGGTCCGAACCCTCTTTGGGATGAACCTTTCCTGAAATCGACTGGTTTGCTTTTTGAACGCGATATCTATGAGCAAGAAATCAAACCTTTTGATTTCCAAGATATTAAAGGGATATTTCCGGTCTACAACAACCGTTCCCTCTTGCCTTTTGATGTCTTTTCTGCCGTTTTTTATTTGATTACTCGCTACGAGGAATACCTGCCTCAAGTGCGCGACCAATTCGGACGTTTTACCCCGGAGTCGTCGTGCCTCTATCAAATGGGAGTGCTTGATAAACCTATCGTCGATATCTGGGTGATGGAACTGGCGAAACGGTTGCACCTTGAAGAGGGGATGAGTAAACGTACTTACGCCTTCCAACCTACCTACGACATTGACGCTGCTTGGGCTTACCTCCACAAAGGTTTTTTCCGTACCTTCGGTGCTTATGCGAGAGACCTTATCTCAGGCGATTGGGAAGAGATAGGTCGGCGTAATAGAGTGATTTTCAAACATCAACGTGATCCTTTTGATAGTTTTGACTTTCAGTTTCAACTCCAAGAAGAGTTTCATCTGAAACCCATTTACTTCATTCATTGTGGCGATTACGACACCAACGATAAAAGCATCTCTATACGCCAGGAAGCCTTTCGGACACTCATTAAACGGATTGGCGATTACGCGGACGTGGGCATTCATCCCTCGTTTTCATCCTATCTTAACCCAGTGCGACTCCAAAAAGAAGTGGAACGACTCTCCTCAGTGCTTAATCGTGAAGTCACCAAAAGCCGTCAACATTTCCTTAGGATGACTCTCCCGAGAAGCTATCAGCGACTCATCGAGCTCGACATCCATGACGACTATACCATGGGCTATGCCTCCCAGGTGGGCTTCCGTGCCGGTACCGCCAGCTCCTTCCTTTTCTTCGATCTCGAAAGCGATACCCCGACCTCCCTCCATGTGCATCCCTTCGCTGTGATGGATGGTACTTTAAAGGATTATTTAAAATTAAGTGTATCAGAATCCTATAATACGATACTTAAGGTTGTAGATGAAGTAAGAAAAGTAAAAGGAACTTTCATCTATTTGACCCATAATGAAACGTTGGGGGGCGGAAAACGTTGGGCAGGATGGCCTGATATGTACCGCAAAATACTGGAAAACTGCCAATGATTACCTATTTAACTCACGAGAATATTGACAAAAAACGTTGGGACGAGTGTGTGGCACACGCCTTGAATGGGAATGTCTATGCTTGGTCATGGTATCTTGACGTGGTACATCCAGGATGGGAAGCTTTGGTTGAAATAAAAGATGATATCTATCAGAGTATTATGCCGTTAACATGTAAGAGAAAATACCTTATTCCTTACTTGTGCCAACCTTTTTTTGCTCAACAGCTGGGCATTTTTTCCCTCCTTCCCATGTCTACCGAGTCTACGGAGTCCTTTCTAAAAGCTATACCTCGGAAGTATCGACTAGTGGAAATCCGTCTCAACGAGAAAAACCCGATTCGTGAAACCTGTCCTGGAGTGGCATTTCATAGAAACCACTTGCTTGATTTGAATAAAGATTATGAATTGTTATCATTTAATTATCATGAAAATACGAAACGTAATCTAAAGAAATCATTAAAGTATAATTTGCAAATGGTTGAGGAGATTCCCATAGCCACCGTTATCCAACTCTTTCGAAATGACAGGGGAATGATGGTAAAGCATTGGGGGGACGAAGAATATGCTCGTCTTACCCATTTAGTGGGAACAGCTATTACTTCAAGTAATGCTTTTATTTATGGTGTTAAAACCATTGATAATGATAATATTATATGTGGTGCTATTTTTCTTTATAGTCATCAACGGCTGACTTTTTTATTCTCTGGAAATAGTCCCCTTGGAAAAGAAACTCAGGCTATGACGTTTTTGATGGACCAAGTGATTCAAACGTTCTCGGGTCATCCCGTGACTTTCGATTTTGAGGGTTCCGATAACGACGATTTGGCTCGTTTTTACCATGGGTTTGGTGCGGACGCCATCTCCTACCCAAGCTTCTCCTTCCGTTTTAAAAATCCTTTGCGATAAAAAAACTTTCGTTTTTGGTTGCGTAAACCTTATTTTTTGTACTTTTGTTTCAAACTATAATAGCTCTCTACGATGATCGAAGTGAACAACCTTGGGCTGAACGACAGTCTTTTCAATGATGTGATGGCGGAGATCCGCGATGAGGTGATTCAACGTGACCGTATGCGTTTCCGTCGCAATCTGGAACGTGTGGGCGAGATTATGGCCTACGAAATCAGTAAAACCCTTGAATATGAGCCTCGTGAAGTAATCACACCTTTGGGGGTGAAAGAAGTCAGAGTGCTGAAAGAGCAGCCCGTGCTTGCCACGATATTGCGTGCAGGAATCCCCTTCCATAACGGGCTTCTCAACATGTTCGACAAGGCTGACAACGCTTTTGTGGCAGCGTATCGTAAATACGACAAGGATGATGACTCTGAGATTCGCGTGGAGTATTTCTCATCGCCTGACCTGAACGGTCGGGTGCTGGTGGTTTGCGACCCCTTGCTGGCCACAGGTGAGTCACTGGTAAAGACCATTGAGGGCTTGCTGGGTGATGACATGGTGCCGAAGCATATCCATATCGCGGTGGCTGTGGCTTCCGCGGATGGCCTCGCCCATGTAAAACTCAAGATGTCGCGCATGCCAGTTACCGTTTGGGTGGGTTCCATCGATGATGAGCTCACCGCAAGGGCATACGTGGTGCCAGGCTTGGGGGATGCTGGTGACTTGGCTTTTGGAGAGAAACATAGTTAATCATCTGAAAACCAAATTTATGAGTCGCGACGGTTTTGGTTCCAAATTGGGTGTCATCGCTGCTGCCGCTGGTTCGGCAGTGGGCTTGGGTAACATCTACCGCTTTCCCTGTGAACTGGGAAATAATGGAGGAGGAGCCTTCCTTTTGGTCTACCTCTTGATTGTCGTTTGTTTGGGTATTCCTGTGATGCTCAGCGAGTTCGTCATTGGACGCTCTACACAGAAGAATCCTATTGGTGCCTTCAAGACCTTGCGACCTCGCTCCGCTTGGCCGTTATTCGGGTATCTTGGCGTTTTCTGCGCCTTCATCATCATGGCGTTCTATTCCACCGTGGCTGGTTGGACATTGGAGTATATCGTAAAGGCGGTCGGCGACCAGTTTAAAGGTAAGGACTTGACCACCATAGAGGCGGAGTTTGATGCCTTTCAGCAGATTGGATGGAAAAACGTGCTCTGGCAAGGGGTGTTTATCTTCTTGACCGGTTTTGTGGTGTATCGTGGAGTGGCCGAGGGGATCGAAAAATATGCCAAAGTGCTGATGCCTTTGCTAGTGGTCATCCTCATTGTGCTGGGAGTGAAGTCGTTGACGCTCCCAGGTTCAGGCGAGGGATTTACCTTCCTCTTCAAACCGGACTTCTCCAAAATCACCGGATCGGTGTTGGTGAGTGCGCTGGGACAGGCCTTTTTCTCCCTCAGTATGGGTATGGGGGTGCTGATCACGTATGGCTCCTATATTAAGAAAGACGATAATATGGCGACAACCGCCTTGTCGGTTACGTTGGCTGACACCTTGGTGGCGGTGTTGGCCGGCATAGTGATCTTCCCTGCAGCCTTTTCGTTCGGGGTACAACCTACTGCAGGTATGGGATTGGTCTTCAGTACTTTACCTATGATTTTCAACCAGATGACAGGTGGCTATATCTTCTGCATCATCTTCTTCGTTCTGCTGGCAGTGGCGGCACTTACCTCCACCATCTCGCTGCTTGAGGTCATCGTGGCTTATCTCGTTGAAGAGGTGCATATTTCACGCCGTTGGGCAACAGTGCTCGCCTCCCTTGGATGTATGCTGGTGGGTGTCTTCGCCTCGTTGAGCCTCCAACAGGGTACAAGCCTTACCATCGCGGGTAAGTCGTTTTTCGATGGACTCGACTTCCTCTCCGCCAAAGTCCTGCTCCCCGTGGGGGCTTTCTTTATTGTCCTCTTTGTGGGTTGGATTATGGGAAAGAAGTGGTTCAATACAGAGCTTACCAACGAAGGCAAACTGAAACTCTCTTTAAGACATGTTATTTTCTTTATTATTAAGTATTTAGCTCCTCTTGCCATCGCTATTATTTTCATCTCCGGCTTCCTCTAAATACTTGATTCTAATCAAACCTTACATAGCTTTCCAATAACGGGTTCACTTCACCTACAATACCCTGCAATTGTTCCCAATCGCGAATCAGTCCTTTCCGTTCCCTATGATTCACGATGGCTTTCACCTGCTCATATTCAAGATAAGGATGGCGTAGCAAGGCCTTGAATTCATCACGGTTGACCTCCAATTTGCGAATGTTGCTGGTGTCGAGAAGGAGATAGGGCTTGATGGTAGTGAAACGCGCTGAGTCCATTCCTTTGATTTCGTAAAGCTGCTCGTAGCAAACAAATCCCCCTAGTCGGTCGCGGTAACGGTGGATGCGACTGGCCATGATCTCACCAATTTGTGGTAAAGCCACTAAAGCCACGGAGTCAGTGGCATTTAGCTCTAGCGTAGGTGGTTTCGGATGGGAAGTGCTTGAGGCCTTTTCTTTTACAGGAGCGTCACTTGTTTTTTTCTTTGGAGAAGACTTCGTTCCTGAATTGATTTTGCTGTCGTTTGAAATGATGGCAGGTGGGTCGATGACTTTAACGGCCTCTTGCATGGTTTTTTCCCTCAAAGCAATCAGTGAGTCCAAATTGTGAAACGCCCACTCGTCTTCCTTGGAGAAATGGAGTGCCGGACGGAAAACACCATAAGCAAAGATAAGCGCAATAATAACGAGGAGGCTGATTATGGCAATCCGTTCTCCTTTACTTAACACAAGCAATTCTCTGTTTATCTTGTTTTTATGGTTTTTCATACGATGTTGTTAAATTCTTTGCAAAAATATAAAAACTATTAAACATAACAAAATTGATGGAAAAAGATTATTTTTGCAAACTCAATTTTTTGGTGATGAAAAGGATTGCGTTGTTCGTTTTGGGAATGTTGTTAGCGGTTCTTCCGTTGAGGGGGGCTTACCTGCTCATTCCTATGGATGATACTCAGACCAACCATTTGAAAGCCTATGGTGTGGCGTACTTTGTCTTGCAACGTGAGGTGGAGATCAGCTGGTTGCTCAATTATAGGGGAGGGAGCTATCTCATTCCATACCATGACCTTTTTGTGAAGGAATGCAAGATGCGTAATGTGTCGTTTCAGGTGATTGCCGATGCCCAGGCGGATGCCATTTTGGCTGAGATTGCCGATCCGGGAGCCAACATGGATGAGATGAAGCTTCAGAAAGTGCCTCGTATAGCGGTGTATGCGCCCAAAAACAATCTGCCATGGGATGATGCGGTGACGTTAGTGCTTACGTACGCAGAGATACCGTATGATGTGGTGTACGATGATGAGGTGCTGCAAGGAGTGCTGCCTTCCTACGATTGGTTGCATCTGCATCATGAGGATTTTACGGGACAGTATGGGAAGTTTTGGGCTCGTTATCACAACTATCCATGGTATCAGGAGGATGTGAAGCTACAGGAATCCACGGCTGCCCGATGGGGCTACCAGAAAGTGTCGCAACTGAAGCTGGCCGTGGCCAAAAAGATTATGGAGTTTGTGGCGGGAGGTGGCTATATGTTCGCTATGTGCTCTGCCCCCGATAGTTTCGATATCGCCTTGTCGGCCGAAGGACTTGACATTTGTGACTATATGTTCGATGGCGACCCCATCCATCCAGGTGATCCGCAGCGGCTTAACTACGACAACTGTCTTGCTTTTACTGATTTTAAAGTCTCGACCAACCCTCAAGAATATGAGGTTTCCGACATTGACGTGCCTGTCAGTCGCGCTCGTTCTGTAGATGAAAAAAACGACTATTTTTTGCTGTTCGATTTCTCCGCCAAATGGGATCCGGTGCCCACTATGCTCACCCAATGCCATGAAAGGCTAATCAAGGGCTTCATGGGACAGACTACAGCGTTCCGTAAGACATGCGTCAAGCCTAGTGTTGTCGTGTTGGGCGATAATGCAGCGCTCGGAGAAGACCGTTATATCCATGGCAACTTCGGCAATGGATTCTGGACATTTCTCGGTGGCCACGATCCCGAGGACTACCGTCATCTGGTAGGGGATCCTCCAACAGAGCTCGACATGTATCCCAACTCACCTGGTTACCGCCTTATTCTTAACAACATTTTGTTTCCTGCTGCAAAAAAGAAACAACAGAAGACTTAATTTGTTTAAAACCTTGTTAATAATTTTTTATAAAAGGGGGCACGGTTTTTGCAAAATGTATTATATTTGCCCCTTTATTAGAATTATGTGTTAACAAAATAACATTCGTATGAAAAAACTGTTTCTTTTGAGTCTCGCAATAGTGTTTGCCGTAAGTGCAGCCTTTGCGGCTCCTGTCGATTTGAATCAGGCAAAGAGCCTCGGATTGAAATATGTCCAGCATTCTTTGGGCAAGAAATCGGCAGAACTTTCTCTCGTATACACTGAGAAATGCACTTCTGGGGTTGACGCTCTGTACGTGTTCAATTTCGACAACGGATATGTCATTGTTGCCGCTGATGACCGTGCGCATCCCATTTTAGCCTATGGTGATGGTCGGGCGTTTCAGGCCGATAATATGCCGGAAGGGCTGCGTTACTACCTAGGGTACTATGCTCGTCAAATCCAGTTCGCTATGGATGAAAACCTCGCTGTTGAACCAGAGATAGCGGAACAGTGGGCCCTTCTCGATAAAGAGGGTGCTTTTGTGAAGACCAGATCCAACAGGGCCGTGCCGCCCTTGCTTGCGACGACGTGGGACCAAGGTTATCCCTATAATTACTATGCCCCTACATCGTCGTCCTACTGGGCTCCTGGAGGCCACTGCTATGCGGGCTGTGTGGCCTGCTCGATGAGCCAGGTGATGAAGTATTGGAATTGGCCCGAGACGGGCGTCGGGGAGCATTCCTACAGCACCAGTTCAAATGGGGGTACCCTTTCTGCCAATTTCGGAGAAACTACATACAACTGGTCCATCATGCCCAATGCCCTTGGCAATCAAGCCAATGATGCCGCTAAGGCTGTGGCCCTGCTGATGTACCACTGCGGTGTTTCGGTTGATATGGACTTCGCCCCCGATGGCAGCGGTGCTCATACCGAAGATGTCCCGACTTCCTTGACAAGCTATTTCAGATATGCCAACTGTGTCCACCTGGGATGGCGTGATGAATATACGAGAACAGAATGGGAAGACCTGTTGATGGAGAGCTTCGACCGAGGCATCCCGGTGATGTATTCTGGTGCTGAGGCGAACGGCAGTGGGGGACATGCTTTCAATTGTGACGGCTATAACGATCAGCGCATGTTCCACTTCAACTGGGGCTGGAGCGGTCAAGGAAACAATCAATATTATCAGATTGATGCCCTTAATACGTTCAATGGCTCCTTCAATTCCTATCAGAGAGTAGTTTTCGATATCATCCCTGATTACATCTACAACGCTTTGGTCCCCGCTATCGAAACACTTGATGCCTCCGTCGCCGATGCTTCTACCCATAATGTGCTCGTCTCTTGGACCGTGCCTACCGTTTCTGTGTCGGGCGAAGCACTGCAATCTGTCGCCAGTATTGTCCTGAAACGCGATGGAAATGTAATCCAAACCTTCGACAACCTCCAACCAGGTGAGCAGATGAGTTTCGAGGATACTGTTGACGGAGATGGTTGCTTTGAATACGAAATCTATGGTGTCAACAATGACTTTGCCGGTCAAGTTTTCAAGACAGTAGCCATTGTGGGACCTAACTGCACGTGGAAAGTAGTTTGCCAAACCAGCAATTTCCAAGGATGGAATAATGGCGCAATGGAGTTGGTCGATCATAATGGGGTCGTGTTTAAGGTCGTCACCATGACGAATTCCTCACCAATCTCAGAGAAATTCCAGATGCCTGAAGGTGACTTTGTGCTGAGATGGGTTGCTCCGAGTACTGAGGTGCCTTCACTCACCATCAATTTGAAAGATTCTGCAGGACAGTCAGTTTACAGTTACACGGGTTCTTCAACGCAACTCGATAGTACCCTTTATGCGAGTTCCAACGACTGCCCAAGCTGTACGCCTCCGATCAACCTCGAAGGGGAATACTATTTTGAAAATGGCTCGTTCGGTACCCGCCTTACTTGGAGTTGCGACTATGACCCAGCGAAATACAAAATCTACCGCAGTGAGGATGGCGTGGATTATGCTGAGATTGCTGCCATTGAAGGCACTGAAAAAGAATATCTCGACGAGACTACCGTAGGTGCTTATTATTATAAGGTGACCGCCTTTAGTACGGCTTGTGAATCAACTCCTGCCACCACGGCTAGCGGTGAGGACTTCGTACTTGTCACGGTGACCTCTGTGGGCGAAAACAACAAGGGTACCATGATTTATCCTAATCCTGCCAAATCATCGCTTTCCATCCAGGCTGCTGACATTCAAGAGGTGGTGCTGTATAATGTGATGGGACAAGCGGTCTATCATTATCAAGGATTGACAGATGCCGTTGTGGTCAACACAGCTCGTCTTGAACAGGGAATTTACACGGTTCGTGTGGATAGTGCCGAAGGTAAGACCATACAGCGTATTATGGTGATTCATTGAACTGGGTTTGTTGATAAAAATATTAGTTAAAATATGTATTAATTAAAATTAATTAAGAATGAAAAAGTGTTTCATGACAGTAATGGCCTTGATGCTGGGTATCGGCATGTTGAATGCCCGTCCTATTGATGTCAATAAGGCCATGATGGTCGGACAAAAGTTTGTCCAGGCCAATTTCGACTTGGGTCTTCAGGACGCTGATCTGGAGCTGGTTTACACTGGAGCTTCGACACGTGGTGAGGCCTGCTTCTATGTCTTTAACCTCGGTGATCATGGCTACGTGATGGTTTCTGCTGACGATGCCTTCCGTCCCATCGTGGGTTATTCGAAAGAAAGGGCTTTTGATGCTCAAAACATCAATCCCGAGCTTGCTTACATGCTGAATCGCTTGATCGAGTCTCGTACTTCTCGCGCTATTGGTGAGCCCTCACCGATGGTGGCTTCGGAATGGCAGAGCGTTATCGACCATGGTAAACAGCATTCTTTCAATGGTGGTCGTGAAGGTTTCTATCTGGTACAGACCAAATGGGACCAAGGCTATCCCTACAATTACTACTGCCCTGCGGGGACAGGTGGTCCTGGTGGACACATGTGGGCTGGTTGCGTTGCTACTGCCATGAGCCAGATTATGAAGTTTTGGAACCATCCCGCTCAAGGCACAGGTAGCCATACCAATCCTTATGGCGGTAGCGCCAATTTTGGTAACACTACCTATGATTGGGACAACATGCCGCTTTCCCTCTCCGGAAGCTCTCCACAAGAACAAATTGATGCCGTTGCTACTTTGATGTATCAATGCGCTGTGTCGGTCGATATGCAGTGGGATGTCGACGGCAGTGGTGCTCACTCCACCGATGTTCCTAGCCGCATCGTCCAATATTTCGGCTATTCCAACGCAGCCGTCTTTGATAATAGAGACTATTATACGCGTGAGGCTTGGAATGAAAAGCTGAAGGAATCCATCGATTTGGGTTGGCCGCTGTATTATTCAGGTCACGATCCGACTCCTGTCACGGGTGGTGGCCACGCTTTCGTGTGCGATGGTTATGATGATGCCAATATGTTCCACTACAACTGGGGTTGGAGTGGCTCTGGTGACGACTTCTTCGATTTTGATGACATTGACTACAATACCAGTGATGGTGCCATTTTCAATTTCGTTCCTGCCGCTGTTTATAACTCCACACCACAGGCTCCTACCAACTTCACCGTGACCAGAACTAGCGATGTGGCTCAGGAGGCAACCCTCACTTGGGTCAATCCTTCCAAGACTTTGACCAATGTGAATATCAATTCACTTGATCGTGTCGTAGTTGAAAGAGATGGTCGTGTCATCTATACCGAGGAGAATGTCACTCCTGGCGCTACCATGACCTTCGTCGATAGCGAGGTGCCTTGCTATACTAGGTTTAACTACAGAGTTTACACGTATTCGAATGGCGTTAAGGGTAAGAATACTACCGCCTCGGAGTTTTTCGGCCCGACTTGCCAATGGAAATTCTTTGGTACGTGTACCAATATGACGGGATGGAAAGGTGCTAAATTGGTCGCTTTAGATGGAGCAGGTCGTGAAATTACCTCATTTACCATGACTAGCAGTAACCCTGCCGCAGAACCGATCGACATTCCTATTGGCCCAGTTACTTTAATTTGGGTGTCCGGTACGGATAATGTGTCCCTGTCGTTCTGGGTCAAGGACGCCGAAGGTAACATGATTTACGAACAACCCCAAGTGAACTCGAATACCATTGAAGAAGGCGTCGTTTATTCCGGACAGAATCGTTGTGGTAATTCCGCTCCATCAGAAGTTCCTGGCGAGTTGTTCGTTTCCGATGATAATGGTGTGGTGAAACTGGAATGGCCAGCCTCTGCCAAGGCTACCTATGGTTATAACGTCTATCGTGACGGTTTGCTCTGTTATCTGGCCCATGAAACTGAATTTATTGATACTTATGCTCCTCTTGGCGGACACTGCTATCAGGTCTGTGTGCTTGGTGACGGTGGTGAGTCGGAATTCTCCAACGAAGTGTGCGGTACCTCTGGTGAGGGTTGTGCTGCTGGATATAACTTGGGATTAGAAATCCAAGAGAATGGGAAGCCTATCATTTCTTGGGAAATGCCTGATACGGAAGAACTCGGTGGTTTTGTTGTGTACAGAAAAGTCGGCGAAGATGGCGAATATAGACGCATCAAGCTCTTGAGCCCTTCCAAGAGACAGTACAAGGAGACTTCGTCCATGGAAGATGAGCAATGGCACTATTACAGAGTGACAGCCACCTATAAGGATATCGATTGCGAGTCTGCCCCGTTTAAGGCTCAATATGGCAATGAGTTCTTTGTGAAGGCATACTATTCTTTGAATGCCGTCGAGGATGTGAACGACCAACAGGTCAGTCTCTATCCGAATCCGACCAAGGGCAGTTTCACCGTTTCTGCTGAGAACTTGCAGCAGGTGATGGTCTACAACACCGTCGGCCAATTGGTGCTGAACCAACAATGCGAAGGCAATAGCGCAGTGCTTAACCTTAACAATGTGGAGAGCGGCATCTATATGGTGAAGGTCTTCACTGCTACCAGTGAGAGCATCCAAAAGCTTTCAGTGATTAAGTAAGAAGACAGAAGACAGTAGACAGAAGGCGGAATCTTGGGGTTCCGCCTTCTTTTTTACCGAGCTTTAACCCCTAACGGGGTATTTCTTCTTGCTTCTTACTTCTTTTCCCAAACCTCAAACCGGTACGAGTAATCCACCTGTGGATCGTCGTCAACGACCTCTAGGTCAATGAGGTTCCAGTTCTCGAAGTTGACGTAAGGGAAGTAGGTGTCAGCCTCAAACTCTTTGTCGAGGCGAGTGAGATAAAGCCGGTCGGCTTTGGGCAGAAACTGTTCGTAGATGCTGCCACCACCCATGATGAAGACTTCCTCCTCATCCTTCACCATCTGCAAGGCTTCAGGGATGGAAGTGGCCAGTTCGTAGTTCTCCGGAGCCTCATCCAAACGGTCGGAGATGATGATGTTGCGCCGGTTGGGCAATGCTTTTTGCCCAGGTAGGGATAGCCAAGTGTTGTGACCCATGATGACACAATGTCCGAGGGTCACTTTTTTAAAGTGTTTCAGGTCGTTGCTGTTGTGCCAAATCAGCTGGTTGTTGATGCCAATGGCGCGGTTTTTGGCCATCGCTACAATAATCGATAGTATCATATCAGTCGGTAGTTGTTCATTCCAATAATTTGACCCGCCGAGCGAAGCGAGGCGGGGAGTTAAACAGAGACCTCGCCCCGTATCGCTGGATAAGGATCATAATTAATTAAAGTAAAATCATCGTATTTGAAATCAAAAATGTCCTTCACCTCTGGATTAAGGTGCATGGTTGGCAATGGGCGAGGTGTCCTGGCTAATTGGGTTTTCACCTGCTCGAGGAGGTTGTTGTAGATATGCACGTCACCAAAAGTGTGGACGAAATCTCCTGGTTGCAGCCCACACACCTGTGCCATCATCATGGTGAGGAGGGCGTATGAGGCAATGTTGAAAGGTACTCCCAGGAATACGTCAGCGCTACGTTGGTAGAGTTGGCAGGAGAGCTTGCCATTGGCCACATAGAACTGGAAAAAGGCATGGCATGGAGGCAATGCGGCTTTCCCTGTAGCGACGTTGGCAGCGAAGTCCTTTTCGTGTTCGTCGGGCAGTACACTGGGATTCCATGCCGATACAATATGGCGCCGGCTGTTGGGGTTTTCCTTGATGCTTTTCACCACCTCCTTGATTTGGTCAATGCCCTCATTGTTCCAGTTGCGCCACTGGGCACCATACACAGGCCCTAGGTCCCCGTTGGCATCAGCCCATTCATCCCAAATCGATACCTTGTTGTCATGTAGATACTTGATGTTGGTATCGCCTCGGAGCATCCACAACAACTCATAGATGATGGACTTCAGATGTACCTTCTTGGTCGTCACCAAAGGGAAGCCTTCCGAGAGGTCAAACCGCATCTGGTAACCGAACACGCTGATGGTGCCGGTGCCCGTGCGGTCGCCCTTTTGGACTCCATGGTCGAGAATATACTGAAGTAAGTCCAGATATTGTTTCATAGAAGTTAGAAGTCAGAAGCAAGAAGAAAGAAGTTAGGCTTGTTGGGGGTTATGTTTATATTTAAACAAGATGGCGAATAGGATGCCAACGATAAGGGCGAAAGCTGCGAACACATACCATGCCATGGACCAACCACTCATGATGTTGAAATTCGGATCGACACTGGGGTTGAACACAAAGCGGTTGACAACGGCTTGTGCACACAAAGAACCGATGGTGGCGCCCAAGCCGTTGGTCATCATCATGAATACACCTTGGGCACTCGAACGGATGCTCTCGTCCGTGTTTTGGTCCACAAAGAGCGATCCGCTGATGTTGAAAAAGTCGAAAGCCACACCGTAAACAATCATGGAGAGAATCAGCAAAACCAAACCGAAGCCTGTTGGGGAGCCTGCACCGAGGAAGAAGAATCGTAGTGCCCATGCGACAAAAGCGATTAGCATCACCTTCTTAATGCCAAACCGTTTCAAGAAGAATGGGATCAGCAAGATGCACAAAGTCTCCGAAACCTGTGAGATGGAAGAGAGGAACACGTTGTTCTTCACGGCGAATGCGTTGGCATATTGAGGATCCGTGCCGAAGGCATCAAGGAATGGAGTGGCGAAACCGTTGGTCACCTGCAAGCACATGCCCAAAAGGAAGGAGAAGATGAAGAATACGCACATCTTGCCGTCTTTGAACAGGGAGAAAGCGCGAAGACCGAAAGTGTCCACAAACGATGCGCCTTTGGCCGTCTTGTTGACGGGGCAATTCGGTAGCGTGAAAGCATAGAAACCAAGGATGATGCCCCAGGCAGCAGAGACAAAGAGTTGCATGTAGTTGTCCTTGAACCCTGTGAAGTTCACAATCCACATGGAGAGGATGAAGCCGATCGTGCCAAACACACGGATAGGAGGGAAGGCCTTCACGGTATCCAATCCAGCTTGTGTCAAAGCGTTGTATGAAACGGAATTGCCCAATGCGATAGTCGGCATGAAAAACGCCACACTCAGCGCATAATAGGGGAAGATCTGACCGAAGGTGACGTCGTTGCCGTATTTATAACCCATGTACCCCGCTAATGCCATGAAAATGGCAGCCAGGAAATGGCAGATGCCTAACATCTTCTGTGCCGGCACCCAACGGTCGGCAATGATGCCGATGAGGGTGGGCATGAACAAGGAAACGATGCCTTGGATGGCAAAAAACTTACCGATGTGGGCCCCCATGCCAATACGGCCCAGATAGATGCCCAACGAGCAGAGATAAGCTCCCCATACTGCAAAGATGAGGAAGTTCATCACGATTAAACGAAATTTAATACCTTTCATATTGTTAAGAATTTAGAAGACAGAAATAAGAATTTAAGATTTACATTAATAATATCTCTTTATTTATGTTTGGATTACCCCGTTAGGGGTTAAAGCTCGGTAGACTCGGTGGATTCGTTGGATTTGGAATTAATTAAATCGCGAAGCTCGGCGGCCTTCTCGTAGTTTTCCTCGTCGATGGCAATTTGGAGTAGTTTCTGAAGCTGTTCGACGCTAAGGTTATCAAGCGTGTCGGTGGGTTCAGAGGGCTCTTCCTCAATCACCGAGTCTTTTCCCGTATCCATGTCTTTGATGTCGTCCATTTCGATCCCCGCCTCATTCATTACGTGTTCGTATGCGGAAATGGGACAGTTGAATCGGACCGCCAAAGCGATGGCATCGGAGGGACGTGCGTCAACCATCGAGAGGTCTTCGCCTTGCTTGCATAATAGCATGGCATAAAACACCCCTTCCAAGAAGCGAGTGATGACGACTTCGATCACTTCAACCCCATACTGTTCAGCGAATTTCTTGAAAAGATCGTGGGTGAGGGGACGCGAGGGTTTGTTGCCCTCTAACCCTAGGGCAATGGACTGAGCCTCGTGTTCGCCAATGACGATGGGTAAACGCCGCATCGAATGCTTGTCGCCAAGAATGAGCACATAGGCACCACTCGACGACTGGCTGTATAATAGTTCCTTGATTTCCAGTTGAATCTTGTTCATTTTCAATGCTGTAGGTAATATGAAAACCTATTTCCCTTCAAATGACAAAAATAGAAAAAAAACTTCATTTCAAAAAGAAAAAACCATTACGTTCATTTTTTTTGAAAAATGTTTTTTGTTTTAATGATTTGTTCCTAATTTTGTCTGCTTTATTGAGCTTCAAGAATCTTTAAATTTTTGAATTCTTAAATCTTTAAATTAAATATTTATGAGTCTTTCAATCGTTTATTGGGTGTTAGCCGCCTCTATTCTGGCGCTGGCATTTGCTTTCTTCTTCTACAAATCGATGATGAAGGAAGAGGAAGGCACCGATTTAATGAAGAAGATTGCAGCGCACGTTCGTAAAGGCGCCATGGCTTACCTGAAACAACAGTACAAGGTGGTCATCATTGTCTTTATCGTGCTGGCGATCATTTTCTTCGTCATGAGTCTGTTCCATTTGCAGAACGGCATCGTTTGGTTTGCCTTCTTGACGGGAGGTTTCTTCTCGGGCTTGGCGGGCTTCTTCGGCATGAAGACGGCCACCTACGCTTCAGCTCGTACGGCCAATGCGGCTCGTAGAAACCTGAACAGCGGTCTGAAGGTCGCTTTCCGTTCGGGTGCTGTGATGGGCCTCGTCGTGGTGGGTCTTGCCCTGCTCGACGTGTCCGTGTGGTTCCTGGTTCTGAAAGGCACCAAGCTCCTTGAGATGGTGGGTGCTCAGGCCGACCTCGTGACGATCACCACCACCATGCTGACCTTCGGTATGGGTGCCTCCACGCAGGCTCTTTTTGCCCGTGTGGGTGGTGGTATCTACACCAAGGCTGCTGACGTGGGTGCTGACCTCGTCGGTAAGACCGAGTACAACATCCCTGAGGATGACCCGCGTAATCCTGCCACCATCGCCGATAACGTCGGTGACAACGTCGGTGACGTTGCCGGTATGGGCGCTGACCTCTATGAGTCCTACGCTGGTTCTATCCTGGCTACCATGGCTTTGGGTGCCTCTGCCTTTGCCACAGCCGCTACACAAAGCGCTGCCGGTGAAGCCATGCAGCTGAAAGCCGTGTTCGCCCCGATGCTGATCGCCGCCGCGGGTGTGCTCCTTTCATTAATAGGTATTTTCCTTGTCCGCACCAAAGAGAACGCTGGTATGAAACAGCTGCTCGGTGCTCTGAGCCGCGGCACCAATACCGCTGCCGTGCTGATTGCTGCTGCTACCTTCGGCATCATGTACTTCCTTTTTGGAAAAGAGACCGGCGACTATGCCAACATGTGGTGGCAAACATCACTCTCCGTGGTCGTTGGCCTGCTGGCTGGTGTGATCATCGGAAAGGCTACGGAATATTATACTTCACAAAGCTACAAACCCACCCAGAAGGTGGCTGAGAGCTCCAAGACAGGTCCCGCTACCGTGATCATCTCCGGTTTGGGTCTGGGTATGCTCTCTACCGCCATCCCAGTCATTACCGTGGGCGTGGCTATCGTGCTGGCCTACCTCTGCGCCAATGGCTTCAACATTGAGTTCACTGCCGTCAACCTCTCCAGAGGCCTATACGGTATTGGTATCGCTGCTGTGGGTATGCTCTCCACCCTGGGGATCACCCTGGCTACCGACGCTTACGGCCCTATTGCCGACAATGCGGGTGGTAACGCTGAGATGAGCGGCCTCGATCCCGAGGTTCGTAAACGCACCGATGCTCTTGATGCTCTTGGCAACACCACAGCTGCCACGGGTAAGGGTTTCGCCATCGGCTCTGCCGCTCTGACGGCCTTGGCCCTGCTGGCTTCTTACGTGGAAGAGATCAAGATCGCCTTGCTGCGTGTGGGTGAGGCTACCATGGATATCGGCGAGAGAGTGGTCAACACCGCTCAAGCTTCGTTGATCGACTTCATGGAGTTCTACCAAGTCAACCTGATGAACCCCGTCGTTCTGGTGGGTATCTTCATCGGTGCCATGATGGCCTTCGTGTTCTGCGGCATGACGATGAATGCCGTGGGTCGCGCCGCCCAGAAGATGGTTGAAGAGGTGCGCCGTCAATTCAGCACCATCAAGGGTATCCTCGAAGGTAAGGCTGAACCTGACTACGAGCGTTGCGTGGCCATCTCCACCAAAGGAGCTCAACACGAAATGCTGGTTCCTTCGATCTTGGCAATCCTCGTCCCGATTCTCACCGGTCTGATCCTCGGTGTTCCTGGTGTCCTCGGTCTGTTGATCGGTGGTCTCTCCACTGGCTTTGTGCTGGCTGTGTTCATGGCCAACTCGGGTGGTGCCTGGGACAATGCCAAGAAGTATGTCGAAGAAGGCAACTTTGGCGGTAAAGGCTCTGACAACCACAAGGCAACCGTCGTTGGCGACACCGTCGGTGACCCGTTCAAGGATACGTCAGGTCCTTCATTGAACATCCTCATCAAGCTGATGAGCATGGTCTCCATCGTGATGGCTGGATTGACTGTCACATGTCACCTTCTTTAAGAATTAAGAAGACAGAAGCAAGAAGTAAGAAGCAAAATTGATTCTTGATTCTGACTTCTAAAATGGGGGATTTGTTCTTTGACAAATCCCTCTTTTTTGTATCTTTGCACTTCTAACTTCTATCTTCCAACTCCTAACTTCTATCTTCCAACTCCTAACTCCTAACTAAAATGGAATCCGTTCCCGCACTGTTCTCCGATCTTGCCCTTATTTTGGTTACCGCTGGTATTACTACAGTTATATTCAAATGGTTGAAACAACCGGTTGTGCTGGGCTATATCATCGCGGGATTCCTCATCGGGCCGAACTTTGAATGGTTTCCGGTCATCAACGACCATTCCAGCGTGGAAACCTGGAGTGAGATTGGCATGGTGTTCATGCTCTTTGGTATCGGCTTGGAATTCAGTTTCAAGAAGTTGAAGAAGGTAGGAGGGACCGTGGGCATCACTGCCATAACAGAGCTCGTCACAATGTGCGTGGTGGGATTCCTGCTGGGTAAACTCTTGGGCTGGTCGCAAATGGATTGCATTTTCCTGGGTGCCATGTTGTCGATTTCCTCAACCACCATCATTGCCAAAGCCTTTGAGGATATGAAGCTTTATCGCGAGAAGTTCAGTGGCAATGTCATTGGCGAGTTGGTAGTGGAGGACTTGGAAGCGGTGTTGCTGATGGTCATCCTATCCACCTTGGCCGTGAGTCGGACCTTTGACGGGATGCAGCTGCTTTACAGCATGTTGAAACTAGGGTTCTTCTTGTTGATCTGGTTTATCGGTGGCATCTTCCTCGTTCCGACCGTGTTGCGTTGGTCCAGAAAGTTCATGTCGGAGGAAACTTTGACGGTGTTTGCCGTAGGTCTTTGTTTCCTGATGGTCGTTTTGGCCAACTTGGCAGGTTTCTCTTCGGCTTTGGGAGCTTTCATCATGGGCTCTATTTTGGCAGAGACCCTCGAGGCTGAGATGATTCATAAACTTACTACGCCTATCAAAAACCTTTTTGGCGCGGTGTTCTTCGTCTCTGTGGGTATGATGGTGGATCCTCAGATTCTTGTGAATTACTGGTGGCAGATCCTGGTCATCACTGTGGTATTGCTCATCTTCAAGCCTTTGAGCAATGTGGTTGGACGTTTGATTGCCGGATTGGGCCTAAAGCAGTCGATTCAAGGGGGCTTTTGTTTCAGCCAGATCGGTGAGTTTTCCTTTATTATCGCCACATTGGGTCTGAGCTATGGGGTGATTGACGAGTTCCTTTATCCCATCATCGTGTCAGTGTCCATTATCACCACGTTCTTGACCCCATACGCCATCAAGGCAGCCCTGCCGACCTACCGTTGGTTGAGCCATCGGATCTCGCCCCAATGGCTGAAACGGCTGGAGAATAAGGAAAGCGGTATCAAGGTGAAAAGCGGTAAGAAGGTGAGCATGGCTAGTTTCCTTGGACGGCAGGCGAAGCACATCATCATCTATGTGGCCATTGTCATTGCCGTGCTGTTCATCTGTTTCTGGGTGGGTTCCGAAATCATGGTTTATATCCGTGGATTGTGGGGCGTTGCCATCAGTGCCGCCATCACTTTAGTACTGGTTTCCCCCTTCCTTTGGGCCATCGGTTTTAGGCATACCTTGATGAATACGACAAAGAAACTCATGGAGAACAACCGGTTCAACCAAACCACCATTCTTGCGGTTTTCATCATCCGCTTCATTATCGTATGGGTGGTCTCCACTTCGGTGATGCGTCATTTCTTCACTGCGGGTTTCTGGTCACATCTGGGCGTGGGATCACCGTATTTTCGTTTGATTAATATTGGAATGGCACTGGTTTACACCATCCTGCTCCGAGTGCTTAGTCCTGCCATGAAGTTCCATAAACGCATTGAGGAGCGATTTACAGAAAACCTCAACAAACGACAATCATCGCAAGTGTTTGCCATTCCTGAGATTTTGCAGGAAAACTGCCATTTGCAGAAGATGACTCTTAGTCCTGATAGTGTTTATTCGGGAAAACTGATTAAGGAAACGGACTTCCGCGACAATTTTAATGTGAGTGTTGTCAGTGTAGAGCGGGGCAAGCATGTCTATGAGCTTCCGCATTCCGATTTCCAGCTGTTCCCTTACGATAAGATCACTTTTGTAGGCCATGAAGATCATCTGCGCCTCCTGTTGGGTAGGATAGAGGCGTTTGATGAAACCTTGATTCAGGAGCACGATGAGAGCGATGTCGATCTGTACAAGGTGGAGGTCCAGCCGGATAGTCCTTACGTGGGCGTGGCCCTGATGGATTCTGGCCTGGCTGAGAACTTTGAAGCTATGATTATCGCCATTGAGCGCGAAGGACATTTTATTTTGAATCCTTCGGCCAAGATCACCTTCCAACCCAATGACACGGTATGGTTCGTTGCCCAGAAATCCAAAGCCGAAATCCTCATCCATTCTTAACCTCTGTCTCCTGCCTTCCCAAAAATGATTGTCTGTATTGCCGAAAAGCCGAGTGTAGCGCGTGACATTGCGAAAGTGCTTGGAGCCACCCAAGCCCATGAGGGCTATATGGAAGGTAACGGCTACCAGGTGACGTGGACGTTTGGCCATCTTTGTACACTGAAGGAACCCCATGACTATTCCGACCAATGGAAGGCCTGGGCTTTGACACGATTGCCGATGATTCCGCAACGCTTTGGGATCAAATTGATTGCCGACAAAGGGGTGGAAAAACAATTCAAGATCATTGAGTCTTTGTTCCAAAAAGCAGATGAAATTATAAACTGTGGCGATGCAGGCCAAGAAGGGGAACTCATCCAACGTTGGGTGATGCAGAAAGCGCAGGTGAAATGCCCTGTGAAACGTCTGTGGATTTCCTCCCTGACCGAAGAATCGATTCGGGAAGGTTTTAAAACGCTCAAAGACCAATCGGGATATCAGTCACTTTACGAAGCAGGACTCTCGCGTGCCATCGGTGACTGGATGTTGGGCATGAACGCTACACGTCTTTACACCTTGAAATACGGCCAAAACCGTCAAGTGCTCTCCATTGGACGGGTTCAGACTCCGACGCTTGCTTTGATTGTGAATCGTTATCAGGAAATACAGAACTTCAAACCAGAAGCCTATTGGGTGCTCTCCACCCTGTATCGCGATACCGTTTTCACAGCCACTAAAGGCAAATATGGCTCTGTTGAAGAAGGACAAAAAGATCTTCAAAGCATTGAAGGAAAAGATTTTATTGTTACAGGTATTGACACTAAGAGTGGCAAGGAGGCTCCACCTCGTTTGTACGACTTGACTTCGTTGCAGGTGGAATGCAACAAGAAGTACAACATGTCGGCAGACCAAACCTTGCAGACGATACAAAGCCTTTATGAGAAAAAGTATACCACCTATCCACGTGTCGATACCACCTATCTGAGTGATGACATCTATCCCAAGTGCCCCGACATCTTGGCGAAACTGACCAACTATGCTGAATACACTGCGTTTTTGGCGGGTAAGAAACTGCCCAAGAGCAAGAAGGTGTTCGACAACAGCAAGGTCACCGACCACCATGCCATCATTCCGACAGGCGTGGTGCCAACGGGATTGTCGTTTGCAGAGCAGCAGGTATATGATGAGATATGTCGCCATTTCATTGCCGTGTTCTATCCGGACTGCCAGTTTGCAACGACCACCGTTCTTGGAAAAGTGGAGGAGGTGGAGTTCAAGACTTCGGGCAAGCAGATTCTCGTTCCAGGTTGGCGTGAGGTCATCAAGCCGATGAAGCAGGAAGAAGAAAAGAAGGAAGGTGAGGACGAGGAGAAGACATTGCCCATCTTTGTGAAGGGCGAGCACGGACTGCATCAGCCGCAGCTGGCTGAGAAGTGGACCTCGCCGCCGAAGCCTTACACCGAAGCCACCTTGTTGCGTGCTATGGAAACGGCGGGCAAGTTGGTCGATGATGAGTCTTTGCGCGAGGTGATGAAGGAAAACGGCATCGGTCGGCCTTCCACGCGTGCGGCCATCATCGAGACCTTGTTCAAACGCAACTACATCAAAAAGAACCGCAAAAGTTTGGAACCAACGCCAACGGGCATTGAACTCATTGGGCTTATCCATGAAGAACTGCTGAAAAGTGCCGAACTCACGGGTATTTGGGAAAAGAAACTCCGTGAGATTGAACAGCACAAATATGAGGCGCGGCAGTTCTTAGACGAACTGAAGCAAATGGTGACGGAGATTGTCACTACGGTGATGCTAGATAATAGTAACCGACGTGTTGCGGCGGCAGTGGCGGAGGAGAAATCCAAGAAAGCAGCGCCCAAGAAAAGCACGACATCGAAAACCAAGAAAACTGCGGAAGGGACTACCCCTCGAAGAGATGCCATGACTTCCCAGACAAATCCTGATGCCATTATTGGGCAGCCTTGTCCATTGTGTGGGAAGGGCTATATCATTAAAGGTAAAACCGCCTACGGCTGCTCCGAATGGAAGAACGGCTGCAATTGGCGAAAAACCTTTTAACTTTTATCTAATCTCCAGCGTCTTCTTGCAAATCTCGATTTCTTCAGGATCACCGGTGTATTTCCCGAGGTCGTCACTCAGTTTGACCACCTTCTTCCATGTACGTTTCTCCGTGATCTTGGCGGCGGTGAGCTTCACTACGATGTTCATGGCCTTGACGTTGTCGATGTCGCAGGTGAGGTGGGTGCCTATGCCGTAGGAGTCTTGCATCCTTCCGGCCACAGCCTCGTGGATGGCAATAGCCTCGTCGACGTTTAATCCGTTGCTAAAGATGATGGACTTCTGCGCTGGGTCGATGCCGAGTTCCTTGTATTTGGCGATGATTTCCTCCAAGGCTTCGTAGTTGTCGCCGCTGTCGACACGCAAACCATCAAACAACTTGGCATGAAGCTGGGTAAAGTTCTGGAAGAATGCCTTGCGGGTGTACGTGTCATAGAGGAACACACCCAGACTGCCGGCATACACTTCTTGCCAATAGTCCATGGCCAGGTAGTTGGCCTCGTTGTAACCGTACAAGGAGCAGGTCTCGATGAATTGGTGGCTCATGGTTCCGATGGGGGTGAGGTCGTATTTCATGGCCAACAGCACGTTGCTGGTACCTACGAAGCAGGTCTTGGTGAACTGCTTCTGGGCCTCGATAAACGAACGGATGACCAAGTCTTGATGCTCAAACGAGAAACGGCGACGTGTGCCGAAGTCGCTGAATTTCACACCGTTGCCTATTAAACGGATCGCTTTCGCATAGGATTTCTGGTATTCTTTCTCGGCATCGTAATGTTCAAATTCGCCTTTCATTTCATGCATCATCTCCGATACGGTAGCCAAGATGGGCATCTCCCAAAACACCGTGCGCCACAGCAAGCCTGTCACCTGGATGTGGAGATGGCCTTCCTCGTCTTGGCTCACCTCGACCTCTGAGGGCCTCATGTGGAAACCTTTCAGGAAAGTAAAGAACCACAACGGGAAATAGTAGCATTTGCGCTTTATGAAGCGCACTTCCTCGTTGGTGATCCGAATGTTGCCATAGAGGTCGAACTGTTCCCGGAGTTTCTCGGCAAAACCTTTGGGATATACAGTATTATTACGATCTACAAAAGTGTATTGTCCAATAGCTCTTGGAAACTTTTGTAGATAAGCATAGCATACACTAAAGGTATATAAGTCGTTGTCGAGTAGACTGGTGATGTATTGTTTCATATCTCTAAATTCTAAATTTTACTAATGATGCTTCTGATTTCGTCTGAGATATATTTCACAGAGTTGGTTGTGTTTTCAAGGACTTGCACCAGGTCTTTGCGAATCATGATTTCGGTGAGACTGTAGTGCTGGGAGAACAGTTTGCTGATGAATTTGCCATAGAGATCGTCGTTTTCGTTTTCAATCGACTTGATTTCATGGCAAAGACGGCTGATTTCCTTTCGTTTCTCAGGGTTGTCCGTGAACTCCAGGTTGTGGATGATGGTGTTCAAGCTATCGGCAGCGAACATGATGTTGTCGGTCATGGTGGTGAGATCCTCGTCGATGTCAGTAAAGCGACGGGTGAGGATAATGTTGGCCGAATCGTCGATGCGGTCAAGGAAGGTGTCCATCATTTCGGCAAGCTCATGCACATCTTCACGTTCAAAGGGAGTCAAAACCGTGCTGAACAACTGACTGTAAAACAGACGCAACACCTCGTCGCCATCGGTCTCGCATTCCTTGATTTCTTTCTTCAAGTTCTCAAGTCGCTGCAGATCGGTCTCGGCAACCATCTGGCGCAAGAGCTTTGAGGCTTTGCTGATGTAGTCTGCCTGCTGGATGTAGAGCGGGTAGAATTTTTTTTCCTTGGGGACAAAAAACTGGAAGAAACTGTTGAGACTCATGGCATTCAGTGGGGTAGGAGGTTGAACAACATATTGAGGACACCACTGATGACCAGAGGCACAGGGATGGTGAGAATCCAGGATAGGACGATGCGCTTGGCGGTGACCCATTTCACCGATTTCACACCATCGGTGAGGCCTACGCCAATGACACCACCTGTGATGGTGTGGGTGGTGCTCACGGGGATACCCATGAATGAGGTGGCGATGAGGGTGGTGGCACCGGCAAACTCAGCAGAGAAACCGCGTATCGGAGTGATTTTTGAGAGGCCACCGCCCATGGTCTTGATGACGTTTTTGCCACCGATCAAGATGCCTAACGACATGATGACGTAGCAGACCACAGCCAGGATGTCGGGGATGTGGAAGCCCAAACTGCTGTCGTAGAAGTTGCCGATGAAATCCCGCATGGCCGGGCTGACGCCTTGGGTGGTGAACACGCTGGCCATAAGGATGGCGATGATACCCATGGTCTTGGGTGCATCGTTGGAGCCGTGACCGATGCAGAATGCTGCGGTAGAGAAATGCTGCAAGACCTTAAAGATCTTGTCCACCCGCTTACGAGGGCTTTTCTTGAAGATCCGTAGGAAGAGGCATTCGAGGAAAAAGCCCAGGAACAAGCCGATCAAGGGGGAAAGAACAATGAAGGCCAAGGTGAGAATGATGGGTTTGGCATGCAATACGCCGCTCCCGTTGACGAACCATGCCGCTCCAATGATGCCGCCGATGAGGGCGTGCGAGGTGGAGATGGGCATGCCGTTGCGCGTGCAGATGGCCACCCAGATGGCAGCACCGATGAGGGCAGACAGCACCAGATAGGGGTTGATGACGTTCTGATCGGCAAAGTTGGCCATGGTGTTACCCACCTCGAACTGTTGGTTCAAAATCAGTCTGATAAAGATAAAGGCGGTGAACTCCCAGAAGGAGGCCCAGATGATGGCTTGCAAAGGCGTCATCACTTTGGTGGCGATGATGGTAGAGATCGAGTTGGCCGCATCGTTCATGCCGTTGAGGAACGTGAACACGAGGGCCAGTACAATCGAGAGGATGATGGCTATGGTCAAGAGGTTCATCACGATTCTTTTATGATCAAACTTTTCACGGTGGTGGTCACGTCTTTGGCACGGTCGGTGGTGTCTTCAATCACCTGGGCAATCTCCTTGTATTTCAGCAACTCGATTTCATCTTTCTCGTTGGCGAAGAGGTAGGAGATGTAGTCGCCATAGATGTCGTCGACAGCGTGTTCAATGAGGGTCACCTTCTGGCAGAGGTCGCCAATCTGTTGGTGGTTCTTGCCGAGGTCGTCAAGCAGGTTGAAAATCTCAATCATGATGCTGGCATCCTCGTGGATGTTCTCGATGATTTCTTTGATTTGTTTGTCAATCTTTTTTGGATTGTACATCAAGATGGTCTTAGCCGAGTGGTTGATGAAGTCGAGGAACTTGTCGAGGTCCATGGCGAGGGCGTTCATGTCCTCACGGTCGAAGGGCGTGACAAAGGCTCCGTTGAGCTCGAAGTAGAATTCGCGCAACAGTTCATCGCCTGTGGTCTCTTGTTTCTTGATCATGCGGGTCAGCAATTTGCGTTCCTCTGGATCTTCGCTTTTGACGAGTTCCATGAGGTATTTTGCTGCAACCAGCGCAGTCTCAGCCTGTTTGATGTAGGTAGGGAAGAAGTGCTTCTCTCGCTTGTCTTTGGTGAAAAGATTGTTTAGGGCCATTTTTCTAATGGATTAGCGTTACAAAGATAAGAAAACTTTCCACTTTCCACTTTTAACTTTCAACTTTTTTACTTGCCACCCCGCAAAGATGGAACAACACCCTTGCTCCGACGTTGCCGTCCCAATCGTTGTTGTCGAGGCCAGGGGAGACTTCGCATAGGTCAAAGCCGATGATGTCCTTACCCGCTTCGCGGATGCGATTCAGGAGGTACATCAGCTCCTCGTATTCCAGACCGCCGGGAACAGGGGTGCCGGTGTTTGGGCAGAGTTTGGGGTCAAGTGCGTCGATGTCAATGGAAAGGTAGACTTTGTCAGGAAGGAAAGCGACCATTTCATCTACGATGGTCTTCCAAGTAGCACCTTCAAACATGCGTCGACGGCAGTCACGGTCAAAAAACACTTGGATGCGTCCAGGCTGACTCAAAGCCAGTTCTTTTTCTTGATGACAGTAGTCGCGGATGCCCACCTGAACGAGTTTCTTCACGTTGTCGAACTTCAGCGTGTTGAAGAAGATGGAGGCGTGCGAGTACTTGAAGCCTTCGAAAGCATCGCGGAGGTCGCAATGGGCATCGGCATGAAGGATGCCGTATTCCACACCTATTTTATTAAGGTATTGGTGATAGGCGAGGGGACAACTATGGTCGCCGCCCAACAACCCCACCACCTTGCCCTGGTTGCGCCAATAGGCGATCCGCTCACGAAGCCAGGCGTTTTTTTTCTCGGTAGCGGCTTCGATGCGGGCATACAGGTCAGCGTATTTCCCTGGCTCTTCCTCTATAGTGCCTTCATAAAGGGCTTCGATAATCTCCTCGCTTAGTGGTGCCAATTCATCGTGCAGCTCACGTAATTCTTCTGGGAATTCGTCCATCCAAATGCCTTTCTGCCAGAGGTCGGGATAATCATGATGGCATAGGTCTACTTGCAATGAGGCCTCCATAACGGTGCTAGGACCGTTGACGGTGCCTCGGTTGTAACTTGTGGTGAGCTCCCATTCCACAGGAATGATGATGATCTGGGCTTCGTCGGCGGTGCAGGGCAGTCCGTAGATGCCGGAGTCGGCAACTGCTGCCGCATTGGGGTCAAATGTGTTTTCCATGTCTTTTCAAATCTTTTTCGCAAAGGTACAAAAACCTTCTTTTCCTTCAACAAATTCCACAATTTTCCACTGTGGTCCATTTTTGTGGAATTGATTCCACAATTTTCCACACATTGAATGAAAGGTAACTAAATCTTTAAATCATTAAATATCAAATATTTAAATAAAAATTAAATTCCTGGCACGATATTAGCTAATGGGGAAGCAAAATTTTTGTAATGAAAAAGATTCACATTTTATCGATAGTATTGTTTTTGGCGGTGGCATTTACCTCTTGCATGGTGAGTTCATCCAAATACGAAGCCTTGCAGGCCGAACGCGACTCTCTCGCTGTGGTGGCTGCCAACGTAACCACCGATTTCGAGTCATCGCTTCGTACCATCAATGAAATTGAAACTGCCCTTCAAACGATTCGTGAAGCTGAAAATATCATCATGCTTGAAAATCAAGAAGGGAATTCCAATTATGCTGTTGCCCAGATTGAGGCTATTGACCGTACCATTCAACAAAACAAAGCCAAGATTGCCGAACTCGAACAACAACTGGCACAGGCTGGCTCACAGTCAAAACAACTCAATGCCACCATCACTCGTCTGAAGAACGAATTGAACGAAAAAGATACCTATATTAATAACCTCCGCACTGAGCTGGAAGCCAGCAAAACCCAAGTGGCCAGCCTTACGGAACAAGTCAACGACCTTAACCAGAACGTGGAAAACCTCAATGCCAATATTGAGGACTTGAACGCTCATAACGCAGAGCAACAGGCTACCATTCTTCAACAAGACGTTGAACTGAACACCGTATACTACATGGTGGCTCCGATGGAAACACTGACGGAATATGGCCTGGTCACCAAAGGCGGTCTCTTTTCCAAAGCCGATGCCTCTAACGACATTGACAAGAAATTAATGATCGCCGCTGATAAACGTGAATTGCGTCACCTTGTACTGAATACTAGAAAAGCAACTATATTGACAAATCATCCCGAAAGCAGTTATACCTTAACAAAAGACGACGACAAAATGCTCTCTCTCGATATCGTCGATCCTGAAGCTTTCTGGAATATATCCAATTATTTGATCATCTCAATCAAATAAATTCTGCTCGTTTTCAATTTTTACGAATGCCTTGCTTCTCCCCGTTGCAAGGCTTCTTTTTTTTATTATCTTTGCAACTTCATTTGCATACTATGAAAAAAACCATTCTGATTGTCGAAGACGATGCCTCCTTCGGAGTGATGCTGCAAACTTGGCTGCGTAAGAATGACTACGAGGTGATTCTCTCCACCCATTATGCCAAGGCAAAAAAGGAAATCGCTTCGAAGAAGATCGACCTGATCCTGACTGACCTCCGGCTGCCTGATGGCGATGGCATCCTGCTGATGGCTTGGGTTAGGGAACAGCTCAAAAGCCGCGTGCCATTCATTGTGATGACAGGGTACGCGGAGGTGCAGACTGCTGTGTCTGCCATGAAACTGGGAGCCTTCGACTACATGAAGAAACCGATCAACCCTAGTCTGCTCGAAGAGAAAATTGTGGCCGCCCTGGAGTCGGAGCAAGAGGTGGAAGAGCTATACAAGCCCAAGAAAGTGATGGTCAAAGGGAAAAGCGAGGCCATACAGCGTCTCTACAAACACGTCGAGTTGGTGGCACCTACCAAGTTCTCAGTGCTGATCATCGGTGAGAGCGGTACGGGCAAGGAGTATATCGCAGAAATGATACATGAATGTAGCCCCCGACGCGATAAACCTTTCATCGCCGTCGACTGTGGAAGTCTTTCCAAAGAACTAGCACCCAGTGAACTTTTTGGCCATCTGAAAGGATCGTTCACCTCAGCCATTGCCGACAAAAAAGGGGTCTTCGAACAAGCCAAAGGAGGTACCGTATTCCTCGATGAAGTGGGCAACCTTCCCTATGAAGTGCAGATGCAGTTGCTTAGATCCTTGCAAGAACAAAAAGTGAGACCCGTGGGCTCTGCCACCGACATCAATGTGGACGTCCGCATTCTGGCCGCCACGAACGAGAATCTGGAACGTGCCATCGAACAAGGTCGTTTCCGTCAGGATCTCTACCACCGCATCAACGAGTTCACTTTGGAGGTGCCGCCGTTGCGCAACCGTCTTGACGACCTGGAGGAGTTTGTCACTTTCTTTGTGGAACAAGCCAACGAGGAATTGGGTAAGGAAATCAAAGGGGTGTCGCCCAAAGCCATTGAGGTGATGCGCCAGATGCGATGGAACGGCAACATCCGTGAATTGCGTAACGTCATCCGTCGCTGTGTATTGTTTGCAGAAGGGGAATATATCGAGGCGGAGGACCTTCCTGTGTTTCCCGATTTTATCGACAAGGCTTCAACGACGAATGAAGACTTTGCCCTGCGTCCCGGCAATGAGAAAGAACAAATCGAAGCGGCATTGGTGAAAGCTAGAGGCAATAAAACCGTTGCAGCCCGATTGCTTCAGATTGACCGTAAGACTTTATACAATAAGATGCATCAGTTGGGATTGGATCTTTAACAGATCCCATAGTTGTCGGAAAGGAATCCCAATAGTTTATCGGCTGAATCCATAAACTTGATGGCATCGTCTTTCCATTCAGGGTAGGCTTCTTTGGCGTTTTTGGCACTTCGTGCATCGTTCATTTTGGAAAGGAAAGGCACGACATCATCTTGTTGCAACTGGATGAACATCGGTAGCATCTTATGGCAGAGGCCGTGAGCCGTTGTAAAATCGTCTTTTTCGACACATTCGTTCAGGGCTACCAAATGGTCTGCGGTCGACTGTGCAAATACGGTAAGCACATTTCGGATGGCTTCTTCCTCACCCCCCATCATGTCATAGAGTTCGGGGAAGTCGGAAAAGTCTGTGCCTAGGTGATCCGGAGAAATCTCTTCCTGCGTGGAATGAAGTCCGAACATGGTCTCCAAATCTTTAATTTTGAAAGGCTTTTGCAAGAATCCGTCAAAGCCTTCGCGTAGAGCCGTCTCAGGGTTGTAGTCCACCCGTGCCGTCATTAGATAAACGGGTTTTTGAGGGGCGGCTTTCTTGAACATTTTCAAGATGGTGTTGCCGCTGATGGCTCCCATCTCACGGTCGGTGAGCACGGAGTCGAATGAACTGGTGTCGTGCAACGCCTCATCGATGTCGCTTTTCGATCGGCATATCTGTACCTGATGCCCCAGTTTGCCAATCATGTTGCTTACCACGGTCAATAGCGTGTCGTCGTCGTCGATGACTAGGATACGTTGCTGTGCCACTAGGTCTACCATCGTAGCCTGGGGCTGTCCTTCATGAACGTCATAGCTGTTCTCAACGACTTCAGTCTCTACTGGGATGGAGACAGTAAACAAACTGCCTGTTCCTACCTCCGACTGCACATCAATATGGCCTTCCATCAGGTCGACGAGACCTTTCACTACGGAGAGGCCATAGCCGCTGCCCTCGGAGAGCTTGCTGCCGCTGTCGGTACGAACGAAGGGCTTGAAAATCTCGTCAAGCTTGTCGGCAGGAATACCGATACCCGTGTCTTGAATGCGAAATACCAATTGCCCGTTTTCTGCATTGGCGCGGAAACTGATTTGGCCTTCGATCGTGTATTTGATGGCATTGGAGATGAGGTTGCTGATGATTTGTTTCATCTTCAGGGGGTCGGAGTTTGCTTGTAACTGTTCGTCGATTTCGTTTGTGAAATTGAATTGCAGGTTTTTCTTTAACGCAATGGGTTCAAACATCGAAGCGGTCTCGTCGCAGAGTTTCTTGACCCCGAATCGGCTCTTCTCCACTTGCAACTTGCCTTGTTCCAAGCTAGAGAACTCCAGCAAGTTGTTCAAGAGGCTTAGAATATGGTCGGCTGACTGTTGGATGGAACTGACTTCTTTCTCGTTGCCCGTGTTGTCCATCAGTTCCAGATTGCCGATGATGGAAGCCAGCGGGCTTTTGATGTCGTGCGATACGGTGAGCAACATCTTGTGGCGGCCTTCCATAAGCTCTTCAGCTTGTTTACGGGCTTCTTCGGCTTCGCCCCGGGCTTTCTCTGCCGCTTTGCGTGCACGGAATCCCTTGTTGACATCGCTGAGGATGAGGATGACGAACACAATGATCAATATCAAGACACCTCCTGCAATATAGGTGGAGGCTGTGAGGTTTTCGTTGATGACATTCTCGCTGATTTCCATTTCAAGGATGGTGGACTCCACAATCTCCTTGTTCAAGGCCAGCAGCAGCTCGGCAATCTCTTCCGAGAGGTGGTTGTCGTCGGTAATCAGTTCCGCGGTCTTTCGCTCATATTCCTTGATGCGCCGCTTGTATTCGGAACTTGCTTTTTCAGAAAGGATCTTCAGGTCGCTAAGAAAGCTGATCGTGGAATCGGCGGAGATGCTTGGAATCGTATTCCCACTGAGGCTGTCGTTGCTCTGGAAACTTGGTGGGGTGGGAGGGGTGAAGGCCTTCAGACGGGCGTTGATTTCCGAAAGGGGGTCGTAATAATAGAACTGCCGCGAAAGGACATAGCTGATTTGTCCTTTCCTCATAATCAGTTGCTCCACCTCTTGCACGCGTTGCTCGTTTTCCTTGCTGGGCATGACGAGTAATAGGGAATCGGCGCACTGACTGATGGCATTGTTCAACTCGCCAAAATTCGTCAAGTGCTTCGGGTTGTCCGTGAAAGCAAAGAGGTTGGCTTCTGCTTGAGCACGATGGACTAGCTGGGTGAATCGGTTGGTGAGGTTGATGGCATCGCTATGGACGTTGACATTGATGCGCTGGTTGTGGATGGAGCCCTGTAAATTGTAAATATAATAGAACATGGCACCGCAAAATGCGATGACAAATAGGTTGGCCACGACCACCCTCAGACTCGTTCTTCTTTCAATGTGCTCTCTCATTCTTTTCGCAAAATTACGATTAAAAATCAGAAAAAATGTATTTTTGCAAAAAAATTCCACAAGATGAAAAGATTCTTCCTCTTTTTTTGGGTGGGAGTTGCTACACTTTGGACCCTGAATTCATGTGAATTCACTGCACAGCAAAACAGTCCGGTGACTCTAGCCGTCCTTTCTGTCAACGACATGCACTCCGCCATCGACAACATGCCCAAGTTTGCGGCTTTGGTCGACAGTCTTCGTGCGGTGTATCCTGACCTGTTGGTGCTTTCGGCGGGTGATAACCGCACGGGAAATCCCATTAATGACCAGTATGAGCCTACGAACTATCCTATGATTGCCATGATGAACAAGGTGGGATTCAAGGCCTGTACCGTTGGAAACCATGAGTGGGATGGTTCTGTAGCGGGTCTGCAACAAAATATTGAGGATGCAGACTTCCCCTTTTTATGTGCGAATATCGTTATTCCTAATGAGGTGAAACTTGATATCAAGCCCTACGTGATTCTTGAGCAACAAGGCTTGCGTATCGCAGTGCTGGGCCTGATCGAAACCCGTGCCGACGGCTTCCCGGGAGCGCATCCCATGCACTTCAAACAGCTCAGCTTCCGCAGGGCGGAAAAAGTGCTGCCCGACTATCGTTTCTTGCGTGACCAGGCCGATGTGTGCATCTTGCTTTCCCACGTGGGGTTTGAGGAAGATATCGATATGGCCAATCAAAACCCTTGGCTTGATGCCATTTTGGGAGGCCACACCCATACGTTGGTGGAATTTCCCAAGAAGTATAATGGCGTTATGGTCACCCAAGCGGGTTCCAGCCTTACTCATGCCACACTGACGCTCTTTACCGTCGTCAATGGCAAAGTAACCGATGTGCAAGCCACCACGCTCGATGTAAAACATTACAAAAAAGAAAATGTGGAGATGCGTACACTGCTCAATGATTTCAATAACAATGCTCGTTTCAGTGAAGCCTTGGCCACAGCCCAAACCGCTTTCGACACCAAGGAGGAAATGGGTTGTTTGGTGACTGACGGGATGCGCTGGTTCACCGGTGCCGACTTTGCTTTCGAGAACACGGGCGGTATCCGTATCAACAGACTCAAATCCGGACCAATTACCATGAAAGAGGTCTATGACATTGACCCGTATGGCAACGATGTCGTGGTGTTTACCATGACGGGTGCTCAAATCGAAGACTTCTTGATGCACTCGTTTATGGCCAATGGCGATATGCCTTCATTTGTGTCGGGTATGACCTATAAAGTCATCACGAATGCCAAAGGTAAACCGAAGTCGGTGGAGATTAAACCCGACAAAGGCCGTTATTCCCCCAATGCCACCTACCGTGTGGCCATCAATAGTTTTATGGCATCCACAGTGCGTTTTGAGAGTGTTGACGAGGGTGTGAGCCAGTATACCACCTCTGAGGAAATGGTGATTCAATACCTGCGTGACAAGAAAACTGTATCTTATAAAGGTATCAAACGTGCTTTCTATTAAATAAAAACCTTATTTTTGCAGCCGTTTTTAACAATGTTTTTCATGAAGAAAGTAGTATTATTCGTAGTGACGGTCTTGCTTCTGGCAGGCTGTGGGAAGAAACAAGCGCAGCTTATCGATGCTGCCAATTTCAATAAAATGGTGGACGGGAAACAGGTGTCGCTTTACACCGTGCATAACGGCAAACTGACCATGCAAGTCACCAACTACGGTGGCCGCGTGGTGGCATTGTGGGCCCCCGATCGAAAAGGCAACCTTGAAGATGTCACCTTAGGGTTTGACCATATCGACAACTATTTGAACAATACAGGCGAGCGCTATCTGGGTGCCGTGGTGGGCCGTTGTGCCAACCGTATCGCAGGTGGCACATTTACCATCGACAGCGTGGAGTATCAATTGCCGAAAAACGATGGAAACAACACTTTGCATGGTGGCCAACTTGGAACCGACAAAGTGGTGTGGGATGTGATGAGCGCCAACGACTCCGCGATCGTGATGCACACCGTGCTTCCCGATGGTCAGGACGGCTTCCCAGGGAACCTCGACATCACCATGACGTATACGCTGACTTCCGACAATGCCTTCCGCATCGACTATGAGGCAACCACCGATAAAACGACGCTTTGCAATCTCTCGCACCATAGCTTCTTCAACCTTCAAGGGGAGGGCCATTCGGTGCTGAGCCATGAACTTGAAATCAACGGCAGCTGGATTCTTCCCGTTAATGAAGAACTGATTCCTACTGGTGGTTTCAGGTCGGTTAAAGATACTCCATTTGATTTCAAAGAAAGTCATGCCATTGGTGAACGCATCAACCAGACCGATGACCAATTGTCTTTCGGCCGGGGCTATGACCACAATTGGATTGTCACGAGCAACCTCTCAGGCCAAGTAGTGCATTGCGCCACCTTGTTCGACCCCGAGACAGGTCGTAAGATGGAGGTGCTCAGCGACCAGATGGGGTTGCAATTCTACAGCGGCAACTTCTTCGATGGCAATACCAAAGGCAAATGGGGTTCACACCTATACCGTGGCGCCGTGGCTCTTGAAACCCAAAAGTTCCCAGATGCCATTAACCAAGAGAATTTCTCCGATAAGGCCGTGCTGAATCCTGGTGATATTTATAAGCATACTTGTATTTATAAATTCTCAACTGCCAAGAAATAAAGTGAATTATCTCAGTGTTGAAGGTCTATCCAAATCGTATGGCATCAAAACCTTGTTTTCTGATGTCACCTTCGGCATTGAGAAGGGGGATAAAACGGCGCTGATTGCGTCGAACGGCTCCGGAAAGTCTACGTTGCTTAAGATTCTTGTGGGTCGCGAGTCGATGGACAGCGGCACAGTGACTTTTGCAAACGACATCCGGATTGGTTATCTGGAGCAACTCCCCAAATACGACGCGGAACTGACCATCCGTGAGGTCATTTCTCAAGGGCATTCCGTGATGGATGCCGTTGAGACGCTTACTTACGAACAACGTCTTGTGCAGCTGCTCACACGTTTTGAGCTGACGAACCTTGACTTGACCATAGGAAGTCTTTCGGGCGGACAGGTCAAACGTCTGGCCCTGGCCATGGTGCTGCTCGACGATCCCGACCTGTTGATTCTTGATGAGCCTACGAACCACCTTGATGTGGAGATGGTGGAATGGCTTGAAAAATACCTGTCGCAGTCAAGTGTCACTTTACTGATTGTCACTCATGACCGTTATTTCCTTGATAGGGTCTGTAACAAGATTATCGAGCTATATCAAAGTGTCATTTATACCCATTACGGCAATTTCGACTATTATGTTCGGAAAAGTCGTGAACGAGAGGAGGTGAGGCGTGCCACGGCTGAGAAAGCGGCTTCGCAGCTTCGCCGTGAACTGGAGTGGATCCGTTCCACTCCCCAAGCGCGTACAGGAAAGTCGAAGAGCCGGATTGATGCTTTTTATGACCTCAAGGAGAAAGCCAAATACCAAGAAACCGACGATAAGTTGCAGTTTGGTCTTCAAGCCCAGCGGCTCGGAGGAAAAATCCTTGAGATGTACAACGTTACCAAGGCTTATGATGAAGTCACCGTGCTTCGCGATTTCGATTATGTGTTCAAACGTGGTGAGCGTATTGGACTTATTGGTAAAAACGGGGTAGGGAAGTCGTCATTCCTAAACCTGATTACCCGACAAGTTGCTCCTGATAGCGGAAAAATCATCGTCGGCGATACGGTCACTTACGGCTATTACCGTCAGGAAGGAATCGCGTTTGATGAAAGAAAAACCGTTATCGATGCCATCCGTGATATTGCAGAGGTGCTTCATTACGGCAAAGATCAAGTTTATACCGCCGACCAGCTACTGGCGCATTTCATGTTTCCCTACAAGATGCAGCATCAGCCTATCGCTTTGCTCTCGGGGGGAGAGAAACGTCGTCTCTACCTGCTCACCGTGCTGGTGTCCAACCCTAACTTTCTTATCCTTGACGAGCCTACCAACGACCTGGACCTGCTTACCCTACAGAAACTTGAGGATTTCTTGAAAGCCTACAAAGGATGCCTATTGGTAGTATCGCATGACCGTCATTTTATGGATGAGGTGGTCGATCAGCTTTTCGTCTTCCAAGGGGATGGTCGGGTGAAAGGGTTCATGGGTAATTATTCCCAATATAAGGATTATCTTAAGGAAAAAGAGACAGAGGAGCGGAGGGAACAAGCCCAGAAGAAACAAGTGCAGGAGCATGTTCGTACCGTTCGTGAGAAAAAGAAACGTAGCTTTAAGGAAGAGCGCGAATATCAACAACTTACTGAAGATATAGCCGCTCTCGAAGCTGAGAAAGAACAGATCCATCAGGAAATGTCAAACATGACAGATTACCAGAGACTCCAGGAAAAGGGGAAACGTCTTGAGGAGATCAAAGAACTGCTCGACGAGAAAGAGCTGAGATGGCTGGAGTTGGATGAATGGTCGTGACACCCGAAAGGAAACACCTTCTGAAACGTCTTTTTTTCTTTTTAAATCGCCGAAAGTATTCATTGAATCTAGTGAATGGTTCAAGGGATTATTGTTATCTTTGCAAATTCTATCATTATCATTCGTCACATGAGTAAGTATTCTTCTCGAATTTTATTTATCTTACTGATAACCAATTTGTTATGTATCAGTGTCAAGGCGCAGGAACCCTTGCGGCTCACCTTGGATCAGGCACTGGAGATTGCCTTGACAGAGAGTAACACCCTCAAAATTGCCGACATGACGGTAGAAAAAAGCGGCTATGCAAAAAAAGGCAGTTATGCTTCGCTCTATCCTAATGTGAATATAAGCAGTTCCTATCAACGTACACTGTTAAAGCAGGTGATGGTGATGGATATGGGGGGGCAAGCCATGGAAATCAAGGTGGGGCGCGACAACAACATCAGTGCCTCGGCTTCAGCAAGTATGCCTTTGGTGAACGCCCCGCTTTGGGAGAGCCTTAAACTCTCCGCACTTGACGTAGAGTTGGCCGTGGAACAGGCTCGCTCCTCCAAGGTTTCCATGATTTCTCAAGTGAAGCAGGCCTTCTATGGGGTGCTGCTCGCCAAGGAGTCGCTTCATGTGTTGACCCAGGTCTACAATAATGCGCAGGCCAACTATGAAAAAACCATGCAACGTTATCAAGTGGGTAAGGCATCGGAATTGGAAAAGCTTCGTGCTCAAGTCAATGTGATGAATGCCGAACCCAATGTGTCAAGTGCCGAGAACGCTGTGCTGCTCGCCACATGGCAACTCAAAGCGGTCATGGGACTTAACCTTGATACCGATGTCGAAGTGTTGGGCGGACTGAGCGACTACACGGACCAACTGCTTACTCCCTATGTCAGCGAAGACAATATCAGCAATAATAGCGCTTTGCTTCAGTTCGACATCCAAAACCGTATGCTGGAATCGACCATCAGGATGCAAAAAAAACAATATCTTCCCACATTGGCGGCCAGCATCAACTACAACTACAGCGCTATGGGTGATGATGAACTGCGTTGGTTCCCCTCGTCGAATGCTGCGTTGAGTCTCAGCATTCCGGTGTTTGACGGTTTTCAAAAACACTATAACATCAAGCAAAGTAAAATTAGCAAGGATATGCTTGACGTTCAACGTGAGGATACGGAACGACAAATACGCATCGCTATTCGCAACTACAATGACCGGATCGCCCTTTGTGTGAAGAACTATACCGCGGCCAGTTCCACTGTAGAGATTGCCCAAAAGAGTTACGAAATCTCAGAAAAGATGTACGAAGTGGGGAAGACCACCCTCACGGAACTCAACGATGCACAGTTGGCTTTGCAACAGGCACAACTTACTCAGGCCCAAGCGATTTATGAATTTATGGTCGCCAAAGCCTCCTTGGATGAACTAATCGGAAAAGAATAAACTACATATCTATGAAATACAATAGGATTTTTATTGCCACAATGACGTTCGTTCTACTGGCGGCTTGTGGCAACAAGACGAAAGAGACGCAAACAGCGAATCCTCAAGCTCAAGCAGCCCCAGTGGTGAGTGTGATCACGGCCGCTGCTGAAGATGTCGAGATTACCAACACGTTTACTTCAAACATCGAACCTTTTGCTACTAACAACATTGTTTCCCAAACGGCTGGCCGTATTGTGAGCATCAAGGCTGAAGTGGGTGACAAGGTGCGCAAGGGGCAGTTGTTGGCCACGATGGACGATGTCAACCTGTCCAAGACCAGGATGCAATATGTCAACGACTCCACGGAACTGGGTCGTCTGACCGAATTGTATAAGATTGGTGCCATCGCTCAATCTGACTATGATATGGCTAAGTTGGGTCTTGAAATAACCAAGAAGACTTATAATAATCTATTGGAGAATACCTATCTTAGGAGTCCTATCAATGGAGTGGTTACCGCCCGCAACTACGATAAAGGCGACATGTATAGCATGACCATGCCTATCTTTGTAGTGGAGCAGATCAGTCCCGTTAAGATGTTGATCAATCTTTCGGAAAGCCTCTTCACTCAGGTTCATGAGGGAATGGAATTCGAAGTTAGTGTCGATGCCTATCCCAATGAGGTGTTCAAGGGTAAAGTTAACCTGATCTATCCCACGATAAGTGCCACTACACATACTTTCCCCGTAGAAGTGATTTGTCAAAACTCGGACCAACGGCTGCGTCCTGGTATGTTTGCTCGTGTGACGGCTAACTTTGGAGTCAACCATCATGTGGTGGTGCCTGATGTGGCTGTGGTCAAACAAATGGGGTCGGGTGAGCACTTCATCTATGTGCTTCAACCTGACAATACGGTGAAATACCAGTTGGTTGAAGTGGGCAAACGCTTCGGAGGTAAATATGAGATTATCAACGGCATCAATGAAGGTGATAGGATTGTCACTGAAGGCCAGCCTCGACTCAAGGATGGTGTTACCGTCCAAGTGAAAAAATGAAAACGAAAGGTAACTGATTCTTACTTCTTTTTTCTATCTTCTGACTTCTAAATAATATGAGCCTACAAAGAACAGCAGTCAATAATCCGGTAACAACGGCCTTGGTTTTTGTCGCCATCGCCATCTTCGGTATATACTCCTTGATGAACCTCTCCATCAACCGTTTTCCTAACATGGAGACCAACTTCATCATGGTACTGACCTCCTACCCAGGGGCTAGTGCGGAGGATATCGAAACCAATATCTCAAAAACATTGGAGAATACGCTTAATGCAGTGCCTGATTTGAAACACCTCTCTTCGACTTCAAGAGAAAACACCTCCGTGATTTCGCTGGAATTTGAGAGCGGTATCGACATTGAAGAGGCTACGAACAATGTGCGCGACAAACTCGATATGGTGCGCAACTATCTTCCTGACGGTGCCACCAACCCCGTGCTTTTCAAGTTCAATGCAGAGGATATGCCCATTATGCTCCTAAGTGTCACCGCCGAGGAGAGTTTGCCCGCTTTGGAAAAAATTATCGATGACCGAATCACGACGCCTTTGGCTCGTGTGAGCGGTGTGGGTACCGTATCAGCCAGTGGTGCTCCTAAACGTGAGATTCAAGTCTACGTGGATCCCAACAAACTTGAAGCGTACGGCCTTACCATTGAGACGCTTTCCTCCACTTTGATGTACGAGAATAAGAACATCCCGGCAGGCTATATCGACATTGGCTCGAATACGTATAACCTGCGTGTTCAGAAAGAGTTTGGGTCTGCACGTGAGATGGAATCGGTGGTAGTGGGTTCGCGCAACGGAGCTCCCATCTATCTCCGGGATGTGGCCACGGTGGTCGATGGTCCTGAGGAACGTTCCCAGGAGTCCTACAGCAATGGTGTTCAAGGTGCCACCATTGTTATCCAGAAACAGACCGATGCCAATGCCGTGAATGTCATCAAAGGCATCAAGAAACAATTAGTAGAGGTTGAAAAGACGTTGCCTTCCGATGTAAAGGTGACGATTATCGTCGATGGTTCCAATGAAATTATCAATACCATCAATAGCTTGAAGAGCACCATCTTTATTACCTTCCTTTTGGTGATGCTGGTGGTGTTTGTCTTCCTTGGGCGTTGGCGCGCTACCTTTATCATCGTTCTTGCCATCCCGATTTCGTTGTTGGCTTCACTGGTCTACCTGTTTGCTACAGGCAATACCTTGAACATTATCTCTATGTCAGCACTATCCATCGCTATCGGTATGGTAGTGGACGATGCCATTGTGGTCTTGGAGAATATCACGACGCATATAGATAAAGGTGAGAAGCCTAAAGAAGCTGCGGTTCATGCTACCCAAGAGGTCTCGCTTTCTGTTATTGCTTCCACCTTGACCATGTTGGCGGTGTTTTTGCCCTTGACCATGATTAAAGGTGTTACAGGTGTGATGTTCCGTCAGTTGGGTTGGATTGTCTCCATCATCATGATTGTTTCCACCTGCGGCGCTTTGACTTTGGTGCCGATGATGTGCTCTAAGATTCTGGTGAAAAACCCACATGAAGGAAAACTTCACAAGGCGATTTTCCGACCGATTAACAAAGGCTTGGAAGCCATTAGCAACGGTTATGCGAAACTGATCAATTGGGCTGTGAACCATCGTAAGCTGGTGTTTTTCGGCATGATGGGAATCTTTATTGTCTCTATTGTGTTCTTTGCACCGAATTTGAAGACTGAGATGATGCCGAAGTCCGACTCTGAGCGTATTTCCATCAACATTGAGCTTCCCGTGGGAACAGGGCAGGAAGTCACTGGAGCCTTTGCGAAGAACTTGGCAGAGGAGTTTATGGCCATCCCGGAGGTCAAGATATGCAACTTCAGCTTTGGTCAAGCCGACAGTGACAATGCCTTTGCTTCTATGCGAAACAATGGTACCCATATCATATCCTATAACTTGCGTATCGGTACCAAAACCGAGCGCCGTAAGGCAGGACTTCGTACTTCGACGGAAGTTGCAGATGATCTTCGTTCTCGTTTGAATGCCATACCCTTGATTAAGAAAGCCAATGTGAACGAAGGTGGCGGCGGCATGGGTGGTATGAGTACGGTCCAAGTAGAAGTCTATGGCTATAACTTTACTACCACCGACCGTGTCGCCAATCAAATTGCAGCGAAATTGCGTGAACGCGGCATCAAACAGGTGATTGTGGGCCGTGATGATTATATTCCTGAATATCAAGTTGACTTCGATCGTGAAAAGCTGGCTTTGAACGGCTTGAACAGCTCCACGGCGGCAACCTATGTGAAGAACAGAATTAGCGGTTCAGTGACTTCTTATTACCGTGAGGATGGTGAAGAGTATGACATCCGTGTGCGTTATGCCCCTGAGTTCCGAACCAGCATTGAAGATATAGAGGATATCAAAATCTATAACGGATATGGACAGGCTGTGCGTGTGGGGGATCTCGGCAAAGTGGTCGAGGCTTTGACACCACCTAATATTCAGCGTAAGGACCGTGAACGTATGGTGAGTGTTACCGCGGTCGTGGGCAAAGGCCAAGTGTTGAGTGACGTGGTCAAGATGGCTGAAGAAGTGATTGAAGAAACGGAGATCCCATCGGAGATTATGACCAAGATTGCTGGTGACTATGAAACCCAGCAAGAAATGTTCGGTGACTTGATTGTGTTGCTGGTTTTGATTATCATTTTGGTTTACATTGTGATGGCTGCCCAATTTGAAAATTTAATGAAACCTTTCGTCATCATGTTCTCTGTGCCTTTCACCTTCACAGGTGTGTTGCTGGGCTTGTGGCTCAACAATGCCGCTTTAGGTGTCATGGCGTTTGTGGGTATCTTGATTCTGATGGGTATTGTGGTGAAGAACGGCATCGTGTTGATCGACTATACCACCCTGCTTGAAGAGCGTGGTGTGGAGGTCAAAGAAGCCACAGTCCGTGCCGCCCGTTCCCGTCTGCGTCCTATTCTGATGACCACCTTGACTACGGTCTTGGGTATGATTCCGATGGCTATCGGCAGGGGAGAAGGCGCTGAGATGTGGAATGGTTTAGGTATCACGGTGGCATGGGGTCTGACGATTTCCACTTTGATTACCTTATTATTAATACCGGCCTTGTATTGTTCCTTGGAAACCCGTGCGGTGCGTCGTAAGCAGCGGAAGGCGGAAGAGGCGAAGACGAAGACGGAGAATATTAGATAAAAGAAAAGAGATAAAAATGAAAGCGATATTGATTACATACAATCAGGCTTATTATGATGACATCGCCAAGGTGTTGAAAGAGCATGGTGTAAAAGGCTATACCGAGTGGAATGAGATCAAAGGACATGGCAGCGAGACAGGGGAGCCTCACCTGGGGAGTCATGCTTGGCCCACCTTGAATAACGCCGTGATATCCATTGTGCCCGATGAAGCTGTTGATGCTATCTTGCAAACTTTGCATGAGCATGATCTCAATGCCCCCGAACTTGGTTTGCGTGCTTTTGTTTGGAATATTGAAAAAATAATCTGATTTTTTTGTTTGGAAATTGGTTTTATTCAAAACATCTTTTTAAATTTGCCAAACGAACCAGTTAATCATTTAAATTATAAACAATTAAACAAACAAAAAGATGGGAAAATTTGTTATTACAGTTAGAAAGAATGGAGAGTTCCAGTTCAATCTGAAAGCCACCAACGGTCAGGTGATCCTCACCAGCGAAGGTTATACCACCAAAGCAGCTTGCATGAACGGCATCGAGTCAGTAAAGAAGAATAGCCAAGTTGAAGCCCGTTTCGACAAGAAGGTCGCTTCTAACGGCAAACCATTCTTTAATCTGAAAGCCACCAATGGTCAGATTATCGGTTCCAGCCAGATGTATGCCAACGAGAAGAACATGCTCAATGGTGTCGCTTCGGTGCAGAAGAACGCTGTCGATGCTGAAATTGTTGACCTCACTGCAGAGTGATTTAGCCGACTTCATCAAAAAATAGAGACGTTTTCTGAAACGTCTCTATTTTTTTTATCCATGCAATTCACTGACAACCAGCGTAAAGCGATTTTTCATGAAAAAAAGTCAAAAAAAAGTTTCGATTTTTGTTGTTTGTATCGGGAAAAGCTGTAATTTTGCAGCCGTTTTCGCCCCGCGGGGAAGACAAGCGGGAAGACAGGGGCGGAGTTCTTTGAAAGTCTGAAGCCAGCATAAGAAGCAAGCAAGGTAAACTTGAAAGCAACAGCGGAACCCTAAACAGGATAATTAAAAAGTACAACAATAATACAATGAAGAGTTTGATCCTGGCTCAGGATGAACGCTAGCGGCAGGCCTAATACATGCAAGTCGGACGGGAACTCCCCTTCGGGGGAGTGAGAGTGGCGCACGGGTGCGTAACGCGTATGCAACCAA
>CAMHFN010000004.1 GCA_946184615.1 uncultured Bacteroidales bacterium
GTTCGTTCCATTCGTTGGGGCCGAAGTCGGGCTTCCACTGCTCCGTGCCGAGGCGTGAGGACAGGCTCTCGTACTCACCTGTACGGCAGTAAGCAAGGTTGCGGCGCTCCTTGATGTAGGCGGCCTCTTCGTAGCAGTAAATCGGGATATTCAGCTCGTCGCCGAGGCGTTTGCCGAGCTTGTGGGCATATTCGACCACTTCTTCCATGGTGATGTTGCTCACAGGGATGAGGGGGCACACGTCGGTGGCACCTTGGCGCGGATGGGCGCCGTGGTGCTGACTCATGTCGATGAGCTCGGCGGCTTTCTTCACCACGCGGTATGCAGCTTCGCACACAGGCTCAGGCTCACCCACAAAAGTGATGACGGTGCGGTTGGTGGTCATGCCGGGATCCACGTCCAGCAGCTTGACGCCTTCCACTTTCTCGATTTCAGCGGTCACTTGGTCAATGATATTCTTGTCGCGGCCTTCGCTGATATTCGGCACGCATTCGATGAGTTGTTTCATTATTGATGATTTAAAGATTAAAAGATTCAATGATTTAAAACGGCGGCAAAGGTAGGGCTTTTTTCGTCACGAAAGGACGCTGACCTATTTAAATTAAAAAGAGATTACTCCGTCAAGGTATCCATCCCGAGGGTGTCAGGCACCTCTATCATCACTTCTCCTTCAAGCGGCTCTTCGGGGAAGGTGTCGCACTGTACTACTTCGGTACTATCCATTGGCATCATCGGCATTCCTGCCGTTGGCTGAATCAACGGACCACATCCAGAGGCAGCGACAATGGTGCCCAGTGACAGTCCAGCAAAAACGGCAACCTTACCCATGCGTTGGTGTTTTTCTAACTCGCGTTCCAGATAACGCACCTCAGCCTCGCATTTCGGGCACGTACCATCACAGTCTCCTTTATGAGTGCATTCGGAAACAACCAGTTCAATGTCGTTTTCCAAGGCAATCTGCTGGCGGATTTCTTTCAAAATCTTACAAGTTTGCTTTCCTCTTTCCATAGTAAATTTTGTTTTTGTTACTCCAACGGGAAAAGAATCTTCTGCACACACCGGCATTCAAACAACGAGACGTCTCCATCTTTCAGTTCATACCTTGCGGGGTGCCATTTTGTCCCTTGTAAGAAAGCGATCACTGCGGCATCCAGATTTAAGTCAAGACTATTCTCAACCATTACATCCACCACATCGCCTCCAGGGGTAACTGTAAAAGAAAGCTCCATTACGCCATTATACTGACCATTAATGGGTTTTCCTTTCAATCCTTCGGCAAGGTCTTTCAACATCTTTTGCTCACCTCCGGGATAACTGGGTGCTCTGAATTCTTTAGTTAATGCAACCAATTTCTCCAAACTGTTGCATTCTGTTCCATCGCTGATATGTCCATAGGGCAACACACCACTGACAACGGACAGCTTTTCCATATCTGAGAAGAGGAAAAGGTCTTTCATCCATTTCTGATAGAACTCCTTATCAAAAGAGAACTCATTCTGGTACCACGCCACCAGTCCCATCAACCGTTCTTCAATGGTGTCGGGTTCCTGCTTTTGTGGTTCAACGACTTCGGCGACCACATCGCCGGCAAGGGGCTCCCTCGTCATCGGCTGAGTAGAATCGCACGATGCCGTTGTGAATAGAGTGCCGAGCGACAATCCAGCCACCATCGCGGCCTTACCCATCCGCTGGCGTTTCTCCAATTCGCGTTCCAGGTAACGCACCTCGGCTTCGCACTTCGGGCACGTACCTTGGCAGTCGCCTTTATAAGTACATTCCGAAGTCACCCATTCTATACCGTTCTCTTTTGCGATCTGCTCGCGGATCTCTTTCAAGATTTTACATGTTCGTTTACCTTTAGCCATCTTAAATTCTTGTTTTTTGATACTCACCTAACTAAATAATGGAACTCATCAAAGCGGGTCACGCCCATCGCCTTCAATTGTTCCAAACTCTGCTTTACCTCTTTTTCTGTGTTGAAATCAGGAATATGGGGAACTCGCACCAGAATACGATTCGGATCTCCATGTTGCAAAAGCCATTCCAAATTCTTCATTGTCAAAACATTATTTTTCCCCGTATAGGCTTCGTAGATTTCAGGATTCATGTCTTTGATATCTACGATATACCCATCCAGGATGGGGTCAAGCGTTTCCACTTTCTCAAAAGGCACATTAAGGCTAGTTTCTGCTACAAGTTGCCATTGCGGTCCGCAAAGTGAGCGGAATTCCTTGATGAACTCCCCTTGCAGCATGGGTTCTCCCCCACCGAAAGTGACACCTCCGCGGGTGGCCAGAAAATACAATTGGTCCACCTTCACCTCCTCAAACAGGCGCTCGGGCGTGTAGGTTCTTCCCTTTTCAGGATCCCATGAGATTTTGTTAATGCAATACTTACATCGCAGAGGACAGCCGTTGAAGGCCACCAAAGTGGTGACACCCTCTCCATCTGTCGTCAGACGGTGACGGCTAATTCCTATGATGCGCACTGCATCCATCACTCCTCGGACTCTGTCCCCGCTTTGGACTCTATTTCGTCCCCGGTTTCGGATCCTGCTTCATATTCTGCTTCAGCCTCAGCGGCATGATCTCTCAACACAATGGTTTCGCTCCGACTAATCTTGTCACCACTCGTAAACGAAATACCAAATTGGGCATTTACCATACTTCTATTCGCAGGATTGAAGAAGCCAAACAGGTTATTGGTAGCAAAATAAATGAGCATACCTCCCAGATTGGCACTCAAGCCAAGGCCCAAGTTGTCAAATCCACCAGGCATCATGGTATACGTTGCCACCACATCATATCTTTCATTAAACGAGCCAGTATAGGCAAGGGTCATGGCGGGTTTCATGCCCAACCCCACGTTGAAACCGGTGAACTGGGCCGAAAAACGATGTTCCGGAGTCAAGTCATAATAGCCACGCAACATCAAGTTGGTATACAATCCTGTAGTATAGCCGACCAAGTTCTGGTTTTGCAGCTGGAAATAGCCACGCAACGAATCCACAAGACCATTGACATACCCTGGAGTATTCACGATGTCATTGACTTGTTCTGCGGTCAGTCCAGGGAAGACAAAGGCTCCATCGTCATAAAACGAGCCATTATCCTGCAACTCACCTGAGAAATTAATTGCATACGTCTTCCAGCGAATAAAACCGAGGTCGTTAAGTGCCGCGGCTGCCCCCCAATGGTCATCGAACTTATATTCTGCTCCCAAGTCGATGCCAAGCCCATAGTTTTTGAATAAGGTGGCGGGATTGAAATGGTTGTCCTTGAGCCTCATATTTCCATTCTCATCATTGACAATCTCCACTGGAAGTGAGGCATTGACATTGGCAGCGCTCATCAGCTTCAAAGCGTAAGTCTCTGGGTCAGTATAGAGTTTCACGTTCAACGCCTGGGTCTTGGCATCCATGAAACCCATGAGGAACTTGAGGCGGACACCGATATTCAGTTCTTCCAATAGGCTCATTTGATACCCAAAATCGAATTCTTGGAAAGCTCTAGCCGAAAGACCTATATTAATATCAGCAGGATTCGACTCACCCAAAAAGGCAGAGTTGCCATTGGCAAGAAGTTGAACCATGTCCTTGTTGTAACGCAGTGACTCTACCTCCCGGAAACGATGGGTATAGGTGAAATAGCCGTATTTGGTACGGCGACCGCAGTTGAAAATGTCAACATTAACGTAGGTATTGAGGTAATTCACATCCCTGAGGCTAGCAACACCTGCGTTAAGATCCACGGTCGTTGGTTGACCGTTGCCGTTGAAACGGAAAAACTTATCGTATTTCAGGCCGATATTCTGAGCTCCTATGTTAATACCGCCCAAGGCAAAATCAAAATAACCGTAATCCGCGGTATAGAAAGCAGGGTTGGCAAATGCAGCCCTAGGATTGTTACGCATGAAATCCACGGGGGACACAAACTGGGCCGTCGCCACCGACGACAGCATAACCACAAACAATAAAGTTGCAAAGATTCTGATTTGTTTCATTGTCGTATCCTCCTATTAATTATTGTGAATATCCAACTCACCACCATAAATCACGTCAGCCTTAAGTGTCAAACCCAAACTGTTGTTGACATTAATGGAGGCCGTGGTTCCTCCCGTATTAAGACCCGCTTTCAGAAGCAGTTTCTTCGATTCAAAAAGACGGTTCAAGCTCTCATGGGTCACCGAAACATTGGTATTTGTGACCACCGGTGCCCCTGAAACCCATGCGTCAATATCCAAACCATTGTCAAGAATCTGTCCTGTGATTTGGTCATTGTCGTCAAGGGTGTAAAGCTGTGCATCCAAGTTAAAGGGGAACTTCGAGTCAAACGTAATGTGCAAAACGACTTTATTGACAAGGTCAGGCACCTCAACCTTTGAAATATCAATATCAAAGGTATCGAGATAGAAAACACCTTCATCACTTTCAAAACTGAACGGGATTTCAACGCCGACACCGAGACCCAATACAGAGGTCCTGCGAATAACAATGTCATTGGACACTCCGCCTGGATTGAACACGGCCTCGCCACCCAAACGGAATGAATTGTGTTGCGTATTGAGATCAAAGTTGGGATAAAACACTTGTTCCACCATTTCATCGCCAGTAGGAGCCAGATTGGGAGCAAAACCCTCTGGGAAGATGGGAGAAGTCACTCCATCCGCTCCATAAAACTCCAAGGTGTCCATACTCACCATGGCATTCAAACCGCCAAAGGTATTCTTATGTTTAAGGACAAGTTTCGCATTCTTCAAAGCGATATCGCCACTGACATTCACTGGCAGGAAGAACGTGGTGTCGACGGGTGCTATTCTTTGAGATTGTGAGGCGAGATGTCCTTTAAGCTCTTCTAGCACCAAGTCTTTCAGTTCCACCGAAGCATGCATGTGAAGCTGTGGCTGTTCGAGAATCGTACTGTCCAACTCAGATACGATCACATAATTCAAGACAATAGCTTCTTCATTAAGATGGAACGTTGCACCAGAAAGATCCAGATGGGCAGCATCACCACACAACGTATCGCCAGGCCACTCGGGGTTCGTGATATCCGGAGAGGAGATTGTCCAACTCTTGACAGTGAACATATTGCTGGTGGGAACCATTCCAATCATGCCACTCTCAATTTTCACATAATCAATGGAAGAGACACTGTCGGAAGATAACTCGATCCTCTGCTGGCAATAAAGGGTATCCTTCATAGCAACAGGCAACGGCACGCCTGAACCATAGAACTCGTTGGGCAATTCAAAATCAAAATCGAGTCCAAAAGCAGCGATGGTCATGAAATTTTTGCCCGAAAGGATGTTGTCCAAGGTGTAATCGTAGGCGATATAGAGGTTGGAGTCTGCATCATACCTGATCATACCATTATAGTTCAACTGGGTCAGCACCTGCTTGAGGGAGGCTCGGGCAGAACCAATAGGGAGATTCCACTCTCCGGAGCCCTCGACCGTTTCAAGCTCGCTGAAGTCGAACCTGTTTTTGTTGCAGGAGAACATCAAAATGGCCGCAAACGCCAATGTCACCCCTAATAGTAAACGTCTTTTCATGTTTCAGAATTTTAATTAATGATACTATTTTTATTTAAACAAATTTTCCATTAATGATCATTTTTGCCACCTTATTGGCACCATAGTAATACGGCATGAATTCAAGTTGTTCCATCGGTTGCGTAACAATGAGGTTCGCTATCTTTCCTTTTGTAATGCTTCCCAACTGATCGCTGACACCCATGGCGTAAGCTGTGTTAAGCGTAGTTGCGTTCAACGCTTCTTCAGGAGTCAAACGATAGCGGATGCAAGCCATGGAAAGGATCAGTTGCATGTTACCCGAAGGAGAAGTCCCTGGGTTGAAGTCGGATGCCATGGCGACGGGCAGTCCATTTTGGATCATCTCACGGGCTGGGGAGAGCGGCAGGTTGAGGAAGAAGGCACATCCTGGCAGGATGGTCGGCATGGTCTCGGTATCTTTTAAGCACTCTATTTCCTCTTTCCCTATCTGTTCGAGGTGGTCTACTGAGATGGCACCGTATTTCACGCCCACCTGTACGCCGCCAGAGATAGCCATTTCATTCGCATGAATCTTCGGCCTCATGCCATATTTGATCCCTGCCATGAGGATACGTTCGGTATCTTCACAGGTAAAGAACCCTTTATCGCAAAACACATCGATGAAGTCAGCCAGATCTTCGGAAGCCACCAGAGGAATCATCTCATTGATAACAAGATCGACATAATCCTCTTGGTGTCCCCGGTATTCCATGGGGATGCCATGTGCGCCCAAAAAATTCGACTTGATGGTCAGTGGCGAGTTTTCTTTTAATCGACGGATGACACGTAACAGTTTCAGTTCGCTCTCGGTGGTCAAGCCATAGCCGCTTTTAATCTCGATGGCACCCGTTCCCATACGCATCACCTCGTCGAGGCGTTGCTGAGCCATATCGTAAAGTTCCTCCTCCGAAGCAGCCGCTGTTGCCTTTGCCGAATTAAGGATACCTCCTCCCCTTTTGGCAATCTCTTCATAGCTCAAGCCACGAATCTTGTCGACGAATTCCATTTCACGTGAGTTGGCGTAAACCAAGTGAGTGTGGGAATCACAAAAAGCAGGCATCACGACACTGCCACTGAAATCATAAACGCGATGGTTTTCCTCCAGATATTTCTTGCATTCCGGTGAACCCATCGCACCATAATCAGCAATTTTCTTTCCTTTAATCAAAAGGAACGCATTCTTGATCCTTCCCAACTCCGACATCTCGGCACCTCGTTTCAGCAAAAGGCCCTTTTCTTCGATGCCGACGAGTTCTTTAATGTTGACAATCAGCATGTTTTTGGCATTTAATTTGCAAAGATAAGAATCTTCTGTGGATAAAACAAATAAAGTGATTATATTTGCAGAAAATTTGGAAAACATGAAAAAAGCCTTTTTGATCGCCTTGATGATTATTGCTGTTGGGTTTACCGCCAATGCCCAAAGCAAGAACGAAACCTCTAAAGTTACCCACTTGACCTATAAAGAGTTCATCAAAAAAGTGTGGGATTTTGAAAAGAATCCTAGCGACTTCGTTTACAAAGGGAAGTTGCCAGCCATCATCGACTTTTACGCCGACTGGTGTGGTCCTTGCCGGATGACAGCCCCTGTTTTGGAGAAAATCGCCAATGAGTATGACGGCAAATTGCTGGTTTACAAAATCAACACCGACCAAGAACGCGACTTGGCTTCCATCTTTCAGATAAGAAGCATCCCTGCCCTACTGTTCATTCCTATGGAGGGTCAACCTATGATGCAGGTAGGCGCCATGAATGAAGCACAATTCAAAGAGGTTATCGACCATCGTCTTATAAAATAAAAAAGTATATATATGAAGAAAATATTAATTTCCTTCATAGTGCTTTTAACGACAGGTTTCCTGGCTTGTGCTCCCGAAGAAAAAAAGTAAAGGCTTGACTGTTTTTAGCACGGCATATTTCCCTTGCATCAGCTACATGGCGAGATATATCGAAGATTCGTCGCCTGTGATTGAAATGTGGGAAACTTATCACAAACAGACTTACCGCAACCGCTGCCGCGTGATGACTGCCAATGGTGTGGAGAGCCTGAGCGTTCCCGTGGTGAAAATCAATGGCAACCACACCATGACCAAGGATGTGGTCATCAGCTACAAGGAACACTGGCAACAGATTCATCGGAGATGCCTTGAGTCAGCCTATAAGGCCGCCCCCTATTTCGACCACTATTATGACCATCTGAAACCCCTATTCGAAACCCGATTTGAACGTCTTGTCGATTTAAATGACGAAGCGCTTAGAGTAGTATTAAAGATAGTGAAAGCGAACAAAGAAATTGTTCACACATCAGATTATATCCATGAGGTTGAACATGATCTCCGTGAGGCTTTCAGCCCCAAAGCCATTCCCGATTCCAGTTTGTTTCCAGAGTATTATCAGGTTTTCAGCACAAAATTCCCTTTTGCAACTGATTTAAGCATTTTGGATTTACTCTTCAACGAAGGCCCCCACGCCCTATCCTATCTAAAAACTCTCCCTTTTTAAGTCCACTCTTCACTTTTCACTTATCTGGATAGGCAATCCTTACATGATAGATGCTCATCAGTTTCTTTTTCAGCACCTTTTTGATGGTGGTGAAGTCGCGCATGGTGAGATCGACATTTTGGAACTGTCCGTCGTCCATCTGCTTTTGGATGATGTTGTCAACAAGCTTGCTGATGCTGGTTTCATCAGGTTCCTTGAGACTACGCGAGGCTGCCTCCACCGAGTCACAAATCATCAGCACCGCGGTCTCCCTTGAGAATGGCACTGGTCCGTGGTAAGTGAAATCAGCAGGATCCACCTCCTCGTCTGGATGTTCACGCTTTTCCATGATGTAAAAATACTCCGTCCTTCTCGTCCCATGGTGAGTACGGATAAACTCAATCACCTGTTCAGGCAGACGGGCTTTCTGTGCCATCTTGATGCCATCGAGCACATGAGCGATGATAATCTGCGCACTCTCCACGTTGGAAATGTCGTTGTGCGAGTTGTACCCTCCATGTTGGTTCTCAGTGAAATACATCGGGTTCTTCATTTTTCCTATGTCGTGATACAAGGCACCGGTGCGGGCCAACAAGGTATCCCCTCCGATAGCGTAAAGCACCTCGTCACAGAGATTGGCAACCTGTATGGAATGCTGGAAGGTACCTGGAGCCGTCTGAGCCAACTGCCGTAGCAAGGGCGTGTTGGTATTGTTCAACTCCATCAAAGTCAATGAGGTAGTCAATCGGAACATCTTCTCGAACAAAAAGATCAAAGGCAACGAAAGCATGGTAAACAACGCGTTCAGTGCCAGCATGCCCACTAACGACCAGTCAACAGCAGCTGACGAAAGGAAAGTAAAAGCAAAATATACAGCGATATAAGCTACAATTAGCAGCAAAGAGCTGATAAAATAGTGCCGACGCGACTTGTGGCGGGAAAGGACAAAGATAACGATCATACTGGCCACCAGCTGCATGAAGATATACTGAAAAGGATTGGGCACCGCCATTGCAATCAGCAACACGGTGATAACCTGTATGGTAAACGTGAGCCCTGGTGTGTAGAAGGTAATCATAATCATGGTGAGCATCACCACAGGCATCATCATAATAAACGAGGGATGCAACTTCATGATCCAATAGGAGGGGATGATCATCACGACCATGAGCAAGAGCAACAGATTGATTTTACTCAACTCACTGTAAACATCCTGTCTATGCAATGCTCTCAGATAAAGTGCCACCATCACGAAAAGCAAGGTCACCAACAAAAATTGGCTGACCTGAACCTGCCATGTGTCATTTTGGGCGAGTGAGCCCACCTTATACTCACGCTGGAGCGAGTTCAAAATAGCAAAGTCCGAATCATCCACCACCTCCCCTTCTGAGATGATCAACTCGTCTTTCTGCACCATGCCGTAGGTCAACGAGATTTTTGACAACGCCTTGTCCTGCTCCAATTTAGTCATCGAGGCATCGTAAACCACATTGGGATGAAGGGCATTCAGCAACAAGGAAGATAACAAACGGACATCAATGCCTGGATGCGTTTGTTTTGTCCATTCCTCCACGGTCTCACGTGCCGTACTCATCGTATACAATGACCCGAAGGCCACTGAAGTAGCCGCCTTGTTTTTGACCAAGCTAATCATCGTCGAAGGCGATAGCTCATCCAAAGCCTTATCGTGCGCCACAACGCCCTGAATCTGTATCTGATCAAACAATTCCATCAATGCGTTTTTGTTCGTTTCCTTTCTCACCCCATCGTGAGAATGCCATTGCGTTCCAAAGTCTTCCTCCAATTTGGCCCTGACTTCTTTGGTGACCTCCAAATTAAAGTTGAACACCGGTTTCACGGATTTCAATGCTTCGTCGCTTTCCACCTTTAGCATTTCTGCGTCCTTATAAATCGGGAAATCAAATGGCGCATATAAGGTTTCGTGCTGCCAAGGTTTGTAAAGTTGGTATTCAAAACGGAACTTGCCCACCCTAGGCATTTGCCAATACACCAGCACAATAGCCAAAATAAACATCAGCACCTTGGCAAATTCATAATACCGATGTCGGAATTTATTGATGAAATCCTTGAACTTACTCATACAATGAACGTGTTAAAGCGCAAAAGTAAGAAATAATTTAGAATTAAGAATTTAGAATTAAGAGTTGTTTACTATTTTTGCTTCATCAAAAAAAAGGAATTGCCATGAATTACGGAATTTGCAACCTCGCTGCCATGCCCATTAGGAAAGAGGGGCATCACGCCAGCGAGATGGTAAGCCAATTGCTTTATAATGAATTATATGAAGTCTTGGACGAGAAGCCGGGATGGTATTTGATTAAAACCATCGATGATCAGTATGAAGGTTGGATACAGGGCATACAACACCACCCTATCAGCGACCAGGAGGCCCTGACGTTTCAATCACAAATGCGCTACATCGTCGACCAACCCCTACTCGATTATCAAGGAAAGCATCTCTCCCTTGGAACCGTGTTGTATGAACCTGTTCCAGGTTCTATGACAATACCAGGACGTTTCGTACCTGCCATGATGATCGAGTTCGCACAAAAGTTTTTAGACGTTCCTTATCTCTGGGGGGGGCGCAGCATCTTCGGCATCGATTGTAGTGGCTTTGTGCAACTCTGCGCTAGGGCGGCAGGCAAGCTCCTTCCCCGTGATGCCTCGCAACAGATCCAAGAAGGCGAGTTGGTCTATTTCTTACCCGAAGTCCAGCCTGGCGATCTGGCTTTCTTCGGTAACGAGGACGGCAAAATCGTCCATGTGGGCATGATGCTCGACAACGAGCGCATCATCCACTGTTCCGGCCAAGTTCGCATTGATTACCTCGATCAAACAGGTATATTTAATAAGGAGCGGAACGAGCATACCCATCGGCTACAAGTCATCAAAAGAATGTCTTGATAATTAAAAACCAAATACGTACCTTTGCGGTGCTTTTCAACTATAAATCATTAAATCATTTAAATAAATTGTAATGAACAACGCACTGATTACATTTGCGAAGCCGGACAACGAGCCTGTAAAAAGCTACAAGCCAGGCAGTCCGGAGAGAATCGAACTCCAGAAGGAACTCGAAAGACAATCCAACGAAATCGTTGAAATCCCCGCCATCATCAACGGCCAGGAAGTCCGCACGGGCGACATGGGCGAGGTGGTGATGCCCCACGACCACAAGCACGTCATCGCACGCTACCACAAGGTAGGCGAAAAGGAAGTCCGCATGGCCATCGACGCCGCCCAAGCCGCCAAGCACGACTGGGAGAACACGCCTTGGGACGAGCGCGCCGCCATCATGGCACGCATCGCCGAGATGCTGGCCACCAAGTACCGCGCCCGCATCAACGCCGCCACCATGCTCGGCCAGTCGAAGAACTGCTTCCAAGCCGAGATCGACAGCGCCTGCGAGACCATCGACTTCTTCCGCTACAACAACTACTACGCCAGCAAGCTCTACGCCGAGCAGCCCGCTTCGGCCAACGACCAGCTGAACCGCACCGAATACCGTCCGCTGGAAGGCTTCGTGTTCGCCATCACGCCTTTCAACTTCACCTCCATCGCCTCCAACCTGAACATGACCCCCGCCTTGATGGGTAACACCACCATCTGGAAGCCCTCGACGACCGCCCTGCTGTCGAACTACACCGACATGCGCATCTTCATGGAAGCCGGCCTTCCGAACGGCGTCGTCAACTTCCTGCCTGGCAAGGGCAGCGTGATCAGCGGCGTGGCCCTGAAGGACAAGAACTTCAACGCCATCCACTTCACCGGCAGCACCGCCACCTTCAAGAGCCTGTGGAAGACCACCGGACAGAACCTCGACATGTACAAGGCCTATCCTCGTCTCGTGGGTGAGACCGGCGGCAAGGACTTCATCTTCGTCCACAACAGCGCCGACCCGCAAGAGGTGGCCGTGGCCATCGTCCGTGGCGCCTTCGAATACCAAGGCCAGAAGTGCAGTGCCGCATCGCGTGCCTACATCCCCGCTTCGATGTGGAACGACGTGAAGAACCGCGTGGGCGACATGATGAGCACCATCAAGATGGGTGACGTGAAAGACTTCACCAACTACGTGAACGCCGTCATCGACGAGGCTTCGTTCGACAACTGCAAGGGCTACATCGACCGCGCCAAGGCCAGCAAGGACGCTGAGATCGTCTTCGGCGGCAACTGCGACAAGAGCGTCGGTTACTTCGTGGAGCCTACCGTCATCCTCGCCAAGGTGCCGAACTACGAGAGCATGGTGGAAGAGATCTTCGGACCCATCATCACCATCTACGTCTACGACGACAACAAGTTCGAGGAGATGCTGGACGTGTGCGACCAGAGCTCGCCTTACGCCCTCACCGGTGCCTTCTTCGGCAACTGCCTGAAGGCCCAGAAGATCGCCAACGACAAGCTGCGCCATGCAGCCGGCAACTACTACGTGAACGACAAGCCCACGGGAGCCGTGGTCGGCATGCAGCCCTTCGGTGGCGCCCGCGCCAGCGGCACCAACGACAAGGCCGGTGGCCTGTGGAACCTCATCCGCTGGACCAGCCCCCGCGCCATCAAGAACACCTTCGTTCCTGCTGCCGCTTACGGGTATCCGTTCCTGGCCAAAGACTGATGGCTAAAAAACGAAACCACTCGTTTTTAAAGTAATTACTGAAAAAAAATCCATCGAAATTTCGATGGATTTTTTTGTTTTTTTTTATTTTTACGGCTTAAAAATTTGCATACGATGAAACGACAACTCTTAACCTCTCTCTTGTTCCTTTGCTTGGGGTTGCTGAACGCACAAGAATCCTTCCATTTCCGCACTGATATGCCGCAGGGGCTCAGCGTGAAAAGCAGCTCCTCAACGGGTCTCTCACTGCACTACTCCATCCAAGAACTTGGCCTAGCCAACATCGACAACGGAGAAGCAAAAGGGCAGGAAATCATCCTGAAAGGACAGTTTGCTCCCAACGCAGAGGGCCTTCCCAACTTACCCGTTGTGAATCGATATGTCGCCATCCCAAGAGGTGCCACCGTCGACATAAAATTCAAAGAAAACGCAAGCACTGTGTTGCACGACATCGACCTGCTTCCAGCAGCACCTTTGCAATCCAACATTGCCGTAGGACTCCCACAACTACGATGGGATGACCAAATCTATAGTAAAAACGCCGATTTCCCGATAGAGAACATCGTGTTGTCGACACCTACCCAGATACGTAGTCTCGATGTAGTACTCCTCAGCATCACGCCCTTCCGATACAACCCCGTCAGACGTACGTTAGAGGTGATTTACGACATCGACATCGACCTCCGCTTCGAAGGTGGCAACGGACAATTTGGAGAAAGCAGATATCTCAACCCCGATTGGGAACACATCCTACGCAGCCTTGTCATCAATGGTGAAATGCTTTCTACAACTGACTATTACGACCTGATTAAATCGGCTCGCAACCGTGACGAAGAAGGATGCGAATATCTCATCATTGTCCCCGACGATGCCACTGCTCTTGCTTGGGCGGACACGCTGAAAGCCTTCCGTACAAAGCAAGGCATTCTCACCAAAGTAGTGAGGCTCTCCGAGTGTGGTGTCAACAATACCACCAGTGTTCGGAACTACATCCTCAACGCCTATAACAACTGGGCCATCCCTCCTGCGGCAGTGCTTCTCTTCAGTGGGTACAACAACGCCATAGGCATTCATCCTTTCTATCACAGCACTGTTGAAGGCGATTACTCTTCTCAAATTTATCCTACCGACTATCCCTACAGCGACATGAACGGCGACAGTTTGGCTGATATCGCACTCAGCCGAGTGACCGCCATAACCCCAGAAGAATACCAAGCTTTCGTGGAAAAGACCATAGAATACGAAAGCAATCCTCCCACTGACGATGCCTATTATGACCATCCTATCATTACCTCAGGCCACGAAGACAACAAATGGTTCATGATTAGCTCGCAAAGTATCAATGGCTTCTATCGCGACAAGCTCGGCAAACATCCCGCCAATCATTACATGATGGTGAATTCTTGGACTGAACCTGATACCACTTGGTCCACTGGGTACAACGCATCCGTTTTGATGGACTACTTTGGCCCTCACGGACAGAATTACATCCCTCAACACTTAAACGACCTACAGGATTGGAGAAACAAAGACGACAATACGGCACTGCTTTCGGCCCTCAGCGAAGGATCCTTCTTGACCTTATATCGCGACCATTCCAACTTTAACAACTGGTGGTGCCCAGATTTTGATGAAAACGACATAAACAGTCTTACTAACGAGCCTTCCACCTTTGTCCTCTCCATCAGCTGCAGCACAGCCGCTTTTGACGAATACAGCAAATGTCTTATCGACGCCTTTTGCATGAAGCCAAAAGGGGGTGCCATTGGCGGCATCGGCGCAACCAGCCTCACTCATTCTTACTTCAACGACATCCTCACATGGGGGTTTTTCGACTATATCTGGCCTAGTTTTTTGCCTGACATGGGCAATGACACTCCCCCCAATTTCATCAGACCATCTTACGTGCTGGCAGCGGCCAAACATTATTTTGCCTACCATGTATTCCTTCCTAATTGGTGGATCGACAGAGAGCAATCCACCATGCATCTGTTTTGCTACACAGGCGAGACTTATCTCAACTTATACACCGAGACCCCTCAACCACTGCAAATCACCAACGGTCTCTTTCATCCAACAGGGTCGAACGCATATACTGTGACGGCAGAAGAAGGCGCCCTGATTTGTCTTTCAAAAAACGGTGAAATCATCGAAGTAACCCTAAGCAACGGACAAGCTCACACCTTCACTTTGCCCCACATGGAGGCAGGTGAGCATTTCACACTTACCGCCACAAAGCAGAACCGATTCCGTTATGAGCAAGAGATTGCCATTATTCCCGACAACGGTCCATACGTTACCATTGAACAAAACGGGGTATTCGTCGAAAATGATTACGACATCCTACACAACGGTGAATCCGCACACTTTGGTCTAAGGCTCCACAACTACGGGAACGACATAGCCGGAAACACCTCTTTATACTTAACCTGCGAATCACCTTTCATCGAAATCACACAAGGCACTTGCCAATATCAGGACATGGGACCCGATCAGGCAGTCACCATCAACAACGCATTTCATTTCGACATTGCAAATGACATTCCTGACATGACCCGGGTGTTTTTCACCATCCACATCGACGATGGCAACGGTGAAAAGACGCACGACTTCGTTCAACACATTGCCGCTCCATTGCTCGTCATTCAACCAGACCTATCCTTTAGGAACATGGACCGACAACCCATTCTTCAAATCAACAAAGAAGACTATACCGACATTCATGTACAAATAGCGAATGAAGGGCACTTTGACAGCGATCCTGTCAATTTACAATTCCAGCTCACCGCCCCTTTCCTCACCATTGATGCCCCGTCCCGCATGATCAACTCTCTTGAAAAAGGTACTACCAACGATGTGACATTCAGGGTAAATGCACATAACAGCACCATAAACGAAGGATGGATTAAGGCAAAGGTTTCGCTTGACGATGGCATCCATAACACCACTTTAGACACTTTATTGCCTTTGGGGGGCTATAATGACACCTATGAATCTGGCAATCTCAACCTACTCAATTGGCTGATGGGGGGCGATGCCTCTTGGGAATTGACCACCGGCGAGTCTCATTCTGGTAATTACTGTATTCGATCAGGCATCATCGGAGACGACCAATCCAGCTCCGTATCCATTACTCGAACGACCCAAGCCACCAGCATCAGCTTCTTCAAAAAAGTGTCGTCAGAAGCCAATTACGACAAACTGCATTTCTCCATTGACGGTACGGACTTGAATGAATGGTCAGGCACAATACCTTGGAGTAAAGAGCGCTACACGGTAACTCCAGGCACCCACACCTTCACCTGGTCTTACATCAAAGACTCTTCGATGATCGGGGGATCCGACTGCGCCTGGATTGACGACTTTAGCATTGAACCGACCTATACCCCCATCGTTTCTTCAGGAGACACTTTAATCGCTTGCAATGACGAAGCGATCCCTATTGAATGCAACTACGCCTATCATTACACCAATTTGGAGTGGAGCACCTCAGGCGACGGCCAATTTGACAATCTTCATGCTTTGCATCCCGTCTATAGTCCTGGACCACAGGATCAAGCCAACGGCAGCACTACCCTGTATTTATCCGTTAATAGTGAGATTTGCCCACTTATGCTCATCCTAACCGACGAAATCAGTTTGGGTAATGCCATCCTAGGTGACAACATCGTCGACCCAGAAACGGTCTTCAGTCATTATTCCGTCGAAAAACAGGCAGGCATCCATTATGTCTGGAACTTGGAACCCGAAGAGGCTGGACACCTCTTTGTCCATGACAATGAGGTCGACATTGTATGGAACTACCAACACGACATCACCGATGCCACTCTTACCGTCTCTGCTGATACCCATTGCAGTCAGCCACTCAGCAAACACATCCAATTTGATATTTTGGCCGTAAAAGAAGAACCGACTTCCACCTTCACCCTCTATCCCAACCCAACCGATGGCAAAGTCCACCTCGTTCTCGGACAAGACCTGCAAGGCAAGTCAGTAGTCGAGATTTACGATGTGTTAGGCACTTGCATGACAAACAAAGTAGTCCAAAACACGACTAAAGGGCAAACCATTGAGATTAACCTATCGCATTATGCACCAGGTATTTACATTGTAAAGCTATGCAACGATGAAGGCTGCTGGAGTCAAAAATTGAACGTCAAGTAAACATCCTAAAAAAAATGCGCCATGAAACGATTCGCCCAGCTCTTCCTTCTGCTCATCTGCTTTGGGCTCATGAATGCCCAGGAGATTCACCATTTTCGCAATGACCATCAACAGGGTCTTCGGGTTGAAAGTAGCACTTCGACGGTGCTTCAACTTCACTATGCCCTTTCTGAAATTGGCATAGCCGATATCGACTATGGCGAAGCCAAAGGTCAGGAGATCACACTGAAAGGCAGTTTCGGTTCCTTTGCCGAAGGGCTACCCAACCTACCGAGTGAGAACCGTTATGTGGCCGTGCCAAAAGGAGCCTCAGTCAGCGTCACCATCAAGGAAAACGGAAGCAACCTCCTAAGTGGCATCGACTTATTGCCTGCCGCAAAGGTCATTGGAAATGCCTATGAAGGACTGCCCAAGCTACAAAAAGACATGAGTGTATTTGGCAAAGACGCCAACTTCCCTTCGGAAAACGTCAGTATTATCCAGACCACCCAAATACGCGGATTAGACGTGGCATTGCTCAGCATCACCCCTTTCCGATACAATCCTGTTAGGAAGTCTTTGGAGATCATTTACGACATGGACATTGACATTCGTTTTGATGGCGGCAACGGACAGTTTGGCGAAGCTCGCTACCGCAATCCTGCTTGGGACGGTATCCTGCGCGATTTGGTGGTCAACAGTGATATGCTGCCAGAGGCTCACTATTATGAACTGGTCAGCAAGGTGGTGAACGAGCGTGAAGAAGGCTGCGAATACCTTATTATCTCCCCCGATGATGAAGAGGTTTTAGCCTGGGCAGACACTTTGAAACGATACCGCACCCTACAAGGCATCCTCACCAAAGTAGTTACTACCACCGAATGCGGTGGCAACACCACCGAAGCCATCAAAAACTATATCCAAAATGCCTACGAACATTGGGAGATTCCCCCTGCGGCAGTGATGCTTTTCAGTGGCTACGAAGACTATCCCGAGACTTCAGGCATACCTGGATTCCCTCTTGTTTTCTATAATTACGACGGCACGAACCATGATTATGACTATTATTCAGACAACCTTTACAGCGACATGAACGGCGATACTATTCCTGATCTTGCCATTAGTCGTCTTCCCGCTCTTGATATAGATGATTACACAACAGAAATAAATAAGATAATACAATACGAGAAGAATCCTCCCACCCATCCAAATTATTACAATCAGCCCATCATCACCTCGGGTTATGAGTATAACAAATGGTTTCTGATCACCTCTCAAGCAGTCAACGGCTTTTTCCTCAACAAGCTTGGCAAACAGCCGAAAAACTACTACATGCTTTACGAATCCACCTCAGGTCCAGTTGCCATCCCCGACACTGCCTGGTCAACGGGAGAAAACACAGCAGCAGTAGTTGACTATTTTGGACCCAACGGGCAGAATTACATTGCACAATGTCCTGACTCGCTCCATGATTGGCGCAGCATGTGGGATTATTCCTATCTTTTAGAATCCCTCAACCAAGGATCGTTTTTGACCCTCTACCGTGATCATTCCGGCTCTGATTTATGGTGCTGTCCTTGGATACCTTCTTGGGATTTGAACCGTTTACTCAACGACACAGTTCCCACCTTCGTTCTATCCATCGGCTGCCACACAGCTGAATACCTCATAGGATATGCCCATATTTTCAACCCGCCCATCATTGCCTCCCTATGTAGGAGAGAAGCCGGTGCCCTCGGTGGCATCGGAGCGACCACCGTCACCCACTCCCATTACAACGACATTCTCACATGGGGGGTCATTGATCATTTTTGGCCCAGTTACATGCCAGACCTAGGGACCTCCAGCCCACCCGATTTCACCCGTCCCGCCTACGCTCTCGTTGCAGGCAAGCTCTTTCTCAATCAGTTTGTCTTTATGCCAAACTGGTGGCCCAAAAAAGTCCCCGACACCCATAACGTGTTCCATTATTTAGGAGAGGCTTATCTCAACCTTTATACTGAAGTGCCACAAACCATGAGCATCGAGGCCAGCCTCTTTTCTGACGACCAAACGAACTATACCATTAAAGCTGAAAAAGGCGCTACTGTCTGTCTCTCAAGCCACGACAATATCCTCACTGTAGCGAAAGCCACTGGAAAGTCCCAGACCATCACCATGCCACATCAACCGACAGGCGAAAAAATCCTCGTCACCGTAACCAAACAAAACCGATTCTGTTACCAGCAGGAAGCCACCGTTATCTCATCGAGCCAACCTTATGTCTACACAAAAGAAATCCACCTTTGCGACCAAAACGAAAACGGTCAGCTCGACTATGGAGAATACGCCGACATCGATGTCACGTTGCACAACCAAACTCAAATCAGTTCACAAGCAGGAAGTATCCACCTTCTTTGCGACTCACCTTATATAGAAATCATACAAGGTTCAGCCCAATATACGCCAATCAGTCCCAATGCCACCACCACGCTCACAAAAGCGTTCAGAGTCAAACTCACCGATGACGTACCCGACCAAAAAAGAATCTCGTTCCAAGTCAAATTCAACGAGGGAGAGAACACTCATGAGGATAAGCTGCTCATCATCGCCAACGCCCCCATCTTGAACATCAACCCCGATTTTCATCTTACCTCAGCCGATGGAGAACCCTCTACCCACATTAATACCGAAGGCAAAACCAGTATCACTTTCTCCATCCGTAATACAGGGCACTCCTCCATTGACTATCTAACTGCTTCGTACCACGTCAAAGCACCCTTTGTTGAAGTTGAAATACCCACTCAGCAATATCAAAGCTTGAATCCAGACGAAGAGGTCTCCTTCTCCTATGAACTAAACACCACGCCCAACACAGTCACAGGTGCTTGGCTGCAATCGCAGTTTGAGGTGCAATATAGGAACCTTCATGTCCATGCCGACACCATCGTTCAATACGGTGGCATTTTTGAAGACTTCGAAGACGATGAACTGAATCCCTATTTCAAGTGGACCAACAACAGTGCTCATAAATGGGAATCATGCGCTGACGATTTCCATAACGGTCAATTCTGTTTCATGGCCAATGCCAGCACGACCATGGCTTCAACCGTTAGAGCTCAACTGATATCCGATTACATCGAACATCCCGCCAAGCTTTCGTTCTATTACAAGACCGACCAAGCCGACACCTTGCAGTATTTCAACAGTGTGAATGACCCTAAGGACCTCTTTTCGTCCAAGGATTGGCACTATGCTGAGGTAGATTTCAACAACTATGACCACTATTTCATTTGGTCTTATCAGATTCACGATGATAATGATGTCCAAGCCAAAATCGACGACATCTGTTTTCCACCGTTACATACAGTTATCGCTTATGCTGGAGCAGACATAACGGCCTGCGACGACAGTCCCGTTGAGTTGAAAAACGCCTATGCTTACGATTGTGACGCAATAAGATGGACCACTGAAGGCGATGGTCATTTTGAAAACGACAACCTGACGAATCCCGTTTATTATCCCGGAAGTATCGACCTAACGAACGGCAACGTAACCTTAACCATGACAGTCTATGGCAACGACACCGTAGTGAGCTCGACACAAATCAATTTTACGGAAAGCAGTAGCTTAGGTACTATTTGGGGCGACAGCATTGTAAACAAATACAAACAACCCATCAGTCATTATTCCATTGACACTCCTTTGGGAACACACTACTTCTGGAAGCTAGAGCCAAGCGAAGCTGGTTCTATCCACTGCTTTGGCAACGATATTGACATCGTTTGGAACCTACACGAAGGCGATGCCGAAGTCACCCTGTCGGTTTCAGCTGAAAACGGCTGTTCGACGGAACCCTCCATCAAGTACATCAGCCTTGTTGGAAATGCCACAGACGAATGGCATCCAGTGAGTTTCGACCTATATCCCAACCCAACCGATGGGAAAATCAACCTCAGGGTCAACGAACCGGTTCAAGACAAAGCTACCGTGGAAGTCTATAACATTTTGGGAGAACAAATGTTGGCAAAAACCATTGACCATCAGCCAGAGGGCGGTGTTCTCGTTCTCGACCTGAGTCGTCTGCCCCAAGGTCTGTATCTTGTCAGGTTAAACACCAAAAATGGCACTTTCAGCAAGAAAGTGAGTCTCAAATAATTGTCAAAAGAAAAAACTTTTTTAACTTTGCCACTTTAATTTAATTATTAAAAATAAATAAAGTGCGTAAAATCATTCTTGCCATCCTGCTCTTTCTTGGAGTAACCTTGACGGCTCAAAACGAATACAAGTTCAACACCAAGCCTAACGGCTTCAGTGTCGGCAGTCGCAGCAACACGTCGACCACCATCGTTCATAATGTCAATGCCATCACTCTCGAGGAGGCTGACCGTGAAGGATTGGACGGGCAGTACATCACCCTTGCCGGCATTCATGTCGCCAACGAGGCTGGTGCACCCGACCTTCCTAGCGGAAGCACCTTTGTGGCCATCCCCAATGGTTCCACGCCTTCCATCACGATGGTGAATGCCAAGACCAAGACCATCAAGAACGTAAACCTCATTCCCGCTCCGCAGCCCCAATTGGACGATGACAATAGCCCAGCCGTGTATCAAAAGAACATGGACATTTACAGTCGCAATGCCTTTTATCCTGCCCAGCCGTACAACGTTTCGGAAGTAATGACCGTACGCGGCGTGGAGATGGTGCAAGTGGGCGTGATGCCTTTCCAATACAACCCTGTGACCAAGGAACTCATCGTCTATGAAGACCTTGAGTTGAAACTAACCACGGAAGGTGGAGACAACACCTATGGCGACCTCCGTTACCGCACCCCCGAATGGGATCAAATCCTCAGTGACATGCTCTTAAACCGCGAGGTGCTTCCTAAAGTAGACTACGGAGAGCGGTTGCGCAAACATTATGAAAACCGCGAAACCGGTTGCGAGTACGTCATCATCACTCCCGACAATGATGAGTTTACACGGTTGGCTGACAGCATCAAGCAATTCAGGTCCAACCAAGGCATCCCCACCGAGATCTTCACCGTCAGCGAGTGCGGAGGCAACACCGGCCAAGCCATCCGAAACTTCATCCGCAACGCCTACAACGAATGGGACATGCCACCTGCGGCCGTGTTGATTCTTGGTGACCACGACTCCAACCCAGAAAAAGGAGTGGTCTCCTTTACCATGAATAACCACCCAGGAGGCGATGGCTACAACCCCTACATTTCAGATCATCGCTATGCCGTCATGAATAATGGTCACATGCCAGAAATCATCCTTGGCCGTATCACTGGACGCAACCCTGAGGAGTTGTACCACATGATCAAGAAAGACTTGGACTATGAGCGCACTCCTCCTACCAACCCTGACTTTTACGACAAGCCCATCACCGCCATGGGTTACCAATTGGAACGTTGGTTCCAGCTGTGCTCAGAGGTGGTATACGGTTTCTGGGAACAGGAATTGGGAAAACATCCCGTCCGCATCAATGCCATCTATCAAGGCACCCCAGGGAGCCGTTGGTCGACCTACGAGAACACCAACGCCGTATTGAACTATTTCGGTCCCAACGGTTGCGGTTACATTCCTCAAAACATGTCGCATCTCACCGACTGGAGCGGCACGGGTGACAAGGTCAACAATGCCATCAATAGTGGGGCTTTCTTGCTTCAACATCGTGACCATGGAGCCGAGGAACTATGGGGCGAACCGAGTTACAGCATCGGATACATCAAACGGTTGACCAATAAAGATTTGACCTACGTCATGTCAAACAACTGCCTCACTGGTCGTTTCAACTACAACGGTGTCAACGGTGACGGTTGTTTCGCCGAGGTGTTCCACCGCCACCAGCACGGCGCCGTGGGCCTCATTGCAGCCACACAGGTATCCTATTCCTTCGTCAATGACGTCTATGTCTGGGGTGCCTACGACAACATGTGGCCCGACTTCCTTCCCACCTACGGCACGGAACATGCCACCAATTTCATCCTACCCGCCTTCGGCAACGCTGCAGGGAAATACTTCCTTCGCCAATCTTCATGGACCGATGACTATGTGAAAGAAATCACTTATTATTTGTTCCACCAGCATGGCGATGCCTACATGAACCTCTACAGCGAAATACCACAGCAACTGACGGTTGATATGCTTCCCGTGCTCATGGCCGGCAGCAACCAATACCAAATCAAGGTGGATGAAGGTGCCACCATCTGCCTCACTGCCAACGGACAAGTCATCGGGTTTGACTATGGCACCGGCGATGTTCAAACCATCACAGTGACGCCTCAAGAAGTAGGAACGAGGGTAAAACTCACCATCAGAAAACAAAATTACTACAGATACGAACATGAGTTGGCTACCATTCCTGAAGGGGAGCCCTACCTTATCTTCCATTCCATCGATATCAACGATGCCGAAGGCAACAACAATCATGAGGCCGACTACAACGAGACCTGCCGTCTCAACGTAAGTCTCCATAACGTTGGGGCCACCGACATTAGCCAAGTCAACACCTCCATCAGCTGCAAACACCACGATGTGCAAATCCTCCAAAACGACGCTTCCTACGGCACTGTGAACGGCAACGGCATCCTTTTAGTCAACGATGCTTTCACCATACATTTTGGCGATGCTTTCAACGATGGAGAGCGAATCCGTTTTTATCTCCACATGGACAACGGAAGCAAGTCGTTTGTCGATAGCGTTGATATTAGGGTCAACGCACCGAATTTCCGCTATGATGGTGTCACGCTAAGTACCCTCAATGGTGACAGCACCGACAGGCTGATGCCTGGCAACTCGACGCTGATGACTTACCATATCACCAACACAGGACACAGTCGCTCATTAGAACAGACCCATCGATTAAGCATCAAAGCTCCTTTCCTGACCATCGCTGAAAACTCTTTGTCACTTCCTGCTATCGAAGCCGGTGAAACTTCACAGGTGACCTTCCGAGTCGATGCAAGCGACAACCATCCCGAAGGCAACCTCATCGACTTTACCATCCAAGCCGAAAGCGGTTATCACACTGCCTATTTCAACCACCAAACACCTTACAGCAACACCATCGAAGATTTTGATGACAACTCCTTGAATCCGAATATCAAATGGGATTTGGGCAACGGCTCCAAGGTCTGGTACATCACCGAAGATGAAACCGCCAACGGTGGTCATTGTCTGCACTCGCCAACCATTGAGAACAACAAGCAGGCCGACCTGCTCATCCTTTTCACCTGCCATACCGACACGACCTTCTCGTTCAGACATAAGACCGTTACCGATACAGGTGACCGTTTGACCCTTTACCTCAACAATCACGAAACGGCCTCATGGAGTGGTGAGAGTGATTGGGAGACTTCTACGTTCAAACTGAAAGACGGAAAGAACCTCATCAAATTCACTTTCAAAAGAGATGCCACCAGCCACGCTGCCGACAGTTGTGTACTCCTTGACCATTTCATGTTCCCACCTATGGAAAACCTAATCCTATTTGCAGGTGATGATCGTACCGTCTGCCCCAGTCTCCCCTTCACACCCAACAGCTATGCCTGCCATCAGGAAGCCCTCCTATGGAGCACCGAAGGCGACGGCAACTTCGACGACCCAACATTGGAGCATCCCGTCTACACTTTCGGACCTAATGATATCGATAACCGACAGGTGGTCCTGACCCTCACTGGCACTTCCGCAACCAACCAACAGCAAGAATCGGCGCAAGTGAATATCCGTCTTACAGAAGACATCACTTCTATACAAAATATTGAGTCAGCCATTGGCGATACTTTGGTAGACCTTTATCAGACCAGTCAGAGTGAATACTACACCAACCTAGAGATTTCAGGAGATTATCTTTGGCAGTTGGACCCTGAACAAGCTGGGACGTTGACCTTCCAAGGCAACCACGCCACCGTCTATTGGGACGACAATTACAGGGGCAACGCATACCTCAGCTACCGACTCAGCAATGAATGCGGTGAGAGCGATCGTTCCGAAACACTAACCGTAAGGGTCACCAACTCCACCTCTGTCGATGAAGCCAACGGCAACTCCACGCTTGAAGTCTACCCTAACCCCGCTAGTGAAAGAATCGTGATAAAAATAAACGAGTTACAGAGTAACCAGATTGTCATCCGCATTATTGACCCATTGGGGCGCACCGTCCTAACCACCCAGAAAAACGTTGAAGGCACCACACTCAACGAGACACTTAACACCACTACATTACGTAATGGTCTTTATGACGTTCAGGTCATTGATGCAAGTCATATCCACAGCAGAAGAGTCATCATCAAATAATAATTTTTATGATAAAAGAAACGAGAATTTTTGACATCCTCACCGTTTATCCCGAGAAATGGCCTGAACAAAAGGTGGCTTTGGCTCGCAAGGAAAACGGCATCTGGAGGAAATACAGTCCGACGGAGTATCAAGAACTAACCAAGAAAGTTGCCTATGCCTTGATCGAGCTTGGAATCCAACCTGATGAAAAGGTGGCCATCATCAGTGGCAACCGTCCCGAGTGGAACATTTTGGACATGGCCATCACCATGATCGGAGCTATCGATGTGCCCATTTACCCCACTATCAGCAAGGAAGACTACCGCTACATTTTAGGTAATTGTGATGCCAAGATGGTGATTTTGGAAGGCCTTTCCGTAATGAACAAAGTGGAAGAAGTGCGTGTAGACATTCCTAAACTACAGTTGCTCTATACCTTCCAGGACCGTCAGAAATACCCCTATTTCGCCCAACTCGTCGAACTGGGCGAGCAGCATCCCCATGAGGAAGAGTTGAAACAGCGCATGGATGCCGTCAAGCCCGAGCAATGCGCCACCATCGTCTACACTTCGGGCACCACGGGCGAGCCCAAGGGGGCCATGCTGTCGCATAGCAACATCATGCACCAGATCTATGGCATCGAGCACACCCCTGCCAAATGGTCAAAGACTGCCTTCAGTTTCTTGCCCATCTGCCATGCCTACGAACGCTTGCTCGTCTACATGTACCAATATCTAGGTATGTCCGTTTATTATGCCGAGAGCCTAGCCACCATCGGAAGCGACATGAAGGAAGTCCATCCCTCCATGATGACCGCTGTACCGCGTGTACTTGAAAAGGTGTACGAAAAAATCATCATGGCTGGTGACAAACAAAAAGGCATCAAGAAAAAGATTTTCAAGTGGGCCGTCAGCCTTGCCGAACAATACAAGATTGAGGACGACAAACGTTCCGGATGGTACAACTTCAAGTTGAAGATTGCTGATAAACTGGTGTTCAAGACCATCCGTGCCAATATCGGAGCGGAACATTTCGACATCGTAGTGTCGGGTGCCGCCAGCATCTCCCAAAAAATCGCCTCATTCTTCTCTGCCATCAAGATGCCAGTTTACGAAGGCTATGGTATGACTGAGACCTCGCCTGTCATCGCCGTGAGCAACAACAACCCCCATGGACGTGAAGTGGGCAGTGTGGGCCAAGCCCTACCAGGGGTGGAAATCAAGATTGCAGAAAACGGTGAGCTATGTTGCCGCGGACATAACGTGATGATGGGTTATTACAAGAACCCCGAACTCACCAAGGAAATCATCGACGAAGAAGGATGGCTGCATACGGGCGACTTGGGACGCATCAACGAATTTGGCCAAGTGTTCATCACTGGACGACTGAAGAGCCTCTTCAAGACTTCGATGGGCAAATACGTTAATCCACAGATCATCGAAGACAAATTCGTTGAGAGCGAATTCATTGCCAATATCGTGGTGTTCGGTGAAGGCCAGAAATATGCTGCGGCCATCATCCTTCCCGAATTTGACTACATCAAAGGCTGGTGCAAGGCCAATCAAATCGAGTACACCACGCCTGCCGAGATGATCACCAAGAAAGAAATCAAGGACATCATCGGCAAGGAAGTGCAGAAGTACAACGAGTTTTTCGGCGACACCGAGAAAGTCAAGCGATTTGAGCTGGTGGCCGACGAATGGAGCAGTGGCAATGGCATCCTGACTCCCACGCTGAAGGTGCGTCGCAAAATGGTGGGCGAAAAATACCAGAATCTCATCCAGTCGATGTTCAATTGAGAATTATTTCCTATTTTTGCGGCTGAATATAACGTATAAACAACTTTTAAAGATATAAAATGGAAAACTTAGAACTTAAGAAAACCCCTTACAACCAGATTCATCACGATTTGGGAGCCAAGATGGCTGAATTTGCCGGTTACGACATGCCTATCCAATACACAGGTCTTGTAGAGGAACACAACAATGTCCGCAACAATGTGGGCGTGTTCGACGTGAGCCACATGGGCGAGTTCCGTGCCAAAGGTCCCATGGCCAAGCAGTTCATGCAGTACTGCACTGTCAACGACGTGGCCGCTCTAGGCGATGGCAAGGTGCAATACACCTGTCTGCCGAACGGCAAAGGTGGCATCGTGGACGACATGCTCGTCTATCGCATTGCCGACGACCATTATTTCATGGTCCCCAACGCTGCCAACATTGACAAGGACTGGGCTTGGATGAGCCAAATCGCCGAGAAGTTCGGTATGAAGCTTGGTGAAGACTTTATGAACGAGAGCGAACAGTGGGCACAACTTGCCGTTCAAGGTCCCAACGCCTTGAAGGCCATGCAGAAGCTCACCACAGCCAACGTGGTGGATATGGAATACTACACTTTCCAAATCATCACCTTCGCTGGTGTCGAAAACATCATCTTCTCCACCACCGGTTACACCGGTGCTGGCGGTTGCGAGATCTACATCCCTGTCGCCCATGCCAAGGAGGTTTGGGATGCTGTGTTTGAGGCTGGCAAAGAATTTGGCATCATGCCCGCAGGTCTCGGTTGCCGCGACACCCTCCGTCTGGAGAAAGGCTTCTGCCTCTACGGCCACGAGATCGACGATACCATCAGCCCCATTGAGGCTGGTCTCGGTTGGATCACCAAGTTTGTTGACGGCAACGACTTCCTCAACCGTGAGATCTTCGCCGCACAAAAGGCCAATGGCGTGAGCCAAAAGATCGTGGGCTTCGAGATGATTGATCGTGGCATCCCACGTAACGGTTACGAGGTGTGCGATGCCGAAGGCAACTGCATCGGCATGGTCCGCTCAGGCAGCCCGTCTCCCTCCACCGGCAAGAACATCGGTACCGCTCTGGTTCAAAAAGCCTTCAGCAAGAAAGACACCGAGATTTACATCAAGATCCGCAACAAGCTCATCAAGGCTGTCGTGGTGAAGATGCCGTTCCTGGCATAATGAATCAAGACCGAAAGAAATTTTTCGGCAGTTTAGCCATCCCGGCTTTATTGGTGACCCTGATGTGGGTCGTCAAGATAGTCGAGATGGCTTTTTCTGTCAACTTCAGTCTCTGGGGACTCCATCCCCACAGCACGAAAGGGCTGTTAGGCATTCTCACCTTGCCCTTCCTACATGGCGACTGGGAGCATCTGCTCACCAACACCCCAGCGGTATTGGTACTGGGAACAGCGTTGTATTATTGCTACCCTACCCTTGCCAACCGTGTCATGATGATTAGCTGGTTGGCTAGCGGACTTCTCACTTGGTGCATCGGCACCCCAGGCAGCATCCACGTCGGTGCCAGCGCCCTCATCTACGCCCTCAACCTCTTCCTTATCGTAAGCGGCTTCATCCGAGGAAACCGGCTCCTTATCGTTATCTCGCTTATCATGGTATTTCTTTACGGGGGCTTTATCTGGGGCATGATCCCCGCCTTGGCCAAGCCGCAGCACATCTCCTGGGAAGGACATCTCAGCGGTGGCCTTGTCGGCACCGTATTAGCCTTCCTTTTCAGGAAAAAAGGTCCTCAAAAAGAGGTACATCACTGGGATGACGAAGACGACCATGATGACGATCCCAATGACGGTGAAAAACCTTATTGGGACGTACCCATGCCTTCCAATGACGATTTAAAAGTGGAATACCATTTCAGACATTAAAAAGACTGGCGCAAAGCAGCCACAACCTGAGCGGCTATGTCAGCCATTCCTTGGGCATTAGGATGCGCCCAATCCTTTTGAATGTCATACAAATCGATGCAGTTGATTCCATAATGATGGGCGACGGTGTGCACTGACTCCACAAACCTCTCCATATCGGTGGTAGAAAGATCCATATCAACCAAGAAATAGATTTTGGCTTCGGGATAATGTCGTTCCAGATAGTCAAATAAATAAGCCATAGCAGGCCGGTACTGTTCGAGCTGCCCTTCGGTCCAATCAGAATAGACATACTCCCCACAATAGGCACCATTCCAGACATCGTTGGCCCCTCCAAAAACAAAAATCACATCAGGATCACCAAGATCGTCCATACGACGAATGAAGGAATGCGGACCATAGTAAGGGCCAGAATTGTAACCCCAGAAATTGCATATCAGCGAGCCCGAAAACGAATTGTTCTTTTCAAGGGTCCACCCTAACTCTTCAGCCACCTTAAACCACCACATATCCTCGACACTTGTCACATCGATGTAATTATCTGGTGCCGGATAATACCAGATGTCGTTCGAGTCGGGATCCACATAACCTTCAAAGGTGGAATAGCTGTCGCCCAGCACCGAAAAACGAATGTCTTGGGGGATAGGATCTTTGCCACAGGAGCTCAACAAAGCTGCAATGGAAACAACCAAAAAAAAGTATTTAACGGTCTTCATTCTTACTTCTTACTTCTTAAAAAATAATCATTTCTGTTCTACGGTTCATCGCACGGTATTCTTCGGTGTTGTTAGGATATAACGGTTTTGTCGCGCCATAGCCTTTTGCGGTCAGTCGATCCTCATCGATGCCGTTGGCGATTAAAGCTTGGCGAACCACTTCGGCTCGCTCCTCAGAAAGTTTCAAATTATAGGCATCAGTGCCCACATTGTCAGTATGTCCGGCCAATTCCACGGAGATCTCAGGATGGTTTTCAAGAAAAGCCTTGAGCATGGTAATGCCCTCAGCTGAATCCTCTGTCAGCGCAGCACTGTTAAACTCAAATTGGATGTTCACCAATGGCACCACAGTACCAGGATTCAAGTCTTCCACCACATAGTCATAGACATTAACCGGTGCCGGCTTTAAATCCTCATCCTGGAGCTGGAAACGATAAATATCGTAACCACCAAAGCCGCCTTCCCTAATAGAAGAAATCAAGGCCGTGTGACCATCGGCAGTAACGATGAAATTGATCTCGTCACCAGGGGTATTGATGGGATAGCCCAAATTCATGGGTTCCGACCACTCCCCCGCTTCGTTGCGACGACTCACAAAAAGATCATAGCCCCCCATACCCGTGTGGGTGTCCGACGAAAAATACAACGTCTTACCATCCGGATGGAGATAGGGGGCCATCTCTACTCCTTGGGTATTGATGACCTGGCCAAGGTTTTCCGGCTCCGACCAGTTCCCTTCTTCATCTCGATAACAGTGATACAAATCGGCATTACCATTACGCCGCGAGGCAAAGAAAAGTTCTTTCCCATCGAGACTGAGACAAGGTTGAGAATCCCAGGCAGTGCTGTTGACTGTCTCTCCCAATGACCGTATTCCCATCCAAGACGAGTGGCTATCCTTACGGTTTGCTTTATAAAGGTCACATCCAGGATGATGGCGGTCGATACCACAAACGGTAAAATACAATTCATTTCCTTTTTGGGAAAGAAATGCAGCTCCCACATGATCATCCAAATCGGGATGGAGGCGCAACACCGAGGCCGGATACCATTGTCCTTCTGCGGAATGCGAGATAAACAACCCTTCTTGCTGATAGGCTGCCCCTTCGACTGCATACCGGCGGGTGAACAGCAATTCCGTTCCCAGGATCTCCAATGCATTGACATATTCATCGTTAGCCGTATTGACTCCTTGTCCCAAGCTTATGGGATTGAAGTCAACCGGATGCTCCACCGCGCTCTTTCTAAATAAAGCATTTTTCAACATTTCTGTTGATTTTTCATCATTTGCTTTGTTTCCTGGAGCCGTTATTTGGAACCATCTCAACACTTTAATTTCATCCGCATAGCGCATCTTCTGGTCATAGAGCCGAGCTAATGACAGAGCTGCTGGTGGGAACAGCATCGAGTCAGCTTTAAGTGACTGTTCATAGCCTTCTACGGCGAGATCGCAGTCGCGGGTCTCCATACCAATCTCACCTTGGAGTAGCCATGCCTCGGCGTAATTAGGGTCTATAGCCGTCGCTTTTTGCACTTGCTGGTAAGCCCTTTCGTAGTCACGTTCCAGAAAAGCTTTTTGCGCTGCCTCGTAGGCTTTCACGGCTTTCTTGGGATGCTGAGAGAACCCGAGCATTGCAATGAACGATAATCCTATAACCCAAAGCGCACGTTTCATTTCCCTGTTTTTTCAAGATCTTTTGCGATACGTTTGCGGAAATCGATAGCAAACACTCTTGAGGCAGAGGTCGGTGAAGTTTCAGCAGAGAGGAAACATTTCCCTTTGTCGTAAAAGCAGATGCCTTCCGTTTGATGGCCGAGATAATTATGCAATTCAAATCGGCGGTGCGAAAGCTTCACGCCCGTATCGTCAAAGTCATAGATAAGATAAAGGAAAGGCAACCAGACCTTATTTACATAACCAACCAACACTAGAACACCACTCTCTCTGTCGTAGTCGGCTCCTGTGATGAGACCCTGCGAGTCGAACCCGTTGACCACTTCAGCTACTTGGGTGCCTGGGGCCTTGGAAAGCCGATAGAGGCGTGTCGTTCCAGTAGCCCAGCCTTTGCTGAACAGGTAGAGGTATTCATCGGTGGCAAACATGGCCTCGCAATCGTAGTCATGTTCTTGTTTCTTATGCTCAAAACTCGTCTGGTCAGCAAAACTGAATCGGATGGAATCGACCATAATGGAGGTATCGCCTTCCTCTGGAATATCAGACAGTGGGAAGGAATAAATGCGAAGGTTTTTGCGTTTCCCCTTGTTGTTGCCGAAGTCACCCACATATACTTTTTCCCCATCGGTACAGACATCTTCCCAGTCCTTGTTCTTAGCATTGGCAAGGGTGATGCGCTGCACCACTTCAAAGGTGGTGGTATCGAGGCCAAAAAGGATGGCCTTGCCACCGCTATCATTATGGGTCCACAGGCGGCCATTATGGAAGAAGAGTCCCGAAGTCTCACGAACTTCCTCTGGGAGCAGCGATTTGAATTCAGGGGCGAACAACGGTGTATAGCCAGCATGGCCTTCTTCCTGAGCTCTCAAGAAGGGAGCCATCAATAAAAGGATGACAAAAAGAGTTTTTCGCATAGCAGGATCGATTTTCCTGCAAAGATAACAAAAAAAATGAGGGCGACCAAAAAGCTTTTTGGTCGCCCTCTCAATTCTTCTCCTTACGGTGCTAGGAAAACCAAAGGGCGGCTTTCCGTCACTGAATTTGACGACGAGAAGATATAGCCCTGGCCAGGCATCAAGGTCGAAAGAGCACCTCTCCATCTGGATCCATTATAGGTTGCCGTGCCATTACCCGCTGATTTGATCATGTCACCGTTCACAGGATTGAAACCAGCGAATGCGTCGTTGATGCTCATGCTCTCAGAAAGCGGGAAAGCAAACCATTTGACGCCTTTGGGGATGACTATAGGATGCTCGGCGGGATCGACAGCCGTGCCCTCCAATGAAATCTCACACGCGGCATCGACTGTAATCATACACATCTGGGTCAGCTCGATTGCACCGAGGGATCCTCTCCAGCGGGTGCCGTTGTAGGTCGTGTAGCCGCTGTTTTGCGACCTGATAGTGATGGAGGTGGTGCCTGGCAATGCCTCCACGAGGGCCGCCTTGAGGTCATCAAGAGTAGTTTCCACGTTGAACGAGACCCAGTTGATGCCCGCTGACAAAACGATCGTCTGAGTAGTAGTACCGAGGAAGGCCGGTTGATTTCCGATAAGGCTATGAACTGGCAATGCAAAGTTCACATGACTTGGCTCCCCGCCAAGCTGTTCAGGAGCGGTTGTAGTGAATATTGCACTATGGCCAAGGCCGTCATTCGGACAGAAGACCAATACGCCTTCGCATGGCTTGATGGGCGTTCCTGCAACTGCTTTCACAAGGGCATCACCTGTCTCATTCATCCTATAGTATGGCAAAGGCTGATTATCATCACCAAGCATGTAGGCATTGCAGGAGAAAGGATTACCGATAAGATTCCATCCATTGAGCGGAGCGGTTGACCCAGTAAATGAGCTTAGATTAACCACGATGTTCTCGTTGGTAGCCGGGAAAGGATCAAGGTTGTTTCCAAAACGGATTGTTCCGTCATTTTGTCGCGCATACAGGTAACCTTTATGGGGGATTAAAACCGTCCTGCCATCGATCGTGCCGTCTGAATACTTGGGGTTATACCATTCTTCCCCTTCATTGTGACCAGTGAACCAATATAAATCCATTTGATCATATAACAAGTTGCCATCTTCTTCAGGCGTAACATTTCCACTATTGACAAAGTGGGTAAAGGGTGTAGAAATGAGATAATAGCCGCTACTGCCTTCCCCATTTGCAGCACCATAGCCTGTGATATTCTTCTCAATGCGGGCAAGGAACGAAGTGTTCGACTTCATCTGACCGCCGTCTTTAATGACGGTCTTAAGTGGATTGCTGGCATTTTCTCCAATAAAGGCATTAGCATTTAGAAGGCCACCATTTTCAACAGTGATGGTGTAGGTTCCCATGTCAATGTTATATGCTTCAGCCTCGCCAGTAACCGTAACGTCAGCTTGGAGCAGGACATCATCATCCTCACTTGGTATGCCGCCAGTCCAGTTGTTGGCATTGCTCCATAAGTTATCTTCCGCGCCCGTGAATATCTTTCCGAAATAGGGTGTAGTAAATATGATTTCATTACTCCATACGCTATAATGGTCATTATCGCAGTAAGCGCGCACCTTTACATAGTATGTGCTGTTATGATCCACGTAGAATCCCATGACGCAATCTGTTGACATAAATGGAGATGTGATCTGCCAATTAGAATTACTGTTTTTTGATATGGCGAGCTGCCATTCGGTCTGTTCGTCATTGCCTGCCGTCCATGAAACATACACTAATCCATTTGCAGGATAGCCTTCCATGATTTGCAAGGCGGTAGGCACGTCTGTACAAACAGCATGCCCAATGACATACAGATTGTCGAGCCGACACATCGGTGGATAATCACCATAATCTTGGTAATCTTCCACTATAAGTTTCAAGCGTATGTTCAATGTCGAAACCGGAGCGGGGACTTTAATATTGCAATTCACCATCTGGGAATCTTCCAGGTCACCATACAAGCTGATAAAGTCACCAGTATCTAACCAATTAGTGCCATTCGTAGAATACTGCACTTGAACACCGGCCCGAGTACCATTACCCCAAATTGATGGCAGTTGCTGCCAGTCAAAGACAAGATTAACGCAATCGAAATCATCTGCGATATTGTACTGAGGCAGTTCAACATAGGTTTCATAATTATCATCCACCATGAAAGCCAGTGCCGAGCCCAAACTAAAATGGTCGGTATTGCCGCTCACTGTCCAACAATCTGGCAGATGAGTACCATGAAAATTGTATGATGCTGAATGCTCTGAGTCGATATCGATAGAATTGTCGCAACCTTCGATGACAAATGAGAGCATCTCTGACCATTCACCGGTTATACCTTGATCGTCAACCACTCTAATGTGAAAAGTATGTTGACCTTTTTCGATAACACTTAACGAATAAAATGGCAGATCCCATGACTGAACATCGTTGGAATCAAGTTGTATCTCGTAATGATCAATTTCATTTTGGCCTGTGGCTAATAAGCATTCCCAATCAATCTCCACCCAGGAGCTGCCACTATTTACAGTGTCTATGACAAGGTCAGTCGGTATAGGTGTATGATCAAGGGTGGTGAAGCTGAAGTCTACCCAGTCGCTATAGTCCACGCTATTGCATTGGTGGCGAATCTGGACATCATAGGTGGTGTTTTCTTCAAGGTTGTATATAAACCAGTGCGGAGTAGCGATCCCGGTTTGTTCTTCGCCCCATTCCGTATCGGAGGCTTTCTTCATTCTTGCGCACCAAGTGTTACTTGCTGTACCAGGCTCCGACTCCCATGATATATCTGCCAAAACCATACCAAGGGTTGTTGTTTTTATGTTGATAGGAGCATTGCATTGGTAGTCGGCGGGATAAATGTCTATGTCATCAATGCAGAAAGAAACATAATACTGAGATGCTGATGGAGCCTTGATAGCAATGTAGTTGCCATATTGCATCAACTCATCATAAGTGAACGTGATGGTCTTATGCTGATAGGTAGTGGAATGAGTGACAACATAAGAGCCATCCTTGATATAAATATTGTTCATGTTAAGCGTTTGGTCCATCAATCCCACAACACAGTTACAAAGTGTTTCCGAACTAACATTACGTATCCAGAAGCTCACCGTAACACCATTCGATGAAACCGGGTCAATGGCAGGAAGTACCAGGCACTGATTTGCAGTATTTATGGGTGTGTTGAAACGAATATAGTTGTACTGGCCTTCAGATGCATTGCTGGAATAACATAAACTATCGGCATTCTCTATGAGTGGATAGTATTTATACGCTGGGTCCGTAGCATTATTAAGAATCATCCAACAGCCAGGAAGGTTGTTTTCAGTGTTAGTGTTTAATACCGGAATATGGTCGAAATTCTGGTGTAATGGCAAGGATAAATAATTAGGGCAGTCAGCATAGGTAATCCAGTCTGACCATTCGCCTACCATTTCAGGATCGCATTGGGCTTGAACGCTGAAACGGTATTTCATGCCTTGTACCAACGGCACTGCCTCTTGGCCCGTGAAGGTATATGAATTGCCGCTCGTGCTTACCATACCGTTATAGTAGTTATAGACACTCTCCATGCTTTCGTATCTAAGATTATACGAAGAAGCATTGCCATCCCAAGAAGCAACAACACCTAGGGCGGGCTCGGAATAGATATTAAAATTCGCAGGTGGAGCACAAAGGGTCGTGAATTCAACAGGGTCACTCCAAGAACTATAATACCACATCGAACTCGCATTCTTACGGGATCTTGCTCTGACTTTGGCATAATAGGTGGTATAGCCTTCCAAATCCGTGAGACTGCCAGAAGTAACGTATTGAGGATTGCTGAAATCGCTTTGCGTTGAATACATCACCTCAGCACTGCCATAATGGCCATTCATTGACCAAGTCATAGTGGCTGTGGAAGCAGTAATATCGGAAACCATCAAATCAGTGGGGGCTTGCAAATCGCTCGATACCACTACATTGTCGATATACCAATAGGTTTGTGCCGGAGCATTTTTTTTGCCGTTATACCTGAAAAAAATGCGGGCATTATTAGGAACCACAGATAAGTTGAACGACAACGTCACCTCAGTGTAAGCAGTGGAAGCATCGCATGTGTGAAGCACCTGGGTATGGTCACCGCTCAAATCCGAATAGGTGTAACCAACACTCAAAGTGTTGCTACCCATCGAAGCGGAAGAGCTTTTCACTCTAAAAGTCAACTTGGTGCAATTCAAATTAAGGTCGAGAGTGGGAAGTACAGCTACTAAACTTCGATTTGTTGTCAATGCTTGCGGATTACCCATTAAAAAACTGTTCGGATTCGAATAGGCGTTAGCATTGATCACCGTAGCGCTAACACCAGTGCCGGTGGTGGTCACCGTCCACCCGGTAGGTGTAACCATGCTGCTTCCAACGGTATAACTGTCAAAGTTTTCCGAATAGACTATTTGAGCGTTCATCGCCAATGGCACCCAAAAGGCCATCAACAGGGTTAGGAGGATTTGTTTTGTTTTCATAACTGCTTTATTTTAAAATAAATAATTCTATTTAACCGCTACAAAAATAGCCAGCTGAAAACAAAGAAATATGGGGAATATTTCCTATGTCCACCGAAAGTTATCAACAAGAAAGAAAACGAAAATCAACTCACCAACCCAACTCGGAAAGCATAAAGGATTAATTCCGAAGTCGATTTGACGCCGAGCTTGCTGAAGATTTTGTCCTTGTGGTTCTCGACAGTATGGACGCTGATGTTCAATTCTTCAGCGATTTGCTTGGCACTTTTGCCTGCTGCACAAAGACTAATGATATCCATCTCACGTCGCGTGAGAGTCTCCAGCACCTCCATGTCGGATTTCACGTCCTGCGGCAAACGCATGGTGTTCATATTGGTGAAGTTGTGTCCCTGCATCACCGAAACCAACACAGTCCCAATCTCCTCGGGACGGATATCCTTGCTCATAAAACCGTTGATGCCGCTATCCAACAACTGTTTGACCGTAGCTCCACCCGCCTCACCTGACAGCATCACTATTTTCACATCCAAGCCCAAGCGCTTGACGGCATCAATCACATCCTTACCTGTTCCATCAGGCAAAGCATAGTCCAAAAGAATCAAGTCAAGATTGCGACCATACTGTTCCAAATAAGCAACGGCCTGTTGCACATCCTCAGCCTCAGCTTCAAGTACACAGCCCAGACCGGAATTAGCAAGTGACATTCGCACCCCCAACCGACACAAAGGCTGGTCTTCAACCAACAGAATTCTAATGCTTCTTGATCCGGTCATCTCATTTCATTTTTTTTTCACGCTAAAACGAACTGTTGTGCCTTCGCCCAACATGCTCTCCACACGGATGGCTCCACCTGTCTTATCCAACAACTGCTTGCTGACAAACAGACCGATACCTGTACCGGTCTCCCCTCCAGTACCGCTTGACGAAGCGGAGACGAAACGGAAGATTTTCTCCAGCTTCTGTTCGGGAATACCCCTGCCGTTATCCTGCACCATGAGCCAAACATGATCCGTTTCTTCCTCGGCCCTAACATGAATCTCGCCATGGGGATAGGAGTACTTTACTGCATTAGAGAGCAGATTCTGCAACACTAGACTCGCCACACTGGGATCGTCATAAACCATCAACGCAGGCGTCACTTCATTCACCACTCTCAACGATTTCATAATGATGTTGTATCCTTGGCTTTGGATCGCTTGATCAACCAGCTTAGCTACGTTGAAATCCTCAGGACTAACCACTCCATGCTCTAACACATTCTTCACCCATTGCAGGATATTGAACAATCGGTCGCTCAGCGCTTCCGATGTCGATTTCAGCATCATTAGACTAGACTTGCGATCGGTATCACTCATGCCGTCGTAATAGGAACACAATTGCTCCAGCACATTGCGGATTGCCGACACAGGGGTCTTGACATCGTGCGAGACGATTGACATCAAACGGTCTTTCATCTCGTTCAACTGAGTCAACTCCTGGTTGCGTTTCTTTCGCATCTGTGCCAAACGGAGCCAAATCAAAAGAAGGGCCAACAGCACTGCTGCCAACGCCACCAAACCGATGACCAACATCCGTATTTGTCGGTTTTTGGCTTGCTGCATCTCCAGCTCGTGCTCCTTCTCTTGCATGGCATAGCGCACCTGATAGTCGCGAATGAGTTGCTGTTGGTTCTCGTTGAAGATGGAATCCTTCATGACAACGCTTCGCTCATAATATTCCAAGGCTTCACGGGGGTTACGCTCCTTCAAGTCCTGATAGCCTGCTACAAGTGCCTCTTGAAGCACACCGTCATAATGGTTTTCCTCTGCCATGGTGATTGCTGTAGCATAATCTCCCTGCTGCAAATGAATGACCGCTTGAAGAAACAATTCGTTGTTTGCCTCAGCCAATAGCAGGGCCTCATCGAGCATGGCCTTCCCTTCTTGCACCTTCCCCACCTTTCCATAGGCCTTCGAGAGCGACATCATTCGGTTGATGATTTTGTTAGGGATATCTTCGTAACGTTGTGACAGCTGTAGCGACTGCTCTGCCAAATCCACCGCTTCATCGAGCTTACCCTGAACAATATAAACCTCAGCCAGATTTTGATAATAAGTAGCCACATCGAGATTCGAAGCTGTGTCATGCTCTTGAACCTCACCTAGCATATCAATACACTTGTAATACATCTCCTCGGCACGGTCATACTCACCCATGGTCAGATGGATCTCAGCGATATTGTTTATGACATAGCGTCTGTTGACCTCGGCCATCTCACCACCGATTTCGTCCATCAACTCATTACAATGATTATAACAATCTAGGGCTTTGTCGAACTGGCCAAGACGTTGGAAAGCATTGGCTAGGGTCATGTAGCATCCCGCCTCATTAAAAAAATCGCCTATAGCATGGTAATGATCGATGCCTATCTCCGAATAGGTTATCACATGCTCGAAATCATCATTATTGAAGAAATACAAGATCATGGTGCGGAGCACCTTCAACTTGATTTCGTCTTTGTCGGTCTCCGGCGTGAAGTTGGGCTCACGCCCAATAGTCTCGTCAATGGCTAACGCCGCATGATAGGCGGTTTCGCCTTTGCTATTTTCAAAAACTCGATAGAGGCTGTCCAAATCCTGAGCAGGTAACGTCCAATACAGGAGCATCAACCATCCGATGATGAGCAACCTCTTCATAAAACTATTCTTTCGGATAGATCTTGCCTTTAGCAGCCTTCAGCGTGTTCTGAAGCAGTGACACGATGGTCATCGGGCCCACTCCACCTGGGACAGGAGTTATCTTAGAAGCCACCTTATAGACTTCGTCGTAATCGACATCGCCAAGTATTTTGTAACCCTTGGGGCTGTTGGGATCCTCAATACGATGAATACCCACATCGATAACCACAGCACCTGGTTTCACCATGTCGGCAGTCACAAATCCCTGTTTGCCAATGGCAGCAACAAGGATGTCAGCCCGTCGACAAATTTCAGGCAGGTTCTTCGTACGGCTATGGCAAAGCGTCACCGTGGAGTCAATGCCTTTGCGCGACATCAGAATCGCCATAGGTGTACCCACAATATTGGAACGACCCAACACCACCACGTCTTTACCAACGGTATCAATGCCAGAACGTTTGATAAGTTCCATGATTCCGTTAGGGGTGGCCGGGACAAAGCAGGGCAGTCCCAGTTGAAGACGACCCACATTGATGCTAGTGAAGCCATCTACATCTTTTGAAGGCTTGATGGCATTGATCACCTTGTCTTCGTCAATATGCTTTGGCAAGGGTAGTTGGATGATATAACCATCGATTTCTGGGTCTTCATTGAGGAATTTCACCGTGTCGAGCAGCTCCTGTTCGGTAGTCTTGGCAGGCAGACGGTATACCGATGAGGTCATGCCCACCGAGTGACAAGCCTTCTCTTTTGATGAGACATAGGTTTGGCTAGCGCCATCCTCACCTACGATGACTGCTGCCAGATGAGGAGCAGGTTTGCCATGGTCGATCATGTCAGCGACTTCGGCTGCAATTTCTTTTTTGATTTGGTCAGAAATCAGCTTTCCATCTATAATTTTATTATCCATATCTTTAACTATTTAACTTTCAACTTTCAATTTTCCACTCTTATCTTCTACGCATCGCATTCGCCATCCGCATGATTTTCTTGCCACCACCGGTAGTCATCATACGCATCATCTTTGCCGTCTCCTCAAATTGCTTGACCAGACGGTTTACTTCGACGATGGAGGTGCCGCTACCCATGGCGATACGTTTGCGGCGACTGCCGTTAAGCAAAGCAGGATTCTCACGCTCAGCGGGTGTCATGCTATAGATGATGGCCTCAATGCTCTTAAAAGCATCATCGTCAATCTCCTCACCTTTCAATGCCTTGTCCATACCAGGAATCATGCTGGCCAGATCCTTGATGTTGCCCATCTTTTTAATCTGCTGAATCTGCTTGAGGAAGTCGTTGTAATTGAACTCATTCTTAGCTAGTTTACGCTGAAGTTTCCGCGCCTCTTCCTCGTCGAACTGTTCCTGGGCGCGTTCCACCAAGGAAACGATGTCACCCATACCGAGGATACGGTCGGCCATACGTTTGGGATAGAAGATGTCAAGGGCATCCATTTTCTCACCAATACCGACGAATTTGATGGGTTTTTCGACCACGGTACGGATGGTAAGTGCCGCACCACCACGGGTGTCACCGTCAAGTTTGGTAAGCACCACGCCATCGAAGTCGAGACGGTCGTTAAATGCCTTGGCTGTGTTGACCGCATCCTGACCCGTCATGGCATCAACCACAAACAACGTCTCATGCGGTTTAACGGTCTCTTTGATGCGGGCAATCTCGTCCATCATCTCCTCATCGACAGCCAGACGACCAGCGGTATCGATAATGACTACACTCTTGTTTTGCGCTTTGGCGTGCTCAATGGCATGTTGGGCAATCTCAACAGGGTTCTTGTTGCCTTCCTCGCTATAGACCTCCACTTCTACTTGCTGGCCCAAAACTTTCAACTGGTCAATAGCAGCAGGACGGTACACGTCCCCAGCTACTAGCAGCACCTGTTTGCTTCTCTTACGTTTCAGGTAATTCGCCAGTTTCGCAGAGAACGTGGTCTTACCAGAACCTTGTAGACCGGCAATCAAGATGATGGCTGGTTGTCCTTTCAAGTTGATATCGACATGTTCGCCACCCATCAACTCGGCCAACTCATCATGGACGATCTTCACCATCATCTCACCCGGTTTCACCGTAGTAAGAATCTGTTGACCCAATGCCTTCTCCTTGATATTGTTGGTAACTTCTTTGGCAATCTTATAGCTGACATCCGCATCGAGTAGAGCACGGCGAATTTCCTTCATGGTATCAGCCACATTGACTTCAGTGATATATCCCTGTCCTTTAAGGATTTTGAACGAGCGTTCTAATTTTTCGGTTAAGCCTTCAAACATAGTTTTCAAATATTTGGCTGCAAAGGTATGAAAAAAGTTGAGAGTTGAGAGTTGAAAGTTGAAAGTTGTTTTTTATTTTTGCGAGACAAAACGCCAACGTTTGTTATGATTAAAGAGAATCTGAATAAAATCAAAGCTGCCATCCCCAACGGTGTCACATTGGTAGCGGTTTCTAAGACCAAGCCTATGAGCGATATACAGGAGGCTTACGATGCTGGCCAACGTGCTTTCGGGGAAAACTACCCACAAGAGATGCGCGACAAACACGAGGTCCTGCCCCACGACATCCAATGGCATTTCATCGGGCACTTGCAGACCAACAAAATCAAATACATCATCCCCTTCGTTACGCTTATCCACAGTATCGACACGGCCAACCTCTTGGAAGCCGTCAACAAGGAAGCGAAGAAGCACGACCGAGTGGTGGATTGCCTATTGCAATTCCATATCGCCCAAGAAGAAACCAAGTTTGGACTAGATTTAAATGAAGCAAAACAATTGCTTGATTCTGAATTATTTAAGACAATGGAAAACATCCGAATCTGCGGTGTAATGGGCATGGCTACTTTCACTGACGACAAGGTGGAAGTCCGCAAGGAGTTCAAACATCTGAAAGCAATTTTCGAGACCCTCAAAAAAGACTATTTCGCCGACCAGCCGCAATTCAAAGAACTGTCGATGGGCATGTCAGAAGACTACCCCATCGCCATCGAAGAAGGGGCTACTCTGGTACGTGTGGGGAGTAAGATCTTTGGTCCCAGAAATTACAATTAGAAGAGAGAAGCCTATGGTCTTACCCATCCTTTTATTAATAGTTGGATTTGTTGCTCTAATATTAGGAGCGAATTGGTTGGTGGACGGTGCTACCAGCGTAGGAATCCGTGCCAAGTTATCGCCATTGATCATTGGTTTGACCATTGTGGCCTTTGGCACTTCCCTACCCGAATTGATTATCAATGTATTTTCATGTATTAAGGGCAGTTCAGGACTTGCCATCGGCAATATTGTGGGCAGCAACATCATGAATATTTTGCTCATCCTTGGCGTGGCTTCAGTAATATACCCCATCGACGTGAGCCGCATTTCCATCCGACGCGATATCCCCGTAGGCTTTGTGGCCACAGCGGCTTTGTTCGTGTTTGCCAACTACACGTGGGGCAAACTCACCATCAATTGGATTGAAGGAGCGTTACTACTAGTGATGGCCGTGGCTTATCTGCTCATCACCATGAAGAAAAACGAGTCCCCAAGTGCTGAGGTGGAGGCTATTCAAATTCCGATGCCCTGGGGCAAAACCATATTGTTTCTTGTTTTGGGTATTCTCGGGCTATACCTGGGGGGTGAACTCGTCTCCAACAACGCCCAAACCATTGCCAAAGCATGGGGCATGAGCGAAGCCATGATTGGCTTGACCGTTGTTGCCATAGCTACCTCTCTACCCGAACTGATAACGTCAATTGTAGCTGCAACCAAGAAAAACTCCGGCATAGCCATTGGCAACGTTTTAGGTTCAAACATCTTAAATATATTTTTAGTGCTCGGCATCAGCGGACTGATTACACCGTTACAGTTCGATACGAAAATGAACACCACCTTGTATTTCCTTTTCGGTGCCAATGCCTTGATGTTGTTGTTTGTATTTACCGGAAAAGGAAGGAAATTGTCCCGTTTCGAGGGACTTTTGATGCTACTAGCCTTTGCAGGTTTCATGAGCTATACCATCCTAGCAAAATAAAACGATGAAAGGTGCCTCTCGAGCACCTTTCATCGTTTTTCAGCACACCTCCCTGATTTATTTTTCTGTGATTTGGAAGGCAGTCTTCACAGCTTCATAATCGCTGTAGTCCACATCGGGACGTGCTTGATACACACTAGCGGCAATAACCACAATCTTGAAACGCTGATTATCGGGACGGTATCCGTCATAAAAATCATTTTCAGTCCAGAAAATACTCACCCCCTCATCATAGGTAGAGACCTCAAGCGATGATGAATAGAAATATTCCACGTCATTTTCAAACTGTGAATAATAGAATGTGTAAGGCAACTGACGCCAAGTACCTTTTTCTTCCCTATACACTAGGACAGCACCATGGTCGGTAATATCGGGACTGATAGCCTCATATTTGATGTCAACTCGCCAAGAGGTATTATCCCAATACCACTGACTAGAAGTGATTTCAATTGTTGTCGAACACACATTGGCATTGCCCGGTTCGCCTTTGGGGCCTCGGCACGAAGCCATCACAAGCACAGAAAGGAAGGCCATGCAGATTACTGTTAACTTTTTCATGATGAATAATTTTATACTATTAGACTTAATTTGTTTCAGAAAACACCTGCAAACATACAATAATTACACCAAAAAATGTATTTTTGCCGATTATTTTTGAAAAAATGAAAGACAAGGGATTTATCGTTCATCTAGCTGGCATCGTCGCGATGATTTTCTGGGGCATGTCGTTTGTTTGGTCCACCCAAGTATACCAAAGCCTCAACCCCACAGCGACCATCTTCCTACGTCTCGTTATCGCCACGGTATTCCTCACCGCCATACTTTTTGCCTTCCGTCTTAACGAAAAAATCCAAAGAAAGCATCTCGGATTATTCGCCATAGCTGCCATGTTCGAGCCTTTCCTTTATTTTATCTTCGAAGGTTACGGTCTAAAGAACTCCTCCCCCGTTATCGGAGCTGGCATCATTGCTTTGATTCCCTTAGTCACTCCTATTGCAGCACGCATTTTCTTAAAGGAGCGGCTCACGCCTATGAATATCGTAGGTTTCATCATTTCCTTCGCGGGGGTCATTGTCATGTTGCTCAATAAGAACCTAGAGCTCACGGCTTCACCCAAAGGCATTCTCTTTCTTTGCGGCTCCGTGGTGGTAGCTGTGGGCTATTCCATCGCTTTGATTCGGCTCACAAAACTGTATAAGCCCCTAACCATCACTTGGATGCAGAACATTATTGGGATGATTTATTTCATTCCCATGGTCTTCATTATGGAGAGGTTTGAACCATCCAATTTTGCCAATGTAAGCAGTTATGTTGTGCCCTTGGTTTGTTTAGGTGTCTTTTGCAGTGCTGGAGCCTACGCCTTGTGGGCATTCACCTTCAGCAAGTTGGGTGCCTCTCGTGCCAATGTGTATTCCAACCTGATACCCGTTTTCACAGCCATATTCAGTTACCTCCTTGCTATCGAAGCCTTAACGGCAAACAAGATTATTGGCATTTTGGTGGTCGTGGTCGGATTGGTGCTGTCGCAAGTGAAATCAAAAAACGGCCTTTCGACCAGCACAGGAACCACAACTGAACGACTGAATCAGTGAACAACTTCCAACTGAAAATGATTACTAGCAAGACAAATCCGAAAATAAAGAATCTCGTAAAGCTCCAAAAGGCAGCAGAACGCAGGGAACAGAATCGCATCCTGATAGAGGGGCAGCGCGAGATTGAACGCGCACAAGCCTCTGGCTTTCAGATAGAACAATTGTATGTCTGTGAACCCTTATTAAGGGGACCTTTGAAGATTCAAGCCTCTTTTGTGGAAACCGTCACCGAGGAGGTATTCGATAAGATTGCCTATCGTGAAGGTAGTGATGGTTTGCTTGCAGTAGCATTACCCAAATATAAGAGTATCAGTGAATTCAAGCCAAGAAAAGATGCTTTGATCATCGTATTGGAGACGGTAGAGAAGCCCGGCAACCTCGGTGCTGTGATGCGCACTGCCGATGCTGCTGGTGTCGACGCTGTCATCGTGGCCGACCCTGCCACTGATCTTTACAACCCCAATGCAATACGTGCTAGCATCGGCTGCATTTTCAGCGTTCCCGTCTACGCCTGCTCCACCGAAGAATGTATTCAGTGGCTGAAAAAAAACGGCATCACCATTTATTGCACGTACTTGAAGGCCTCCATCGATTATCTTGATGCCGACTTCCGCAAGGCTTCTGCCTTGGTAATGGGCACCGAAGCCACTGGCATCTCTCAAGCCTGGGTCGATGCTGCCGATCAGAATATCATCATCCCCATGAACGGCATCGCTGACTCCTTAAATGTGTCGGTCACCACTGCCATCGTCACCTTTGAGGCTGTCAGACAGCGCAGAAAGCCATGAAAAAAGACTATCTGTTGCTGCATCTTTCGGTGTTTATTGCTGGCTTCACTGGTGTGTTAGGTCGGTTGATCACCTTGGATTCCGCCATTTTGGTGTGGTGGCGGATGGCTGCAGCCGCGGTGTTGATGTGGCTCTATCTCGCTATAACCAAACAACTTAACAACTACAAACTGAAGCACTTGCTCCCCATGGGTGGTGTGGGATTGCTTCTTGCCTTACACTGGGTGTTTTTCTATGCCAGCATCAAGGCTTCGAATGTCAGCATTGGGGTCGTTTGCTTTTCATTAGTAGGGTTTTTCACAGCCTTTCTTGAGCCCATCATCAACCATCACCGGTTTTCGGGACGTGAATTCCTTTTCAGCCTACTGACCATACTCGGCATCTACCTTATCTTCCAATTCGATTCACGTTATCGTATGGGCATCGCATTGGGAATCGTTTCTTCTGCTTTATACGCTTTATTTGCCATTGCAAATCAACGGGCCGGGAAGCATTATGAAGCAAAAAACATGCTGCTTTGGGAAATGGTGGGCGGCCTCATTGGCCTAACCTGCCTGATTCCAGTCTACAACGCATTCATCCCGATCGGACGGCTCTATCCGGTCGGCATGGATTATGCCTATCTGGCGTTTATGGTAGTGATTTGCACCATCGGTTTATGTTTGTTGCAGATCATCGTGTTACAAAAGATTTCCGCTTTCACCGTCAATCTTACCTACAATCTTGAACCTGTATACAGCATTATCCTCTCGATGTTCATCTTCAGCGAGTACAAGGAATTGAATTTCTCCTTCTGCATCGGAATCGCCTTGATCATCTTGTCCGTGCTATTGCAGACGGTTTATTCGATAAAACCTAATTCTCAAATCTCACCTTCACAAAGACGGGATAGTGGTCTGAGGGATTCCTTCTGATATAATTATCAAACGTTATTTCCTGAGGGGCATCCGATGATTTGAGCGTCTCGTCGGTACCATCGGGTGTCCAATAACTATCGGTGAGGACACCATACGATTCCACTTTCATTTCAGGCGAGACAAAAACGTGGTCGATACGGCTGGTAGTGTAATATTCCGTCTTGAAAGCATTGAAGGTGCCATTCTCCGCGAAGCGAATGCGGGCGGCATCGTAGGAATCTTTTAAAATACCAGACTCTGTGAAAATAGTATAGATTTCATTGTATTGATCCACATTGAAGTCGCCGGTAATGAACACCGGTTTCCCTTGTGCAATCGCCTTGACCTTGGCCACCACCAGTTTGGCAGCCTCGCGGCGAGCCACAACACCCACGTGGTCCATGTGGAGGTTGAAAAAGTAAAACTCCGTCTCTTTTGGCTTGGGACCGAGGTTGAAGAGACCCCGACGGCGACCATCATCGGGCTTAACCACCGAGAACTTGCCCCATGTGCAGATACGGATGCAAGCGGCATCCCACCCCAAACCAGGTTTGTCGGGCGTCTCACTGAGCCAAAAATCACCATGGTCCAACAGTCTAACCTTCCCTTTCTTATAAAAGATGGCCTCATGTTCGCCCTCTCGCTTGCCGTCATCGCGGCCAATGCCGATATACTCATAGCCGTCTAGCCCTTTGCGAAGATCTTGAAGTTGGCCATACAGCACTTCCTGTGTCCCAAAGATATCTGGTGCCATGAAATTCATCTGGTCACAAATCACCTGACAGCGTTTGGCCCACACATTGCCTTGAACACTGTCATTCCAATTCTTGTAACGGATGTTGTAAGAGCCTACCAGGAGTTGCTGGGCGGTCAATTGCAGTGAAACCACTAATAGCAAGGCAAAAAAGAGGTGTCTTTTCATGGTGATGGTGTTTTGTTATCGCAAAGATATACAAAAAACCCTATCAACGCAATTTATTTCTTTGATAATGCGGTGCCACCACAAGAAGAAAAAAGATGAGGGAGGCCATCACGGATGCCGAAGCCACCAAATAGGCTGCAGCAAAGGAGAAATGCTCGGCCAACATGCCTCCTGAGAAAATGCCGATGCCCAAACCGAGATCCCAAGAGGTGAGGTAGGTGGAAGTGGCCGTTCCTCGTTGGGCGTTAGTCCCAAGATTGATGAACAGGGCATTAAACGAGGGAAAAGCGGCACCGAAACCCAAGCCACAGCACAAGGCAATCAGAAGGAAAGCAACGGCCGTATAGGTTGGACCAATAGCGTTGACATAATGGCAAAGTCCCAGTCCCAACAAGGCAAAGACCGTGATCCCCAGTCCCAAAGCAATGGTATGGGTGACCTTACCTTTGTCGACCATCCTTCCTGCAAACAGGCGCGAAGCAATCAGCCCGACGGCATATACCGTGAAAAACAGACCACTGCTGATAGTCAGCCCCATCTCCTTGGCATACAAGGCGATATAATTGGAAATCTGTCCGTAGGCAAAAGCCAGCAACAAGAAGGAAACGCCCGCCAACAGGCCTTTGATCAGGATAAAACGGTCCAACGAAATGGGAGGACGCTTGACGGGAGGACGCACTTTGGTCTGGATGCGTGAGGCGAACAAGGCTGCCAGAAAACTGCACCCCATACAACCCATGAAGATGGCATTGAAACTAAGATGTTCATACACGAAAAGTCCAACCATAGGACCCACTGCCATGGCGATGTTGTTGGCCACCCCATAATAGCCGATTCCCTCTCCACGATGCTCCGACGGCACCACATCGATGACCAAGGTGTTACCACCCACTGAGGTCAAGCCAAAAGCCAAGCCGTGTACCACACGAATGATGATCAGCATGGTGATGGTGGTGGCAAAAGGATAACCGCAAAAGATGGCAGTAAACAAGGACAAGGCCAATAAATACAAGGGTTTACGCTTAAAAGTGTCCATCATGTAACCCGAAAAGGGGCGCACCACCAAGGTTGCCAAAGTATAGCACGAAATCACGGTGCCGATGATGGCATTGCCTCCCTGAAACTGCTCAATGATGAAAAAGGGGAGCACTGGCAATAGCAGATAAAACGAAAAGAAAAACAAAAAGTTAGCTGCACAAAGGCAGAGGTAATTTTTGTTAAAAAGCTTTTCTTCCATGACCACTTTTCGTTTTCGGGCTGCAAAATTAACAAAGAAGTCTTTATATTAAAGAGGAATTTCGTATTTTTGCCGTATCAAGAAAAAAGCATGGAGTTACTGGACTTATACGACAACGACCTTAAATTTACGGGACAAACCGTGGAGCGTGGCAAAATGATTCCACAGGGATTGATGATTCCCATCGTGGCCGTGTTTATCCACAACAACGAGGGCAAATACCTGATCCAAAAGGTGGCCGAGTCGAAAGGCGGCTATTATGCCACCACAGCGGGTCATGTTAAGTCAGGTGAAATGGACTTTACCATCTCCATGCAACGTGAGCTCAAAGAAGAACTTGGCCTCTCTGTTACGCAAAGCGAACTTAAGCTATTGAAAATCAGAAGATATGGATATAAATTCACTCTCCTTTACATGCTTAGGAGCAACGTCCCCGTAGAGATGTTGCGTTTACAAAAAGAAGAAGTGGACTCGGTGTTTTGGCTCAGCCGCGAGGAAATTGAGAGACTCTGCAACGAAGGCAAGTTCAACAAAATTCATTATCAATTGCTGCTTGACTGTGAAGAGCGACTCACCTCGCTTCATTTGAAAACGGAAAAACGGAACGGTTCAGCCCTCAACGAAGCGAAGCGAGTTAACACGAAGAACTGAAAGAAATCTTTAAATCTTTGAATATTAAATCTTTAAATAACAAAAAATGATTGCAAAAGAATTACTCAACCCTAAAAGCATCGTGATTTGCGGTGCTTCGTCCGACATTCATAAACCCGGCGGCAAATCGCTGAAGAACCTTTTGGAAAGCCCCTTCAAAGGTCAGATTTATGCTGTTAACCCCAAAGAGACCGAGGTACAAGGTGTGAAATGCTATGCCAAAGTGGATGACCTGCCACAGGTCGATTGTGCCCTGCTCTGCATCGCTGCCAAGTTCTGCGCCCAGACAGTCGACGTGCTGGCCAAGGAGAAGGGCTGCAAGGGCTTCATCATCATCAGTGCCGGTTTCTCGGAAGAGAGCCATGAAGGTGCTGAGATCGAGAAACATATTGTCGATACCATCAACAGCGTGGGCGGCTCACTCATCGGTCCCAACTGCACAGGCTTCCTCAACGTGAACTATGCCGGCTGCTTCGACACCCCCATCCCGCCTTTGGATCCCAAAGGCGTGGACTTCATCACCGGTTCGGGTGCCACCGCCGTGTTCATCAAGGAATACGGCATGAGCAACGGCCTGAAATTCAACAGTGTTTGGGCTGTGGGTAACAGTGCTCAACTTGGCATTGAGGATGTTTTGGAACATCTTGACGAGACCTTCGACCCTGAGAAGTCATCGCATGTCATCATGCTTTACATGGAAAAGATTGGCGACCCGCAACGGTTGCTTAAGCATAGCCGTAGCCTCATCAACAAAGGCTGCCATATCGCTGCCATCAAGAGCGGTGGCTCTGCTGCCGGTTCTCGTGCCGCCTCATCGCACACCGGTGCTTTGGCCACCAACGATGCTGCCGTGGACGCCTTGTTCCGCAAAGCCGGTATCGTACGCTGCCACAACCGTCAAGAGTTGACCACCGTATGCGGTGTGTTCATGCACCCTGAAATCAAGGGCAAGCGCTGCGCTGTCATCACCCACGCCGGTGGTCCTGCCGTGATGCTCACCGACGTTTTGTCAAACGGAGGCATGGAAGTCCCTCCCTTGAAGGACCATCCCGCCAGCCCTGCCCTGCTTGAAAAACTCTTCGGTGGCTCCTCGGTGGGCAACCCCATCGACTTCCTCGCCACTGGCACTGCAGAACAACTGGGCTATATCATCGACACCGTCGAAAACGAATACGATGAGATCGACTTCTCCGTGGTCATTTTTGGATCCCCCGGACTGTTCAGCAACAAGGAGGTATACGACCTGCTTGACCAAAAGATGAAGACTTGCAAGAAGCCCATCTTCCCCGTATTACCCTCTATCATCAACGTAAAGGATGAAATCGAAGACTTCATCGCCAAGGGCCGCATCAACTTCCCCGAAGAATGTGTGCTGGGCAATGCCATCTGCAAGGTCTATCACACACCTAAACCGCAACCTGAGCACGTGGAGTTGCCCCAAATCGACGTGGCCCGTATCCGCCGCACGATTGACCGTTGCAAGGACGGCTACATGGAGATTGCCGACTACAATGAGTTGCTCGATGCTGCCGGCATCAGCCGCAAGAAGAGTATCGAGGTGAGCAAGAAAGAGGATGCCCTGGCCTTCGCCAAGGAAGTAGGCTGTTCGAAGGATGTACCGTTGGTGATGAAGGTGGTTGGCCCGCTGCATAAAAGCGACGTGGGCGGCGTGACCTTGAACGTCAAAGATTTGGACACTGTAAGCAAGGAATTCGATCGCTTGATGGCCATCAAGGACACCTACGCCGTAGAGATATACCCGATGCTTGAGGGTACCGACGTCTACATCGGTGCCATCAAGGATCCGAAGTTCGGCCATCAGGTCTTTTTCGGTCTAGGCGGTATCTTCATCGAAGTCTTGAAAGACGTACAAAGCGCCTTGGCTCCCATCACTGCTGACGAGGCCAAGGAGATGCTCAAGCAGCTCAAAGGCTACAAGATCCTCCAGGGCGTACGTGGTCAGGAAGGCGTGAACCTCGACCTCTATGCCGACCAAATAGCTCGCGTGAGTGCTTTAGTGCAGGCCGCTCCTGAAATTGCTGAAATGGACCTCAACCCGCTCCTTGGCAACCCGCGTTATGTGACCGCAGTCGACGCACGCATCCGTATTGAAAAATAAAAAACCTTCACCATGATCACCAGCCGTTCCATCATTTACCTCATCTACGCCGCCTTGGTATTGTTCACCTTTTTCGGCGATAAGCTATTGAAAAAAACCGATATAAAGTCCCGCACCTTGGGGTATGTCATCTGCATCCTTGGCGACTTGGGAATCTTGGGATACGGATTATGGATTTATTTCAAATACAAAGAAACCAATTACGAGGTGGCCTCCCAAACAGGCTTTGTGCTGGGAGGCATCCTCTTTGGTGTCTGTGTCCTATGTCTGCTAGGCAGATATTGGCAAAACAAGGAATTGGATAAAAGGAGAAAACAAGACCAGGAGGAAGCATGAAAAAAGCAGATTTGATCACATTATTGGCTGTCGCTGCTGTGATTTGCGGCTTTGCCTTCATTCCAGGAGCGTGGGAATGGTTCAACACCACCACAGCCAAACATGGTCTTTTGATGAGTTTCTTCAAGTTCGCCATCCTTGGCACCTTCGGTGAAATGTTGGCATTACGCATCCGCGAAGGCCTCTACATCAAGAAAGGCTTTGGCCTGTTGCCCAAGATGTTGGTTTGGGGTGTGCTTGGTGTCGTGATTGCCTCTGCAATGACCATCTTTAAAACAGGAACCTTGGCATTGTTGGACGGTGGATTTCACTTCAACGGCAAAGCTGCAGAATGTTTCAAGGCCGATCTCAGCTGGGGCAAAGTCGGTGTTGCACTGTGCATCAGCGTACTGATGAACACCCTGTTCGCCCCCGTGTTCATGACCTTCCACAAGATCACCGACATCCACATTGCAGAAACTGGCGGCTCATTGGTGGGTTTTTTCTGCCATCCGCTCAAAATCCGCGAAACCCTTTCGAAGAAAATCAACTGGGATATTCAATACGGCTTCGTATTTGCCAAGACCATCCCATTCTTTTGGTATCCTGCCCATACAATTACATTTTTGTTGCCTCCTACCCTTCAAGTCCTGTTTGCCGCTCTCCTCGGCGTGGCTTTAGGCGTCATCCTCAGCATCAAGAAATAATTCTGCATATTATTGCTTTTTAAAAAGAATAACGTTATCTTTGCCTCTCGAAACCAACATCATAGATTATGAAAACATACAAATGGCTCAGAGGACTCCTAAAAGCATCGGCTTTCGCCACGGTGATGTTCGTCATGCAAGCCTGCTATGGAGCACCGCATCCCATGGATGACCCCTATTATAACGACGAGGAAGAGACCTACCAGCCGACAGACACCCTGCAAGTCGACCAGGAGGCTCCTATGGAAGTCGAGGCAGAATAATCCATGCTTCAGGCTTTCCACAATTATTTCAGAAAAAAAGAGACCCAGCTCCACGAGCTGAATTATCTCTTTTGGGAATGCACTCAGCGTTGCAATCTTAACTGCAGACATTGCGGTTCAGATTGCACCGCTTCTTCTTTATATAGAGACATGCCTTTTGAGGATTTCCTGAAGGCCATTGAGCCTTTGGAAACCCAATTCAAGCGCGATTCCGTCTTTGTAGTGATTACTGGCGGCGAGCCCTTAGTACGGAAGGACTTGGCCGATTGTGGGCGACAGTTGCGCCAGCACGGCTTCCCCTGGGGCATTGTCAGCAACGGTTGGGCTTACGACGAAGCACGGCACAAGGAGTTGATGGACGCCGGATTGTGCAGCGTTACCTTCAGTCTGGACGGCTTACCTGAAACCCATGATGCCTTTCGCAAACGTCAAGGCAGCTTCGACCATGCCTTACAGGCCATTGACCTGGTGGCGAATGAAAAACGGCTGCCCACCTATGACATTGTGACTTGTGTGAGCCCGATGAACCTGGGCGAATTGGAGGAATTGAAACAGTTACTTATCGCTCATCACGTAAAGGCTTGGCGTTTTTTCACCATCGAACCTATCGGAAGAGCCGCCCAAGACCCCAACCTCCAGCTCAGCAATACCCAGTTCAAGCAGCTGATGGATTTCATTGTCGCTACCCGGAAAGAAGGAAAAATCCATGCCACCTTCAGCTGTGAAGCCTACGTAGGGCCATACGAACGTAAGGTGCGCGACTGGTACTATTTCTGTCGTGCAGGCATCACCATTGGGTCGGTGTTGGTGGACGGATCCATCTCGGCTTGTCCCAACATCAACCGTAAATTGTTTGTCCAAGGCAACATCTACCAAGACGACTTCCTCGACGTGTGGGAGAACCGTTTCCAGCCTTTCCGCAACCGTACTTGGATGAAAACTGGGATTTGCAAGGACTGCAAAGTTTACAAAAATTGTCTTGGCGGTGCCATGCACCTGCATCACTCCAACACGGGTGAAATTATCCAGTGCCATTATCAAAAACTCATAGGTTCCAACAATGCGTAAATTCTATCTTACTATATTGTTTTTGATCACTGCGATCTGGTCAGTCGCCCAAACTGAGAAAGTGCTTTTCTCCGTTCCAGGAGGCTTTTACGAGGATAGCTTCCCGCTCAGCCTCGAATGCCTCTATCCAAACCATCACATCCGCTACACCACCAATGGCAACAGTCCAACAGCCTATTCATCATGTTACACTGAACCGTTGACTCTCAACAGTGCCTTGTACTCCACCTCCGACATCTACACGATCGTCAATTGCATCCCTTCGGTCTATCATCCTACCGACAGTGTCCGTCACTGTATCGTGATTCGTGCAGCGGTGTTTGATGAGAATGACAGCTGCGTCAGTCCCGTGACCACCAACAGTTACTTCATCCGCACATTGGGCTGTGACACCCACGGGATGCCTGTGCTTTCCATTACCGCCGACTCCTTGTCGCTTTTCGACTACGAGACAGGCATCTTCATTCCTGGAATCCATTACAATCCAACTGACAGCACCCACACAGGCAACTATTGCGAACGTGGTCGCGAATGGGAACGGCCCATCAACATGGAGTTTTATGAGACCGACAACAGGGGCATCAACCAATCTTGCGGTTTGCGCATCCATGGTGGTGCCTCACGTTGGTACCAACAAAAAGGCATGAGACTCTATGCCCGTGAAGACTATGGCAAGAAAAAATTCAATTACCGTTTTTTTGAATCGACTGACATAGAGAAATTCAAACACCTCAACCTGCATCCTTTCCGATGCAGCAACTGGCTACAAACAGGAGGACAAGAATACTTGTCGCAGACCGTAGCCGCAACGCTCGACATCGATGCCATGGCAGTTCGGCAGACCGTGGTCTTCATCAACGGAGAATACTGGGGAATCTACACCCTAGAAGAGTCTCCCGATGAACATTACGTCGAAGACCATTACGGCTTTGACGATGAACAAGTCAACATCCTAAAATACTGGGGTGTGACCCAAAACGGCGATGGAACGGACTGGTGGAATTTTTATACCTGGATCAACACCGCCGACCTAAGCCAACCTGATCAGGCAGCCCATGCCTATACTCGCATCGACGTGCCCAGCTTCATCGACTATATCCTCCTGGAAATCTATTCTGCCAACCTCGACTGGCCTCAGAACAACGTACTGCAATGGCAAGGTGAGACGGGAGGACTTTTCAGATGGCTGTTCTACGATGGTGACGGCTGTTTCACCCGGCCTCAATACGACGCATTTTTTAACGCCTTGAACCAAGGCGGCAACAGTCGAATACTTAGCCATTTCCTGGAAAGCAAGGATTTCCGCTACAGCTTTTACCAACGATATGTAGAACTGCTGAACGCTTCTTTCAGCGCACCCTATCTGCAGTCGGTCCTTGACGACTATCGCAGCATCGTTGAGGCTGAGATCCCTGCACAATCCGAACGCTTCGGCTTCCCTCGAAACCTAGACCGATGGAACGAGGACATGGAGAAAGCTATGGCGTTTTTCAGAACACGTAACGACTATTTCCAGCAGGAGATTCTTCCTTTTATCTCCGTCGAAGACAGCCTCGAAACCCGTTTTGTCTGTGCCCCCAACCCTTCTTCAGGTTCCTTTAGGGTAATCATCAACGCAAGCGACAACACCATCTTGCCCCTTACCATCTACGATGCCATGGGGCGTCTGGTTTACGAAAAAGAGCTCTATGTCTTTGTTTCGGAAAACTACATCCCTATTCAAGCATCCCTTTCTGCAGGGCTATACCTTGTGAAAATTGGTGAGATCACGAGCCGTTTGGTCATCACGAAATAATTTTTTTCAAAAAAAATCACTTTTTTCTTGACAACAATGTTTTTTGTTGTAATTTTGCAGTGTACTAATTCACTAATACACTAATAAATCACCAATAAAAACCAAGTTAACATGATTGAAATCAAGAATTTAGACTTCGGCTACAAGAATCAGCCCGTCTTCAAGAACATCAGCCTGAACTTTGAAAAAGGCAACATTTACGGATTGCTGGGCGAAAACGGCGTGGGCAAGACCACCCTGTTAAAGCTCATCAGCGGATTGCAAAAACCCACTGCCGGAGAATGCCTCGTCGATGAGGTTGCCCCCTTCAAGCGTTTGCCCGAGACCTTACAAAAAATCTTCTTCATTTCGGAAGACTTCGCCATCCCAGAAGGCACACCTATTAATAATTTAAAAGAACTTGCTCCCTTCTACCCTAACTGCAACGAGACCCAGTTCATGGAACTCTGCAAGGAAATGGAGGTCGATCCTACCCGCAAGTTCAGCGAGCTATCCTTCGGCCAGCAGAAAAAATGCCTGATTGCCACTGCGCTAGCCCTCAACACCGACTACCTGCTCCTCGATGAACCCACCAACGGCTTGGACATCCCCTCCAAGACCCTCTTCCGCCAGGTGATCGCCAAGCACGCCAACGAGAACCGCACCATCATCATCTCCACCCACCAGGTGAAGGATGTGGAAAACCTCATTGACCCCATCATCATCCTCGACCACGACGAGGTGCTGCTGAAAGCCACCTTCCGCACCATTACTGACAAACTCTATTTCGACTATGGTACCGAGAAGGACGACACGGCACTCTATAGCGAGATGATTCCTGGCGGCTACGTCAACGTGACCCGCAACCCCGAAGGCGTGGACAGCAAGGTTAGCGTGGAAATCCTCTTCAACACCGTGATGAAGAACAAGGAAACCATCAAACAAATCTTTGGTTAAGAAAGGGCAAAGCCATGAATAACAAATTTGACTTAAAACGATTCAAGCAGGTCATTGCCGAGGACTGGCGGCTTTATTTCCGTCGGTTCGGCATCACCTTGATTGTATGGACCTGCCTTCCCATCCTGCTCTGGATCACTTCCTTGGTGTTTGAGGTTGAGATCGACCCCGGGCCCCGTGCCGGCTTCATCGCCGCTTTCATCTTCGCCACGGTGATGACCGTTCCCGCACACATGTACGGCAAAGCCAACCTGTCGCGCGAAGGGATCAGCTTTGCGATGCTTCCAGCCACCAATTCCGAGAAATTTCTCAGCATGGTGTTGTATTGCTCCATCCTCACTCCCGTCTTTTGCGGTTTGGGTGCCTGGTTGGTGGATTCCCTGATGACCATTCTCCCCTTTGGCGGTTTCAAGGAATTTGTCAACCCTTTCTCAGTGGATCACCTTTTCCACAATTTCCTGTTTGCGGCCATGGTTTTCTTCACTGAATCAGCCCTCTTCATGCTGGGCAACATGATCTTCAAGAAACGCAAGACCGGCAAGACCTTCGCTTGGATTCTCCTGATCCTCTTTGTACTGACATTGATCATTCAGATTGATTTCATTTGGAATGGCCTTGATCACTTCATGTCACAAATTGCAAGACCCATTATTGTCTATTGGTTGGGCATCGCATTTCTGTTGGTACTCACTACCTGCCTTAATTTGCTCACTTATCGTAGAATCAAGAACCAAAAATACTAATATATATGAATAACACATTCGATTTCAATCGGTTCGGCAAGCTCCTCGCTTTCGACGGCAGGAAATACCTCCGCAACTTTGGCCTCACCTTGGCCATCCTCTGCGGCATTCCGATCATAGGCTGGCTCCTCACCTTGATCTTTGGCTTTACCATGCCCACACTGCCTCGCTGGGGAGGCATCTATCTTGCCATGTTTCTGGGTATCATCCTGATCCCTGCCAAGGTTTTCGGTGACATCAACCTGCCCCGCGAGGGTGTGTGCTACGCCATGCTGCCTGTCTCCAACTTGGAGAAATATTTGAGCTATGTGCTTTTCTGCCTACTGACTCCCGTGGCTATTGTCCTTGGTTCCTGGGCAGTTGATTCCCTGCTGACCCTGCTACCTTTGGGTGGTTTCAATCAATACATCAAGCATTTTGGAATGAACGGCATCATGCAGGACTTTATCGCTGAGATTAGCTCGATGACCAATACCGATGTCGTTAACGAATTAGGTGAAGATTTTCCAAAAGTTTTCAGCATGTTTGATCGTACCTACAGCATCGGAATGATCATCAGCTTGATCTTTAACGTTGGCCTCTTCATGTTGGGCAATCTGCTGTTCAAGACCCACAAGACAGGCAAGACTCTTGCCTGTGTAATCGGTGTCTCTTACGTCCTCTCCATGCTGACGCAGGTCTTCCTTCTGTCAAGAGGCATATTCCCTTGGATGAACGGAAACTCCATGGGCATATCGGCTGACCTCGACACCATCACTAACTTTGTCTCTGGATCGATGATCTTCAGCAACATCCTCCGCGCCGTTCTTACTATTGTCCTATACATCGGCATTTTCTTTAAACTAAAAACCCAAAAATATTAAGCCATGGAATTCAACGCACATAAACCTATTTATCTGCAAATCTGCGACCAGCTTTATGGACAGATCCTGAGCGGCGAGCTCAAAGCCGACGACCGTATCTTATCGGTGCGCGAATACGGCATCCAACTCGGCGTGAACCCCAACACCATCATGCGTTCCTACGAAACCATGACGGCATCAGGCATCATCTACAACAAACGCGGCATCGGCTATTTCATCTCCGCAGAGGCCAAGGATTTGGTCCTCAAGCAGATGAAAGAGGAGTTCATCAACGAGGAACTACCCCAGGTCGTCAAAAAGATGAAACTGTTGGGAATCACCAATGAGGAATTTCTTAAATTCGCCGACCAAACCCTTTGATGAATTGTCTCAACAACGATAGCCATGAATGAAATCCTACGCGTTGAGGACTTGACCAAGACTTTCAAGCTCTCACGAAAACAACAGAAAATAGAAAGGACGGATCGCAACGTCATCGTTGCGGTCAACCAACTTTCGTTCACCGCCAACAAAGGTGAGATCTTTGGTCTGTTAGGCCCCAACGGTGCCGGCAAGACCACCACGTTGCGCATGCTCTCCACCCTGATTCACCCTGACAGTGGCGATGCCATCCTGGACGGTTGCAGCGTGGTACGCCAACCAGAGGAAGTGCGCGGAAAGATAGGTTTCCTTACTTCCGAACTCAAATTGGAAGATTTCTTTACACCGAATTACCTGTTCGATTTCTTCAGTCACCTGCATCAAGTCGATGAAGCCATCATTAGCGAGCGCAAGCAGCAAATGTTTAGTCGTTTCGGCATTGACAAATTCGCTGAAGTAAAAGTAGCCAACCTTTCCACTGGAATGAAGCAGAAACTCTCGCTGGTGATTTCCTTGGTTCACAACCCTGACATTATCATTTTCGACGAGCCCACCAATGGTCTCGACGTGCTCACTGCCCGTGTGGTGACTGACTATCTCCAAGAGCTACGTTCAGAGGGCAAGACCATTATCCTCAGCACGCATATCTTTAGCCTAGTGGAACGCCTCTGCGATCGTGTGGGCGTCATCATCGATGGCCGCATGATCTCATGCGGCACCCTCGACGAAGTCTGCAACGGATTGTCGCTGGAGGACCGTTTTTTCGAGATTTACAAAGAAGTGAAAGGAGGTGAGGAATGAAAAAGGGAAATAACACTTGGACGATCATCAAGAAAGAGTTCGCCCGCTTTTTCGGCGACAAGCAGTTACTATTCACCACGGTCATCATGCCTGGTCTGCTCATCTACATCATCTACACCCTCATGGGTTCTGGTATGAGTAAGATGGCTACCGAAGGTGCTGACGACCTAGTCATTGTCCGAGTAGAAAACTTGCCAGAGAGTGTGGCTCCACTATGGGAAAACCTTCCTGCCACTGCGCTATTGCAACAACCCATTTCAGAAGAGGAGATCGAGAACCTCGAAGACAAGGACCTCAACGAGGTTTTGGCCCGTTTCCCCAAAGGATTCGACACGTTGGTAGCCCACTACAGCGCTGAAAGCGGTGAGTTGGCACCTAATGTGGAAATCTACTATAATTCAGCCAACAATGCATCCTCTCGTGTGTACCAACTATTGGAAGGCTCTCTCTCGGCCTACGAAGACCAACTGAGCAACCGCTTCGACATCAACCGTGCCGACTCGGAAGAAGCCTATTTTGATAGGGCCAACCAAGATGATGTATTGGGCAGCATCCTTTCCAAACTCATCCCGATGCTGATCTTGATGCTACTCTTCAGCGGAGTGATGGCCATAGCTCCCAGCTCCATTGCTGGCGAGAAAGAACGTGGCACCATTGCCACGCTACTTGTCACCCCCATGCGGAGGAACGAGTTGGCCTTGGGTAAGATCGTCTCCCTGAGCGGCATAGCGCTATTAAGCGGCATCTCCAGCTTCATAGGCATTGTGCTGTCGCTGCCCAAGATGATACAAGCTGACACAGCAGGCATCGAAATGGGTCTCAACTACACTAGTGCCGACTATGCGGTACTGTTGCTGACCATCTTGGCCACAGTCCTGATCATGGCCTCCATGGTAAGCCTACTCTCCGCTTTGGCCAAGGACGTCAAAAACGCTGGCACCATGATCGTTCCCTTTATGCTGGTGGTTATGTTCTGTGGCCTGACACCGATGTTCCAAAGTGGCACCCCTGTTGGCCTGGCATCCTACCTCATTCCATTCTACAACTCCATCCAAGTAATGACTTCCGTATTTGCCCACGAGATGAAATGGTTGCCTGCCATTGTCATGCTAGCCTCCAACGTGGTTTATACAGGCGTCGCCGTTTGGGGTCTCACCCGAATGTTCAACAGCGAAAAAATCATGTTCTCAAAATAAATAACAATGAAAAAAAACATCCTTTTATTTATTGCCCTATTGGGTTGTGTCTCTTTGTTTGCCCAACCCGGCCTAAAGACGGCGACCTATCACCTCGATAACGGCCTGAAGGTCGTATTGTGTGAGCACCACGACCAACCTGAGGTTTATGGTGCCGTATATGTCCATGCGGGCAGCAAAAACGACCCCACCGATGCCACAGGCATGGCCCACTATTTCGAGCATATCATGTTCAAAGGTACCGACCGTATCGGTACCATCAACTGGGAGAAGGAAAAAGTGTATCTCGACAGCATCAGCATGATGTATGACAAGTTGCACGAAACCTCCGATCCTGCAAAACGTCAAGCCATCCAGATGAAGATCAACGAGCTGTCGCTGGCCTCCACCGACTACGCCATCCCGAATGAGGTGGACGTGATCCTCACCCAAATGGGTGGCAAAAGCCTGAACGCCGGCACTTCCTACGACCAGACCATGTATTACAACATCTTCCCGTCGAACCAGCTTTCCAAATGGATGGACGTGTACGTAGAGCGTTTCCGCTACCCTGTGTTCCGTCTTTTCCAAAGTGAGCTGGAGGCTGTTTACGAAGAGAAGAACATGTACGGCGACGGTCCCATCAATGCCTTCCAGGAATACATGTTCAAGGAGACTTTCGGTGACCATCCTTACGGCCGTCCTGTGATCGGTTATACCGAACATTTGAAGAACCCGCAACCTTCCAAGATGCGTGAGTTCTTCAACACCTACTATGTGGCCAACAACATGACCCTGATCTTGGTCGGCGACTTCAACATCGAGGAAATCAAGCCCATGATTGCCGAGAAGTTTGGGACCTGGCGTAGCGGCGAACTTCCCAAGGAACCCTCTTACACCCTGCCCAAGTTCAACGGTCCTACGGTGAAGGAAGTGCGTATGACCCCCATGAAGATTAGTGCCTTGGTATTCCCTGGTATCAAAAATTCCGACCCTGACCTGATCCCGCTCACGATGGCATGCAGCATCTTCTTCAACGGTGAGACCGGTCTGGCCGACAAGCTGACTCTCGAAGGCAAGTTGATGGGCTCGGTGCTGATGCCTTTGTCGTTGGAAGACGAAGGTGCCATCCTGATGCTGATCATTCCCAAGATCCTAGGCCAGTCGCATGAAGAAGCCGAAACCTTGGTCTTTGAATGCCTCGACCAACTGAAACGTGGGGAATTCAGCGACGACCTGTTTGAAGCTACGCGCATGGAAATGCTGATGAGCCGTATCCGTGCCACCGAAGACCTTAACAAACTATCCAACCTCTTCCTTGAAATGGAAAGCACTGGACAGACCTACGAAGAATTCCTTGCCGAAACCGAACGCATCAAGACCATCACCAAAGAGGAGGTCGTGGCCATTGCCAACAAGTATTTCGGCAACGACTATCTCGACATCCGCTCAAAAATGGGCTTCCCCGACAAAGACAAGGTAGAAAAACCCAACTGGAAACCCCTTGAAGCCAAGAATACCAATATGAAGTCCGACTTCGCCAAGATGATTGAAGCTGAACAAGTGCCAGAGGTTACCCCACAGGTCATTGAATTCGGCAAAGATGTGAAAATCACCGACATCACTGACGGCTTCAAGCTCTATTCCGCCATCAACACCGCCAACGACATCTTCGAGTTGAAATTCCACTTCAACTATGGCCTTTTAGACGATCCCGATCTGGAACGTGCCGCCAGCTACTTATCGATGCAAGGCACCGAAGACATGCCTTATCAAGAGTTTGCCCTTGAACTTCAAAAGATGGGTGCTCGTTTATACACTTATGTAGAAGATAATGAATATATTGTAACCTTATCCGGTTTTGAGAAGGATCAGGAGAAACTGTTGGAAATGTGCTACAACAAGCTCTACCATCCTTCCAACGATGAAAGCCAGATTGCCATTCTGGTTGATGGCGAAAAGATGGAAATCCAGACCCAAAAAGACGATGCTTCTACCTGGGCCAGTGCCGTCCGTGCCTACGCCCTTTACGGCGAGAAGTCGAGTTACCTGAATCATAGCAGCCTCAAGGAGTGGGCGAAACGCACTGGCAACGAACTACTTGCTGAAGTCGCTGAGCCGCTGAAATACGACGGCTATGTCACCTATTCTGGCAATCACTTCCCCAAAGTGATGGTACAGTCTATCAAGAGCCACCGTATTCTCCCCTTGAAACCGCTTCACAGAACAGAAACCTTCAGGCTTGAGACCCGGTTTACCGAACCCCAAGTGTTCTTTGCACCCAACAAGAAGTTCCGTCAAAGCAATATTTGGTTCCATGTACCTGGTGAGAAGCTGACTCAAGAAGATGAAGCCATGGCCAGCTTGTTCAACAAGTATTTCGGCACCGACATGTATTCCATCATCTTCCAGGAAATCCGCGAGTTCCGTTCTTTGGGTTATACTGCATACGCCAGCTATGCCCACGATTACTTGGAGCGCAAACCAGGCTTCCTGTACGGCTACCTAGGCACTCAAGGTGACAAAACCATCGATGGCATTGAGGCTTTCAGTAACTTGATTAAGAACATGCCGGAGCGTATCGAAAAGTTCAATGCCTCAAAGGATGCACTGCTCAAGTCGAGAGCCAGCAACTACATTACGTTCCGCAACAAGCCCTACACTGTTCAGCATTGGATTAAATCCGGTTATGACCATGACCCAAGAGCTGAGGTCACGGAGATCATCCGCAAGGCCGAGTATAAGGACGTGGAAAGCTTCTACACCCGAATGATCAAGGATCGTCCGATTGTCATCATGATGTCCGGTCCGAAAAAGGTCAACAAAAAAGAGCTTGGCAAGTACGGGACAGTCACCAAGCTCAAGTATAAGAAGATCTTTAAAGAATAAAGAAGTAAGAAGCAAGAAGCAAGAAGGCTGGAACTCGTTGGAGAACCAGCCTTCTTACTTCTGTCTTCTCCCCTTATTGTACCTCAATCGTTTGCATCAAGGCTTTCTTTTCATCGACGGTCACCCTTGGCAAGATGACTTCAAGAACTCCGTTTTCAACCTTAGCGGTGATTTTGTCTCGATGGATGTCCTCAGGCAACACCAGCGCGTTACGGAACTGTTCGGACGAGAACTCATGGCGCAGATAACGGACGCCCTCTTTGCCTTCGTTCTTCTTTTCAGTTTCCTTGCACATTTCCACCACCAAGTTGCCATCGTGGTCGATGTTGATCTTGAGGTCTTCTTTCTTCAGGCCAGGGACACTATACTGAATGGTGTAGTTCTCTTTGGTCTCAATCACGTTCATCTTGGGTTCTGAGAAGGACACGCTGTCCATGTTCATCAGTTCATTGAATAAGGTAGGAATAAAATCCTGATTTCTTCTGGTTAAATACATAACTTTGGTCTCCTATTTTTTAGTTGTTTATTTATTCAGTTGTTCCGTTGTTCAGTGGGTTGAACAACGACACTGCACCCTAGTCAATTTCTGGACCAAAACAAAAAAGCGGCCTTTTCAAGCCGCTTTTCTTAAATAATATGTCAATTTGACAGTTTAATCCGCAAAAATAGCAGAAAATATGTCAATTTGTCATTTTGATTGGAACAAATCCTTGATACCTCCAATGGAACCCAGCATGTTAGTGGCTTCGTATGGCAGATAAACGGTCTTGTTCTGCTGACCTGAAGCAATCTCCTTCAGGGCTTCAACATATTTTACCGCAAGCAGATAATTGACTGGATCAGCGCCACCACTGGAAACTGCCTCAGTAATGTTGCGAATGGCAGTAGCTTCAGCTTCGGCCTGGAGGATCTTGGCACGGGCTTCACCTTCTGCCTTAAGGATATTGGCCTGCTTGTCAGCTTCGGCAGCATTGATTTCGGCCTGCTTCTCACCTTCGGAGTTCAGGATCTGGGCCTGCTTCTCGCCTTCGGCTTTCAAGATTTCGGCACGACGGTTACGCTCGGCCTGCATCTGAAGTTCCATGGTACGGCGGATGCTCTCGGGAGGTGTGATGTCCTGCAGTTCCACACGGTTGACCTTTACACCCCATTTATTGGTGGCATCGTCGAGCACATTGCGGAGCTTCGAGTTGATGGTGTCACGCGAAGTGAGGGTCTCATCAAGTTCCATCTCACCCACTACATTACGGAGGGTGGTCTGGGTGAGCTTTTCGATGGCCACGGGCAGGTTCTGGATCTCATAGACGGCCTTCATGGGATCGACAATCTGGAAATACAGCAAAGCATTGATCTCGGTCATGACGTTATCTTTGGTGATCACGCTTTGTTTGTCGAAATCGTAAACCTGTTCACGCATATCAATGCGCGAGGTGGCGATCAGACGTCCGTCCTGCCGGCGAGCAATGGTCTCTTTGGCCTTTTCGATGATGGGAAGGATCACATTGATGCCCGCATTAAGGGTGCGGTTATACTTGCCGAGACGTTCGACAATCAAGGTCTCCGATTGGGAGACGATCTTGATACCCCTCAAGATGTAGATGACGACGAGGGCGATCAAGACGACAAGGACGATGTTTAGAGGGCTCATAATAGTTAGAAGTTAGAAGTTAGATGTGTAGGGTTTTACGGTTAATATAATGCTATCCAGTTTAACGATTTCGACTTCGACACCTTTTTCAATCACAGCGCCATCGACAGCAATGGCTTTCCAGTCGTCGCCATCAATTGCAACGCGCCCCGTGTGTTGAGCGGCATCAATACGTTCCGACACAATTGCTTTCCGCCCAACGAGAGCATCTGCATTGGTTTTTACATCTTTCGACTTGCGATCCAAAAACTTCAGCATGAAGGGACGAAGGAAGATAAAGGTAAGCAAAGAGACCACCGCAAAGATGATGATTTGCCAGGTCAAGTTGAGGCCCAATGCGGCGGCAAGAGCCGAAAAACCAGCTCCAATCGCAAAACAGATGGCGCCAAAAGTGGCCGAACAAATCTCAAAGATAATCAGAAGAAAGGCCACAATGAGCCAGATTTGATATAAAGCCATAATGCCAGTTAAGAGTTAATGGTTAAAAGTTATTTGCAAAGATAATAATTTTGTACTTTTGTCGCAACAATACCAAAACAATTTTACATGAATAAAAGAATAATTCCTATGATTGCTTTAAGCGTCATTATCCTGGCCTCCTGTACCGATAACGGGAAGCCACAAACTGAAACCGTTGAAAATCCTTTCTTGACGGAATATCAGACCCCATTCAAGGTGGTACCGTTCGACAAAATCAAGACCGAGCACTACATGCCCGCCTTTGAAGCGGGCATGAAGGAACAGCTTGCCGAGATCGATGTCATCGTCAACAACACCGAGGAGCCGACTTTCCAGAACACCATTTTGCCTTACGACAAATCAGGTGAAACCCTGAGTCGTGTCAGCAGCGTGTTTTTCAACATCATCGAGTGCAATACCACCGATGAGCTTCAAGAAATGGCCGAACAAGTGATGCCAATGCTCTCAAAGCACGGCGATGCCATTGCCATGAATCCCAAGCTCTTCGAAAGAATCGACTACGTATACCAGCATCGCCACGAAACCGGCCTTGACGATCAGCAAATCCGCGTGGTAGAGAAATACCACGAGGACTTCGTACGTCATGGTGCCGCCCTGAACGCTGACCAGCAAGCCGAGTTGAGTCAAATCAACGAACAACTCTCCACATTAAGCCTCCAATTCGGCAACAATTTGTTAAAAGAAAACAGCAATTTCAAACTCGTGATCGAGAACCCCGAGGATTTAGCAGGTCTGCCACAAGGCAGCATCGACGCAGCTGCTCAACAGGCCAAAGAGGACGGTATGGAGGGCAAATGGGTGTTCACCCTCAGCAAACCCAGCCTCATTCCCTTCCTGCAATATGCCAACAACCGTGAGCTTCGCAAACAGATGTATCTGGCCTATTACAACAGGGGCGACAACAACAACGAGTACGACAACAAAGAAATCATTAAGGAAACGCTTCGTCTGAAGCAACAGAAAGCCAAGTTGCTTGGCTATGATTGCCCTGCCAACTACATTTTAGCCGTCAACATGGCTCAAGATGCCGCTACTGTCGACCAATTCCTCGCCGACATCTTCACTCCTGCCCAAGAGCTGGCTAAGAAAGAGCTGAAGGAGATGCAGGCCATCGCCGACAAAGAAGGTGCTGGCTTCAAGCTCGAAGGTTGGGACTGGTGGTACTATGCCGAGAAGTTGCGTGTAGCCAAATATGAATTCGATGAGACCCAGATCCAGCCTTTCCTCACCGTCGACAATGTTCGCAACGGCATGTTCGAGGCGGCCAACAAACTCTACGGGGTGACCTTTACCCAGAACAACACGCTACCCGTGTATTATCCTGGCGTGGAGACTTACGAGGTGAAAGAAGCCAATGGCGACTTCCTCGGCATCCTTTATCTCGACTATTATCCGCGCACCTCAAAGAGCGGCGGTGCCTGGTGCACCAGTTTCCGCGAGGCAGGGCACGACATCAACGGAAACAAGATCTATCCCCTGGTTTCATTGGTGATGAACTTCACTCCTCCCACCGACAATGTTCCCGCCCTGCTCACCTGGGACGAGACCGAAACTATGTGGCATGAGTTCGGTCACTCCTTGCACGCTTTCTTCTCCGATGGACTTTACAGTCGCACCTGCGGTGCCGTGCCTCATGACTTCGTGGAACTTCCTTCGCAAATCATGGAGAACTGGGTGGCTGAGCCTGAGGTTATCCGCATGTATGCCAAGCACTATCAAACTGGCGAGGTCATGCCCGACAGCCTGATACAGAAGATCGAGAACAGTGCCTTGTTCAATCAAGGCTTCATGACTACCGAGTTGATTGCCGCTTCCATCCTCGACATGAAGTTCCATGAACTCACCAGCGTGGAGGGTCTCGATGTAGACGCCTTTGAAAAGCAACAGATGGAGGCCATCCATTTGATGCCTGAGATTCTGCCCCGCTATCGCAGCACCAACTTCTCCCACATTTTCAGTGGCGGTTACAGTGCCGGTTATTATGCCTACACCTGGGCTGAAGTGCTCGACAAGGATGCTTTCAATTACTTCAAGACCTCAGGCGACCTCTTCAACCCCGAGATCGCCAAAGCCTTCCGCACCCATTGCCTGCAAGATGGAGGCAACGACGAAGGTATGGTTCAGTACCGCAAGTTCCGCGGTCAGGACCCCGACAACGAGCCCTACCTCAAAGCAAGAGGACTGAAATAAATATAAAACTAATATAAGAAAAGCGGCTGTTTGAGGCAGCCGCTTTTTTTTATAGGGTTTTGTTATTTTCCAAAAGGACTTCCAACTGGTCTCGTTCTTTGGTCGTCAGCTTAATTGCCTCTATCCATCGTTCCACATTGGCGACCCGATGAAGGTCCGTGCCCACATAATTATACATCTTCTCCACGAGCAACTTCCGGGCTTTTGCCTTGGCGGTATCACCGTAGGCTCCACCCAGCGACAGCAAATTCAACTGCAACAAATAGTCACGCTCTTTCCATCGCTTATACAATGCCATTGACGCATAGTTGTAACGCTCGGGATGGGCGATCACCGGCTGAAGGCCTTTGAGCATGATTTGATACAGCATCTCTTTGGCATTGGGCTCGGCCATCATATAAGAGGTCTCACAAAGCACCATTGTTTGTTCTCTGTCAAGCGTAAGGAAACCTTCTTCAAAGCGGTCCAAGAACTGAGAATCAAGCATATACTCCCCAGCAAGCGATAGTTCCAATGGAAGTGGTCCTGCCTTGGCGAGAAATTCTTGGTATTTTGCTTCAATCGTCTCCCGGACATTCTCCCTGTAGTCTTTCATGAAATGCGGAGTCATCTTGGCTTTTCTGTACCCCAACTTTTTCATGAAAGACAGTCCTTCCATTGTTTTTTCAAAGTCGGGAAAGCCATCATCCACCCCAGGAAGGAGATGGCTGTGCATATCACACGCTCCCTCAAGGAAATTCTTCGGGAGAGACGACCGAAACAAGTCAAAAAACATAAAAGTCAAGTCTTTATTCTTCTTTTTTTGAATGGCGATGGCGATGCTTCTTTTTCTTTTTACCCTCCTCATCGTCCCCATAGCCATAGCCTCCATAACCATAACCATAACCATAACCACCATAGCCGTAACCGTAACCATAGCCGTAGCCATAGCCGTAACCGTAGCCATAGCCGTAACCATAGCCATAGCCTCTATGTTTCTTATACTTGACGGAGTTCAGAACGACTGACAAGTTAGGATAACGGCCTGCTCTATAGATCTTGTCAAGTTCAGACACGAGGCGCTTATCCGTCTTATTAGCACGCACCACAAACACCGTGCTGTCGGCCAAACGCTTCACAATCTCGGGGTCGGCCACAATGCCCAAAGGGACATTATCAAGGAACACATAGTCGTAACGTTCTCGCAGGTAATCCACCAACGCATCAAGCCTCTCGCTCATGAGCAATTCGGCGGGGTTAGGTGGCACGGGGCCAGAAAAGACGACATCCAAATTCTGGGCAATCAAATCCGGGTTAATCAGTTCGTCCACGGTATCAGCCGTACCTGAGAGGTAATTGGAAACGCCCATTCTAGACTTCACTCCGAACACTTTATTCAAAGTGGCCTTTCGGATGTCCAGGTCGACTAGCACCACTTTTTTGTTTGCCAAGGCGAAACTGGTAGCCAAGTTCGTGGACACGAAAGTCTTACCAGAACCCACAATGAAAGAAGTGAACATGACCACTTGTCCGTTCTTACGATCATGGTTTTTCATATACTCCAGGTTAGACCGCACCAGTCGGAAAGCTTCCGAAACCGAGTCTCTTCCATTTTCCCTAACGACAATGGCATGGTCTTTTGAACCTTCCTTGAAGGGGATTTCACCCAAGAACGGGGTCTTGGTGATGCGTTCCACATCTGCTCCATAATGCACGGTAGTATCGAGCAACCGACGAAGCACCAACACCAGAACAGGAACCAGCAATCCAATCAAAATGCCACGCGAAACGGCCTGGCGGGGTTTGGGAGCGATAACCGTGTAGTTGGCCCAAGCTTGGTCGATGATCTTGCAAGAAGGCTCAATTTTCGGTTCATTCAACATCAATTCCTCACGTTTGGTAAGCATCGTCAGCAACAGCCCTTCCTTGATCTGTTTTTTGCTCTCAATGGCTTTCACCCGCAGCTGTTCCACAGGCACCGACTGAACCTGCGCATTCACCGATTGGCGTCCCCTTGACACGGAAGCGATACGCGTATCCAACTCATCGTGATAGGACTGTAGCGACTCTTTTACTGTTTTTTCCAAAGTGATAAGTTCTGTCAATTTGGCCTGTGCATTGGGGTTGTTCATGGTCCCTGTCTGCTTGTACTTATTCAACAAAATTGCCATTTCGTTATATTTGTCAATCAACATGGCAGCTTTGCCTTTCAGGCCCATATTTCCCGGAATCAAGTCGTGGTCAGTGTTGCTTTCAACATAATCAATAAGATACTCCGTAAGTCCGCGTTGTGCTTCCAAATCCTTAAGTTCTTGCGAATATTCAATACTGGAAGCCACGTAAGACTGTCCATACGATTGGACATCAATAATATTATGCCTCTGTTGGAAGCTGACCACCTGTTGCGAGATAGAATCAATGTCGCTATCGAGGTATGCGATACGGTCATCAATATATTGTGTTGAATACTTGAGAATACGCTTTTGGTCTTCCATGGAATCCTCGTTATACACATCAATCAAGGTATTCAGCACATCGGCAGCACGTGTCGGGGAAGTGTCCGACAAAGAAAGACGGAGGATGGTATTCTTTTTCTCATCGTCAGGAACCACATTCACCGCATAGCGGTATTTGGTGGCCACGGTTGCCACTGGCAGATGTTGCACCCGGATGGAGGTACCATTGAATTGATCATAATACCAAGTATGTTTGACCATTACTTTCCCCACGGGGGTATTCACCACCTCTCCCACTCGAACTGTCATCTTAGGTGATTCGTCGTTCCCCTGAAAATTTGAAAGCTCAACGGTAGATACATCTATGGGAGTCACTACAAACGAAGCGGAAAGCTGTTCGTTAGCATCAGGGAAAAGCACTTCGATAGGTGAATCGTTATAGAGGGTTTTGTTACGTTTAGCCAAACGGGTAGTATAGGAATAGTTCGTATTAAGATTCAACTTACGGACCACTCTCTCCATCAGTGTCTGTGACTTAAGGATAATGATCTCATTGTTGATAGAGCTCAATGCCACACCGCCGCCTGAGAATTCACTCATCAGAGCAGACGATCTTAGCGATTCCGATCCACCACTGACTCCGGTCTTCAAGAGAATGGTAGCGGAACTGGAATAGATTCTTTCCTGGCCTTTCACAATATAATAAGCAATACCAGCACCAATCAAAGCGCAAAGAATAAACCAGTGCAGATTGTGCAGGACCAAAAACAAAATGTCTTTGAACTGTATTCCACTGGAGTTATCCTCAAGGAAGCTTACGTCTTCTGTGGTGTTTTGTTTATTGTTTTCCATAAGCTGTTGAACCTATTAATACATTATTCCTTTCCCGTAATAATCATATATAACATCGCTGTCGAGGAAATCAATGCAGCCACCGCTGACACGATATTCATCGAAGTGTTTAAAGCATTCTGCGTATAAGCCCTACGGAACGATTGGGTAACGATGATGTCATTTTGTTGAAGCAAAAAGAATTCATCATAAAACACATCGGTAGAGCGTGGATCCAGGAAATGGGTGACAATTTTTCCATTCTCTTCACGCATCACGGCAATTTTGTCGCGTTTTGTGAACTGGTTCAAGCCACCCGCCATGGCAAGAGCTTCGAGGAAGGTGCAGCGCTCATTTTCGATATTCAGCACTTTGCCACCGTCAGCGGTCCCCAACACAAACACTCTGAAGTTCATAAACCTCACATCGACCATGGGTTCGTTCATATAGCCCCCTTCGATAAGTTTTTGGGTGATGAGATCCTGCAATTGGATTCGGGTCATACCTTTCACATGCAGTTTTCCCAAAGTAGGGAACTGGATATCTCCATTGACATCGACCAGGTAACCTATGGCGTTTTGTCTTACAATATCTTGAGTATTGCCAAAGGGGTTAAACGGCTCGGCAAGCTCTTTTTCGTCGCCCACACCAATGACGGTGATACGTAATTGATCATAGGGACTAATCAGCGCCTCGAAGTTTCCGCTCAAAGGGATTGTTTGGTTATGTTTCAAGTTTTGCAGGTAACTCACTTCTTTGGAAGTGACGCAAGAACTCACGGCAATCAACAGTATAACAAAAGAAAGAATTGATCTGAAACGCTTCATAACACTAAAAATATTTCAATGAAAATGCAAAATTACATTTTTTTCCAATACCATGCCACTAATTTCTCATAACACTTAGCCAGTACTGGATGTTTTTTCGCTGCCATTTTGATACGATTTCGGATAAACTCCCTAACATGAAGGAAAAACCACTGAAATCCATTGTCTGACCATAGCGTATGTGCCAATATCAACGCAGTTTCGGGGAAGGTTTTATTGGCAATCGCTTCGATAATTTGTTGAGAATGGTGAAATGAAAGACCGAAATGGTTCACCACGATGTCACGAACAGCAAAACGGCCTCCATCCCACGCATACCCCGTATCCGTGAGATAATACACGCTGTCAAAATCGATGGAAAGGTAGGGCTCGCCCACCAAGCCATAATCCTCCAACGAATGGTTTTGCCACAGCAAACGGTTGTCGTATTTTGAAGTTGAGCTACCATGCATACACACCGACCTCACAGGATAGTATTGGCGGAAATAGGCGAGATTCGTCTCGAACGACTCCCATGCTTTTGTTATGTCGCCATTCGCTGTCGACAAATCTTCGTAATGATACCCCACCTCATGTCCCATTTTGACGATTTCACGAATCACTTCCGGCACATTGCTTTGTTTGACAACACGGAAAAAATACGTAGCTTGAATACCAAGACCGTGTTCAACTTGGGCCATCTTCAACGCATTTCTAGCCAGTTCATCCACATCATGACGCATCACGATGACCTTTCCCTTGGCAGGATGTACCATAAACTCCTCAAAGGTCTGGAACTGGTAGCCAGCGCGTTGAAAAGATTCAAGCAGGGTCCGATACGTTTTCAGGGTAAAGTCTCGCATGATTCAGACAGGTCTTTTGATACAAATCTTTACATGTAATAAACTCAAAACCTTTCTTTTGGAAAAAAGCCAATTCGTGTTCATAAATAGGCAAGGCTTTTTCGCCCAGATTTTTCACTTTGAGTTTATGGCGCAACACATCCCCCAACAGGTAAGCGATGTAATTGCTGGCCCTTCGTTCAATCTTGCCTCCCTCCCGGTCCTCATCAATAAACTCATTCGGGTGGGTGAGAAACACAAACTGCCTTCCGTTGCACAAGGTCTCCCAATACAACATCCGCCGAGTGGCTCGATTCAACCAGGGTGCGATGCGCATGAACGTACCAATATAAGGGAATCCCATGGCTGAGATGGGAGCTTCCAAAACGGAAGAATCCCCTTTTCTAAAGATGTTGTCCTCTCTTACAAAATAAGCCTTACGGGGAGCGGTAATCCAATGCAGTTTTTTCAAAGCCCCAAAGGAGAACATCATGTCAAATCGTTGTGAGGAGACGGAGCTGTCCACCTTGAATCCCGCTTCCCGCATAATGGAAGAAAAGCCCTTGTCTACACGGGCGGCAGGGGCGCGGAAAGAAACCACTTCCTCCCCTATGATGTCCTCAAGAATCTGTTTCGACTGTTTCAGATGCGACAGTTGTTCCTCGGGCGACAGCACATCAAAAGCCTGAGCGACCTCATGCGTCAAGCCGTGGGAGCCCACTTCGTGACCACGCTCATAGGCCATTTTCACCACCTCAGGGAAAAGTTGGGCGATGTGTCCCGTATAGAAAAACGTCGCCTTAACTCCATACTTATCGTAGAGGTCCAACAACCGAGGCATGCCTTGGGCAAGCACATACTCCCCTGTCTTGTCTCGAAGTTTGTGATTTAGAATTGACGTGGTTTCCACGTCGTTGGTAATTAGGCAGATCCTATCTTTTGCCATACTTATAAACAACCTAATTCTTCAGAATCTGAACATGACTCCTCCCCAGGAATAGCCTAAACCCTGCGCAACCGATAACACTTTGTAGCCTTGCTGAATGGCCCCTTCGTTCAAGGCTTCTTTCAAGGCAATGGGAATCGTGGACGAAACCGTGTTGCCCATACGCTCAAAACAGCAGTAATACTTCTCTGGTGCAATCTTCATCTTAACACGCTGTAAGTTGGCTATGTACTTATTGGCCTGATGGTAAACATGCAAATCGATGTCATCCATGCCACAGCCGTTTTTTTGCAATACTTCTTCGATCAATCCTGGAATGCGGTCGAGCGTATAGTTCAAGATCTCGGTGCCGTTCATGTACAAATAATCCGACGATTTCGGATTTCCGAAATTATCAAATTGCAAATCATCAAGAGGTGTTTTCTGGCGTGAAGCGCCCGTCTTCACAATCAGGTTTTCCGCTCCATTGCCATCAGTGCCAAAACTGAATTCTCCAATCTCGGCAAATCCATTATGACTCACCAGTGTTGCTGCCGCACCATCACCAAAGATGGTTCGATTGCCTTTGTCACGCGGATGAAGGTATTTCGAATAGGTCTCTGCTGTCAAAAGCAACACGCGCTTTGCCATGCCACTCAAAACAAGCCCTTTGGCGAATGAAAGACCAAAAATCCAGCCAGAGCATCCCAGATTCACATCCACGGCACCGATATGATTTGCCAAGCCTAGGCGTTGCTGGATCAGGCAAGCTGTTGTGGGGAGGAAATAATCTGGACTCTGCGTGCAAAAAATCAGGAAATCAACCGATTGCCGCTGTATGTCATATTCAGCAAACAACTTCTCTGCCGCGTTCACTGCGAGATCGGAGGCAGTCTCTTGCTCTGCAACCACATGTCGCTCAGCAATGCCCAATTTCTTCATGATCTTCTCTTCGGTCCATTCTGGGAACTCCTTTGCCAGTTCCGCATTGGTCAACACCTTTTCTGGAAGGTCATAAGCCAATGCTTCGATATAAGCTTTCATCATCATCAAACTAAAGTATAACCACCATCGATCTTCAATTCCGTTCCAGTCACCCAGGAAGAGGCATCCGACAAAAGGTATATAATTCCATTCGCCACATCTTCGGGCGCTCCAAAGCGTTTGAGAGGAAACAGTTTCTTCAACTCGTCAATATCTTGCGTCAGCGTGTCTTGTGCCGACTGAAACAACTCGGTCATAATCATACCCGGATGCACACAATTCACACGTATGCCTTGAGGTGCCAGATCCAATGCCGCGGCCTTAGCGAAGCCGCTCAAAGCACTTTTGGTAGCTGCATATAGTGCTTCGCCATGGCGCACGCTATCGTTTCCCGAGATTGAAGAGGTGAAAACGACAGAAGAAGGTCGGTTCAGTTTCTTACGAGCCACCAGGCAACGAGTCAGCCAAATGGCAGAGAACACATTGGTCTGCGAAAGGTCATACCAGTCGTTCTCCTTCATAAACTTAATCATGCCAATGCTTGTGACCCCTGCGTTGTGCGAAACGCCGTCAAGTTGCGGCAGGTGCTCTACCATCGCTTCAACTGAATGGTGATCTGTCAAATCGGCCGCAAGGACAATATGTCCATCGCCTTCCAACATGGCAAGCGTCTGGGCAAGACGTTCTTGGTTACGGCCATTGATGACCAACTTGGCGCCCATTTTGGCGCATTCCACTGCCACACCTCGTCCTATACCCGATGAGGCTCCCGTCACAAGGATGGTCTTCCCTTCCAACAAAAACTGGTTACCCATCAAAGTTTCTGGATAAAGTTATAAAGATCCTCGATGGTTGTGCAGGCCAACAAGTTAGAGCCCGTAATACGTTTTTCCATCTCAGCGTCTACCATAGTAATGACGGAGAGTGCCGTAAGAGACCCCCATTCGTCCAATTCTTTGTAATCGGTGGAAGGGGTGAATTGATCGACCGGCGTTTCGTCAAACTGTTCGGCAAAAATTTGCACAAATTGATCTAATGTCATGATAATATAGGTTTTAAATGTTGATAATCTTTTAAATCCCAAATGGAGCGCACATCGTTTTCAGGGCACATACGCGCTACGATTTTTTGTAGTGTATCATCCGTCCCGACCTCAAAATATGTGCCAACGCCATCCGCCTGCATATTACGGACCATCGACGTCCAAAGCACAGGATGTGTGATATGCTCTATCAAATTGGCTTTCAACTCTTCTGGGGCTGTATGAGGCTTACCGTCCACGCATTGGTAAATAGGACAATTGGGCTCTCTGAACGAGGTCTTCTGGATGATTTCACCCAATTCCTCACGTGCTTCGTTCATATAAGGCGAGTGGAACGCCCCTCCGATACCCAGAAGAACCGCCTTCTTAGCACCTTCCTCCTTCAACCGTTTCAATGTAGTGCGGATTCCCATTTTGCTACCCGTAATCACCACCTGACCTGGGCCATTGAAATTGGCCAAATACACGGGTTCATTTGTTTCTTCCCATATTTCCTGGATACGTTTCTCAACATATTCTTCAGACAAACCGATGACAGCCCCCATCGCCGTAGGGGTTTTCTCGCAAGCCTTTTGGCCAAACAAAGCTCTGTGATAGACCAAATTGAGCCCGTCTTCAAAGCTCAGGCTCCCATTTACGACCAAAGCGGCAAATTCTCCAAGCGAATGACCCGCCACCACATCGGGAACAACGGTTTTCTGGCTCAAGGCAGCAGCCACTTCATAGATGAAGACAGCAGGTTGGGTATTCTTCGTCTCCATCAACTCAAGTTCAGAGCCAAAGAACATCACATCAGTGATGCGCCGGCCAAAGAAATCATTCGCACGTTCAAACAAAGCCTTAGCTTGGGGGAAAGCCTCATACAGCTCTTTCCCCATACCTTCTTTTTGACAGCCTTGGCCAGGAAATATCAAAGCGGTTTTCATTCTTCTGTCAGTTTATCTTTCATTAATCTAGAAAAATCAACTTTCTTGCGTGCTGGGTTACCCACCACTATGGTACAAGGATCCACTTTCTTGTCCACCACGGATCCAGCCGAAACGATGGCATACTCACCAACTTCAGTGCCACAGAGCACGGCACTCTTCACCCCGATCCAAGCTCCTTTTCGAATGACCACAGGAGCCACTTTGGGCTCGATGACACCTTCAAAATGGGGATAAGGATTCATGTGAGCTATCACCGTCACCTCACCAGCCAGTGAAACATCATCTTCAATATAAACGAATTCCGGATAGGCATTGTCAATGACGCAATGCATTCCCAGATACACATTCTTCCCAATATGGACGCCTCGCCAGCGATTCATCTTAACTCGCCATCCGTTGAGTGGACAAAAATACGACAATCGCGCCAAAATGATATTTTTTATCTTTCTAAATGCGAAATGCAATGGGCTCATATTACGTCTGGCACCGGCACTTTTAACTGCCTCGCCCAGTTTTTTGTCCCCCCCATAGAAAGGGATTGTTCTCGGTTCTTGTATGTCGAACTGCATATCTTTCTGTGTTATTCCTTACTTAAAATCCCTTTGTTCCTCAGAGCCTTTCCAACAAGTCTACAATCGTCTCATTCGAATCACCGACTCTCTCGTAATAGGAGCGCCGTTTGGCCTTCCATTCTTCTTTTCGTTTGTTTTTCGCAAAATCTGTCACAACGGACAACACTTCCTCATATTCCTTGATATTCCGAAGCAATCCGTAGGTGTTTTCCAACACCTTAAAATTGGTCATGTCATTCGGACCGACAAAAGAGTTGGATCGAATGGCAGGAGTTCCTAGTAATGCGGCTTCAGTCGCCATAGTTTGAGAATCTCCCAAATACAGATCAGCTTCCGATAATACACTGTGTATCATTGACGCAGGCGTTGGCAATTGATAACGTTTCAACTCCTCAGGCAGTTCCTTTTCCGAGGACAAGTATACATGCATATAAGGTGACACCGCATTTACCAATTGCTTCTTTTCTTCCAAAGTGAAACCGCTATTGTTGACATCATGATTCGCAAACCATCCAACAAAACGGAACACAGCATAAGGCCTTTCAAGACCATACTTCTCAACCACTTTGGGATCGGGTGTAAACACGGAGGGAGCCAAGTAGCAATCTTCAAATAGACCTTTGATACGGACATGTTTCTTTCCATAATCCAAGCCAAACGTCTCAGGGGTAACAACGACCGAAGCAATTGGAACCACATATTTATTAGTCAAGGATACGACCTCGGAGTCTGGGAAAATCACTGATTTACAGCCAAATCGTCTAGCGCAACGACAACCATAGTAGGAAGCTTTTGATACGATCACATCCGGCTTATAACGTTTTACTATTCGCCAATAATTGCGAAGAATAGAAAACGACCCGAAGACCTTTCCCGTCATCGTTTTCTTATGCAGTCCAAAGATTTCGAAAGGCACCTTTTCCTCTTTCAAGACATCCAATAGTACGTCTTTATCCCTTCCTAAGACCAAAACATCATGACCATGATCTTTAAGCATCCGCATTACATACTTGAATTGATAGTAATGCTTGGGGTGGTTTAATTCAAATATAAATCGCATCTCTTTTATTTTTCAAATGTTTTAATTACCTTAGCTGGAACTCCCACCGCAACACTATACGGAGGGATGTCGTGGGTAACGACTGCACCTGCACCAATAATTGCACCCTCTCCTATCGTTACACCAGGCATAATAATGCTTCCGATACCCAAATGAGCGCCATCTTTTACAATGACTTTCCCTTCTTTGAAAGGACAATGCATGGCATACATCCCAGGTTTGTATTCCGACAGGTCTCTTTGATGGCATAGGATCATGACTCCAGAGGTAACCGCCACTCCCTTACCGATCTCTATTAGTTCAGGATTTCTTTCATCCAAAATCACCCCCCTAGCCACATGAGATTGTTTTCCTATCTTTACCCCACGCAAGCGATGCAAAAAAACAGTCACTTGATAAGGGAAAGTAAACATGGTCAGTATGGAAAGGGAATGCGTCCAAATGCCTTTTATTATGGAACCTATACTTCTGCGTTTTACAATTGACATAACTATGCTTTTTGTTCACCTATTTCATTATAAAAATACCTACGCTTCCCATTTTTCAACGGTTCGAACTTTTCAACATACTCAATATCCAACGAGCAATCCTCACCTAAATATTTTAGAAAGGTTTTCTTGATTTTGTCTTCTTGGTCTTTGGTGTATTTATCAGGAACGGGTTGTATACGAAGGAGCAGTTTCAAATCTCCGAGTTTCTGGAAATCGAAAGCAACAACATCAAATTCTTTCATGATCATGGAGAAACCCGTGGCTGTTAAATGGTGTCCATTGCCCAGTCTCATCACATCGGAAGTCCTTCCCATCACACGCTTAATTACTTGCCCATTGTACTCATTGTCATATACGGATGAGGCAAGTTCCACTTCATCGCCTAACTGATACCGTATCAACGGGAAAGAATAGTTCAAGAAATTGGTCGAAAGCAAGCTCCCTGTGTTAGGTTCTATTTCATCCACAACTTCTGCAATCGCATTGTAGCCCACCTGATAAACTCCTCTTGCACTTTCATAGGCCGTTATTCCCGCATCCCGTGCTCCATAGCAATCCATCACTTTACAGCAGTAGGTTTCTTCCATGGTTTTCCTATAATAATCGGTCAGATTCTCCGATGTGGAAAACACGGCTTTGATTTGAGTCAAATCGATACCCTTGTCTTTCACATATTTGGTGAAGGTAAAAAGGGCAGCGGCATACCCGTACAAATAATGGATACCCTCTCGCTTTATGGTTTCAACATACTGTTGGCACAATTCATCCGTAAGGTTCACCGCATTCATTGGATACTCATTGCGCAGCTTATCATAAATACGCCTGACCAAAGGCGGCTTTTGCGAGAACAGCGAAGAGCTCCCCATGGCGGCAAATTTATCGCCATAATGATATCCTACCCTTTTCCAATGAAAGATCTTTGCCGCAGTCACATACCCCCATGTGTTTTCATCGCACAAATACAACATGGGTTCCCCTGTGGTACCGCCCGTTTTGCCCTTACGATACTTGAACTGCTGAAGATTGTCAGGAATAAGTTCATCATAATGAGCATTGATGATTGCCTTATTGATAACTGGCAGTTTTTTTAGGTCTTCTGCACTTTGAATATCAGAGGGATTCAGGCCCAATGAATCAAACAGGTTTTTATAATAGATTGTATGATAATAGGCGTGTTTGACAAACTCCTGTAATTGGGCCTTCTGCCAGTCAGCAAGTTGATCCGCGGACCAGTTTGACATCAAACTGATTTGGCGATACCAAGTATGGGCATTAGTGCCAATCACTCGTTCTGAAATTGGCAGAAACACTTTGAGTAATAACTTTTCCTTTATTTTACTCATACTCAACTAATTACATCATTATACACCTGTATAATTCTTTTGGCCACCATTTCAACTGCAAGTCCTTGATCCACAAGTGCTTTTCTACCTTCGGTTCGACACCCGAATTGAAGTGCTTTTTTTAGCAATCCTGCTACTTCTGAGGGTTCAAAGGTTTTTGCCACATAACAACCTTCCACACCATCAAGACGTTCATGCACATCACCCACGTCAGTGACCACAATGGGGCAATTACAAGCCATAGCTTCTTTGATCACATTAGGAGAGCCTTCTTTCAAGGAAGTCATCAACAAGACATCTGCAGCGCACATGAATTTGACCACTTCGTCATGTGTCTTGTCAAACACTGGAAACAAAACAACCTTTTCGTCATTCAGCAAATCGACTGCATTCTCGGCCAAAGGATAGTTTTTTTCTTTTCTTGCTGGATTTGAAACGAAAACAATGTATTTCTTATCACTTTCAAACCCTACCATCTCTTTGGCTTTGTTTTTCTCAATAATAGTAAACTGTTCCAAATTTACCCCATTGGGAATTACATAGACTTCCCTATCCAATTGTTTTTTTGTACGTTCAGACTTCACAATTGTAGCATCCCAAACATGATCAACAAAATAGCGGACGCTCTTTCTCTTTCGATTGTCTTTAGGGAAACTACCCAAAATGGAAACCACCACCTTGTTTTTCAGCCCCAAAGATGCCATTGTAGCCAAATAACCGCAAGTGGAATAATGGGCATGGACGATGTCTGGTTTATCTTTTTTCAACACACGTCGTAATGAAGCAAGATGTTTAAGATATCCGAAAAAGCCATGGCCCACGATGGGAAACAGGGCCATATCAACACCCTGTTGAACGAGTGAATCATATTGCGAACGGACAAAAGGACTTATTGTTCCCACTGTCTTGTTACCACTTGCAACAAACAAAACCTTCATTGCATGTTCCTCCAATACCATTCACAAGCCTCGGCGAAGCCCGCCTTGGCGTCATACTTGGGGTTGTAGCCCAAAACCCGCTGTGCTTTCAAGATGGATGCCTGCGAATGAGGAATGTCGCCCGCCCTATTCTCACGGAACTTCGGTTCAATAGCCGCAATTTCAGGGTCAAACTTGGAAAGGTTATCCCTAAGGCAGTCAAACAATGCCAACAAGGTCGTATTACCACCGTATGCCACATTAAACACTAAATCCAAAGGTGCATTCTTAGGAAGGTCCATATTATACAAAGCCGATCTCTTGACAATATCTTCTTTCGGCAAGGTAGCCGCCAATTCGTTGGCCTGAATCACGTTATCAATATAGGTAAAGTCTCTTGAATAGGAGCCATCACCATTGATGAAAGGTGACTCGTGATGGATCAGTGCCTTTACCCATAAGGGTATGACAGCGGCATAAGCCCCATTGGGATCCTGACGACGGCCAAACACATTGAAATAACGCAGTCCTATGGTCTCCAGCCCATACAAGGAAGAGAACACGTTGGCATAGAGCTCATTCACGAACTTTGTGATGGCATAAGGAGAAAGCGGACGCCCAATGTTATGCTCTATCTTGGGTAGTTCCTTACTGTCTCCATAAGTGGAAGAGCTGGCTGCATAGACAAATCTCCCCACCCCTTCGTCACGGGCAGCCACAAGCATGTTTAGGAAACCGTCAATGTTGTTGCTATTGGTCGTAATCGGATCGTTGATGCTCCGTGGCACGGAACCCAATGCCGCCTCTTGTAGCACCACTTGACAACCCTTAACGGCATGGCGGCAAGTATCCAAATCTCGGATGTCGCCTTCAATGAAAGTGAAATTAGGCAAGCCGATCAAAGGCTCGATATTATGTCTGAATCCCGTAGATAGATTATCCAAGCAGACCACTTCGTGGCCTTTTTGAACGAAATACTCACAAAGATTGCTTCCGATAAATCCGGCACCGCCGGTGATAAGGATTTTCATAGTTTAATGATTAAATTCACAATCAATTCAAACAACCGCCTCGTAAACTTTATTTAGGTTCTGAATATGAGTTTGTATCGAATAGCGTTCTTTTACCTGAGCCGCAAGCAGCCTGGCATTGCGTTTATTAGCTTCCAAATCCAAGAGCAATTGCTCCATTTTCTCTACACAATCGGCAACATCGCCTGTCCGGTAAAGCGTAGCCCAGTTACCCTTTTCAGTAATTTCCTTCATCACCTCCCAATCATTAACCACAACAGGCAATCCAGCTGCCATTGCTTCCACTACAGCTATTCCAAATGTATCGTGTTCACTAGAATAAATGAAAGCGTCTGCATGTTGTAGAATGGCAGGCACATCATCGCGTCCTCCAAGGAAGAACACGTTTCTATCCAACAAGCCATGCTCCCTACAATACCTAACACAACCATCATAGCGTTCTGGAGCAGATACAACACGTTTCCCGATAAAGAAAAGGCGGAAACCGCTTACACCCCGCTCAACAAGAGCATTTACAACTTCACACACAAAGCTTTGAGAGCGTCCTTTCACGAAATTGCCAACCATAACCCAATTCATACCACTCAATGAATCGGAACTAGCTTTAGTCAAGAAATCAGGAACAGCATATTCTTTCTCAAATTTAGAGAAGTCTATTCCATTATAAACCAAATGGCAACGATTTCGTGGTGTTAAAAAAGTATGTTTAATATACCAATCTCTCACATACTCACTCACAAAAATGGAAGCATTGGCAAACCACATTACCACATGCGTTTTGAGTCTTTCCGTAAAAGAATAGCGAAACCCATGAAAAGAAGCCACCAGTTTCACATGCGAGAAACAAGTGCAGAAAATGCCCAGCAAGGCATTCAACAGCGTTTGCGCATGAAGGACGGTCACTCCTTCTTGCCTTAACAATTGTCTTATTTTCGTAATATATCCAAGCTTAAGGCCCTTAGGCTTAATCTGAAACATAGGGACTCCTGTGGCGTGATAAGCATCACTTAAATCACCCTCATTACGGTAAATGAGAATAGTATGATAAGGAGCTTCCGCCTGTCTACGAAAGGAATCCAGCACTAGGGTCTCAGTGCCTCCTCGATTAAGACTCCCAATAAAAAACGCCACTTTTATCTTTTGCCCTCGCATTATTGTATTCTTTACATTTACAACAATCCTCTACTTCCAATTTTAAAGAAAGCCCATCCTATCTCCATGATGGGAACAATAATGTACCATGCCTTGACGAATCGGTAACTCTTTGCATTCAATCCTGAAATCCCGTAAGCCCAAAAAATAATTAGACACGGAAGCCCAGGCAGAAGAAATCGTTCAGAACCGGCGAATCCGCTCAATGAGATCACGCCCAAATAACCTATTACGAAAGAGCCTATCAATGCAAAGTCTCGCCAATTCTTTTTAATGAAGATTGCACTAAACAATGAAAGCAGCACAAAGGCCCCCATATAGTTACGTACGAAATTGCCTCCATGGAGCATCGTTTGGTTCTCCTGGTCGGTATCTACCATGGTAGAAAACGGCAAGACAAACACCATAGGAGCCATCACGGTTCCCGTTGCATATTTTGCCCACCGATTCCCACGTATTTCTTGTTGCTCCCGCTTCACTTCTTGGTTCGTTTGCCTATTCAGCCACAGCTCCTCCACTTCATTCAGAATCACACCTCCAGCCAAAATCGCAACGCTCCCAACGACCCACAAAATCAAGGCCACCCTACGGCCTTTTTTCATCACATGGTTAGGACTAAACAACAATGCAGTAAGGAAAGAAAACAAAGTAACCACACCTAACACGGTACGAAACAAGAATAATGTACCAGATAGCACCACAGGAATTAACACATTCCACAAAGTAATCTTTCGACTTCGGATTGCGAAATCAGCACGTTCCAAAAAAAGCACAATCAATAGGAGCATCTCTGTTTCTTTCAAGTGAAGGCCGCAATAGATAATCAAATTGGGCATGAGCACCGCAAAGACAGCTGCCATCTTCCCCACTTTTTCATCGATGATTCGCGTGGTAAGCTTATAAATCAAAACACACAAAACAGACCCCCAAACAGCTTTAATGATTCGTGTCACAAAAACATTGGGACCAATAAGTTTATAAATGAATGTCAAATATAAGCAGTAACCTGTGTCGGAATAGCTCGCCCGATCCACAAATAGATAATTCCACGTTGTTGTCCACGGCTCGCGCGCAAGCCACTCAGCATCCCCATGATACGATATGGAATCTGCTGCACCATATTCGAAAGGACTCCCTGTTTGATAAGAATAGAAAAAATAAGAGAAAACCACCCAAACCACTCGCAATAAGAAAGCCAACCAGAACACATTCCTGACAAACAATTTTTGAGGCATGTCTTTCCATTGTGTGGTTAGCTTATGAGATACCAAGAAAAACAAAGACACTTCAATGATGCCCAACACGAACCATACTGCATCCATAGCATGACTCATGAATGCCACGCTCACCAGCACCAAGCTAATCATGTAAAGCGTCAAGCCTCTATTGGCGATTATTTTGGGGAAAAAGGAGATCATATAGAACTAAAAAAACGTTTGACTTGAGAGCCAATGGTTCTCGCATTAACAATTAGTTTTACTAAAAAGCGTGGCATTCGATACAAAAAAACATTACGTAGTCCTTTATCGTGCCAATCTATCTTAACCAGTTCCTGCTTGGCAGCAGCATGATACTCGGATGAAACATAGTATTTCAACAAACTGTTCGCCCGTAATCTATCAATCAGATGCTTATAATCCTCGTCTATCCTTTCTAACGGTTCCAAATCTGTCAAATTCCACAACATGTGTTCTTCGGGCTTGTACAACCTTCCGACCCCCCGATTGGCAGCATCCACATCTTGATTGTAATTTGACAAAGACTTATTCAAGAATGCCACCTTGTATTTAAGTGCGACATGAATCCATAGCAGAAAGTCCTCCCCCAACTTAACACCTTTGAGGAAACCATTCATTTCATCAAATACATTTCGTGGAATACATACCGCCCCCGTCCACAACGGCATCGCCATAGTTTTGGCATACACTTGACAATAATTGATGTAGCCTTTCTCAAAACCAGGTTCTACACCAATCGGGGAAACACGTGTTTTATGTTTGGTTTCGTTTACAATAGTATAGTTTGTCCCATAGATGCCGGCTTCGGGATATTCTATAATCAGCTTAGACAATTCATCTAAAAAGTGTGAATCCCACCAATCATCCGCATCAAGGAAGCAAAGAAAATCACCATGTGAAGCAGCTACGCCATTGTTTCGTGCCATGGAAACCCCTTCATTTTCCTGTCGAATCAACCTGCAATTCGCATGACCTTCGATGGCATGGGCAGCTACATCCGCAGAATTGTCCTTGCTACCGTCATCGACAATAATCAATTCATAGTCGTTGAAGGTTTGGGCCAACACGCTTTGGATGGCCTTCGCTATGTAAGGTGCTTTGTTATAAAGCGGAATAACAACGGAAAACATCATCATTTGCCATACACCTTTTCGAGAATCATCCATCCTACCCTTTGACCAAAATGATTGGGATCGGAAAAATTATTATAGTCCGCTGTCATTTCGTTTTTTCCCGTGAAGTCATAAACTCTTTCGTCACCAAAAATCAAATTTAATTTCTCCAAATCTTTTGGATTGACCGTAGGATTTGTATAACAAAACGCCGGCGTCAGAATCACATAGTAATCCGTATGGTTCCGTTCCAGAATTCCCAAGATGTGGAGCAACTGTTCTTCGAACAAGGTGGAGATCAAGGGGTCCGACACTTTGATGTCGTCATCTGTCATGCAGGCAATACGCGAAAGAAACTCTTTTCGCGACACCTTGCTGCAATTGTTCAAGCTATCTTGTCCTGGGACCACGTCATACGAGAACTTGCTTTGGCTGTCCCAATCGTTGCTTAGGGTATCCGAAACACAGAACAACTTATCCTTTTTCAAGGTTTTTTGAACGCTTTTCACCCACAAGGAAGGTTTTTGCAGAAAGTTGAAAAACTGCATCGCATTATAACTGAACCGCGACTTCCCTGTAAAGACAAAGTGCTTCATTGATAAGGCTTCGGTTGGCAACTGCTTTTCATCAAAGCTTCCTGGAATATCAATCAAAATCAAAGCATTGTCGATCGGCACATGGTTGCAATCCAGATAATCCATCTTCATCTCAATCCCAGTCAAAGTCTCACTCCACGCTTGAAAAATGAAAGGTTTGGCTTGCTTGGGAAGATAGGTTTTCCATCGATAAGTATTCATGCCGCAACCCCGTGAACTACTAAAGATAAACGAGTTATACTGTTGCTGCTCATAGTTCCTGAGGAACAATTCGGTGGAGAGGTATTCTCGATTGGTTGGATCCGTATCCGACAAATCAAATTCATGAAGGCATTTGAACGGGTCCGTCCACCAATACACGCCTAACAACAAAAGCACAGGCGCACCAACAATAACTAGCAGTCTAACAAGGAACCTTTTCATATCCATCAGAACTGAAAGTAGATGAATGACTGGCTATGCCCAGCAAGCTCCAGAATCATGAGAATCAATGAATAGCATGTCACCATCCTAAACGCAAGCGGAAGATTCCCGATGGACAAACCATGTTCTTTGGAACGATTAATCCATTCCAAAAGTACCAATACAACAATGGCGAAAACCGTCCGCTTCACTCCTACCATCATCATCGGCAAAGTAAACAAAGAACGGTCAAACAGACCTACCATCATTTCCCATGCTTGAGAAACCGTTGCAGCCCTAAAAATGATCCATCCAAAGACAGCCAGGAAGAAAGTCAAAAGCATTTGGCCGAACTCTCCGATGGTGGGCAAGTATCGACCCTCAGCAATTGGGTTGGTATATTTCCGATTTCGTCCTGTAAGAATCAGTGGAAGGAACAAAAGGGCATGATAGGCACCCCATGCAATGAACGTCCAATTGGCTCCATGCCAGAAACCACTTAAAAGAAAAATAACAAACGTGTTTCTGATGACTTTTGCTTTGCTTACTCTACTACCTCCCAAAGGGATATATACATAATCCCGAAACCATGTCGTCAGCGAAATGTGCCACCTGCGCCAAAATTCCGCAATGTCGCGACTGAAATAGGGAACGTTAAAGTTGCGCATCAACTTAATTCCAAACAACTTGGCTGTACCTATTGCAATATCAGAGTAGCCTGAGAAATCGCAATAAATCTGAACAGAGAAGAAGATGGCTGCAAGAAGAAGGGTACTTCCGCTCTGCACCGAATAAGTTGAAAACACTTGATCTACATACACGGCACAATTGTCAGCCACCACCATTTTTTTAAACAAGCCCCAAAGGATCTGTCTCAATCCATCAGCGGAAGTGTCGTAATCGAACTCACGTTTCTTCAAAAATTGCGGCAAAAGGTTCGTTGCCCTCTCGATAGGACCTGCCACCAACTGTGGAAAAAACGAGATGAAAGCGAAGAACGCAATAACATCCTTGGTTGGTTCCATCTTGCCTCGATAAACGTCAATTGAATAGGAAAGTGCCTGAAAGGTATAAAACGAAATACCAACAGGCAGAATCACTTTCAAAAGACAACCTTCTGCTGAAAGGTGAAACAGCTGGGCAAACTCAATGACAAAGAAATCGTAATACTTGAATAGTGCCAGAATGCCTAAGTTAAGGACAATGTTCAACACCATCCACATCCTCGCCCTTTTCTTCGACTCAGCCTTGCCAATCAACAAACCGCTGCCCCATGAGCAAAACGAGGTGAAGGCAATAAGTAGCAGAAAGCGCCAATCCCACCAACCGTAAAAGACATAGCTTGCCACCACCACAAAGGCATTCTGCAAACGCAACTGGCATTTCGACTTGCTGACAAAGCGGTCAAAGACAAACCAATAGAGCAGAAACACTATCGGCAAGAACACCAGAAATTGTATCGAGTTAAAGAGCATGCTATTACTTGTGTTGTATCACTTCGTCCTATTCTTCCAATAATTCATCCGATGTCTTAGTTTCGTTCGGCTAACCTTACGATACAAGTGCCAATCACAAAGCTTTTTCAGTTCTTTACGTTCTTCCACGGTAGCCTTTACAAAAACCACTTGATAATGATGGGTGATCGCTCGATAGACCATGGTTTTGTTGAGACCTTGTTTGGGAACGAAGAAAGCGGCCAAGGCATTCGCCGTCCCCAACAAGTCGCGCAGTCGCTTAACGTTACCTGTTGTGGTAATACTGTTCTCACGCACTCTGTAATCATACAGACAATCATTGATAACCTTCACTTTTCCAGCATAATAGCAAGCCAAAGGCGTAAAAAGATTATCTTCGTGGTAAATACCCTCCTTAAACCAAAGCTGATGGTCAAGAAGAAATGCTCTTTTGTAGGCTCTCAACACAACACATACAAATGCGAAATCGCGACTCAGCAAGGCATTCTCATTATAATAATCCATGCCTGTTGCATACGCTCTAGGTTTCAGTTGGTCAGCTTCTCGATATTGTCTTTCTTCTTCAAAATAACGGCGGCCACTAAAACAAAGCATGTCCTCGCCAGCCAAAGATTCAGAAATGGTTTCCAAAGCCCGAGGTTCCAACCAATCATCACTATCCAAAAATAAGACATAGTCCCCTTCAGCCGCTTTCAATCCTGTATTACGTGCAGCAGATAAGCCTCCATTGGACTGGTTGACAATCTTAAATCGACCATCTTTATGGCCATATTCTTCCAGTATGGCAGCCGAGTTGTCAGTAGAGCCGTCGTTTACGCAAATGGCTTCCCAATCAGCAAATGATTGTTGGAGGACACTGGCCAAACACTCTCGAAGATAGGGCTCTACGTTGTATACAGGTATAATGATGGAAAAACTCATTTTCTCTTTTTACTCATTTTATACAAGCGTTTGCCCAACAATTTCCAATCGAAAAAACCATCGTGAAGGTTGGCAAAAAAAGCAGGCCAAAGCTTCTTCGGAAAGACTTCTCTATTTCTATCCGATAACGACGGCAGGGCTTCCAGCAGATAAGCCATTTGCACCTCACGACTCTTGGCGGTAGTTTTATCGGTTTGCAAGGTAGCTTGTGCCTCATGGATGCGGTATTCATAGAGCACCACGGGCAAATTCACCAATTTCAGTCCTTTCAGCATAGCCCTCACCCACAAATCATAATCCTCAGCTGGAACCATCTCTTGACGGAAACGGAGTCCCTGTTTTTCAAAGGCCTCTTTCCTCCAAACGCTGGAAGCATGAAGCACCGGCGAATGAAACAGGGCTTCAATCTTCACTTTCTCAGGGTTGAGTTCCCTAATCCAAGTTCCTTCCTTGGCACCAAAAAGCCGCATACCTACCGAAACCAAATCCACATCAGGGTGTTTGTCCAAATAATCGACTTGGACTTGCAAACGCTGTGGTAATGAAATGTCATCGCTGTCCATGCGAGCAATGTACTTTCCTCTTGCCATCCCTATGCCGACATTAAGCACATTCGACAAGCCGACATTTTTCTCGCCTTTATACCTCACAATTCTGGGATCATCGTATGCATCCAATATCTCCTCCTCGTTATCAGGCGAACAATCATCAAGCACAATCAGCTCAAAATCCTGGAAGGTCTGACACAGCATGCTATTCATTGCCTCACGAAGATATGGAGCCGTTTTGTAAACAGGCATAAGAATGGAAACAAGAGGAGCCATTACCATTTATCAATTTGTTTTACGATTCCAACACGCAATCTATCGTAACGGGACAACTTTTCCAATACATCAATCAGCATGGCAGCCGCTAAACAGACAGCAACAAACACCATAAAGATCAGCACCGAATACTTCACTCCGTATATCATTCCAGGAATCAGCTTAATAAACAACATGTGAATCAGGTACATCATGGTGGCATACTTACCGACAAACTCCAACACAGAAATATGCTTATCCCCTATCGATTTATAGGCGACAATAACACAAAACGCCATTGAAGCACGAAGCAAGACAGCCACATAGGGGTCTTTCACCACCCTTACATGTAAGACCGCCAATCCGATGCACACCAACAAACCCGCAAAATGCAGCAACGGCCTCCACTTTCCATTGCTTGCCTCGGGGGCCACACGACAACGAGCACATAACATGCCAAGATAAAACGCTGGGAGCCCACCTTCTACGATAAAAAACACATTGCCAGGAATGCTCTTGGCGCACAATTGCACAACGATAATCAAGGCCCAGCCGACCCATGACAAGTATTTATTACGTATGATCAAGAACAATATGGGAAAGACCAAATACAATTGGATGATCATCTTATTGAACCACCATGGATTCAAATAAGAGTTGTAGCCCATTTGTCCGAAAAAGTCGAGTAGTATACATTTCAACATATTTCGAGAAGCCGGATAGGCATCTTGAAAGGCAAATCCTGCCAAATTCCCCACCAAAACCACCAGCACAAAACAAAACCAGTAGGGCAAAAAGAAATTGACATATCTCCGCAACAAAAACTTAATCGTGTTCTTGAAATACGGCTTTTCAAGCTGAGAATACTGCTTCGTCAGCCCATATCCGCTGACAAACAGGAACAATGCTACGCATACTTTAAAGACAACCGCCAAGGAATGTGTCAAGGTCCCATAGGCCATTGTGTTCAGGAACAAATGATGCCACAGCATTAAAAGAATAGCGATTCCTTTAATAGCAGTAGTATCCGACTTGCTTAGCTCCATGTGACATCTGTTTTGACCACCTTAGCTGGGACACCAGCCACCAGACAATGCGGCGGCACATCTTTGTTGACAACGCTTCCAGCCGCAATAACAGCACCCTCTCCAATCGTAACGCCTTTCAACACCATCACATTCATTCCAATCCAAACATGGTCCCCAATGACTATCGGAGCGGTCAAAGCCGATTCATCCGACGAGATGGCATCTATAGCCTTAATCGTATGGTTATCGGAATCTCTCAGTACCACCCGCTCAGAAATCACTACATTATGCCCTATCGAAATTGAATCAAAACAATCGATCACGCAATCATGGTTCATGTAACCGCTACCCAAGGACAGTTTCGCACCATGATTCACATTGATCCTACTACCCGCATACACATCGAAGGCATCCACTTCCAACGATGCGCCCTTTGCGATGTACAACGAACCAACCATCTTGTTACGCAACATTCTTTGGTTGTCCCATTGTCTATTAAAGTTCAAATACTTTTTTATCCTTACCAGAGCTTCTGGATGCACGTAACACATGGATGGTTTGAAGACACGAAGACTTCTTGGTGTAAAAAGCTTCATACACAGGAAACGCAAGACTTTATCCATCAGACCTTTCATCTTAAACAAACAGTTTCTTTACCTTGGGGATATGGACCAAAACGATAGCCAATCCCAATGTCAGCACCAACCTCCATACAAACATGGGCCACATTCCTAGTTCAACACCCACAAGGGCTTTGATATGGTTGCCCAAATGAGAATACATCTCAAAACAATGCACACACATGATAGCCAAAGACCAAACACCTAACATCGAAAAGGCTTTTGCTGTTATTCTCAAGTATTTCTTTATCATTTGGCTCAACAAGTACACACAATAGGTGCCTCCACAAGCACCGAGGACATCCAAAGGATAACATTTCCATGTAAAAGAATACATGTCCAATCTAGAAAAACAGCTAGCGACAATCCAACAGACAACCGCCACAATTTTCAACCATAAAGGCACTGGATGGTTCTTCACCCACCATCCAATTGTCACAAAAGGCAAGGCCATCAGTCCCAACGAGAGGCACCAGATTGAATAAGGGAATACTTTGTGCAGCATAAATGTCCCAAAAGCCACCACCAACGACACAGGGATCGCCCATTGCTTCAGTCGCGACAAGGGTATCAGCAATGATTTAGCCACAAACAGTGCTATTAAAAACCAAATTACACCCAAGCTCAACCCACCCCATGGGGTCATCGGACCAAACACATCGGCCCACACCAGGGAAAGCGATTCACGGATCGGCGAATCCCAACCTTCATGCTTTGCCACCGCCATCAACACGGCCCAAGCCACAATCATGAGTTGAGTTATGGCAAAAGCCGGATAAAGACGAGCAAAATAGCGTTTTACATTAGCTTTTGACGAAGGCCCGTCAACATACGGTTTGGAAAAAACGCCTGCAACGATAAAAAACAAGGGCATGTGAAACGACAATATGACTTGTGCAAGATAGGGATGATTCCATCCTATCAAATGGCAGACAATCACCAGCAAGATGCCGATGCCTTTCATGATGTCGAATGTGATATCACGCTGCTTTTCTGACATATTCCGAACGGAAAGGTTCAATGTTTTTTCCCTTTTCTAATGCTTTTTATCCTCTCATAAACAGACCGCAGCCCTAGCTTGTCAAAAAAGTAAGCCCTCTTTTGTGAACGGCTCCATTTCTCGGTGTCCCATGTGGTTGCATTATGATGATACGAGACCTCATAGTTCTTATCGGGACAAAAAGCATGACCGAACAATCCGGTCCCGTACACTACGAAACCATTATCAAGATATTGAGTTTCATTCTTATATTTGAAGCCAAAATCCACCAGATGGCGTGCCACCAAACGGTCATTGTTGACCCATTCACGATAATGCAACGCCCTGTCGGCATCCACTTCAACCGTGTTATAATAATCCCTTATTTTACATATCATTTCATTGCCTGGATTGCAAGCCATAGAAGAGGTCAAGATTTCCATATGTGGAACATCAATTCCTCTTTCTTTCGGAGATCCTTCTTCATCCAGATACTTTTCCGCGACATGCTCTAACTCGAATTCACGGTACAATTCAATCCCTGAGAAGAAGTTACAATCCAAAAAACGATCAAAGCTCTGAAACACTTCAACGTCAGTATCCAAATAGATGCCGCCGTACTCGGCCAGCACATTGTATCGGCACACATCGGAAACGAGCGCGTATTTCTTCACCTCATAGGCGTATTTAGATGCCTCATACTTTGTATAGTCAAAGTTGGACTCGTCCCAACGCATGATCTGGTAATCAGGCATCAATTTCTTCCAACCTTTGATGCAGTCTTTCTGGGACTTGGGCATCAAGCCTTTGCCAAACCAACAGTAATGAATTATTTTAGGAATCATATTATCTCTCTATTATTACTCAGTGTTTTCGCAACCACCTCAATGGGTGAAGCAAAACTTTTCCCAGCCTATAGGCTTTTGATTTGTATACCATTTGAGTTTTATAGGTCTGTTGGAACAGTCCATTCACTCTATCGTACACTTCATCAGGCAATTCCAAGCCTTTATGAATGGGAAGTAGATCGTGCCATTTTTGGGCAAACAGCTCCAAATTATAAGCAAAGAGGTCTCCCCCATCTTTGGAAAATTGTTTGCTTTCCGACCAACAATGCTCTGCCATCACATCCCTGCACACGCCGACCTTAAAACCTGCTTGAATCACCTGCATGCAGATATCCATGTCGTAAAGATGAAAGCCTTGATAGGTCTTTTCATCAAATGCAATATGGTCGAAAAGCGGTTTTCTCGCAAAAAAACAAAAACCGTCCACTGCCACTACCTCGATAATATTGCGGTCTCCGAACCAGTCTTCATGGAAATGCTCTTCAACAACGCCTTGATCGTTATTCAAACTGCGTTGGGAGACAAAAGGCGAACTGTACCAATACATGGGAGTAGAGGGCAGGAAATGTGTTCCCGCGAAACCTATCAGTCCCATTGTCTCGTCTGCCTGAAAATGGATGTTTATTTTTTCTCCCCAATTTGGTGTACAGAATAGCACGTCATCATGCATAAAACACAAAACGCTACCTTTTGCGCGTTGTACTCCCTCATTGTAAGCTTGGAAAATACTCAATTGGTTGCGAGAATTGTCGATTACAACCAACTCATACTCACAGCCAACGGTTTCAGCAATATTCTGCCTTAACTCAGTGGGAATAGCTGGTTTTCTAGAACAAATGATGATGGAAATCATGGAATTATTATCACTTAAGAATAACTAATGAATTTTATTATAGTCAACCAACCATAATCCCCTAACGATACTACTCTTTAAATCAATGTTTTCAGAAAATGCATTTATATTGGACTGATCATTAATGTCAACCCTAAAAGATAGAACCGTTTCATCACCTGCATAATTCTTCACATTTTTCTCAGCCACATCCAAAACTATCGTATAATCACCTTCACTCAATGTATGTGGGGGTATCCGAAAATGGAATTCATACACCCCTCTCTCCAAAGTTGCCCTACCGTCCAGGTCATTATAATCAGCTCTTGCCAAAGGATGTTGAAAACTGCTATAGATGTTAAAACCAATTACCAATGAGCCTATGTTATCATTGATTCGCACGCAGAAAGACACATCAATTGCTGTGTCATTAAAAAAAGCATCACCTTTACTTGGAGATACCTTAGCCCATAGCAAATTGAGCTTATCGGTCTCCTTAGGGTTCTTATTATTATACGCTGACTGTATTATTTGCGTTGATAGATAGTTATGGATGGTATCTGAGATATTCCCCATAAAACTAATCTGTCCATTGGCCAACAACACTCCATGATGACAAAGCCGCTGTACACTCGCCATATTATGGCTTACAAACAACACCGTTCTACCTTCTCCTTGGCTCACATCCTGCATCTTACCAATGGCTTTTTTCTGAAACTCAGCATCACCCACGGCCAACACCTCGTCAACGACAAGGATCTCCGGATCTAGATGGGCAGCCACGGCAAAACCAAGGCGAACCATCATACCGCTACTGTAACGCTTTACTGGGGTGTCAATATAACGCTCACAACCAGAGAAATCAACGATTTCGTCCAACTTCCGAGTGATTTCTGCCTTGGTCATACCCAAAATAGCTCCGTTCATGTAAATATTTTCGCGACCCGTCATTTCTTGATGGAACCCTGTCCCCACTTCAAGCAGCGAACCGATACGTCCCCTTGCCTTGATGGTTCCAGTAGTAGGACCAGTAACTCTGGAAAGCAGTTTCAGCAATGTGCTCTTCCCAGCACCATTCTTGCCAATGATACCCACCACATCGCCTTGTTCCACCTTGAAGTCAATGTCTCTCAAGGCCCAGACATAATCGCTTCCACCTTTGGTGCTACGGTCGTTGGTCTCTCCAATCTTAAGATAAGGATCCTCTTTACCTCGAACGTTGACCGTCCACCAACGTTTCAAATCGTGGCTTAAGGTTTTTGTAGATACCAAACCCAACCTATATTGCTTGCTGATATTATCGAATTCTATTGCTGTAGCCATATTCTTACATCTTTCTTCTGTCTTCTTACTTCTATCTCAAACTGTATCCATGAAACTCTTTTGAACCCTATTGAACACCACTACACCCAAGCCGAGCAGCACCCACATGAAAACGAAACTGTAAATCAGCCAACGCCAACCAATAAACTCACCAGCACCAAGGAAGCCGTATTTGAATGTCTCAATAACTGGGGTTACGGGATTGAGGCACATCAGTTTGTGGACTGGGATACCTGCCCAGAACATGCTTTTGGTTTGTGACAAAGGATATACGATAGGCGTGGCATACATCCATAACTGGACGATGAAGGAGAAGAGCACCTGTAGGTCACGATACTTGGTGGTCATGGAAGATATCAGGATGCCAAAACCCAAGGCCAATCCCGCCATCATCATCACCAACAAAGGAAACATCAATGCATACCAATTGAGATGGGCTTCCAAGTCTCCAATAATAGCATAAATGATGTAGATGAGGACGAAAAAACCGAATTGGATACTGAACCGCAACAAGTTGGACAGCACATCGGAAATTGGCATGGTCAACCTCGGGAAATACACCTTCCCAAAAATATTGGAGTTGGTCACAAACGTATTGGAAGTCTTGGTGAGGCACTCGGAGAAATAGTTCCACATGCAAGTACCAGCCAAATAGAACAACGGACGCGGCACTCCATCGGTAGGAATACCAGCGATACCGCCAAACACAATCATATACATGATCACCGTCAAAGCAGGCTGCACCACGAACCACAGCGGTCCCAAAATAGTCTGTTTGTACTGGGTGATGATATTACGTTTGATAAAGAGGGAAATCAAATCCCTGTAATCCCAAAGTTCTCTGATATTTACTTCAAAGAGTTTATTCTTGGGCTTGATGACCGTAGTCCATTTTTCTTCATTCATGGCTTTACACAGCTTCGCCCCCTGACTCCCATCAGAAAGTCATAAGAGGCTGAATAACAAATAAATCCGCAATACTATTGCGAACGCTTTCGACGGAACACAATGTTTCCTATGATTTTCCAAAAATACTTCCAGTTTGTCCGGAAAGGATGCTTCTCGTATGCCTCTAAATACCGCATCTCACTTTCCTGGATTTCCTGTAAGGTTTCGGGCATATCCGCATAATAAGGCGGCAACATGCCTGGTTTGCATTTGATACGCTTCTCTCGCACCTCCGGATCATACAGCTCATAATATTGATTGCTCAACGGACGCACCCCGATAAGCTTCATCTGCCCTTTCAAAACATTGAAAAACATGGGCAACTCATCCATCCACAACTTACGCATAACCCGGCCCCAATCCGTGATACGGTAATCGTCTTTGAACTTTCCACCCACTTGAAGACTGTTGTTATTGTACACATAAGTCTGCAAGTATTCCGCATACGCATACATCGTCCGGAATTTATACACCAAAAAAGGTTTCCCATTTTTCCCAATTCGTTTCAACTTGACGATGATGCCATAATGGCGCCGCTCCGTATCAGGTTCCTGCACCTTACGTGCTATCACGCAATATCGGTCGTGGATATATTGTTCGGAGACCACTTCAAAGCCGCAATAATACAGTCTACCCAAAACCTCAGGACGGGGGAAAACCTTCCTGACTTTCTTGGTGCATAAGTAGTAAAAACGCCGTGTTATCCAAAGTCTTGGAAACACACGATGCCAAAGGAAGTCAAACGAATACAGAATATTTGCCAACCACCTTGGGTATTTGCTATAATACTGCAAACGTCGTTTCATGGCCGTGTCAAACGCCACTGCCAGATAACCTCCATCTTTAAGCTTCCGATTGGCTTCTCGCAGGAAACGGTTCACATAACGGATTGCATTGAGATGGTCCTTCGCCAGCAGCACCTCCGCCTCTCCGTCAGGCACTTCCCAGCACTGTGCCGCAAACGTGTTAAGATAGTTGGAACGCTCAGCACTTCGCGGCATATATGCCCAATACATCAAGTCGCGTAACTGCTGAGGAGCCGTTACCAAGTTGAACTTCGGGGCATACTTCGTCTCTACCTTGGAAAGATACTCCAATGCGGTGTCAAAATCTTCGCGATAGGTAAGAGACTTAAGCAGGGACATGGGGAAGTTGAAAATTGAAAATTGAAAGTTAAGAGTGAAGAGTTTGGGTTAGGAGGGTGCAAATACGATCTTGGTCTTCCTCGGAAAGATAAGGATGGATGGGGAGCGAGAGGACGATATCCGCCAGACGGTCGGCTACTGGACATTGGTTTTCGTTCGGGTCAAGCAAAGCGAAGGCCGTCTGTCGATGCATTGGAATGGGATAATAGATGGCCGTCGGGATCCCCGCCGCTTTCAACGCTTCTTGAACCTTGGCACGCATTTCCTTGCTGGGGAGTTGGATGGTATATTGGGCCCAACTGGAATAAAAGCCTTTCGGAATCTCTGGAGTCTTCACCACACCTTTCAGTTTTTGGGTATAACGTTCTGCCACTCGGTTGACATCCTCCAACTCATAATCACGGAACGCTTTAAGTTTGACCAAAAGGATGGCGGCTTGAAGGCTATCAAGTCGGGAGTTCATGCCAATGCGGATGTTGTCATACCGGTCGGTTCCTTTGCCATGCAGGTGATACGACTCCATCAGGTTCGCCCATTCGTCGTTGTTGGTGAACACTGCACCACCGTCGCCATAACAACCCACTGGCTTTGCGGGGAAAAACGAAGTCGCGGCAATGTCTCCAAAAGTGCAGGCTTTTTGGTCACCGATACGACCGCCGAAGCCTTGCGCCGCATCTTCGAGCAGATACATCCCATAGCGTTGGGCAATCTGCTTGATCAATTTAAGGTCCGCTGGCAGTCCAAACAAGTCGACGGCGATAATGGCTTTCGGTTTCAGTTTGCCCAACTTGACGGTCCGCTCAATTTTATGAAGCAGGTCGCGGACATCCATGTTGAACGTATCTTGATCCACATCGACGAAAACAGGAGTAGCACCTTGCATGGAGACCACTTCTGCTGAAGCAAAGAATGTAAAACTGGGCACAAAGACAGCATCACCTGCTTTCACATCCCACGCCTTCAGCGCCAGCAACAGGGCATCGGTACCACTGTTGCAAGCGATGCAGTGCTTCACTCCCACATAATCGGCAAAAGCCTGTTCCATTTCTTTGACCTTAGGCCCCATCACGTAGGCACTAGAAGCCACCACGTCGAGGATGGCCTGATCCATTTCGTCCTTCAGGGCGTTATATTGAGCTTTTAAATCTCTAAATTGAAGCATAGTTGTTAGTTTTCAGTTAGCAGTTTTCAGTTAAGTTTCCTCCGGATTCCTTGTACGTCCTACCACATTCGCATTGTAGGGAGGAGTTGAGTTTCTTACCGCACTCGCACACCCAGCCTATCTGACGGGCTGGTACACCTGCCATCAGCGCATAAGGTTTCACGTCTTTGGTCACCACGGCTCCGGCAGCAATCAAGGCACAGCGTCCTACGGTATGGCCGCACACCACGGTGCTGTTGGCTCCCAGCGAGGCACCTTCACAGATTTTGGTTTTGGCATAATGTCCATGAACGGGGAAATGCGCCCTTGGCGTGCTGACATTCGTAAACACACAGCTCGGGCCGCAAAACACATGGTCCTCCAGCTCGACACCCTCATAAACCGATACGTTGTTCTGGATGCGGACTCCGTTGCCAATCTTCACATTGTTGCCAATGTTGACGTTTTGGCCTAACGAGCAATTCTCTCCCAGCACCGCTCCTGACTGCACATGACAAAAATGCCAGATCTTGGTTCCTTTGCCTATCGAAACATTCTCATCGATATAACTGCTTTCGTGCACGAAGTATTCTTTCATTTCAACACCCTTTCGCTAAAATGTCAACAATATGAATCACTTTCATCGACAGGCCGTTCGCATCAATATATCCTTTTTGATGCATCAAGCAAGACATGTCGGTCGAAACAATATATTCCGCTCCCGTATTCATGGCATTACGCACCTTATGGCTTGCCATACCCATTGAGACCTCCTCGTGGTTCATGGCAAAGGTAAACTCACCTCCGCAACACAAGTCGAGTTGTTTCATCTCCACCAATTCCAACCCTTTCACTTTGGAAAGCAGCTGACGTGCCTCGGCTCCTAACCCCAAACCTCGCTGCGCACTGCAACTGTCATGATAGGTGACTTTATGCGGGAATTCAGCACCAAAATCATCATAATGCAGCACGTTGACCAAAAAGTCCGTAAGCTCAAAAACATTCTTTTCAAGCTTTTTCACATTAAGGTGATTGGCGGTGTTAAAAAACAATTCGGGATAACGTTTCCTAATGAAGGACACACACGAGGCGGCAGGAGAAACCACGGGGCGCTCCCCACAAAACTCATCAAGGAATTTATCGCCCAAGGCCTTGGCTTCTTCAACAAAACCCGCATGGTAAGCAAAGCGCCCACAGCACGTCTGGTCAGGATTATAATTCACTTCAACTCCAGCTCTTTCAAGCACTTTCACGGTATTCATGGCCGTCTCTGGATAAAACTGGTCGATGAAGCAGGGTATAAACAAATTGATTGTCATAGTCGATCAAATAATTTGCAAAAATAGCAAATTAAAGCAATCGGCCAACTAAATTTATAATAAAAAATAAAAGAAAGAAAAATTAGTCCAAATCAAGCTTATGGACCTCTTCCCAAAATGTTGGATACGACTTGTTTACTACTTCATTCCCCTGAATCTCAACTTGCCGGAATCTAACCGAAAGTCCCATCAATGCCATAGCAAGCCGATGGTCATTATATGTATTCAATACTATTTTACTCTTATTGTATTTATTTATATGTAATAAAGATTTTCTTATAATAAGATTATCATTAGTAATTATATAATCAAAACGATATAATTTTGACAACTCAGAAATTAGCCCATTCACTCTATCTGATTCTTTATTATACAATGTTGATATACTATTAAATACAGTTTCGATATGTAAAGATACACAAGTAACTATAAGTGAAGGAAACAAATCAGGGGTATCAGAAAAATCAATTTCAAGTCTATTTCTGGCAAGAGAAGCACCTCTTTGTAACGTTATCAAAACCCCTTCATCAACAAACTGGGTAACAACTCCAAGCTCCTTAAAGATTTCAGCCACACGGGAATCGCCTTGAAGGGGATCATGTCGCAGTCCCTTTAACAGCAAGTTTCCTCCAGAGCTCAAGGCCATCATTTCATACCAATAGGAGGCTGCGCTCCAGTCGGCCGATACTGTAAAACAGCAAGGATGATAACGTTGGTGGGCTACCGTGATAACCTTCTTATTTCTGATGACTCGGACACCAAAACGTTCCATCATCGACACGGTCATGTCAATGTAAGGTCCTGAAACGGTTTCTGCCGTCAAGGTCAACTGCAATCCCTTCTCCCATGTCGGAGCAGCCAGCAGCAAAGAAGAGACGAATTGGCTACTCTGTGAAGCATCGAGGCTGACACCGCCACCTTTGAGTTTTTTCCCTCGAATACGAAGCGGAAGGCATCCCTCTTTTTCGAGACAGGTCAAGTCGGCCCCCAATTGCCTCAAAGCCTTGATAAGGGGAGCCATCGGCCGTTGCCTCAACCTTTCCTTCCCTGTCAGGAGCCATTCCCCAGGGGTATCTGCCAGATACGTCATCAAGAAACGCGAAACGGTGCCTGCATCCTCACAATCCAGTACTACGACATCCGAAGAGGTTTGTTGATTCACTTGCTCAAGCAGCGACTGGAGCAGCACCGTATCGTTCGCCTCGGAGATGTTTTCTACTTCAGGCCGGAAGCCTCCGTATGCGGCAATCATCAGGGCCCGGTTGCTCTCGCTTTTGCTTCCGGGCAGGCCCACCGTTCCCTGAAGTGGTCGTCCCATCATTCGTTGAGGCTTTTCAACAATTCCACCAGCGACTCACGCACCAGCGCTTCATCCACCTGCTGGTCCACCAGCGGCTTCTCTATCGCTTTAATCAATACGAAGCCCGAGTGTCCGTCGCAACGTTTTTTGTCATAGGCAAGCAGACGCATCACGGCATCGACATCCATTTCTTCCCAAGGCATCACCGTTTGTTCGGTAAGCATTTTCATCTTAGGCGTGTAATCCATCAACACCTCTTCATGCAAGCCACATTGTCTGACGGAGAGCCACAAAGCGCACCACATGCCGAGTGCCACGGCTTCGCCATGGGTCAGTGGAGTGTCCGTCGTCAAAGAGAATGCCTCCATGGCATGGCCCAAGGTATGGCCAAAATTCAGCACATGCCGTTTATTACGGTCACGGAAATCCTGCTCGACGATGTCTTTCTTGATTCGGCCAGCCCGAAGAATATACTGTTCATAATTGTCCACTGTCACATCGACCAGATCCTCGTCGGCGATAAAGCCACATTTGACCATTTCAGCGATACCTGAGAGCAATTCCCTGTCCGAGAGCGTACTAAGAAAAATAGGATTGACCAGCACTTCGACGGGCTCCGCAAAAGTGCCGATTTGGTTTTTGCATCCCGCCAGATCCACTCCATTTTTCCCACCGATAGCGGCATCAACCATGGCCAACAGTGTGGTAGGAACATTGACAAAACGGATGCCTCGTTGGTAACACGAAGCCACGAAGCCACCCAAATCGGTGACCGTGCCGCCACCAAGGTTAACCAGAACGGATTGGCGGTCGGCCTCCTGTTTCAACAGCGTCTTCCAAACTCGGTTTGCTGTTCCAAGGGTCTTGTAACGTTCTCCTGCTTTGACCACCACCTCCACAGCTTGTTCACAACCCAACCAGTGTTCCAGCTCAGGAAGCCAGTACATGGCAACATTGGCATCCGTCAACACGAACACCTTTGAGGCCTCAGCCAACATCGCTTTCAACTCATCATGCGTCATAAGTCACAATTTCAATGATACGGTCGTCATCCGTCTCTCCAGGACGGATATTCACCCGGATATGATTGTCGGGCAACAAAGGCTCTATCATTTCCGGCCATTCAATCAAACAAAGATTACCGCTATAAAAATAATTCTCGAAGCCGATGTCGTAAGCTTCCTCCAGTTTCTTGATTCGGTAGAAATCGAAATGATACACCGACTCGTTTTCCATCGTGACATATTCGTTGACGATGGCGAAGGTAGGACTGTTCACTTCATCGGTAACCCCCATGCGGTGGCACAGATTCTTAATCAGGGTGGTTTTTCCCGCGCCCATTGAGCCGTAAAAAGCAATGACATCCGCCTCGTTGCGCAGGGAGATTAAACCATCTGAAACCTCCGCAAGGGCATCCACTCCATGGATATGAAATACTTTATTCATCGTTTCGAAGAAAGAGCTATGACCGGGATCAACATTTCGTTCATGGAGATGCCTCCGTGTTGGAATGTATTGCGGTAATAGCTGACATAATAGTTATAGTTGTTCGGATAAGCAAAGAAATCGCCAGAACCTGCGAAGACGTAGGTCGTGCTGAGATTGATACGAGGCAGGCAAGCCGTCTCTGGGGCTTTGACCTCAAAGACTTCTTTGGGATTGTATTTCAGGTTCTTCCCGTATTTGTACCGGAGATTCGTGTTGACCTCACGATCACCCAAAATCTTGACAGGGTTCTTGACGTAGGTGGAGCCGTGATCGGTGGTGACAATCATGTTGCAACCCTTGTCGGCAATGAAACGCATCATGTCGAGCAGACTAGAGTGCTCAAACCAGGAGTACATCAATGAGCGATAGGCCTCCTCGTCGTCGGCCAGTTCACGAATGATTTCCATTTCAGTTCGGGCGTGTGAGAGCATGTCGACGAAGTTGTAAACGATGATATTAATCTTGTTCTGCATCAGGTTCGACATCTGCTCGTAGAGTTTTTTCCCAGCCTGAAGGTTCAACACCTTATTGTAAGAATACTTGATATTTTTCCCGTAGCGTTTCAGCTGTTCGCCAAAAAGTTCCCCTTCAAACTGGTTCTTGGTTCCTTCTTCGTCCTCGTCGACCCACCATTTGGGATAGCGGCGGCGTATTTCCAATGGCATCAGCCCTGCAAAAAGGGAATTACGCGCATATTGCGTAGAGGTGGGCAAGATGCTGTAATACACATCGTCGGCATCCACACGGAAATAGTTTTCGAGGATGGGTTGAATGGCCTTCCACTGATCGTAGCGCAAGTTATCGATCACGATGAAAAACAGCGGCTTGTTATCGTCGGTCAGTCGAGGCAACACTTTGTCGCGCACAAGAGTGTGCGACATCACGGGTTTGTCGGCTTTGCCTTGAATCCAATCAATATAATTCCGCTCCACGAAACGGGTGAAGAGCGCATCTGCTTCCTGCTTTTGTTCGGCCAAGATTTGTTTGATGCCTTCGTCACTTGACTTCTGAAGCTCCAGTTCCCAGCGGACCAGTTTCTTATAAAGGGCAACCCACTCGTCGAAATTCAAATTACCACCCAACTCCATGGCAATGCTGCGGAATTCCTGTTGGTAATTCATCGTTGACTTTTCGTCGCGAAGCTGACGGTGTTCTAAGTTACGTTTGAGTGAAAGGAGAATCTGGTTGGGGTTGACCGGCTTGATCAGGTAGTCGGCAATATCGGAGCCGATGGCCGACTCCATGATGGTTTCCTCTTCGCTTTTAGTGATCATCACCACGGGCAGGTTGGGGTATTCGCGTTTGATGACTTCAAGGGCCTCAATACCGCTTACACCAGGCATCTGTTCATCGAGAAACACGATGTCGAAAGGGCGCTCGCGCACGAGGTCGATGGCATCGGAGCCACTATTGGCAGTGATCACCTCGTAGCCTTTTTGTTCCAGAAACATGATATGGGGCTTGAGAAGATCAATTTCGTCGTCAGCCCAAAGAATTGTAGTATCCATGTTGAAAAAATTAAGAATTTGAAATTTAGAATTTAGAATTAACCTCTAAATTTGTGATTCTATAACGCAAAAATAATAATTTTGTTGCATAAAAACTCTTTATTTGAAATTTCTAGATTCATAAAGGTGGAAACCAACAAGAAAAAAATCGTCAACGATCCGATATATGGATTTGTCGCCATTCCCGACGAGTTGCATTTTGACATTATCGAACATCCGTTGTTCCAGCGTCTCAGACGGATCAAGCAAGTAAGTCTCACCAATCTGGTATATCCAGGAGCCAACCATACAAGGTTTGCACACAGCTTGGGCGCGATGCACTTGATGCGCCGAGCGATTCAATTGTTGCGAAGCAAAGGTTATGACATCAGCGACCAGGAGTTGGAGGCTGCTTCGCTGGCCATTCTACTTCACGATAGTGGTCACGGGCCTTTCTCTCACACGCTGGAGAACAGCATTGTGAAAGGGGTGACCCATGAGGACCTCTCCCTTATGATGATGGAAAAATTCAATCAACTTCACGACGGGAAGCTCGATTTGGCCATCAAGTTTTTCAACAATACTTACGAGAAGGGGTTCCTGAGCAAACTTATCTCAAGTCAACTCGATGTAGATCGCATTGACTATCTGAAGCGCGACAGTTTCTTCACCGGTGTTGCTGAAGGCAATGTAAATGCCGAACGTCTGTTGGACATGATGGAAGTGGTAGACAACAACTTGGCCATTGAAGCCAAAGGCATCTATTCGGTAGAGAGTTTCCTGGTCTCGCGTCGCATCATGTATTGGCAGGTCTACATGCACAAGACGGTGTTGAGTGCCGAATACATGTTACGGGAAATCCTTAAGCGCGCCCGTCTCATCAGTCGGCAACGGGAACTCCCCGCCTCACCTGCCCTATCGTACTTCCTGAACCACGAGGGAGTGTTTACTGAGGCTGACCACATGGAGGAGGTTTTGGAGTTCTTCGGAAGGCTCGACGATTACGATGTGATGACAGCGGTAAAAATATGGTGCGACGACCGTGACTTTGTGCTTCGGGAGCTTTGCCAGAGGCTCATCCACCGAAAATTGTTCCGCATTGAGCTTTCGAGCGAACCCTTCGACCCCGACTATGTCGATCACATCCATCACTCCATTGCCCAACAGTTTGGCATTAGCCTCTACGATGCAAGTTTCATGTTACTACAAGGCATTTCCTCGAACCATGCCTACCACCCCAAGAAACCAGCCATTAACATTTTGTTTAAAGACGGCACGGTGAAGGACATCAACGAGGTCGCTTACGAGTTTAACCTTTCGGTGCTTTCTCAACCTGTTGTGAAACATTTTATTTGCTATCCCAAAGAGTTGATTTTGAAACGATAACCGAGGAACAATTTTTTTTCAAAAAAAACGAAACATTTTGAGGAACGCGCTACTTCATGTTGCATTCAGAAAAAAAAAACTGGATGGGGCAGTCGCAGCAGCATCCAGTCGGTCGAGATACAAATGAACCATTAGTTATGCAACTAATGCTGATGATATCAGTTGCAAAATAAGTGAAAAAAAATGAATCTTATATCTTATTTAAATTGATTTTTTAGGTACAATTTTATTGAAAGTTTAGGTACATTTGAAGAATTTCGTCATAATGGTCACGCATTTTCTGGGAGACATCTAAAAGAAAGTCGTGATCCATAACAACGCTGATGCGAATCAAGAGTCCGACATCGAGGCTACTGCGATCAAAGATTTTGTAAATGCTGCTACGTTCCATGTGGATGGTACGGGCAAGCCAGGAAACACTTCTGCCTTGGGCTTTGAGTTCCTTTTTAATCATGTTGCCGAGATGAATAGTTTGATTGTCCATTTTGTGTCAATTTTGAAAATCGACACAAAAATAGCAGTTTTTACAATACTACAAACAATTTTTGAAAAATATTTTTAAAAAGGCATATTTTTTAGATATATACCTTATAAATAATATATGAGTTTAGGATTAAGAAATAATTCAGTTATACTTCAAAACTTAAACCGTCGTATGCAAGACACATATTTGGGGGTAATTGGTCATTCACATCGACCGCTCTGCCGATTTGATGACTGCAATGGGTAAACCATGCCTTTTTCACATCGAGTTGGCGAGCCATCTCAACGGCCTGCTGGATGCTGATATGGGAATAATGCGGCACCCAACCCAAGGCTTCTATGATGATGTATTCGACGCCCTGAAGCTTTGATAGCAGATGGTCGCTGACCTCGCTCAAGTCCGTGACATAGGCAAAATTCCCGACACGGAACGCATAGCAGGTCAAGGTATAATGCTTCATCTTGATGGGTTCCACGTGCAGATCCCCGAAAACGAAAGGGGTCTCATCAATGAGATGCACATCGTAGGTAGGTGCTCCTGGGTAGAGATGTTCCTGAAAGGCATACGAAAACTCACGTTTGATCTCGGGAAGTGCTGTCTCATCGACAAACAAAGGCATGGGCTTATTGCCCTGGCTGAAAATGAAAGGACGCACATCGTCAAGTCCTCCGATATGATCCTTATGCTCGTGGGTGATAAAAATGCCATCCAGATGGCTGATGCCCTCCCGGAGCATCTGCATCCTGAAATCAGGACCCGCATCAACAGCCACCGTAACCTGATTTGTCCGAAGGAGAATCGACGTCCGCGTCCGCTTATCGCGAGGGTCTTTCGAGCGACACACGGGGCATTGACACCCAATGACAGGAACGCCCTGCGAAGTACCACTGCCTAAAACCGTAACCAGCATCTCTATTTTTTTCGCAAAAATAACACTTATTAAATAAGAAATCGCTATTTTTGCCGAATTAATTCTTCAACACGCCAAATGTTTGAAAAACTGAGATATAGAATCCTGAACCGCACCATAAACCAGTTCATCGCTAATAAAAATGGTTGTAAGATGCCTGATTTTGAGAAGATCAGCTCTATCATCATCATCCTCGAAGACCTGGACAAACAAACGGTTCGTGCCCTTGAAGAACGCATCAAAACCCTATTCGGCATCGGCAGAAGCAGGTTCATCATCATCACCGAGAAAGCCTCTGACAATGTCCTGCTCAGCGACCAATACTGCGAGGTGACCACCAAGGACTTCGGATTCATGAAAGTGCTGAAAGCGGAAAAACAAGAGGAAGTACGAAAACTACCCATGACCCACATCCTCGTCAACATGGCTAAAAACCATATCGACATCAGTGATTTTCTCGCCACCCTCCCCCATGCTGGCTTCCGAGTCAGCATGACAAAAAGCGACCATTATGGCATTTACGACCTTATCATTGACAGTGGTGACAACACAGATCCCGTGAAGGATATCGAAGCTTTGTATAAGTATTTGAAAGCGTTGGTAGGGAATTAATAATTTAGAATTTAGAATTTTGAGATATGAAAAACATATTTAGAGGAACAGGCGTTGCGCTGATTACTCCGTTCAAAAAGGATTTCTCCGTTGACTACGAAGCATTGGAGCGCATTGTTCATCATGTCATCGACCATGGGGCCAACTTTTTAGTCGTATTGGGAACCACCTCTGAAGCTCCTACGCTTAACGCTGAAGAGAAAAAACTCGTCGTTGACACCATCTTGAGGACCAACCAAGGTCGTCTCCCCGTGCTTCTCGGCATGGGCGGGAACAACACCCAAGCCGTCGTCGAGGCAATCAAAGCGCAGGACTTCACGGGCGTCCAAGGCATTCTCAGTGTGGTGCCCTATTATAACAAGCCCAACCAGCGTGGCATGAAAGCCCACTTCGAAGCCATCGCCGATGCGAGCCCAGTACCGGTGATTCTCTACAACGTACCCGGCCGCGTGGGCGTAAACCTGCAAGCTGCCACCTGCGTGGAACTAGCCCAACATCCCAACATCATCGCCGTCAAGGAAGCTTCGGGTAACTTGCAGCAAATCATGGAGATCCTCCGCGACAAGCCCTCCGACTTCGACGTGCTTTCAGGCGATGACGGAATCACTCAACCTCTTATGGCCTTGGGTGCCTCAGGGGTCATCTCCGTGGCCGCCAACGCCTACACCCGACCTTTCAGTCGCATGATGAATGCCATGAAAGAAGGTAAAACCGAAGAAGCCCTGAGGCTCCACTATTCCATGATGCGCATGAACCAACTCATCTTCGCCGATGGCAACCCCGCGGGCATTAAATGTCTGATGAACCACATGGGGCTATGCGAAAACGTGTTGCGGCTACCTTTGGTCTCCGTCAACGAAAAGGTGGAAAATGATATTTTGGATGAATTTAGAATTGGAAATTTAGAATTTAGAGATAAATAACATTGTAACGATGAAAAAAACATTGATTTTTTTGGCTGTCTTATTATGCGGCACCCTGTTTGCCCAAAAAAGCCAACAAGAACTGAATCAACTCATGCAAGAACGCAATGAGTATTATTTTACCTTCAATTTGAATGGCAATGATGACTTCAATGCCATCGCCCACACCATTTCTGTGGATCGCATCGATGACAACACCGTCACCGCATACGCCAACAACAAAGAATTTGCTGCATTTCAAAAACTCGGGTATGACATCACCCTTCAGACTCCGCCTTCCATGATGTTCAAGGCCGAGATGTGGGACGGCAACAACCGAGCCGAATACGACTGGGACCAATACCCCACTTACGAAGCATACGAAAGCATGATGTATGCCTTCGGCACCGACCATCCCGACAAATGCGAAATAGTAACCCTTGGAACCTTGCCGAGCGGCCGAAAGATTTTGATTGCCCATATCAACAATGGCTCAGGCACTGGAAAGCCCAAGTTCTTATACACCTCCACCATCCACGGTGACGAGACCACAGGCTGGATGCTGATGCTTCGTTTGATTGACTATCTCCTTGAAAACCCAACACAGCCCGAATGCCAAAATGTGCTTAACAACATCGATTTGTATGTCGGTCCCCTCACCAACCCTGATGGCACTTTCCACGGCGGTAACAGCAATGTTTACGGGGCCACACGTTACAATGCCAATGGTGTGGATATGAACCGTAATTATGCCGACCCACACGGCAGTGCCCATCCTGACGGCGAAGCATACCAACAAGAAACACTTTGGTTCATGGAGTTGGCAGAAAACAACAACTTTGTGATGGGTGCCAACTACCACGGAGGTGCCGAGGTGATGAACTATCCTTGGGACAACACCTACACCCTGCATTCCGACGATGCCTGGTATCAGCTCATTTCACATGAATACGCCGACCTTTGCCATGCTGTCAGCTCAAGCTACATGACGGAATATAACAACGGCGTTACCAACGGAGCACAGTGGTACATGATTGGTGGTGGCCGCCAAGACTACATGAACGGGTATGCCCAATGCCGTGAGATGACCATTGAGTGTTCTGATACGAAATGCCCTAACGCAAGCCAGATGCCTAATTTCTGGAACATCAACAAGAACTCCATCTTTGCTTTTATGAACCAATGCCTTAACGGCATTCATGGCACTGTGGTTGATGCAGAATCCAAAGCTCCCATAGGCGGTGCAACCATCACTCTGGTGGGCCACGATGACCAATACGCATCCGTCTCGACACAACTTCCTGGTGGTGACTTCCACCGTCCCGTGAAGGCCGGAACCTACAATGTAAGAATCACCAAAAATGGCTATGAGGCTTACGAAACCCAGGTCACCGTTAACGACAACGAAGCCATCACCATTGATGCACAACTGGTTGCCCTTGAAGGCATCGTCGCCGACTTCACAGTCGACGCCACCGCCGTCAGCATCGGAGGCACCGTACACTTCACTGACAACTCATGGGGTGCCCAGTTAGTGAGTTGGGAATGGGAGTTCGAAGGCGGCACGCCTGCCACTTCCACCGCACTGAATCCCACCGTGACCTACAACGAAGCTGGGACTTTCGGCGTGCGCCTCACAGTAACCAATGCCGATGGGGAAAGCAATACCAAATACATGCCGAATTACATCTCGGTTGTCTCCGCCTATAACATGACCAACGGCACCGTAACCACCTGTGATGCCATCTTTTACGATGATGGAGGTCCGAATGCAAACTACAGCAACAACACGGATATGACCATGACCTTCCTTCCGGAAGTACCAGGCGGTATTATTGAAGTCTCCTTCCTGACCTTCAACACGGAAAACGACTATGACTTTTTGTACATCTACGATGGAACCTCCACATCGGCCCCACAAATCGGACAATATTGTGGAGGCGGCACACCCGGCACAGTGACCGCAACCAACGCCGATGGTGCCTTGACGTTCAAGCTCCATTCCGATTACAGCGTGAATGCAGAAGGATGGTCAGCCCATGTCAGTTGCTTAGGCATCAGCTACGATCCTCTTACTATCGAAGTCTTTGCTGACCCAGAAGTTGTCGAGGAAGGCACAAGCACGCTCCTGGGAGTCGAAGTCACTGGTGGCGACGGCCATTACAGCTATAGATGGGAACCCTCTGAGACCCTCGATAACCCAACGAGTGCAACTCCTACTGCCACTCCCGTTGAACCGACGACCACCTATCATGTCACCGTCACCGACGGACAGGGTAGCAGTGCCAGCGGCGAAGTTACCGTTACCATCCGCAACTGGTCAGTGGAAGAATTGGGCAATTCATGGGAAATCTACCCCAACCCCAGCAAGGGCAGCTTTACCATTGAGACCGTTGGTAGCTTCGACTACAGCATCATCAACAGTTTCGGACAGCAACTCCTGTCGGGCAAAGCCAACAACAAAACCGTAATCGATGGTTCAAAACTGAGCCAAGGTGTCTATTTCCTGCATCTTGACGGCGAGCAAGGCCATCGTGTCAAAAAACTCATCATCGAAAAATAATCCCGATTAACACCCGTTGTTAGCCAAAAAAAATGTAATTTTGCGGATTCATGAAAAAAAGGATTATCATAGCAACTTGTTTCGCTCTCCTGGCGCTCAGTTCATGCAATGAATTCAACCGAATGCTCAAAAGCACCGACAACGAGGCGAAGTACGAGGTGGCCATGGATTACTATGACCGCAAGGACTACAACCATGCGCTTCAACTTTTCGACCTATTAAGCAATGCGTTTCGCGGCTCAACACGAGGCGAAATGATCACCTTTCGCACCGCCATGTGCTATTACTTGACCTACGACTACGAAATTGCAGCTTATTACTTTAATAAATTCGTCAACAACTACCCCTACTCGGACGATGCGGAAAAGGCAGCATACATGAATGCCTATTGCAGTTACATGACCTCTCCCAAGGTCACACTCGACCAACAGAACACCCTTACTGCCATCGAACACCTCCAAGCGTATATGGAGCGTTATCCTGAAGGGGACAGCATTATGCGGGCTAAAGAGCTGTTGGTCGACCTTAACAACAAACTGGAGGAAAAGGACTACAACATTTGCATCCTCTACTACCGCATGGAAAACTACAACGCCGCCATTACCAGCTTCGAGAATCTGCTGAAGAAATATCCAAACACTTCACACCGCGAAGAGATTCTCAGCGACATGGCGAAGACCTATTACGACTATGCAGCGAACAGCGTCCCTGAAAAGCAAAAAGAACGTTACGAGGCCTGTATTGAGCGATACAACACGCTCAGCTACCTCTACCCTGACAGTCCTTACCTGAAAGAGGCCGCTGACATCGCCAATAAAGCACGAAAGAAATTAGAAAACTTACATTGACAAATACCATGGATTTCAAAAAAATCAGAACCGAAACGACGGTGGTTACCCGTCAAAAAGATCAGTTTTACAAAGGCACCGGCAACATCTACGAGACTGTGGCTATCCTGACCAAACGCGCCAACCAGATTGCCACTGAAATGAAGGAAGAGCTCAACAAGAAGATTGAGGAATTCGCCACCAACAATGACAGCCTGGAGGAAGTGTTTGAAAATCGCGAACAAATTGAAATCGCCAAGTTCTACGAGCGTCTGCCCAAACCGACCCTGATCGCCATCCATGAATTTCTCCACGACGAGATCTATTTCCGCAACCCGAGAAAAGACTCCCAGGACGATTTCTAAGCCCATGAAAAGACTTCTCGTTACCGTCATAGCAGCCGTTTGCCTGTTCCTCACCAACACGGTTACTGCCCAAGAATTGAAATGCGACATTCGCATCAACTCCAACCAAGTGGCAGGCACCGACAAGACCGTGTTCCAGAACTTGCAAACGGCCTTGTATGAGTTCATCAACAACACCAAGTGGACCAATGTCAACTTCAAGACCGCGGAGAAAATCGAGTGTTCCATCGCTATTACCATCAAGGAACGCACCGACTCCAACACGTTCTCCGGTGAACTCAACCTGGCATTGCGCCGCCCATGCTATAAGGCAAGCTACACTACCCCCATGCTAAACTACCTGGACCAGAAACTCACGTTCGAATATACCGACGGCCAACCTTTGGACTTCAGCCTGAACACCCACATGTCAGACCTGACCTCCACTATTGCCTTCTACGTATATATGTTCCTGGGCCTTGACTTCGACAGCTTCTCGCTAAACGGTGGTACCCCCTACTTCGAAGCTGCGCAGCAGATAGTCAACAATGCGCAAAGCTCATCACAACCAGGTTGGAAATCCTTTGACGGCAACAAAAACCGCTATTGGATGGCTGAGAACATGACTAACAGCAGCTATGCTCCTCTGCATCAGTTTCTATATGATTATCACCGTCTCGGACTTGACGTGATGTCAGAGAAACCCGAGCAAGGCCGTGCTGCTATCCTCCGCTCACTTCACCACCTTCAGGAAGTTTACAAAAGCTATTCCACCTGTTTCTTCCTTCAGCTTATCGTAGAAGCCAAACGCGATGAGATTATCAATGTGTTCAGTCAAGGTGATCAAAAAGAAAAGACCGAGGCTGTCAACATCATGAAACAGATCGACCCAGCACAGTCGTCGCAATACGATGCCATCCTGCAAGGCGGAAGAAGATAACGTCCTTTCCCATGCTTCAGCACCTCCATATCAGGAACTATGCCCTAATTGAAGCCCTTTCCGTCGACTTCACCAATGGATTTAGTGCCATCACTGGCGAGACTGGCGCAGGAAAGTCCATCTTGTTGGGAGCACTCGGCTTTGTATTAGGCGAAAGAGCCGACACCGGCGTGCTGTTCGACAAAGAAAAAAAATGTATGGTGGAAGCCTTGTTTCATCTGGAGGATGAGCAGCTGAGATCTCTCTTCGAAGCACACGACCTCGACTTCGATACCGAATGTATCCTGCGCCGTGAACTCAATCCCCAAAAGAAAAGCCGCGCCTTCGTCAACGACACCCCTGTGACGATTCAAGCCATGAAAGAAATTGGCAGCCGACTTGTGGACATCCACTCCCAACATGATTCACTGCTGCTGACCGATGCAGGGTTCCAACTGCATCTTTTAGATGAAATTGCGCAAAACAACCCACTGTTAGCCCAATATCAGCAAGAGTTTACACAATACAACCTCTTGAGCCGCCGATTGAAAGAACTCCAAACTTTGGCAGAAAAAAACATCGGCGAAAACGATTACCTCAAGTTTCAACTCGACGAGTTGCAAAAGGCGCAGCTTCAAGGAAACGAATATTCCGAAATCGAACAGAGCCTGAACGTGATGGAAAATGCCGAGGAAATCAAGACGCTTCTCGTCAGTGCCGACGGACTCTTGGAAGGCATAGACAACGCCATCTTACCCCAACTCAATGAACTGTCCTCCGCCCTGCACCGACTCGGTCAACTCCTCCCTCAAACCAACGAACTTCAGCAACGCGTGGAAAGCACACAAGTGGAACTGAAAGACATTGCATACGACTTGGAACGTTTGCAAGACGATGCCCAATTCGATGAAGAACGGATGCAAGAGCTCCAGGAACGGATGGACCTGCTCAACCGATTGATGATGAAACATCACGTGAAGGAGTTTGACGCGTTGATCACCTTGCGCGATGAGCTTGAAGCCAAAGTGAATGCCTTTGAGAACATCGACAAAGACATCGAACAGGCGGAGAAAGCCCTCCAGGATCAGACCTCGCTGCTAAAACAAATCGCCTCCGCTCTTCACAAGCAACGTGAGAAAGCTGCCAAAAGCTTCGGTGCCGGTGTTACCGAATTGGCTCGACAGCTGGCTATGCCCCACGCCCAGTTCCAAATCCTACTCGATCCACTGGAAACCTTCAACGCCACGGGTCTAGACCAAGTCCGCTTCCTATTCTCCGCCAACAAAGGCGTGGCCGTGGCCGAACTCAGCAAAGTGGCCTCGGGTGGTGAACTGTCGAGACTCATGCTCTCCATCAAGAGCGTAGTATCGCAATATAACTACATCCCCACCCTGGTTTTCGATGAGATTGACACAGGTGTCTCGGGTGAAGTGGCAGCCAAAATCGGCGACATCATGCAAGGGATGGGGACTTCGCTGCAACTCATCGCTATTACCCACCTACCCCAAGTGGCCAGCAAAGCACAGCATCATTTCCTCATCTATAAGGATAACGAAGGCTCTAGGACCCAATCGCACATCAAACTGTTGACCACCAACGAACGAGTCGCCGAACTTGCCAAGATGCTCAGTAACGACACCGTCACCCCCGAAGCGCTTAAAGCTGCAGAAGCACTCTTGAGGAATTAATTCTCAAAGACATATCTAAGGATATTCGCCCCCATCCTCAAGGCTTTTTCCCTGGTCTCTTGGGAGTCGTGATGGACTCGCTGGTCCTCCCAACCATCACCCAGATCACACTCATACGTGAAGATACACACCAATCGGCCCTCGTAAATCAGTCCAAAAAGCTGAGGCGGCTTATTGTCATGCTCATGAATCTTGGGCAAGCCATTCGGAAAAGAATACGGCTTTTTGAAAATATCATGGGAGAAAGGCAGTTCCACGAAATCCAGTTCGGGGAAGACTTTCTTCATCTGAGGTTCGATATATTGGCGGATACCATAGTTGTCGTCGATATGCAGAAATCCGCCTGCCAGCATATAGTTGCGGAGGTTTTGTGCTTCTACAGCATCAAACACCACATTACCATGTCCCGTCATGTAGACATAGGGATAGTTGAAGATTTCAGGGCTGGAAGGTTCCACTGTGGGGACATCCGGATTGATATCCGTGCCCAAGTTTTGATTGCAAAAACGCACTAGATTGGGCAAAGAAGTCGGATTCCCATACCAATCACCCCCACCGCGGTATTTCAACAGGGCAATGTTAAGTTGCTGAGCAAAAGCCAGTAGAGGAAAAAGAAGCAATATAATTATTGTGATTCTTTTCATTTCATCTGATTAATGAGCTGTATGGTATGGCAAGCCACCATGGCTGCTGTTTCCGTACGCAGACGTGCATCTCCAAGGCTACACGGCACAAAGCCGTTTTCTTTGGCCAAGGCCACTTCTTCGGGACTAAAATCCCCTTCGGGACCAATCAACACCAGGACATTTTCCCCTTTATGATACAAATCGCATAGGCAGTCCTTCACATTATCGTCAATCCAGGCGATGAACTTCTGCCCTTCAAAGGGCTGTTTCACCAATTGATCAAACGAAATTAAACCGTCAATCCTAGGCAGTCTGGATTTAATGGACTGCTTCATAGCGGCCACCATCACCTTTTGGAACCGCTCCACATTGGCCGCGCGGCGTTCCGAATGGTAAGAAGTAAACAGTCGCACACGGTCGATGCCGATTTCTGTGGCTTTCTCAAGAAACCACTCCGTACGTTCGTTGAGTTTGGTTGGAGCGATAGCGATTTCGAGCTTGAAACCCCAATGATCATAGCCAGGACGTTTGTTCGTCAAGTTGACGGTTGCTCGTTTGGGAAAGGCTTCCACCAGTTCCGCATCATAAAGGTTTCCCACCCCATCGGTTACACAAAAGCGTTCCCCTTCGGTCATCCGCAGCACCTTCACACAATGCTTGGATTCCTCTTCAGGAAGGACATTAAGGCCTTCAGCAGCACCTTTTATGTAAAAAACGTTCACCTATTCTTACTTCTTTCTTCTGACTTCTAAAAAATCACATCCGTTCAGGCATCCCAATCCCAAGGAGTTCAGATGCGTTACGCAGCAAGGCCGCAACCATGTCGCAGACTTGTAAACGGAACATACGGCGGTTGGCATCTTCTTCCTTAAGGATACTGCACTCCTGATAAAACTGGTTGAACTCCTTAGCCAGATCGAAGATGTAGTTGGCAATCATCGCGGGGCTACGTCCTTCGGCGGCCTGATTCAGCACTGTTGGCCAGCTGTACATCATCACGATGATTTCCTTTTCCTTGGGTTGAAGGTCGGAAATTTTGACCTCATGTTCCAACTGGATGCCTTGTTCAGCAGCCTTACGAAGCACCGAACAGATACGGGCATGGGTGTATTGCACGAAAGGACCTGTATTGCCATTGAAGTCGATGGATTCTTCGGGGTTGAACAGCATGGTCTTCTTGGGATCTACCCGAAGGATGAAGTACTTCAACGCACCCAGGCCGATGGTATGATACAACTTGTCGGCCTCTTTAGGAGCAAGGTCCTTGGCTTTGCCCAGTTCATCGGAAACGCTCTTGGCGGTGGCCACCATCTCGTCCATAAGATCGTCGGCATCAACCACTGTGCCTTCGCGTGATTTCATCTTACCGTTGGGCAGTTCCACCATGCCGTATGACAGGTGTTCGATGTCTTTGCCCCATTCACGGCCCAGACGCACCAACACCCGCTTCAGCACGTCAAAGTGATAGATCTGCTCATTACCCACTACATAGATAAGTTTCTCAGGATCGTATTCCTCCACACGAAGTTGGGCGGTGCCCAGATCTTGTGTCATATATACCGAGGTGCCATCACGGCGGAGCAACAACTTCTCGTCGAGTCCTTCATCGCGAAGGTCACACCAAACGGAGTTATCGTCACGGCGGTAGAGCACACCCTTTTCAAGGCCTTCCTGTACCAGCGACTTACCCAGCAAATAAGTTTGGGATTCGTAGTAAATCTTCTCGAAACTCACGCCGAGCCGCTTGTAGGTCACATCAAAGCCATCGTAGACCCACTGGTTCATCATCTCCCAGAGTTGGCGCACCTCGGGGTCGTTGGCTTCCCATTTACGCAGCATTTCGCGGGCTTCCTGCATCAAGCTGGACTGGGCTTCAGCCTTGGCTTTGGCTTCTTCCTGGGCTTTTTCATCCAAGGTATCGAAATCGGCCGGCAGCAAGGTTTTCAGCTCCTTTTTAAATTCTTTGTCAAACAAAACGTAAAAGTCGCCAATCAGATGGTCGCCTTTCTTCCCTGTGGATTCAGGCGTACAGCCGTTGCCCCACTTTTTCCATGCCAACATGCTTTTACAGATATGGATGCCACGGTCATTGACCAGGTTGACACGCACCACGTTTTTGCCGTTAGCTTTTAATATTTCAGAAACGCTCCAACCCAGGAGGTTGTTACGAATATGGCCCAGATGCAAGGGTTTGTTGGTGTTCGGCGAAGAATATTCAATCACCACTGTCTTTCCCTCCACTGGTTTGCGACCGTAGTTCTCGTTCTCATGATTCGCACGGAAAAACTCGATCCAGAACGTGTCGGATATCAAAATATTAAGGAAGCCTTTCACCACATTGAATTTGGCAATCATGGGGGATTCCTTCATCATCTCGGCACCCATCTCGTTGGCTAATTGTTCAGGATTACGACCCGCCAATTTACCAAAGGGGAACACCACCACAGTGAGATCACCTTCGAATTCAGGTCTTGTCTTTTGAAAGTTGACTTGCTGCGCAGGAGGTTCTTGACCATATAAAGTCTTGAACGACTTGATAAACAGTTGTTTAAGGAGCTCTTCTAACATGATATAAGAATTACTAACGAATGGCAAAAATACAATTTTTACTTGAATTTATGAATCTTGCCGTTTTACACCTTGAAAAAAAACGAGCGCGGAGCGATATCTATTTCCTTTTTACTATTTTTGCAGACTAATTACCATTAATTATTAATCATTTTATTATCATGAAAAAAGTAGTTATAATTGCAATGCTGTTCTCCATGATGACGATCAGCGCCCAAGCCCAATGGTTTGACTTTTCAAGGAACATGAACCGTGCCGTCGTTGGTGTCAACACCGGTCTTGTCGGATTCCGCTCTGTCAGTGACCTGGGCAACGCTGAAACTTGGAATTTCTCTGATATTGGTGTTGGTGTCAGTGCTGCCATCGCAGGATTCTATGTCGATTTCGTTTACGTCAATCCTGACCACCGGTTCGACAGCCATGTCGTTATGGGCAACTGGGACGACCATTCTGCTTTGACCATCAATGCAGGTTACCAGATTCCGATTTACAAGGATTATGTTTTTATCACTCCTATAATCGGTATTGCTCGTGTCACAACAGGTTACACCGAGGGTAACAACATTGGCATCGATACCGAATCACAGTCCATTTACCACAAATACACTGCCACTTGGCACCGCAATGACTTCAACTACGGCGCCCATCTTACCGTGGTGCCCTGCAAATGGTTTGAGATCTGCGCCTCCTGCACAGCTCATGCTGCCACTGCAGGTGTAGCTTTCAACCTCATGAATTTTAACGACTAGGAATAAATTTTTCAAAAAAATCCCTTTTAGAAAAAAAAGATTGTATCTTTGCATTCCGATGATGTACAAAAAAGTATCACCGGAAAGCTTAATAAAAGGAATCGAGACGGTTGCTATAAGGCAACCGTCTTTTTTTTGCTAATCAACAAACTAAACACTATATTCCATGTCAATCTCACTAAAAAACCGCAGCTTGATCTCCATCAGCGACTACACGCCCGAGGAGATTTGCCATGTGCTCGACATTGCAGAAGATTTTGAGAAGAATCCTCATCAAAATCTGCTCAACGGACGCATTATCGCCTCGTTGTTCTTCGAGCCTTCCACTCGCACACGCCTCAGCTTTGAGACGGCCATCCAACTATTAGGAGGCAATGTCATCGGCTTCAGTAGCACCTCGGGCACTAGTATCCAGAAAGGCGAATCGTTGGCTGACACCATCACCATGGTAGCCAGTTACGCTGACCTCATCGTGATGCGCAATCCCATTGATGGCTCCGCTCGCTTCGCTTCCGAAGTATCAAAAGTGCCGATCATCAATGCTGGCGATGGTTCCAACCAACACCCCACCCAGTGTATGCTCGACCTCTACTCCATCCGCAAGACCCAAGGCACCCTTGAGAACCTTGAAATCACCCTAGTGGGTGACTTGAAATATGGGCGCACCGTCCACAGCCTGGTGGAGGCCATGAGCCACTTCCATGCCAAATTCAACCTAGTATCGCCCGTGGAGCTGAAACTCCCCAGAACCGTGAAGCAGCACATCAAAGATGCGCACTTGGAATATGAGCAGTTCACTGAATTGGAGGAGGTCATCCCCCATTCCGATATCATCTACATGACCCGTGTACAACGCGAACGTTTCCCTGACCCGTTGGAATACGAAAAGGTGAAAAACTCCTATGTGTTGCGTAATGCCATGCTCGCCAACGCAAAACCCAATTGCCGTGTACTGCATCCGTTGCCACGCGTCAACGAAATCCACGTGGATGTGGATGCCAATCCGAAAGCATACTATTTCCAGCAGGCCCAGAACGGCGTTTACGCACGTCAAGCACTGATTGCTGCTATTCTTGGGTTAAAGTAATTTAGAATTAAGAATTTAGAATTAAGAGTTATGGAAAAGAGAAAAGAATTGATCGTTTCAGCCATTGAGAATGGCACGGTCATCGACCATATCCCTGCTGACAAAGTGTTTCAAGTGGTCAAGATTTTAGGCTTGGACAAAATGAACAACCCCGTGTATCTCGGCATCAATGTGGAAAGCAAGAAATATGGCACCAAGGGGTTCGTAAAAGTCTCAGACAAGTATTTTGATCCTGAAGACGTGAACAAGATCGCCTTGGTGGCTCCCACCGCCTCCATCATCGAGATCAAGGACTTCGAAGTAATCCGTAAGCAAACGGTAACCATCCCCGAGCGTATCGAGCACATTGTGAAGTGCTTCAATCCCAACTGCGTCACCAACAAGGAACATGACATTCCTACCAAGTTCCGTGTGAAGTACGTTGATGGAAAGCTTCGCCTGGTGTGCCACTACTGTGAGAAGTACACCTCGGAAGAAAACATTGAGTTTATTTGAATTTAGAATTTAGAATTAAGAATTAGGAGAAGAAATCTCTAAATTCTTAATTCTAAATTATCCCTTAGGCTTGTGCCTTGGGTCCCATGGTGAACGGGGGCAGCATCTCTGTGCCTGCGTCTTTGATAGGGCCAAAAGAATTCTCGTATTTGCTCAGATTATCAGCCAAGGCTTTATAGAGACGTTTGGCATGTTGAGGAGTCATTACGATTCTTGACTTCACCTTCGCTTTGGGTGCGCCGGGCATGAGGCTCACGAAGTCGAGCACAAATTCGGTCGGTGAGTGAGTAATGATAGCTAAATTGGAATAGATACCACCGGCAACTTCGTCGGTCAGTTCAATATTGATTTGGTTTTTTTGTTTTTCGTCCATGGTATTCTTTTTTGATGGATTTATAAAAAAGTAGAGACGCAAAATCTTGCGTCTCTACATTCATTTACAATTAAGGATTAATCCGCGAGGACCGCACCTTTTTCCTTCAAGGCTTCGTATTCCTCACGCGAGGCAACGATCAGGTCATCATACTCACGGAGGCCAGTACCTGCAGGAATCTTATGGCCGACGATAACATTCTCCTTCATGCCAAGCAGATAGTCGGTCTTGGCACTGATGGCAGCATTCGTCAGGACTTTAGTGGTTTCCTGGAAGGAGGCAGCTGACATAAAGCTATCGGTTTGCAGAGCGGCACGGGTGATACCCTGGAGCACCTGCTTAGCAGTAGCCGGCATGGTAGGACGGGTCTCAACCAGCTTGAGGTCCTTACGTTTCAGTAAGGAGTTCTCATCACGCAACCGCATAGCCGAAACAATCTGTCCGGCAGAGAGGGTCTCGGAATCACCGGGATCGGTAACCACCATCTTGCCGTAGATCTCGTCATTTTCCTCTTGGAAGGTCAGCTTGCTGACCAGTTCCCCTTCAAGGAAGCGGGTGTCGCCAGGTTCACTGATTTCCACCTTACGCATCATCTGACGCACGATGACCTCGAAGTGCTTGTCGTTGATCGTCACACCTTGTGAGCGGTACACGCTCTGGACTTCATTGACGATATACTCCTGAACCTTCATGGGTCCCATGATGTCAAGGATGCTGGTAGGCGTGATGGCACCATCAGACAACGGCTGACCTGCCTTCACATAGTCGTTCTCCTGGGCCAGAATCTGCTTGGAGGTAGGCACCAAGTAACGCTTCTGGTCACCCGTCTTGGAAGTGATGACAATCTCACGGTTACCACGCTTGAGTTTCTTCTCAAGGTGAACCGTACCATCGATTTCGGACACCACCGCCGGGTCGGAAGGATTACGAGCCTCGAACAGCTCTGTGACACGCGGCAGACCACCGGTGATATCACCACCACCAGAGACGTTACGCGGGATACGCACCATTTGGTCACCTGCCTTGATTTCTTCGTTTTCGTCCACCACTACGTGAGCATCCACAGGCAAGTCGTACACGGCCAGGACTTCATCGTTGTCGTTGATGATCTCGATTTGCGGGTTCTTGGTACCACGCTTACCTTCGATGATAACACGCTCACTAAATCCAGTCTCAGCGATAGTCTCACTATGATAAGTGACGCCTTCGACTACGTTCACGAAGCGTACCTTACCAGCGAATTCTGAAACGATTGTGGCGTTGTAGGGGTCCCATTCAAAGATCTTATCACCTTTGCTGACCTCTGCACCATTTTCGAAATACAGTTTTGCACCGTAAGGAATATTGACCGTCATCAATACAACGCCTGTGTTCTTGTCACGGAGTTTCATTTCAGCAGAACGGCCAATCACGATCTGGCATTTCACGCCTTCTCGCTCAGCGACCACTGAACGAAGCTCTTCGATTTCAAGGACACCGTCGTACTTGGCGTCAGTGCTATTCACCACAAGGTTCTTCGAAGCCTTACCACCTTGGTGGAAGGTACGAAGTGTCAGCTGGGTACCAGGCTCACCGATGGACTGTGCAGCGATGACACCCACAGCCTCACCTTTCTGAACCAATTTACCTGAAGCCAGGTTACGGCCATAGCAGTTGGCGCATACACCGTGCTTAGCCTCACAAGTCAGCACGGAACGGATCTCAACGCTTTCAAGCGGTGATTCGTCAATGGCTTCAGCATACTCTTCGTTGATTTCCTCGCCACCAGCGACAATCAGTTCTCCGGTAAGCGGGCTGATGACATCATGCAAGGCCACACGACCCAAGATGCGATCATACAACAGGGAGTGCTTGCCCGGCTCCTTCAGTTCTTCACCGCGGGAAACAGTCAAACCGCGGAGGGTACCGCAGTCCTTACAAGTGATGATGACATCGTGGGCGACATCGACCAGACGACGGGTCAGATAACCAGCGTCAGCAGTCTTCAAAGCGGTATCAGCCAAACCCTTACGGGCACCGTGGGTGGAGATGAAGTACTCCAACACGGAAAGGCCTTCCTGGAAGTTCGAAAGAATCGGGTTCTCGATGATTTCAGCACCTCCTGAACCAGCCTTCATAGGCTTGGCCATCAGACCTCTCATGCCGCAGAGCTGTGAAACCTGAGCTTCAGAACCACGAGCGCCAGAATGCAGCATCATGTAAACAGGATTGAAGCCCTGGTCATCAGACGATAGGATCTCCATCACCTCTTTAGTCAAGCGGGTATTGACATCGGTCCAAAGGTCAACGATCTGGTTGTAACGCTCGTTGGGGCCCATGAAGCCCATCTTTTCGTATTCACGGATTTCAGCGGCCTTGGCATTGGCATCAGCGATAAGGGTTTCCTTAGCAGCCGGCACCAGCACGTTACCGAGGTTGAACGACAGACCTCCTTTATAAGCCATGTAGTAACCCATGTTCTTGATATCATCCAAGAACTTGGTAGTCACAGCCGTACCAAGCAGACGCACCATCTCACCGACGATGCCGCGGAACGACTTCTTGGTCAGCAGCTGGTTGATGTAGCCGTACCCTTCGGGAACCACCTGGTTAAAGATGACACGACCCACAGTAGTTTCAATCTTCTTGGTAACGATTTCGTCATTTTCGCGTACTTTCACACGACAATTGATGATGGCGTGCATATCCACGCGTTTCTCGTTATGAGCAATGATAACCTCTTCGGGTGAATAGAAGGACATGCCTTCACCTTTCACGATATGGTCGGGAGTGCTCTTACGAGGTTTGGTGATATAATACAAGCCAAGAACCATGTCTTGTGAAGGCAGGGTGATCGGCGCACCATTGGAAGGATTCAGGATGTTATGCGAAGCAAGCATCAGGATCTGAGCCTCCAGCACGGCAGCATTGCCCAGCGGTACGTGGACAGCCATCTGGTCACCGTCGAAGTCGGCGTTGAATGCCGTACATACCAAGGGGTGCAGACGAATGGCCTTACCTTCAACCAACTTGGGTTGGAAGGCCTGAATACCCAGACGGTGAAGTGTAGGAGCACGGTTCAAAAGGATCGGGTGACCCTTCAGAATATTCTCCAGGATATCCCAGACAACAGGTTCCTTGCGGTCGACGATCTTCTTAGCTGATTTCACGGTCTTCACGATACCACGTTCAATCATCTTACGGATGACAAATGGTTTGAAGAGCTCAGCAGCCATGTCTTTCGGCAAACCGCATTCGTTCATGTTCAGGTCTGGACCGACCACGATGACCGAACGGCCAGAGTAGTCGACACGTTTACCCAGTAAGTTTTGACGGAAACGACCTTGCTTACCTTTCAAGCTGTCGCTCAACGATTTCAGTGGACGGTTCGAGTCGGTCTTGACGGCGCTCGACTTACGTGAGTTATCGAAGAGGGAGTCGACGGCTTCCTGCAACATACGTTTTTCATTACGCATGATGACATCAGGAGCGTTGATCTCGATGAGTCGTTTCAGACGGTTGTTGCGGATGATCACACGACGGTAGAGGTCGTTGAGGTCGGAGGTAGCGAAACGGCCACCATCCAACGGGACGAGAGGTCTCAATTCGGGCGGGATGACGGGAACGATTTTCACGATCATCCACTCCGGACGGTTCTCCATGTGCTTATTGGCTTCACGGAAAGCCTCGAACACTTGAAGACGTTTCAGAGCTTCCTGCTTACGCTGTTGAGCCGTCTCAGAGTTAGCCTTGTCACGAAGCATGTACGATTCCTTGTCAAGGTCAAGCTTGGTCAAGAGGTCGTAAACGGCATCGGCACCCATCTTGGCGATAAACTTGTTCGGGTCATCGTCAGGAAGGTATTGGTTTTCAATGGGAAGGGTTTCGAGCAGGTCGAGGTATTCTTCCTCGGTGAGGAACTCCTTATATTGGACTGTACGTCCTTCATTGTCATTCGGGATGGCAGCACCTTCAAGCGCACCTGGTTGGATCACCACATAACGCTCGTAGTAAATGATAGATTCAAGCTTCTTGGAAGGAATGCCCAGCAGAGCACCGATCTTGTTGGGAAGCGAGCGGAAATACCAAATATGAGCTACGGGAACGACCAATTGGATATGACCCATACGTTCACGACGGACTTTCTTCTCGGTGACTTCCACACCGCAGTGGTCGCACTTGATGCCTCTATAGCGGATACGTTTGTACTTACCGCAGTGGCACTCCCAGTCCTTGACGGGACCGAAGATCTTTTCGCAGAACAGACCATCGCGTTCAGGCTTATAGGTACGGTAGTTGATGGTTTCCGGTTTCAGCACCTCACCGTAGGAACGGGCGAGGATAGATTCGGGAGACGCAAGGCTTACCGTAATACTGGCAAAGTTGCTATTGATTGTGTTATTGACCATATATCGCTCCTATATTAATTCAAGACATTACCATCTTTATCTTTAAAAGTCACCTCAAGTCCCAGACCACGGAGTTCGTGGATCAAGACGTTGAAGGATTCGGGAGTACCCGGCACCGGCATGTTGTCGCCTTTGACGATGGCTTCGTAAGCCTTGGCACGACCCACCACGTCGTCGGACTTCACGGTCAAGATCTCTTGAAGCACATTGCTTGCGCCGAAGGCTTCAAGGGCCCAAACCTCCATTTCACCGAAACGCTGACCGCCGAACTGGGCTTTACCACCGAGAGGCTGCTGCGTGATCAATGAGTATGGTCCGATGGAACGGGCGTGCATCTTGTCGTCGACCATGTGATGCAGTTTCAGCATATAGATGTAACCCACCGTGGCAGGCTGGTCGAAAGGTTCTCCTGTCTCACCATCATAGAGTTGGACACGGCCGTTCTTCGGAAGTCTGGCTTTCTCCATCAAGGCATTGATCTGTTCGAGCGAAGCACCGTCGAAGATCGGGGTAGCGAACTTCATACCGAGTTCATGACCAGCCCAACCCAACACGGTTTCGTAGATCTGACCCAAGTTCATACGAGAAGGCACACCCAAGGGGTTCAGCACGATATCGACTGGAGTACCATCGGCGAGGAACGGCATGTCCTCGGCACGGACGATACGGGAGACGATACCCTTGTTACCGTGACGACCGGCCATCTTATCGCCGATCATCAACTTGCGTTTCTTGGCCACATACACCTTAGCCATTTGGATGATGCCGTTCGGAAGTTCGTCACCAACGCTGGCCACGTACTTCTCACGGTTGTACTTACCTTGGACTTCCTTAAATTTCACAGTGTAGTTATCAATCAAGGTAGCCACCATCTCATTCTTCTTCTCGTCGCTGGTCCACTTGTGGGGGTTGACGACAGAGTAGTCGAGTTCCATCAAGGTCTTCTGAGCAAACTTGACACGCTTAGGAATGAGTTGTTCCTTAAAGTTGTTGTAGACACCTGCTGAGGTCATTCCATTTAGGATGATCATCAGTTTCTCCACCAACTTCTTCTTCAGGTCATCAAGCTCGACTTTGGCAGCGGCATCGATTCTAGCGATGTCTTCCTTGTCCTTAGCTCTCGACTTACGGTCTTTCTGGAGTCTGGAGAAGAGGCGTTTGCCGATCACCACACCCTTCATGGAGGGACCTGCTTTCAATGAGGCGTTCTTGACATCACCGGCTTTGTCGCCGAAAATGGCGCGCAGCAATTTCTCTTCAGGAGTGGGATCGCTCTCGCCCTTAGGCGTGATCTTACCGATGAGGATGTCGCCCTCGTTGACTTCGGCACCCACACGGATCAAGCCGTGCTCGTCCAAGTCCTTGGTAGCATCGGCACTGACATTCGGGATATCGTTGGTCAACTCTTCAAGGCCGCGCTTGGTATCGCGCACTTCAAGGGTGAATTCTTCAACGTGGATGGAAGTAAACAAGTCTTCCTTAACGATACGCTCTGAAATCACGATAGCATCCTCGTAGTTGTAACCTTTCCAAGGCATGAATGCGACCTTGAGGTTACGGCCGAGTGCCAAGTCGCCATTCTGTGTGCCATACCCTTGGGTGATGATGTCACCTTTGTGTACACGCTGGCCACGGCGTACTGTAGGCTTGATGTTGATGCTTGTGTTTTGGTTCGTCCTGGCATACTTGGTCAGGTGATAAGTCTTATAGTCGTCATCCATGCTAACTAGGCGTTCCTCGTCGGTGCGGTCGTACTTGATTGTGATCTTGGTAGAGTCGACGAAGACGACTTCACCCTCGCCTTCGGCGGTGATAAGAACGCGTGAATCCTTGGCAACAAAGCGTTCAATACCAGTACCGACGATAGGGGCTTCGGGGTTCATCAGAGGCACAGCCTGACGCATCATGTTCGATCCCATCAAAGCGCGGTTGGCATCGTCGTGTTCCAAGAAAGGAATCAAGGAGGCGGCGATGGAAGCGATTTGGTTGGGACCCACATCGATCAACTGAATCTCATCAGGGGTAACGATAGGATAGTCAGCCACATAACGAGCCTTGATGGCATCTTCAGTGAAGTGGCCGTTGTCGTCCATAGGCGTAATGGCCTGGGCAATAATTTTATTTTCCTCTTCTTCTGCAGTAAGGTAGATCGGAGGTTGGCTGAAATCGACCGCACCGTTTTTCACTTCACGGTAAGGAGTCTCAATAAAGCCAAGGCTATTAATCTTTGCGAACACGCAGAGTGAGGAGATAAGACCGATATTGGGACCTTCAGGAGTCTCGATGGTACACAGACGACCATAGTGCGTGTAGTGCACGTCACGGACTTCGAAGCCAGCACGCTCACGTGACAGACCGCCAGGACCCAGAGCAGAGATACGGCGCTTGTGCGTCACCTCCGAAAGCGGGTTGGTTTGGTCCATGAACTGCGACAGCTGGTTGGTTCCGAAGAACGAGTTGATGACTGACGACAGCGTTTTGGCGTTGATCAGGTCCATCGGGGTGAACACCTCGTTATCGCGAACGTTCATACGCTCACGGATGGTACGAGCCATACGGTTGAGGCCGACACCAAATTGGGCATAGAGTTGTTCGCCGACGGTACGGATACGACGGTTGCTCAAGTGGTCGATATCATCGACTTCGGCCTTGCCGCTCAGCATCTCCACCAAGTATTTGATGATGGCGATGATGTCTTCCTTGGTAAGGACGCGAGTCTCGGGGTCGATTTCAAGGTTCAACTTACGGTTGATACGATAACGACCGACGAGGCCAAGGTCATAGCGCTTGTCGGAGAAGAAAAGTTTCTCAATGATGCCACGGGCTGTTTCCTCATCGGGCGGGTCAGCGCTACGCAGCAAACGATAGATATATTCGACGGCTTCCTTCTCGGAGTTACACGTATCTTTGTTAATGGTGTTGAAGATCACCGAGTAGTCGGAGGCACGACCTTCTTCATCCACATCATCTTCACGGTGCAGGAAGATGGTCTTGGCACCGGAGTCGATGATTTTTTGGATATGTTCTTCTTCCAGGACGGTCTCACGTTCGATGATGATATCATTACGTTCCATGGAGACGCATTCGCCGGTATCTTCGTTGACAAAGTCCTCGAAATAGGAATGCAGCACACGGGCGGCAAGTTTACGGCCGAGCACACGTTTGAGGCTGGCTTTGTTGACCTTCACTTCCTCGGTGAGGTTGAAGATTTCAAGGATTTCCTTGTCGGTTTCATAGCCGATGGCGCGGAGCAGCGTGGTGATCGGCAATTTCTTTTTACGGTCGATGTAAGCGTACATCACGTCATTGATATCGGTCGAGAATTCCATCCACGATCCTTTGAAGGGGATGATACGGGCCGAGTACAATGTCTTACCGTTGGTGTGTTGGCTTTGGCCGAAGAACACACCTGGTGAACGGTGCAGTTGTGACACCACGACACGTTCAGCGCCGTTGATCACGAAGGTGCCTCTGGGGGTCATGTAAGGGATCATGCCCAGATAGACATCCTGGTCAACGGTCTTAAAGTCTTCATTGTCTTCATCCGTGCACGAAAGTCTCAATTTGGCTTTGAGCGGGACGCTGAAAGTGAGTCCGCGTTCGATGCACTCCTCGATGCTATAACGCGGAGCATCGATATAATAGTCAAGAAATTCGAGGATGAAATTGTTTCTCGCGTCGGTGATGGGGAAGTTTTCGGAGAAAACCTTGTAGAGTCCCTCATTCTTTCTGTTGTCGGGATTGGTTTCCAGTTGGAAGAAGTCCCTAAACGACTGCAGTTGAATATCGAGGAAGTCGGGATATTCGAAAGGTTTCTTAATGGACGCGAAGCTGATTCTTTCGGTTGTTGTTGCCAAGGTATTTAGGTTTTAGTGGTGTGTGAAGAGAAAATAAAGAACGGAAAAAACAAGAAGCGAAAGCTCAGAGCGAAAAAACGGCACAAACCTCAGTCCCCAATGGAGCTTGGGACTGAGGTTGAATGCCACGTTTTTTTGCGGGAAATAAATCCTTCTTATTTAATTTCGACCTCTGCACCTGCTTCTTCGAGTTGGGCTTTAAGTGCATTGGCTTCGTCTTTGCTCACACCTTCCTTGATAGCCTTAGGAGCTGCGTCAACGAGTTCCTTAGCTTCCTTCAGGCCGAGGCTTGTGAGTTCCTTCACGAGTTTCACAACGCCCAGCTTGGCGGCGCCGGCTGATTTCAGGATGACATCGAAAGAAGTTTTCTCTTCAGCAGCGGCGGCGGCACCACCAGCGGCGGGAGCGGCGACTGCGACAGCAGCGGCGGCGGGTTCGATACCGTATTCTTCTTTCAGGATGGTAGCGAGTTCGTTCACTTCCTTCACGGTAAGATTCACTAATTGTTCAGCAAAAGCTTTAAGATCTGCCATTTTAATTTTAATTTTAAGCGTTATACAATTTTAAACTATTCCAATTTATTCTGCCTTTTCTGACAAGGTCTCGAGAATTCCGGAGAGCTTGTGTCCGCCGGCCTGGAGTCCGCTGATGACGTTCTTCACAGGTGACTGCAGCAGAGCGATGATATCAGCGATGAGGTCGTTCTTCGACTTGATGTTGCACAGGGTGTCGACCATGTCGTCGCCGATGTAGCAGCATTCTTCGATATAGGCGCCTTTAAGGATGGGGCGGTCGTTTTTCTGACGGAAACTCTTGATCAGTTTGGCGGGGGCATTACCCGTCTCGCAAAGCATCACGGCTGTTGAGCCTTTGAGGACTTCGAAAAGGTCGGTGAAGTCCTTGCCTTCCAACTGCATCATGGCTTTGTGCAGGAGGGAGTTTTTCACAACGAGCATCTTGATGCCACTATTGAAGCACTGTCTTCT